>NZ_RFSK01000079.1 GCF_009923995.1 Janthinobacterium sp. | reverse complement strand
GCTGGAAATCGAGGATCTGACGAGCCGCAAATTCTCGCGCGCCAAGGCGGAGACCCTGCTGCGCCTGGCCCGTCTCGTCGACGAAGGCACGCTGTCGCTGGAACTGCCAGCATCCGGCGACGTGGCGGCCATGTCGCAGGCGCTGCTGGCCGTGAAGGGCATCGGCCCGTGGACCGTCAATTATGCGCTGCTGCGCGGCTATGGCTACGCCGACTGCTCGCTGCACGGCGACGTGGCCATCCGCGCCGCCCTGCAAAAGCTGCTGGGCGAAGAGGCCAAGCCGGACATGGCGCGCACGGAACAGTGGCTGCGCCAGTACGCGCCGCACCGCACCATGGCGGCCGCCCACCTGTGGGCCAGCCTGCATGCGCCGGAAAAAAATACTCCGCAGGCAGTGGAATAAACGGCGGGCGGCGGGCGTCTATCCCTTGCAAGCCCACAAACCTCAAGGAGACCACCATGCGCCTTACCACCACTTTTGCCCTTACCGCTCTTGCCGCCCTGCTGTCCGCCCCACCGGCCTTCGCCGCCGACGCCATGCCCGCCAACGGCATGCTCGTCAATGCCAGCGGCATGACCGTGTACGTCTTCGACAAGGATGTCGCCGGCAGCGGCAAGAGCGCCTGCAGCGGCGGCTGCCTGGTGGCCTGGCCCGCCGTCATCGCCACCGAAGCATCGCCTGCCGCGCCCTACGGCAGCATCCAGCGCGAGGACAACGGCGCCATGCAGCTGACGTACAAGGGCAAGCCCCTGTACCTGTACAAGGAAGACAAGAAGCCGGGCGACGTGGCCGGCGACAATTTCAAGAACGTGTGGCACGTCGTCAAGCCATAACCAGCCTGCGCCGCCATGACCGCACTCGACGACAGCCGCCAGCTGCAAGCGTGCCTGCCCGGCCTGCGCCGCTATGCGCGCGCGCTGGCGGGCGCCCTGCACGCGGACGACCTGGTGCAGGACACCGTCGAGCGGGCCTGGCGCAAGCTCGATCAATGGCAGCGGGGCGGCGAGATGCGGCCCTGGCTGTTTTCCATCATGCATAACCTGCACGTGGACCGATTGCGCCGTCCCGGCCTCGTGCTGCAGGAACTCGACGACGACGCCCTGCTGCCCGCGCCCGAGCGCGCGCCGGGACAGGCCATCGCCATCGGCGAGATGGATGCGGCGCTGGCCCGCCTGCCGCTGGGCCAGCGCGAAGTGATCCTGCTCGTGGCGCTGGAGCAGATGCCATACGAGCAGGTGGCGGCGACGCTCGGCATCCCCGTCGGCACCGTCATGTCGCGCCTGTCGCGCGGGCGCGAGAAACTGCGCGCACTGCTCGATGGCCGCCCCGCCAGCGGCCATGGCGCGCCCACCCTGAAAGTCGTGAAATGACTACGCAAGCCATCCGCGAAGCGCAACTGCACGCCCTGGCCGACGGCATCCTGCCGGAAGACCAGCGCGCGGCCGTCGACGCCCACCTGCGCGCGCATCCGGACGATGCCACCCGGGTGGCGGCGTGGCGCGAACAGAACCGGCAGCTGCGCGCCCTGTTCGATCCCGTGCTGGACGACGCCGTGCCACCGCCGCTGCTGCAGGCGGCGGCTCCGCCGGCGGCCAACGGCCCCTGGCGCCGCCACGCCATGCAGGCGGCCGCCGCCCTCGTGCTGGTGGCGGCGGGCGGCGCGGGCGGCTGGCTGCTGCGCGGCGCGGACGGCGGCGCCGCCAGCGCCAGCGCCGTTTCCCTGGCGCGCAGCGCCGCCATCGCCCACGCCGTCTACACGCCCGAAGTGCGCCACCCCGTGGAGGTGGGCGCGGAACAGGAAGCGCACCTGGTGCAGTGGCTGTCGAAACGCCTGGGCAGCAAGCTGCAGCCGCCCGTGCTGGCGCCGCTCGGCTACCAGCTGATCGGCGGGCGCTTGCTGCCCGGCGACGGCGATGGCCCCGTGGCGCAATTCATGTACGAGGATGGCAAAGGCCAGCGCCTGACCCTGTATGTGGCGAAAGAGCGGGCCGGCAGGCAGGAAACGGCGTTCCGCTACGCGCAGGAAAAGGATCTGGGCGTGTTCTACTGGATCGACGGCCCGCTCGGCTATGCCCTGTCGGCGAACCTGCCGAAAAAGGAGCTGGGCCGGATCGCCGACGCCGTGTACGCGCAGCTGGAACAGCCCCGCTGAAGCGGGCCGCCCATGCGTTGCGCCGCGCGCGGGCGCGTCAGCCCAGCGCGCGGTGCAGCTGCGCGTACGCGTCGACCAGCTGCGCCTTCGAATAGCCGCGGTTGAGCCCGCTGGGATTGGGCAGTATCCACACGCGCGCGCCGCCGAAGCGTTCCGGCTGCTGGCCCCAGTCCACCTGGCGCCTGCCCGTCATGGCCGCATATGCGGCCTTGCCCAGGAAGGCGATCCACTGCGGCCGGGCCAGCGCCAGCTTGTGCAGCAGCTGCGCCGTCCCTTGCGCGAATTCCTCCGCCCCCACCTGGTCCGCCCGCTGCGTCGGACGCGCCACGGCCGCCGTCAGGCCCAGGCCAAATTCCAGCACGCTGCGGTCGTCCTGCGGCGCCACCTGGTGCGGCGTGAAGCCGGCCAGGTGCAGCACGGGCCAGAAGCGGTTGCCGCGGCCGAGGAAATGGTGGCCGGCCGCGGCCGCGTCCACGCCGGGATTGAGGCCGCAGAACACCACCTGCAGGCCGGGGCGCAGGATGTCGGGCAGGCCCGGCGGCGGCGTGGCAGGGTGTGACATGCTTGAGCTCCGATACGGGGAACTGCAGTATAGGGGAAGGCGCCCGGCTTCACCTGGCCCGCCTGCGCCACGGCGCCAGCTGCAGCACGAGCGCCACGGCGGCCACCGCCGCCGCGCCCAGGCCCAGCGTGCGGGCGGACCAGTCCAGCAGGAGCAGCAGGCCGCCGCTGGCGGCGCCGATGGCGCTACCCAGGTACAGCGCCGATTCATTCAGGGCGATGGCCAGGTTGCCGTCGCCCCGCGCCGCGCGCGCGGCCAGCAGCTGCTGGTTCTGCGGCACTTGCAGGGCCCAGCCGGCACCGCCCCACAGCACGATAGGCGGCAGCATCAGCCAGGCCGACCAGCCGGCCGCCAGCGGCAGCGCGCACAAGGCCAGCGCCAGCAGCAGCAAAATGTACACGGTCAGCCTGGGTGCGGCCAGCCTGTCGGCCAGCGGCCCGGCCAGGACGCTGCCCGCGATGCCGCCCACGCCCCAGGCCCACAGGAAGGGCGTGGCCGACATCGGCGCCCCCTGCGCGGACCAGGCCAGCAGCGGCGCGATGAAGGTGTACATGCCCAGGCTGGCGATGGCCGCCAGCAGGGAGACGAGCAGGATGGCCAGCACCTGTCCGTCCGCCAGCAAGGCCAGCTTGCGGCGCAGCGCGATGGGCGGCGCCGCCGGCAGCGCCGGCAACTGCCACAGCAGGCCCGCCAGCGCCAGCGCGCCCAGCACCGCCACCAGCCACAGGGCCGCGGCCCAGCCCAGCTGCTCGGCCAGCAGCAGGCTCAAGGGCACGCCCAGCACCGTGCCGCTGGCCATGCCGCCCATGATCACGCCGATGGCCTTGCCCCGCTGCGGCGGCGGCGCCACGCCGGCCGCCGCCGCGATGCCCAGCGCCAGGTACACGCCCGCGCCGATGCCGGCGATGGCGCGCAAGGCCAGCAAGCTGGCAAAGCTCGGCGCCAGTGCGCTGGCCCCGTTCGCCAGCACGAATACGGCCAGGGAGAGCAGCAGGCCGCGGCGCTGCGCCTGCGCCGGCAGCAAGGCCACGGCCAGCGGCGAGCCGAGACCGTACGCCAGGGCAAATGCCGTCACCAGCTGCGCCGCCACCGCCACGGGCACGGCGAAGGCGCCGGCGATCAGCGGCATCAGCCCCGCCGTCACGAACGAGGCCATGCCCAGCGCGAACGCGCCCATGGCAATCAGGTAGACGGTGGCAGGCAGCGCCGCGGCGGCAGGGCCGGCGCTGGCGCGGGAAGAAGAATCGGACATGGCAAGCCTTCAGGAAGAAAGCAGGCATTCTGGAATACAATATAAACAATTACAATTTAACTGTTTATGCTATTACTGGCAGCAACAGGCTCACTGGAAGGACACGCCCATGCGCACTTTGGCCCGCACCCGCGACGAACTGGCCGCCTACCTGCGGGCGCGGCGGGCGCGCCTGTCGCCGGCGGACGTGGGCCTGCCCGGCGGCGGGCGACGCAGGACCCCGGGCTTGCGTCGCGAGGAAGTGGCGGCACTGGCCGGCGTGGGGCTGACCTGGTACACCTGGCTGGAACAGGGACGCGACATCGGCGTCTCCAGCGCCTTTCTCGACAAGCTGGCCGAAGTGCTCAAGCTCGATGCGGCCGAGCGCCGCCACCTGTTCCTGCTGGCCCACGCGCGCCCTCCCGCCGAGGAGGGCAAGACCTTTTGCGTGGTGCCGCCGCTGGTGCGCCGCCTGATGCACGAACTGGCCCATCCGGCCTATGTGCTCAACCTGCGCTGGGACGTGCTGGCGTTCAATGCCCACGCTGACGCCCTGTTCGGCTTCGGCGCGCATGCGTCCGGGCGCCGCAATCTGCTGTGGCTATTGTTTACCGATCCCCTGCTGCGCTCGCGCTTCACCGGCTGGGAAGAACAGGCGCCGCTGATGCTGTCGAGCTTTCGCCGCGACTATGCGCGCGCCACGCAGGAGGCGGACATCCACGCGCTGGTGCAGGAACTGGAAAAGGTCTCGCCCGAATTCAGGCTGTGGTGGCGCCGCCACGACGTGCACGCGCCGTGCGAAGGCGTGCGCCTGCTGGACGTCGGCGGCGAAGAGATCGCGTACGAGCACACTTCGCTGACCATCGACGCGGACCGCCATTTGCGGCTGGTCGTGTATGCGCGCCGGCCGCCGCTGGAAAGCGCGCCGTAACACGAAAAAACCGCTGGCCCTCTTGCGAGGAACCAGCGGCTTCGAATTGGTTGCGGGGACAGGATTTGAACCTGTGACCTTCGGGTTATGAGCCCGACGAGCTGCCAGACTGCTCCACCCCGCACAAGAATTATATACCAGATTGTTGCGGGCCGTAAAGGGCAAGAATTGACAATTCCATGCATCCCCCGTTTCCCGGCTTTTGCTGCCGGGTGGAAATGAAGAAAGCCGCTGCTCCTTTGCAAGAGTCAGCGGCTTTCAGGTATTGGTTGCGGGGACAGGATTTGAACCTGTGACCTTCGGGTTATGAGCCCGACGAGCTGCCAGACTGCTCCACCCCGCACAAGAATTATAAGGGCAAACGGGTGGCTTAGGCAATAGCTATCTCAACTTCCAGTGCAATAGAACCATTAAATTAAGTAGTGCCTTAAAAACGCCGGCCCATTCCCGGCTGGCATTGTGTCCGCCCGTCACGCCACGGCGCATGCAATCGGTGTACAGTAGGCGTTACACTAGCGCCTTACCCGACACCATTCTTACCCTACGCCTGCCCATGAAATTCTGCTCCGAATGCGCCCATCCTGTCAGCCTGTCGATTCCGGAAGGCGACAACCGTCCGCGCTATGTGTGCGCCAACTGCGACGCCATCCACTACCAGAACCCGAAGATGGTGGTCGGCTCCATCCCCGTGTGGGAAGAGGATGGCCAGCTGCAGGTGCTGCTGTGCAAGCGGGCCATCGAGCCCCGCTACGGCTACTGGACCCTGCCGGCCGGCTTCATGGAAAACGATGAAACCACGTCCGACGCGGCCGAGCGCGAAACGGTGGAAGAAGCGGGCGCCAATATCGAGCTGGGCCCCCTGTTTTCCCTGCTGAACGTGCAGCGCGTGCACCAGGTGCACCTGTTCTACCTGGCGCGTTTGCGCGACCTCGATTTCGCGCCCGGCATCGAAAGCCTGGAAGTGCAGCTGTTTACGGAAGCGCAGATACCCTGGGACGACCTGGCCTTCCCCACCATCCGCGCCACCCTGGAACTGTTCTTTGCCGACCGCGTGAAGATCCGCGAAGGCGGCAGCTATGGCTTCCATACGGGCGACATCACGCGTCCGATGGCGCGCCCCGATGCCGATGCCGACCACACTGCCTGACCGCGCCGCCGCATGATCCCCTGGCTCGACACCCACACCCCGTTTCCCGACGTCTCGCGCGCCCTGACCGGCGAAGCGCCCGGCCTGCTGGCGGCCGGTGCCGACCTGTCGCCCGCGCGCCTGCTCGACGCCTACCGCCACGGCATCTTTCCGTGGTTTTCCGAAGGCCAGCCCATCCTGTGGTGGAGCACCGATCCGCGCATGGTGCTGATGACGGACCGCTTCAAGGTGTCCGACAGCCTGGCCAAGGCGATCCGCAGGGTCGAGCGCAGCGCCGCCACGGACGGCCGCTGGCAGCTGCGCTTCGACGGCGACTTCGAAGCCGTCATGCGCGCCTGCGCCGCGCCCCGCAAGGACGGCCCGGGCACGTGGATTTCGGACGAGATCATCGCCGGCTACACGGGCTTGCATGCGCAGGGCTACGCGCACTCGTCGGAACTGTGGCTGGACGGGGAACTGGTGGGCGGCGCCTACGGCGTGTCGATCGGGCGCATGTTCTATGGCGAATCGATGTTCGCCCGCGTCACGGATGGCTCGAAGATCGCGCTGGCCCACCTCGTGCGCTTTTTGCAGGCGCGCGGCGTGGCCATGATTGACTGTCAGCAGGAAACAAAACACCTGGCCTCGCTGGGCGCGGCGCCCATTTCGCGCGCGCGTTTCCTGGCCCACCTGCGCGTCGCCATTGAAGCAGCGCAAATCACGGACTGGCAGGCTGCAACCGGCGCCTAAAAAAGTTATGATATCTCCAGGCAGACTTCCCTTGCCGCGGCCAGACCAGACAGGACCAGCATGACGCACCTGAACGAACTACCGTTTGCCACCTTGCAGTTCTACACGACGGCGCCCTACCCGTGCAGCTACCTGGACGACCGCCAGGCCCGCTCGCAGGTGGCCACGCCCTCGCACCTGATCAACAGCGACGTGTATTCCGAACTGGTGCGCAACGGTTTTCGCCGCAGCGGCATTTTTACCTACCGCCCGTATTGCGACGGCTGCCAGGCCTGCATTCCCGTGCGCGTCGTGACGCGGTCCTTCGCGCCCAACCGCAACCAGCGCCGCGCCTGGAGCCGGCATGCCGACCTGCAGGCGGGCGTGGCCACCCTGTCCTTCCTCGACGAACACTACGAACTGTATCTGCGCTACCAGAGCACGCGCCACGCGGGCGGCGGCATGGACCAGGACAGCCGCGACCAGTACGCGCAATTCCTGCTGCAAAGCCGCGTCAACACGCGCCTGGTGGAATTCCGCGATCCGGACGGCACCCTGCGCATGGTCAGCATCATCGACGTGCTGGCCGACGGCCTGTCGTCCGTCTACACCTTCTTCGATCCGGACGTGGCGGGCGCCTCGTACGGCACCTACAACGTGCTGTGGCAGATCGCCCAGGCACGGGAACTGGGCCTGCCCTACATCTACCTGGGTTACTGGATCGAGCAAAGCCCGAAGATGGCGTACAAAATCAATTTCAAGCCCCTGGAAGCGCGCATCAAGGGGCAGTGGGTGGTGATGTAAATCAAACCCAGCATGTAATGCCGGGGTCAGACCCCCGCGAGCGTTAGCGCCAAGCTCGGAGCTAACAATCGAGAGGGTCTGACCCCTGCCCTTCAGCTTATTTGCTCTTGTCCGGGAACGCCGGACGCGGCGGCCGCACGGGCGGATTCTTCGCCAGTTCGGCCTGGATCACTTCGATCGCCTTTTCCAGCTGCGGATCGCGGCCCGCGATGACATCGGCCGGCGTTTGCTCGACTTCGATATCGGGCGCCACGCCTTCGTTTTCCACGCCCCAGCCGTTTTCGCGCGTCCAGAAAGCCAGGTTCGGCGCCGTGATGAAACCGCCGTCCATCAGCACGGGGAAGCCGAGGATGCCCACCAGGCCGCCCCACGTCGTCTTGCCGATCAGCGGACCCATGTTGTTTTTGCGGAACATCCACGGCAGCAGGTCGCCGCCCGAGCCGGCCGTCTCGTCGATCAGCATGGCGCGCGGCCCCTGGATCGAGGCGGACGGCGTCTTCATGTCGGCGCCGTAGCGCATGGTCCACCAGGCGATTTCCTTCTTCTGCAGGATCTCGATGTAGTAATCGGCCACGCTGCCGCCGCCGTTGAAGCGCTCGTCGACGATGATGGCCTGCTTGTCCGCCTGCGGGAAGAAATAGCGCTTGAAGTAGGTGTGGCCCAGGCCCGCCGTATTCGGCACGTACACGTAAGCCACCTTGCCGCCCGTGGCCGCATTGACCTTGCGCATATTGCCTTCGATCCAGTCGCGGTTGCGCAGGGCATCCTCGCTGGGCACGGGCACCACGGTGATGGTGCGCGCGCCCTTGCCGTCGGCCGACGGCCCCACGGTCAGGTCGATAGCCTTGCCGGCCGTGTTCTCGAAGGCGCTGTACAGGTTCGTCGGCGGCGCCAGCGGACGGCTGTCGACGGCCAGCAGGTATTCGCCCGCCTGCACGTTCAGGCCCGGCTCCGTCAGCGGCGCGCGCAGTTCCGGGTTCCAGTTCAAGCCGCCGTACACCTTCTTGAAGCGGTAACGGCCGTTGCTCACCTCGTAGTCGGCGCCCAGCAAGCCGCCCGGCACCTTCTTCGCGTCGATGAAGTCATCGCCGCCGCCGCCCCGGTGGTGGCCCACGGCCAGCTCGCTGCACATCCACTGGATCAGCCGGTTCAAGTCGGCGCGGCTGGACAGCTCGGGCAGGAAGACGGCGTACTTGTCGCGCATGGCCTTCCAGTCCACGCCGTGCATGCCCGGATCATAGAAATAGTCGCGGTTGATGCGCCACACCTCGTTGAAAATCTGCGTCCACTCCGCGCGCGGGTCGGCCTTCACTTCGATGGCATCGACCTTGATCTTGCCTTCGCCGGGCGCCAGCAGCTTGCCCGTGGCGGAGCCCATGGCCCAGTTATCCTTGTGGCGGTACAGCAGCTTCTTGCCATCGGCGGACACGTCGAAGTCGTCCGCGTCGGCCACCACGGTTTCCGCCTTGCGTTCCTTTAGGTCGAAGCGCTGCACGGCCTTCTTGCCATCGCTTTCGCGCAGCAGGAAGATCTGCCCGGCGGCGCCCGCCTCCAGCCGGGAGAACTGCGCGGCCGGCAGCGGCAGGTCGACGATGCGCGTGGCGATGCCGTCGAAGTCGATGTGGATGGGCGCCACGGGGGCCACCGTGACTTTCGGGTCGTCGCGGCCCGTCTTCGGATCGATCTTCGGCTCGCTCTTCGCTTCCGTTTCCGCCTTGGCCGTGTCTTTCTTACCCTCTGCGCCGGCGGCCTTTTCCTCGTCGCTTTCCTTGATCAGGGGCGACGGCAGGTCGCGCCGCAGCACCGCCATCCACACCGTGCGCGTCACCAGGTTGTCCGTGTTCTGCTGCGAGAACCAGTTATTGCTGGGGCCCGCATTCGTCGAGGCGAAGAAGTACAGGTATTTGCCGCTCTTGTCGAACACGGGCTGGGCCACGTCGGACAGGCCATCGGTGACGGGCATCGACTTGTTCTGCTCGATGGAGTAGATGTAGGCACTGCGCGTGTAGGTGGGCGAATTGAGCGTGTAGGCCAGCCAGCGCGAATCGGGCGCCCACGAGGCGCGCATGCTCTTGTCCACGCCATACATGGGTTCGGTGGCGACCTTCTGCACCTTGCCCGTGCCGACGTCGATCACGTACATGCTCCAGCCATTGTCGGCAAACGCGATCTTCCGGCTGTCGGGCGACCAGACGGCATTGTCATAGAAACCGCTGCCATTGAGCTTGAACTTGCGCACGGCGCCCTTGCCGTCCTGGGAGCGCACATGCAGCTCGTACTCGCCCGATTCGTCCGAGAAGTACGCGACGGAGCGGCCATCGGGCGACCAGATGGGCGAGCGCTCGTTGGCGCCGGGCGTCTGCGTCAGGTTGCGCACGTCGCCCTTGTCGGCGGGGATGGTGACGATCTCGCCGCGGTACTCGAAGGCGACCCGCGCGCCCGATGGCGAGATCGAGGCGTCGCGGATGTATTTCGCATTCTTCACCCAGCGCGGGCGCGTCTGCCCCAGGTCGCTGGCCACGCCGATGGTCAGCTTGTGCGCCTGGCCGCTGGCGATGTCGAAAGCGTGCAGGTAGCCGGCCTGCTCGTAGACGATGGTGCCGTTCGCCGCCGAGGCGTTGAGCACGGGGAAATCCTTGTGCTGCGTCAGCTGGCGCACGGCCTTCGTCTTCACGTCGTAGGCAAACAGGTTGAACTCGCCGTTGCGGTCCGAGCGGAAGTACACGGTATCGCCCAGCCACATGGGGTCCACGTCGTTCGAGCGCGTCGTGGGCTGGGGGATCTTCTCGATGGACTTGTCGGCGGAGGAGAACAGCCACAGCCAGGAATTGGTGCCGCCCCGGTAATGCTTCCACTGCTTGAAGGCGGGCATCAGCGGGTTGTAGGCGATGTGCCTGCCATCGGGCGAATACGTGGCGCGCGAGGCGTTGGGGATTTCCAGCTGGGTTTCCACGCCGCCCGCCACGGGCACCGTAAACAGCTTCTGGAAGCGGTTGTTGAAGGCGGCGCGGGGCGAGGTGAACATCACGGCCTGACCGTCCGGGGTGAACGCTTGCGCCAGATCAACGCCAGGGTGGAAGGTCAGGCGGCGCGGCACGCCGCCCGCCGCCGCGATCACGTACACGTCCACATTGCCATCGATGTTCGCGCTATACGCGATCAGGCTGCCATCGGGCGAAAACACGGGATTGGACTTGTCGCCCAGGTCGGACGTCAGGCGCCGCGCGCCGCCGCCGTCCAGGTTGGACAGCCACAGATCGCCCGCATAGATGAAAGCGATGTGGCGGCTGGAGACGGCCGGTTCGCTCAGCATGCGGGTGTCTGCGGTATTCGGCAAGGCCAGGGCCGGGTGGCTCAGCAGCAGTGCGCTGGCGGCCGCGATGGCGGTCAGGATGCGTGTCTTTTTCAATCGATGTCTCGCTTATAAGGTAAAGAGAACAGAGAAAAAACAGGAGGGTCCGCGGTCGGAATGCGAATTGGCATTGAATCAATATTGCATTTGACCAACAAGAACTATACACCCGGCAGCTGCGCGGAACACGGTAAAATACCGCAAATTACACAGCGCGCCGCCAGCGTTTCCCGGCGGCCTGCGCATCACCATAAAAGCGCCCCCATGTCTGAAAAATTCCTGTACTCCCTCGCCCGCCCGCTGCTGTTTTCCATGGATGCCGAAGCGGCCCACCATTTCACCCTGCCCGCCCTGAAACGCGCCAGCGCGCTGGGCCTGACCAAATTGTCCGGCAAGCCGGCGGCGGACCCGCGCACGGTGATGGGCATCACCTTCCCCAACCCGGTCGGCCTGGCCGCCGGCCTGGACAAGGATGGCGCCTACATCGACGCGCTGGCCGACCTGGGCTTCGGCTCCATCGAGGTGGGCACCGTCACGCCGCGCGCGCAGGCGGGCAATCCGCAACCGCGCATGTTCCGCCTGCCGCAGGCGCAGGGCATCATCAACCGCATGGGCTTTAACAATGGCGGCGTGGACGCCTTTGTCGCCAACGTGCAGGCGTCGAAGTTCTACCAGAACCGCGCCGGCGTGCTGGGCCTGAACATCGGCAAGAATGCCGACACGCCCATCGAGCGGGCGGCCGACGACTACCTGCTGTGCCTGGAAAAAGTCTACCCGTATGCCAGCTATGTGACGGTGAACATCTCCTCGCCGAACACGAAGAACCTGCGCCAGCTGCAGGGCGCGTCCGAACTCGACGCCCTGCTGTCGCAGCTGAAGCAGGCCCAGGCGCGCCTGGCCGACAAGCACAAGCGCTACGTGCCGCTGGCCCTGAAGATCGCGCCGGACATGGATGGCGAGCAGGTGAAAAGCATCGCCGACTCGCTCACGCGCCACCAGATCGACGGCGTCATCGCCACCAACACGACGCTGTCGCGCAGCGCCGTGGAAGGCATGCCGCACGGCGCCGAAGCGGGCGGCCTGTCGGGCGCGCCCGTGTTCGAACTGTCGAACACGGTCATCCGTTTGCTGAAGGCGGAACTGGGCGACGCCCTGCCCATCATCGGCGTGGGCGGCATCATGCAGGGCAGCGATGCCGTGGCCAAGTTCGAGGCGGGCGCGCAGCTGGTGCAGCTGTACAGCGGCCTAATCTACGCCGGTCCCGCCCTGATCAAGGATTGCGCCCGCGCCCTGCGCGGCAGGCAGGCGAAATGATCGCCAGGGTCAAGCTGGGCAGCAGCAGCCTGGAAGTGAGCAAAATCTGCCTGGGCACCATGACCTTCGGCGAACAGAACAGCGAAGCCGAGGCGCACAGCCAGCTCGACTACGCGCTGGAACGGGGCATCAACTTCATCGACACGGCCGAGATGTATCCCGTGATGGCCAGCGCGCAGACGCAGGGCAGCACGGAGCGCTACATCGGCAGCTGGCTGAAGAAAAGCGGCCGGCGCGGCGACATCGTGCTGGCCAGCAAGGTCGCCGGGCCGAACTCGCGCATGCACTGGATACGCAAGGGCAAGACGGACCACGACGCGGTGAATATCCGCGCCGCCGTCGAGGACAGCTTGCGCCGCTTGCAGACGGAGCATATTGACCTGTATCAGCTGCACTGGCCCAGCCGCAACCTGCCCATCTTCGGCGCCAGCGTCTACGACCCGCGCAAGGAGCACGCCTGCGTCGCCATCGAGGACACCCTGGCCGTGCTGGGCAAGCTGGTCGACGAGGGCAAGATCGGCCACATCGGCGTGTCGAACGAATCGTCGTGGGGCGTGTCCGAATGCATCAAGCAGGCCGAGCTGAAAGGCTTGCCCCGCATCGCGTCCATCCAGAACCTGTACAACCTGACGGCGCGCCATTTTGAAACGAGCCTGCTCGACGAAACCTGCCACCGGGAAAATGTCAGCTTGCTCGCCTACAGCCCCCTGGCCTTCGGCCAGCTGACGGCGAAATACCTCGACGACCCGCAGGCCCAGGGCCGCCTGACGCGCTTCCCCGCCGGCTGGAGTCCCCGCTACGTGCGCCCCGCCACCGTCGAGGCGGCGCGGCAGTACGCGGCGCTGGCCCGCGCGCACGGCATGACGCCGGCGCAGCTGGCGCTGGCCTGGTGCTATACGCGCTGGTTCGTGGCGGCCACCATCATCGGCGCCACCAGCGTCGAGCAGCTGCGGCAGAATATCGATGCCCACGAAGTCCGCCTGTCGCCGGAACTGGTGGCGGCCGTCGATGCCATCCACGCCAGCCTGCCCAATCCGGGACAGTAGGCGGCGTGTCCGCCGGGCGGGGCAAGGCGCCGCCCGACGACCAACTCTCACCCGCATAGTCGTATTTATACAACAACATGCAATTTACTGCGGTGCAGCATTGCGGCTTTGCCGTGCCCGGTCGTATGCTGGAAACGAGGCCATATGCGTTACGCGCGCCGTTTTGATATGTATCAGATATTTATTGCATATCGATAGACAGAACTATTCGTAAGCACGCCGTTCGCCCGCTGCTAAGCTGTTTTCGTCAGCGGACCGCCATGGTCCGCGCCTACACTAACCGAAGAGATATTGTCGATGAGTTCAAGCACCGCCCGCTCCCAGATTTCCGCCCTCCCCGTGAAAACCGTCATCGCCGCCAGCCTGGTCGCCTGCTTCAGCCTGCCGATGCAGGCGCAAGCCCAGCAGGAATTGCCAGCCGAAGGCGAACTGCAATCGGTGGTTGTCACGGGCACCTTCGCCAAGAACCGCCGCACCATCGATTCCGAATCGCCGATCGACATCCTCACCTCGCGCGACCTGCAAAGCACGGGCTCGGGCGAGCTGGCCACCGTGCTGAGCCGCCTGCTGCCGTCGCTGAACTTTGCCCGCGCCACGGGCGCCGACGCCAGCGACGCCGTGCGCCCGGCCCAGCTGCGCGGCCTGTCGCCCGACCAGACCCTGGTGCTGGTGAACGGCAAGCGCCGCTATACCTCGGCCGTCGTCAACGTCAACGGTTCGCTGGGCCGCGGCTCGGCGCCCGTCGACCTGAACGCCATCCCGCTGGCCGCCATCGACCACGTGGAAGTGCTGCGCGATGGCGCGGCGGCCCAGTACGGCTCCGACGCGATCGCCGGCGTGATCAACATCATCCTGAAAAAAGGCGCGGCCGGCGGCGACGTGGAAGTGGCCTATGCGCAAACGCAAGAGCATGACGGCAAGCAGAAAAGCATCAAGGGTTCGGCCGGCTTCAAGCTGGGCGACGACGGCTGGGTGCGCATCTCGGCGGAAGTGGCCGACCGCGACCCGACCAACCGCGCCGGCGCCGACTTCCGCAATCCCCTGGAACCACGCTACGGCAAGGTCAACCAGCGCTACGGCGATGCGGAAAGCAAGCCGGCGACGCTGTTCCTCAACAGCGAATACCACATCAATGACAGTGTCGACTGGTATGCCTTCGGCAACTACGGCAAGCGCGACACGTCGGCCGCCGCCACCTGGCGCACGGCCTACAATGGCACGGCGCTGCGCACCCCCGTGTACCCGGAAGGCTTCCTGCCGCTGCAAAACAGCACCCTGACGGACCAGTCCATCGTCACGGGCCTGCGCGGCGAAGCGGCCGGCTGGCGCTGGGATGCCAGCCTGAACTACGGCAGCAACAAGTTCGAGCTGGACCTGGACAACACGATCAACCTGTCGATCGGCACCCTGGGCGCGGACAGCCCCACGCATTTCTATGCCGGTTCGCTGAAAAACGAGCAGACCGTGTTCAACCTCGACGCGGCGCGCGAATTCCCCGTCGCCGCCTTCTCCGGTCCCCTGACCGTGGCCGTGGGCGCGGAAGCGCGCCGCGAGAAATACAGCATCGGCGCCGGCGATGAAGCATCGTACATCGGCAGCGGCTCGCAAGGCTTTGCCGGCTTCCGCCCTGCCAACGCGGGCAGCCATTCGCGCCACAATGAATCGATCTATGTGAACCTGGAAGCGGAAGTGACGCACAAGCTGTCCGGCGGCGTGGCCCTGCGCCATGAGCGCTACAGCGATTTCGGCAGCACCACGTCGGCCAAGGGCTCGGCGCGCTACGCCTTCACGGATGCGCTGTCCCTGCGCGGCACCATGTCGAGCGGTTTCCGCGCGCCATCGCTGGCGCAGCAGTACTACACCATCACCACCACCAACTTCCAGGTCATCAACGGCGTCAACACGCCGATCGAAACGGGCACCTTCGCCGTCAACACGCCGCAGGCGCGCGCCCTCGGCGCCCAGGACCTGAAGCCGGAAAAAGCCCGCAACTACAGCCTGGGCCTGCAATTCCAGCCGAACCGCAACTTCACCACCAGCGTCGACGCCTACCGCATCGACATCGACAACCGCATCCTGTTCTCGGCCAACCTGGCGCTGAACGACGCGCTGAAGGCCCAGCTGGCGGCGCAAGGCACGCCCGTGGGCGCGGCGCGCTACTTCACGAATGCCGTCGACACGCGCACGGAAGGCGTGGACATCGTCAGCACCTACCGCATCGACCTGCAGGACAAGGACCGCCTGGACTTCACCGTGGCCTACAACCACAACAAGAGTTCGGTGGAAAAAGTGGCCGACAACCCGGCCATCCTGACGGCCAACAACCTGAAGCTCATCGACCGCCAGACCATCGCGCGCGCCACCGTGGCGTCGCCGAAGGACAAGTTCAGCCTGGCCGCCGACTATGGCTTCGGCATCTGGAACGTGCATGGCCTGGTAACGCGCTACGGCAGCTTCACCGTGCCGCAGAACGATGTCAAGCTGGACCAGACGTATGACCCGCAGTGGGTACTGGACGTGTCCGGCTCCGTCAAGCTGGGCAAGAACTGGCGCCTGGTGGCCGGCATCGACAACGTCACCAACCGCTACCCGGCGCAAGTGACGAGCGCGGGCAACCTGAATGTCGCCGGCACCCAGCCGTACAGCATCTTCGCGCCGAACGGCTTCAACGGCCGCTATTACTACGCCAAGGCTGGCTACAGCTGGTAAGCGGCAAGCCGCCTGCCAAGCAAAAAGCCCGGAGACGCGATGCGCCTCCGGGCTTTTTTTCGTACCAGCGGCGCAGCGTCAGCCGCGGCGGCGGCGCGCCATGAAGCCCAGCATGCCCAGGCCCATCAACAGCATGCCGTAGGTGGCCGGTTCCGGCACGGCCGAGACGGAGCTGAAGGCGCGGAAATTGCTCAGGCCACGCGGCAGGTTGCCAATGCTGAAGAGCGTATTGGCGGCCACGGGCGTGTCCCAGTGGAACAGCAATTCGCCGCGGCCATAATGCACGGCCAGGTAATCAAAGCTGGAATTGACGGTGAAGGAACCGGACTTGCTGCTGCTCAGGTCGCCCTGGCTGGCAAACACGAGGGACCCGGTGCCGCTGGACGGCAGGCCGAACTGCGTATTGAGCAGGGTCTTGATGGCGGCCGCGCTTTGCGCGCCGGGCGGATTGGCGCCGTCATACACCCAGACGCTGGACGCCGCGACAGGGCCGTAGGTGACGCTGTTGCCGCCCACCGTGAAGCCGCCCTTGGCAGGATTGCTGATCTCCACCCAGCTGGCCGCCTGGGCCAGCGGCGCCAGGCAAGCCGATACGCCGAGGCACAGGCCGAATACCGCATGTTTTGTCTTGTTCATATATTTCCCCTTGGACATTATTTCAATAACGCAACTTAATTATGTTTTTATTACTGCATTGCGACAGAACAAAAGATATCATTGAGGAAATCAAAATGCAATTAAAGAAACATATTTTCCCATTGGCATTTTCAATCAAACCCGGCCGTTTATCGGCCCGGCTGGCTATGACAGGGGCGCGCGACCATCGTCCGCGCGGCCAGGCGCGCTCGTCAGCCCCGCGCCTGTTGCGAAATCACACAGGCTCATCCTGCCGGGACTACAACTCGAGGTTGGTGTCGGGATCGCCGCCCTGCCGGTGCTCGCCGTCGAGCAGCGCCAGCGCCGCCAGGTCTTGCGTATCGAGCGCAAAATCGAAGATGGCCAGGTTTTGCCGCATGCGTGCCGGGTCCTGCGATTTCGGGATCGCCACCAGGCCATGCTGCACGTGCCAGCGCAGCAGGATTTGCGCGGCCGAGCGGCCGTGCTTGCCGGCCAGGCGCGCCACGGTGGCGTCCTGCAGCAAGGCGCCCCGCCCCAGCGGACTCCACGACTCGATGACGATGCCCTGCCGCGCATGCCAGTCGCGCAGCGCCGCCTGCGTGAAGTCCGGGTGCAGCTCGACCTGGTTGACGGCCGGCAGCACGCCCGTCTCCGCCCGCAGGCGTTCGATATGCGCGGGCTGGAAGTTCGATACGCCGATCGAACGGATGCGCCCTTCCTCGCGCAGGCGCACGAAGGCGCGCCACGTGTCCACGTACAGGTCGCGCATGGGCAGCGGCCAGTGGATCAGGTACAGGTCGAGGTAGTCCGTGCCCAGCGCGGCCACGGTGGCGTCGAAGGCGCGCAGGGTGCTGTCGTAGCCGTGCTCGCTGCCGCGCAGCTTGCTGGTGATCGCCACCTCGCCGCGCGGCAGGCCGCTGGCGGCGATGCCGCGCCCCACGCCCGTTTCATTGCCGTAGCGGGCCGCCGTATCGATCAGGCGGTAGCCGCAGGCCAGCGCCGCCTGCACGGCCGCCTCGGCCTGCGCATCGTCCAGCGGCCAGGTGCCAAAGCCGATCTGCGCGATGCGCCGGCCGTCGTTGAGGGGTAAATGGGGGATCGTTGCGTCCGTCATGCCTGTCCTTGATGTGAGAGGGGGAACGGCCATCATACGGCTTGCGCGCGCGGCGTGCTTTCAGGCGTGCGATCGGCTACCATGGGCTTTCTTTCCCGACGACGGATCACCATGCCCAGCTGGCACCTGGCCGACGCTGCCGAACTGGCGGCGCGCCATCCCTACACCTTCTACAAATCGCCGCCCGCGGCCATCGCCCGGGTGCGCCCCGGCGACGTGGTCAAGCTGATCTTCGCCTTCCACGGCGACGACCCGCACGCGCCGGGCGCCGAGCGCATGTGGGTGCTGGTCGATACGGTGGAGGCCGGCGGCCAGTTCACGGGCAAGCTCGACAACACGCCCCGCCATATCCGCGATTTGCGGGCGCAGGACCCCATCGCCTTCGCGGCGCGCCACATCATCAACACGCAGCACGACGAGGACGATAACCTCGTCAAGCGCTACGCGGGCCTGTGCTTCGTCACCAAAAGAGTACTGGAAGACGGCGCGCCCGTCGGCTATCTGTACCGCGAGGAGCCGGACAACGCCGACGACAGCGGCTGGCGCTTCACGGCCAACGACGAAAGCGACGACTACATCAACGACAGCGCCAACGTGGCCCTCGTGTCGCTGGGCGCCGTGCTCAGCGTGGATGACCGTTTTATCGCGCTGCTGGACGCGCCCGCCGGCGCGGCCTATGCCTTCGACCATAACACCCAACAATTCATGGCGGTTGACGAATGACAAGTGATGAACTGAAAGCCGCTTGCGCGGCCCTGCCCGGCGCGCAAGCCGTGTTGTACGGCCCGCCGTCGAACATCCTCGTGTATGAAGTAGCCGGCAAGAAATTTGCCTACTTTAAAACCAGCATGCCGGAACAGTGGCGCTTCAGCCTGCGCGCCAGCGCGGAGCGCTTCATCGAACTGACGGACATGCCCGGCGTCAAGCCGGCCCGCTACATGGGCCGCTTCCACTGGGTGACCATCGTCGACGTGGCGCGCTTCCCCGCCGATTACCTGGCGGAACTGCTGCAGGATTCCCACGCGCGCGCCGTCGCCAGCCTGACGCGCGCACAGCGGGCCGCGCTCGCGTCAGCCTAGAGCGATTCTTCGCCCGCCATGGCGCGGTCGATGTCTTCGCGCGTCAGGTCCGGCGCCAGCTGCAGGATGAATTCGTAGGCGTACGCGCGCAGGTAGGCGCCGCGGCGCACGGCCAGGCGCGTCGTGTTGGTGGCGAACAGGTGCGACGCTTCCACGGCCCGCAGCCCCTTGTCGCGGCCATGGTCGAAGGCCATGGAGGCAACGATGCCCACGCCCAGGCCCAGCGCCACGTACTGCTTGATGACGTCCGAATCCATGGCCGTCAGGATGATGTCGGTGGCCACGCCCGCCTTGGCGAAGGCGTCGTCGATATGCCCGCGGCCCGTGAAACCCTTGTCATAGGTAATCAGCGGATATTTCGCCAGGTCTTCCAGGCGGATGGGCGAATGCTCCAGCAGCGGGTGGCCGTCCGGCACGACGATCAGATGGCTCCAGCGGTAGCACGGGAAGGACACGAGGTCGGGGAACTGGCTCAGGCCCTCCGTGGCGATGCCGATGTCGGTCTTGCCGGACAGCACCCATTCCGCGATATGTTCGGGCGCGCTTTGTTGTAGCGCAATGCGCACGTCGGGGAAGGCGGCGCGGAAGCTCTGCACCACCTTCGGCAGCGCATAGCGCGCCTGCGTGTGCGTGGCCGCCACGGACAGCGTGCCGCTCGTCTGGCCGCTGTACTCCAGGCTGGCCTGCTGCAGGTTTTCCGCCTCGATCAGCAGGCGGTCGACAATCTTCAGGATGCCCTTGCCCGGCTCCGTCAAGCCCGTCAGCCGCTTGCCGTTGCGCTCGAAAATCACCACGCCCAGCTCGTCCTCGAGTTCGCGGATCTGCCGGCTCACGCCCGGCTGCGACGTGAACAGGGCGTTGGCCACTTCCGTCAGGTTGTAGCCGCGGCGGGCCGCTTCGCGGATCGAGCGCAGTTGTTGAAAGTTCATGGTGTTCCAGTATGTGAGTTAACTTTGCGACACCTGAAAAAACCGTAGCGAGCGGCAGTGATTTGTGGCCAAGAAGCGCAACCGTACTAAAGTACGGTGAGCATCGCAGGCCGCAAAGCGCGACGCGCAGCAGGTTTGGTCAGGTGTTATCTTGCTGTCGGTTCAACGAACACGTGCAGGCGTTTCGGGCGCACGACCAGGGTCTCGCCCTCTTTCAGCTGCAGGTGGCTGAAGCGCTCGTTCGACATCACCGCTTCGATCAGTTCGCTGTTATCGACGCGCTGCAAGTCCAGCTGGGCCAGCGGGCCGATGGCATGCGCGCGGCTCAGTTTCACGACGATGCCTTCCGCGCCCTGCGTGTAGCGGTCGATTTCCAGGTCGTGCGGCCGCACATAGGCCGTGCCCTTGCTGTCGCTCACGCCCGCGTAGTCGGGCACCTCGAAGCTGGCGTCGCCCGTCGCCATCACGCCGTCATGCACGCGGCCGTGGAACAGGTTGACGTTGCCCAGGAAGCCGTACACGAAGGGCGAGGCCGGGTGGTTGTAGACTTGCTCCGGGGAACCCAGCTGCTCGACGGTGCCCTTGTTCATCAGCACCACCTGGTCGGCCACTTCCAGCGCCTCTTCCTGGTCATGCGTGACGAAAATGCTGGTGACGTGCAGGTCGTCGTGCAGGCGGCGCAGCCAGCGGCGCAATTCCTTGCGCACCTTGGCGTCGAGCGCGCCGAACGGCTCGTCGAGCAGCAGCACGCGGGGCTCGACGGCCAGGGCGCGCGCCAGGGCGATGCGCTGGCGCTGGCCGCCCGACAGTTGCGGCGGATAGCGGTCGGCCAGCCAGTCCAGCTGCACCAGCTCCAGCAAATCCTTCACCTTGCGGCGGATCTGGTCTTCCGACGGGCGCTCGCTGCGCGATTTCACGCGCAGGCCGAAGGCCACGTTTTCAAAGACGGTCATGTGCTTGAACAGCGCATAGTGCTGGAACACGAAACCGACCTGCCGCTCGCGCACGTGGCGGTTCGATGCATCTTCCGCATCCAGCAGCACCTGCCCGCTGTCCGGATGCTCGAGGCCGGCGATGATGCGCAGCAAGGTTGTTTTACCGCAACCCGACGGGCCCAGCAGGGCCGTCAGTTCGCCGGCGGGAAAGTCCAGCGAGATATTGTCCAGGGCGACGAAATCGCCGAAACGCTTGTGGATGTTTTTAACTGCGATGGTCATGATCAGTGCTCCGTGGAACGTAAGGCGGAATCGTCGGCGTCGCTCTCGTTCAAACGCCACTCAATGAAGGCTTTCAGGGCCAGGGTCACCAGGGCCAGCAAGGCCAGCAGGGAGGCGACGGCAAACGCGGCGGCGAAGTTGTACTCGTTGTACAGAATCTCCACCTGCAGCGGCATGGTGTTGGTTTCGCCGCGGATGTGGCCGGACACGACCGAGACGGCGCCGAACTCGCCCATGGCGCGGGCATTGCACAGGATCACGCCATACAGCAGACCCCATTTGATATTCGGCAAAGTCACGCGGCGGAAAGTGTTCCAGCCCGAGGCGCCCAGCACGATGGCGGCCTCTTCCTCTTCGCTGCCCTGCGACTGCATCAGGGGGATCAGTTCGCGCGCCACAAACGGGAAGGTGATGAAGATGGTGGCCAGCACGATGCCGGGCACGGCAAACAGGATCTTGATGTCGTGCGCCTGCAGCCAGGGACCGAACCAGCCCTGGGCGCCAAACATCAGCACATAGAGCAGGCCGGAAATCACGGGCGAGACGGAAAACGGCAAATCGATCAGGGTCAGCAGGATGCTCTTGCCGCGGAACTCGAACTTGGCGATGCACCAGGACGCGGCCACGCCGAATACGAGGTTCAGGGGCACGGCGATGGCGGCCGTGATCAGGGTCAATTTAATGGCGGAAATCGCGTCCGGGTCGATGATGGCGGCGATGTACGCTTCCCAGCCCTTCTTGAACGCTTCCGCGAACACGGCCACCAGGGGCACGATGAGGAAGGCCGTCAGGAACAGCAGGGCGATGGTGATCAGGACCGTGCGCACCCACAATGGTTCGAGCACGACGGGACCGATATTCGGTTCGATGCGGCGCGCTTTTGGCAGCGCATCTTCCGCGTTGGCGACGGCAGTCAAATTCGTACTCATTATTTCTTGCCCTTTCCGCGCGTCCACGCTTGCAGCAGGTTAATCGTCAACAGCAGCAGGAAGGACACCACCAGCATCACCACGGCGATGGCCGTGGCGCCTGCGTAATCGTATTGTTCCAGCTTGGTAATAATGAACAGCGGCGTGATTTCCGACACCATGGGCATATTGCCGGCGATAAAGATCACGGAACCGTACTCGCCCGTGGCACGGGCGAAGGCCAGCGCAAAGCCCGTCAGCAAAGATGGCAAGATGGTGGGGAAAATGACGCGGGTAAATGTCTGCAGGGAATTGGCGCCCAGGCTGGCGGCCGCCTCTTCCAGTTCCTTTTCCGCGTCTTCCAGCACCGGTTGCACCGTGCGCACGACGAAGGGCAAGCCGATGAAGGTCAGCGCCACCACCACGCCCAGCGGCGTGAACGCCACCTTGATGCCCAGCACGCCTTCGATGAACTGGCCGAACCAGCCATTCGACGAATACAGGGCCGTCAAGGTGATGCCCGCCACGGCCGTGGGCAAGGCGAAGGGCAAGTCGACGAGCGCGTCGATGATGCGCTTGCCGGGGAACTTGTAGCGCACCAGCACCCACGCCAGGATGCCGCCGAACACCACGTTCAGCAGGGCGGCGATCAGCGAGGCGCCGAACGTCAGGCGGTACGACGCCATCACGCGGTCGGACGTGACGGCGTGGAAGAAGGCGTCCCATGTCATGGTGAAGGTTTTCAGGAACACCGACGACAGCGGAATGAGGACGATCAGGGCCAGGTAAAAGAGCGTGAAGCCCAGTGACAGCTTAAACCCCGGCATGACCCGAAACGGCGCGCCGCGCGCCTTGATCGGTGCTGCTGATGCTGATACTGCAGACATAGAAACCCCTTCTTATTACATTTTTGAGTTATAGAGTGCAATATTCACATGCAATCGTTATAAAAAGAACTAACCATTTCTCATTTGCTTAGATGGATTTTGCATACTTGCCGGTGGAAACGCTGGACGAAAAAAAGGGGTCGGACCCTG
>NZ_RFSK01000078.1 GCF_009923995.1 Janthinobacterium sp. | reverse complement strand
TTCGGCGACGACCGCATCGCCGGCGACACCCTGACGGTGGCGGGCGGTGCGGCCTTTGGCGACAAGAATGCGGGTACTGGCAAGACCGTGAATGTATCGAATGTTGCGTTGGCTGGTCTCGACGCAGGCAACTACGTGCTGAATGCCAATACCGGCAGCACAACGGCCGACATCGCCGCGCGCACGCTGAATGTGAGCTTGAGCGGGGTCAACAAGACCTATGACGGTACGACGGGAGCAGTCGTCCACTTTGGCGATGACAGGATCGCTGGCGATACGCTGACGGTGGCGGGCAGTGCGGCGTTTAGCGACAAGAATGCGGGTACAGGCAAGACCGTCAACGTATCGAACGTTGCGTTGGGCGGACTCGATGCGGGCAATTACGTGCTGAATGCCAATACTGGCAGCACGACGGCCGACATCGCCGCGCGCACGCTGAACGTGAGCTTGAGCGGCGTCAACAAGACCTATGACGGTACCGTTGCCGCCGGCGTGACGTTCGGCGACGACCGCATCGCCGGCGATACGCTGACGGTGGCGGGCAGTGCGGCGTTTGGCGACAAGAATGCGGGCGCTGGCAAGACCGTCAATGTATCGAATGTTGCGCTGGCTGGCCTCGATGCGGGTAACTACGTGTTGAGCGCCAACACCGGCAGCACCACCGCCGATATCGCCGCACGGGCATTGCACCTGTCCGGCGTGGTCGGCAACAAGGTTTACGACGGCATGACGGGAGCGCAGGTGGTGCTGGGCGATGACCGCGTTGCCGGCGACAGCTTGACGGCCTCTGCCGTCGCAAATTTCTCCGACAAGAATGTGGGGACAGGCAAGGCCGTCAACCTGACTGGCGCCGCACTGGCGGGGGCCGATGCGGCGAATTACTTTATCGTCTTGCCGACGGGCTTGCTGGCCAGCATCACGCCAGCCAGCCTGACCCTGGGTGGCGTGAGTGCCGCCGGCAAGGTGTACGACGGCAGCACCAGCGCCACCGTCAGCGCGACGGCGACGGGCATCCTGGGACAGGATGTGGTCAGCGTGGTGGGCGGCAGCGGCAGCTTTGCCGACAAGAATGCGGGCGTCGGCAAGGTGGTGACGGCCAGCGGATTCCGCCTGGCGGGCGCCGACGCGGGCAACTACACGCTCGACACCACGGGCGGTACGGCACAGGCAACGATTGCGCAGAAGCAAATGTCCACCTGGGTCGGCAACGGCGGCGGCTTGTGGAGCGACGCGGCCAACTGGGATGGCGGCGTGGTGCCGGAAGGCGCGAACGTGCTGGCCGTCGATTTTTCCAACAGCAGTGGCGTCATCACCTACAACGCGGCGGCAGGCAATACCATCCTGAAAAACATCAACTCGGCATCGGGCTTGTTGTTGACGGGGGGCAGCCTGACCCTGGGTGAAAGCGTGCTGGACCGTTCCGTGCTGAGTGGACTGGCGGGCCTGGAAATCAGCGGCGGCAGTCTGCTGCTGAACGGCAGCCTGTCGTCCGGCCGCTATGCGCAAAACGGTGGTGTGCTGAGCGGTACGGGTAACTTGCTCGTTGCCAACAGCTTCAGCCAGGTGGCTGGCGCCATCCGCCTGGCGGGCCAGTTGTCCATCACGCAAGCGAGCGGCGACCTGCGCTTCGCCAGTCTGGCGGCGAACGAGGTGCGTTTGAATGCCCTGGCCGGCGCCATCGGCCAGGACGGCGCGCTGGTCGCCGGCAGCCTGACGGCGCAGGCACAGAACGGCATCGTGCTGGGCAATGCGGGCAACCAGGTGGGGAGTTTTAGCGCCAGCAATAGCGCGGGCGGCGGCATCGTGCTGAACAATACCTCGGCGCCGGGTCAGTTGACCCTGGGCACGCTCGTCACGGGGGCAGGCAATATCGCCATCGACAACACGGGTGGTATCGCGGCCGGCGATATCAATGCGAACGGCGGCAATGTGACCTTGACGGCGCACAGCCCCGTCACCGTGGGCGGCAAGCTCCAGGGCAACACTATCGCGCTTAATGCCAGCACGGACGTGGTGCTGGGCGATGGCGCACAGCTGGCTGCGGCACGCGACGTCAGCCTGGTGGCGGGGGGCGACATCCGTCTCGAAGGCAATGCCAAGGTTGTCGGCGGCGGCAATTTCAGCGCCAGCGCGGGCGCCAACGTGCGCTTTGCGGACACGGCAAGTGTCACCCTGCCGGCGGCGGCCGGCATGAACGTGCTGGCGAAAGCGGGCAGCATCACGGGCGCACCGGGCGTGCGCATCAACCGCCAGCGCGCGGGCGTGACCCTGCTGGCGCCGAATGGCGCGGTGAGCATGGCGGACGCCATCTTCCTGCCAGCGACGACCGTCGACAAGCCCGTCATCGATGCCGGCGCCAGCGCTGCGATCACTGATAGCTTGCGCATCATCAAGCAGGCCGACCGGGCCAACGATCCGCTCGCAGCGCCGCCACCGGCCAAGCCGGATGACAAGAAGACGGACAGCAAGGAAGTTGCCGATGCTACAGATAAACCAACGGGATACAAATTCGATGATGCCGCTAAAAAAATGTACTGCAATTAAGGCCTTGTTGTGGCTGGTCCTGACGTGCCTGGGTGCGCACGCCTGGGCCGGACAGGTGGCGGGCACGGTAATGCAGCTGAGTGGCCCCCTGATGGCCAGGAAGGCCGATGGCAAGGTGAAAATCCTGGCCGTCAAGTCCGAGGTCGAACAGGGCGACACCTTGCTGACGGAAAAGGAAACCTATGCCTTGATCAAGCTCATCGACAATAGCGAAATCACCCTGAAGCCGAATACCAGTTTCGTGATCGAGCAATTTGCCTACACGGCCGAGCAGCCCGATGGCGACCACGCCATCTTCAGCCTGCTCAAGGGCGGCTTGCGTTCGGTCACGGGCTTGCTGGGCAAGCGCAACAAGGAGCGTTTCGAAATGAAGACGCCGGCCGCCACCATCGGCATCCGTGGCACGACGTTTGTTGCCACTTATGAACCTTCCTCGGCGCCGTCGCTGCCTACTGCGCAGGCACCAAGCGGTGCGGCGAGGGCGCCGGGCCTGTATGTGCAGGTGCTCGATGGCCTGATTCATGTCACCAATCCAGCGGGGACGCAAAATTTTGCCGCCGGCCAGTTCGGCTTTACGCCCAGCGTCCAGCAGCCGCCCGTGTTCCTGCCGGCCAATCCCGGCATGCAGTTCACGCCGCCGCCGGCCTTCACGCCGTCGACATTGGGCGGGCCCGGTGCGACCGCCCCCGGCAAGGCGGCCGCCATCGATTGCGTGGTACGCTGAAGATGTCAATCAGGCAAGCCCCGCACGCGACAAATAGGGCTTGACCTTCCCATCGTTGGATAGCAGATCCTGTACCTATCAGTCACTCTTTCGTACAGGATCTGCCATGCACCAGACCGCACTTGCTCCCGACACTACCACCGCCGCCACCCATGCGCAGGCGCTGGCCATCGAAGGCATGAGCTGTGCCTCCTGCGTGGGCCGGGTGGAAAAAGCCCTGGCCGCCGTGCCCGGCGTGACCGCTGCCAGCGTCAACCTGGCTACTGAAATGGCCAGGGTCAGCTCGGCCACGCCGATTCCCCTGGGCACCTTGCAGGCGGCCGTGGAAAAGGCCGGCTACACGGTGGCGCAGCGCGAACTCGATCTCAACATCGCCGGCATGACGTGCGCCTCGTGCGTGGGCCGGGTGGAAAAAGCCTTGCTGAAGGTGCCGGGCGTGCTGGCCGCCAGCGTCAACCTGGCCACGGAAAGTGCGCGCGTCAAGGTGACGGGCGAGGTCGATGCGGCTACCCTCATCGCTGCCATCGACAAGGCTGGCTATGAAGCAAAAGTGCCGGCCGCCAGCCAGGCCAGCGCGCCCGCCGTGCAGCCCGACCGCGACGGCCTGAAAGTGGCGCTGGCCGCCATCCTCGCCTTTCCCCTGATGCTGCCCATGCTGCTCGAATGGGCCGGTCTCCATTTGATGCTGCCGGGCTGGCTGCAGTTCGCGCTGGCGACCCCCGTGCAATTCTACTTTGGCGCGCGCTTCTACAAGGCGGGCTGGAAGGCGGCGCGCGCCGGCAGCGGCAACATGGACCTGCTGGTGGCGCTGGGGACCAGTGCCGCGTATGGCCTGTCCGTCTACCAGTGGCTGACGGCGGGCGAGGTGCTGCCGCATCTGTATTTCGAGGCATCGGCCGTCGTCATCACCCTCGTGCTGCTGGGCAAATGGCTGGAAAGCCGCGCCAAGCGCCAGACGGCCTCGGCCATCCGCGCGCTGCAGGTGCTGCGTCCGGAATCGGCCCGCGTGCGCCGCGATGGCGTCGAGATCGACTTGCCCGTGGAACAGGTCAAAGTGGGCGACCTGGTGGTGATCCGCCCCGGCGAGCGGGTGGCCGTCGATGGCGTGGTGGTGGAAGGCGCCAGCCAGATCAATGAATCCTTGATCACGGGTGAAAGCTTGCCGGTCGATAAGCATCCGGGCGACAAGGTGACGGGCGGAGCCATCAATGCGGATGGCTTGCTGCTGGTGCGCACGCAAGCCGTGGGCGGCGAGACGACCCTGTCGCGCATCATCCGCCTGGTAGAAGACGCGCAGGCGGCCAAGGCGCCCATCCAGCACCTGGTGGACAAGGTCAGCGCCATTTTCGTGCCCGTGGTGCTGGTGCTGGCGCTGCTGACCATGCTGGGATGGTGGTTCGCCACGGGCGAGCTGGAAAACGCCATCATCAATGCCGTGGCCGTGCTGGTCATCGCCTGTCCCTGTGCGCTGGGCCTGGCCACGCCGACGGCCATCATGGCCGGCACGGGCGTGGCTGCCCGTTACGGCATCCTGATCAAGGATGCGGAAGCGCTGGAAGTGGCGCACGCCGTGACCACCGTCGTGTTCGACAAGACGGGCACCCTGACGGTGGGCAAACCCGCCCTGGCGGCCCTGCATGTGCACGGCATCGAGGAAACGCGGCTGCTGCAGCTGGCGGCCAGCATCCAGCGCGGCAGCGAGCACAGCCTGGCGACGGCCGTGCTGGACGCAGCCGGCGCGCGCCATATCGAGCCCTTGCCCGCCACGGCCCTGTCGGCCTTGCCGGGCCGCGGCCTGGCGGCCCATGTCGATGGCCTGGACTTGAAACTGGGCAGCACGCGGCTGATGCAGGAGCAGGGCGTGGACATGGCGCCCTTGGCGGCCATGGCCCTGGCCCTGGAAAACACGGGCAACACGATTTCCTGGCTGGCCTCGGGCACACAGCTGCTGGGCCTGTTCGCCTTCAGCGACCAGGTCAAGCCGAATGCGCAGGCGGCGATTACCCATCTGCACACCTTGGGTATCCGCACGGTGATGTTGACGGGTGACAACCAGGGCAGCGCCGACGCCGTCGGTACCTTGCTGGGCATCGACACGGTGGTGGCGAAAATGCTGCCGGGCGATAAAACCGCTAAAATTGTTGCGCTGAAAGGCGAAGGCGCGAAGGTCGCCATGGTGGGCGACGGCATCAACGATGCGCCCGCGCTGGCGGCCGCCGACGTGGGCATCGCCATGTCGACGGGCACGGATGTGGCCATGCATGCGGCCGGCATTACCCTGATGCGCGGCGATCCGGCCCTGGTGGCGGACGCCATCGATATCTCGCGCCGCACCTACAGCAAGATACGGCAGAATCTGTTCTGGGCATTTATTTACAATATGATCGGCATTCCGCTGGCCGCCTTCGGCTTGCTCAACCCCATGGTGGCGGGCGCGGCGATGGCCTTCAGTTCCGTCAGCGTGATCAGCAATGCCCTGTTGCTGCGCCGCTGGACAGCCCGCAGTGCGCTTACCAAGGAGTCATAGGATGAATATCGGACAGGCAGCCAGTGAAACGGGCGTGTCGGCAAAAATGATACGCTACTACGAAAGCATTTCCCTGTTAAAACCCAGCGCGCGTAGCGACGCGGGCTACCGCATCTACACGCTGAACGACTTGCATGCCTTGCGCTTCATCAAGCGCGGGCGGGGGCTGGGTTTTTCGCTGGAACAGATACGCGAATTGCTGTCGCTGTGGCAAAACGATCAGCGCGCCAGCGCGGACGTGAAGGGCATCGCCCTGGCGCATGTCGCCGAGCTCAACAAGCGTATCGCGGAATTGACGGAGATGCGCGATACCCTGGCCCACCTGGCGCAATCGTGCCACGGCGACGACAAGCCCGATTGCCCCATCCTGCAAAGCCTGGGGCTGGCCAGCGAGCCGGACGCGAAAGCATGTTGCCATTGAGGTAAATCAAAGGAGCCGCCATGGCCTATGAACTGTACTACTGGCCCACGATCCAGGGGCGCGGCGAATTCATCCGCCTGGCGCTGGAAGAGGCGGGCGCCGAGTACCGCGATATCGCCCGTTTGCCCGCCCGTAAGGGGCACGGCATGCCCGCCATGCTGGTTTGCCTCGACGGCGACAGCACGCCGCACGCGGCGTACGCGCCGCCCGTGCTGCGTGATGGCGAACTGCTGATCGGCCAGACGCCGAACATCCTGCTGTACCTGGGCCGCCGCCTGGGCCTGGCGCCGCGCGCGGAAAGCGGGCGCCTGTGGCTGAACCAGCTGCAGCTGACGATGGCCGACTGGCTGACGGAAGTGCACGACACCCACCATCCCCTGTCGATGAACCAGTATTACGCAGAGCAAAAGCAGGCGGCCATGCTGCGCAGCGCGGATTTCCGCGCCACGCGCCTGCCCAAGTTTCTGGATTATTTTACGCAAGTCTTGCTGCAGAATGGCAGCCGCGGCCACTACCTGGTGGGCGCGAAACTCACGTATGGCGACTTGTCGCTGTTCCAGATGCTGGCCGGCCTGCGCTATGCGTTTCCGCAAGCCATGGCGCGCCTGGCGCCCGCCTATCCGGCCCTGTACGCGCTGCACGATGCCGTGGCCGCGCGGCCGAATATCGCCCGCTACCTGCAGTCGAAGCGCAGGATCGCCTTCAATGAAGAAGGCATCTTCCGCCACTACCCTGAACTCGACGGGTAAACAAAAAAACAGCCGGCGCAATGGCCGGCTGTCTGGTGGACGCTGCTGCGCTTACTGCGCGCTGGTCACGGGGTAGCCCGCTTCCACGATGGCGGCGCTGATGGTGCCCAGTGCGGCGGACGATTCCACCTTGACGCTCTTGCTGGCCAGGTCGATCTGCACCTGGGCGGCGGGGTCGATGCCTTGCACCGCTTTCGTGACCGAGCCGACGCAATGGCCGCAGCTCATGTTTTCAACCTGTAACTGATACATGGCAAGCACTCCTTGAATGATTAAGTGCTTCCACTGTAATCCTTGCCCCGATGGGAAGGTCAAGCGGAAGCGTCACGGGCACATCAATTGAGCATGAAATCGACGGCTTGCATGGGCGGTGGCACATTGTCGTCCTGCAAGGAGTCGCGCAGATTGATCTCGATGGCGCGGCACATGGCCGACAGCGGCAAGTCGTTGGCGTCTTCGCCGAACGGCTCCTCGATCTCGTCGCCCAGCGCATCGAGGCCAAAGAAGGTATAGGCGACGATGGCGACGACGAAGGGGGTCATGAAGCCGAGCGAATCGACGAGACCGAAAGGCAGCAGGAAACAGTACAGATACGCCGTGCGGTGCAGCAGCAGCGAATACGAGAAGGGAATCGGCGTGCTGCGGATGCGTTCGCACGACGCACCCGCGCCTACCATGGCCGAGATCGTGTTATCGATCTGCGCGGCCAGGATGCTGTCGATGCGGCCCTGCTGGACGCAGCTGGCCAGGTCATGGCCCATCTGCAGCATCAGGTAATCGGACGGGTTGCCGGCCTTGCAGGCCGCTTCCCATTCTGCGGGGCGCAGCAGCGGCTGCAGGTCGGCCGGGCCGCGCGTGTCGCGCAGCTGGTGGCGCAGCGCATGGCAAAAGGCGATGGTGCGGTAAATCATGCGTACGCGCACATCGTCGAGGCCCAGCTTCGCGTGCGCCAGGGTGTCGCTGCGTATCATGGTCTGGCACTGGCGCGAGAAGTTGCGGCTGCGCAAAACGAGTTCGCCCCACAATTTGCGCGCTTCCCAGTAGCGGTCGTAGGCGGCCGTATTGCGGAAACCCAGGAAGATGGCCAGCGGCAGGCCGATCAGGGTAAACGGGATGGTGGTGAGGATGACCTTGTGGTCGAACAGCGTGCCATGGCACCACGTGACGAGCGTGGCGATCAGGGTATTGACGATGAGGGTAGTGCGGATGCGGGGCAGGACGGAGCCGCGTACCACCAGGAACAGCCGTAGCGCCGAAGGACGCTCGCGCACGATCATGATGTGCTCCCTGTCGGGTATCGGGCTGGCGATGGCTGCCGTGCCCTGTTCTTGTTATGGAAAAACCATTGCGTGGAATGGCAGAGTGGCAAGTGCCGGGAACAAAAAGCCCGCTGTGTACGCGGGCTGAGCTGGGTGTGCATGGGAAGCAGAGTAGGGGAGACGGCATGAGTATAGGCCGCCGTTCCGCTTCCGGCCAATTCACAGTGATAATGGGGATTATTCATTTTATGAATGAATATTTCATTTGTAAGTTAATGCGTGAATTTCAGTTGCCGGGTTCCCGTCCCTGCCGGATTTTCCTGCGGTGTTCCTCCTGCTGCCGTTTCAATGCGGCACTGGCTGTGTAGTCGTTGCGGAACCACCCCGGATGCTTGTTGCGGCGCGGCCAGTTGCAGTCGGCCAGGCTGGCGATGTCGGCGCAGTCGCAGGCACAGTCGCCGCAATCGGCGACGGGCAGGTCGCAATGTCCCGCCTGTGCCCGGTAGCGCGCGCTGCGCCCCCTCGCATGCAGGGCCTGGTGCTGGCGGTGCCGCTCGCCGCAGGCGTGCAGGCGGCGCTGCAACAAGGGCAGGCCCACGCGCAACCCATGCCGCTCGATCACGCGGTAGCCATAGGCGGAACAGCTGTCGCGTCCCGCGAGCACGCGGTAGGCACACGTAAAGCCTTTCCATGGTGACAAATAGCGCTGGTAAGCACGGATGCCCAGCAGCAGCGCGGCGGCGAGCGCAGTGGCGCGTCGGGTCCTAGGCCTGGAAGTGATCGTTATCCCCTTGTTTTACTAGATGAACAAGCATACTGCGCCCTATGCTGCAGAGCAACTGCTATGTCGCTCGCTATGTTCGTCCCCGAACTGTCGCCTTTCTTCCCGCTGGCCATACTGTCCAACTACCCCATGCAATCCCGGGGTACCACGACCAAGGAAATCAGATGAGCTATCAGACCACGAATCCCTACAGCGAACAGACCGGACAGACTTTTGCGCCACATAGCGATGCGCAGATGGAAACCATCCTGGCCACGGCGGCCACGACCTTTGAAAACGACTGGCGCCGGCGCAGCTTTGCCGGGCGCAAGGCCGTCGTGCAGCAGGCGGCGGCCCTGCTGAAGGAGCAGCGCGATGCCTTTGCCAAGCTGATCACCCTGGAAATGGGCAAGCTCTTCAAGGAAGCGCAGCAGGAAGTCTCGCTGTGCGTGAAAATTCTCGATTACTACGCCGATAACGCCGAGCAATTCCTGGCGCCCAAGCAACTCGACGTCAAGCGCGGCGAGGCCGTGGTGGAAATCGCGCCGCTGGGCGTCATCTTCTGCGTCGAGCCGTGGAATTTCCCGTATTACCAGCTGGCCAGGGTGGCGGGACCGAACCTGATGGCAGGCAATACCCTCGTGGTCAAGCATGCGTCCAACGTGCCCCAGTGCGCGCTGGCTTTTGAACAGCTGTTCCGCGACGCGGGGGCGCCGGCAGGCGCCTACACCAATGCCTTCTTTTCCAGCGAACAAGTGGCCACGGCCATTGCCGACGCGCGCGTGCAGGGCGTGGCGCTGACGGGCAGCGAGCGGGCCGGCGCTTCCGTGGCGGCCACGGCGGGCAAGGCCCTGAAAAAAACCACGATGGAACTGGGCGGCAGCGACGCCTTCATCGTGCTCGACGACGCCGACATGGACCTGGCCGTCAAGCTGGCCGTCATCGGCCGCATCCAGAACGCGGGCCAGGTGTGCGATGGCTCGAAACGCTTCATCGTGCTCGACAGCGTTGCCGACGTCTTCCTTGAACGTTTCCAGGCGGAACTGGCGAAATTGCAGCCAGGCGACCCCATGGATGCCGATACGACCCTGGCGCCCTTGTCCAGCCAGGCCGCGCTGGAGCTGGCGGTCAAGCAAATCGGCCAGGCCGTGGAAGGGGGCGCCAAGGTGCTGCTGGGCGGCAAGCGCATCGCGCGCCAGGGCTATTTCCTGCAGCCGACCATCCTGACGGACGTGGCGCCGTCCAACCCCGTGTATTACCAGGAATTCTTCGCCCCCGTCGCCATGATTTTCCGTGTCAAGGACGAGAACGAGGCGATCACCCTGGCGAATGACTCGCCGTTCGGCCTGGGCGGCACCATCATCACGGCCGACGTGGCGCGCGGCAAGCGCCTGGCCAGCCAGATCGAGACGGGCATGGTCTTCATCAACTCGCCCGCCATCACGGCGCCGGACCTGCCGTTCGGCGGCGTGAAGCACTCGGGCTACGGCCGCGAACTGTCGGACCTGGGCATCATGGAATTCGTCAACCGCAAGCTGGTGCTGGTCGGCTGACGGGGGTGGCCGGATGCAGCGGCCGGGCTGAAGGAGGGACGTGGCATTAAAACATGTCGTTAGGAAAACGTGAACATGAAAAAAAGCCCCGACTGCATCGCTGCAGGCGGGGCTTTTTAATGTCGAGGCGGCTGGCGCCGCCCGGGAATGCTTACAGCACTTCGCTGGCGTGGTCGGCCAGGCGCGAACGCTCGCCGCGGGCCAGGGTGACGTGGCCGCTATGCGACCAGCCCTTGAAGCGGTCGACGACGTAGGTCAGGCCGCTGGAGCCTTCCGTCAGGTACGGTGTGTCGATCTGTGCGATGTTGCCCAGGCACAGGATCTTCGTGCCGGGACCGGCGCGCGTGACGAGGGTCTTGACCTGTTTCGGCGTCAAGTTTTGCGCTTCATCAATGATGAGGAACTTGTTGACGAAGGTGCGGCCGCGCATGAAGTTGAGCGACTTGATCTTGATGCGCGAGCGGATCAGGTCTTGCGTTGCCGCACGGCCCCATTCGCCGCCATCCGAGTCGGACTTGTTCAGCACTTCCAGGTTGTCGTCGAAGGCGCCCATCCATGGCGACATCTTTTCTTCTTCCGTGCCTGGCAGGAAACCGATGTCTTCGCCGACGGGCACCGTCACGCGGGTGACGATGATTTCGTTGTAGAGCTTGGTTTCCAGCACTTGCGCCAGGCCGGCGGCCAGGGCCAGCAGGGTCTTGCCGGTACCGGCCTGGCCCAGCAGGGTGACGAAGTCGCATTCCGGGTTCATCAGCAGGTTCAGGGCGAAGTTCTGCTCGCGGTTGCGCGCCGTCACGCCCCACACATTGTTCTTCGTGTGGCTGAAGTCGCGCAGGGTTTGCAGCACGGCCGTCTTGCCGTTGATCTGTTTCACCTGGCCATAGAATGGCGCTTCGCCGTTTTTCGGTTCCAGGTAGATGAACTGGTTCACCAGCATCGATGGCACGAACGGACCCGTCACGCGGTAGAACGTGGAGCTGTAGCCGTTTTTGCTTTCCTGCCAGGATTCCATGTCCTTGCCGTGCTTGTTCCAGAAGTCGTCCGGCAGCTGCACGATGCCCGAGTACAGCAAGTCCGTGTCTTCCAGCACATGGTCATTGAAGTAATCTTCGGCCGGCAAGCCCAGGGCACGCGCCTTGATGCGCATGTTGATGTCCTTCGACACCAGCACGACGGGGCGGCCATCCTGTTCCGCTTCCAGTGAACGCACGACGGCGAGGATCTGGTTGTCGGCCTTGCCGACTGGCAAACCTGCCGGCAGGTCGGCGCTTTGCAGGCGCGTCTGGAAGAACAGGCGGCCCTTGGCATCCTTGTTGCCCAGCTTGGACAGGGGAATGCCGTGCTCGATGGCGTCGTCATCCGTGTTGCTGATGAGGGCGTCCAGGGTGCGCGACACCTGGCGGGCGTTGCGCGCCACTTCCGTCATGCCCTTCTTGTGGTTGTCCAGCTCTTCCAGCGTCATCATCGGCAGGTACACATCGTGTTCCTCGAAGCGGAACAGCGACGATGGATCGTGCATCAGCACGTTGGTGTCGAGCACGAACAGCTTCGACAGGCCGCGCTGGTCGGCGGCGCGGCTGACGGAGGACTTGAGCTGCACTTCGACGGCCTTGTGCTTGGCCGGGTGTGGCTGCTCGGCCTGTTTGACGGACTTGATCGGCGTGACCTTGCCTTTCGCCGCCGGCTTGGCCTTGGCGGCAGGCGCCGGTGCAGCCGCAGGTGCGGCAGCCACGGGCGCCGGGGCGGGCGCCGGCTTGGCGACCATCAGGGCCGCCACTTGCTTGATCTTCGTGGCCGCATTGCGGACCGGCTTGGCAACTTCGGCGATCGCCGCTTCAATGATCGGTGCAGCCACTTTCTTGGCTGCCGGGGTTTTCGTGGCCGGGCGCGCTGCGCCTGCGGTTGGGTAATCTTGGGTGGCCAGGATGGTGGCTGGCTTGCTCGGTAATTTTGGCAGTGGCATCAGGATCTCAATCAAAAAATTTCTGGAATGAATCGCCCATGGGCAGCCAGCTTCTGGCGGCACTTCTCATGGGGTGGATGCGGGGGAACAACAATGCTACAGGACGAGAAACTGCCGGAAGGCCGGCAGCATGGCCGGTCGTGGACGCCATCGGCGGGCTGGTGGCCCGCCTGGCGCAGTGGGTGGAGGCGCTTCGTTGACTCAAAATGGCGATAGGTACCGTGAACTGAACTGCGGTTGAACTAAGCTCGCTGGAAGCCGGCAACGCGCATGTGATCCACACACAGAGATCATTTCAGATGCGCTACGAATTCCAGCACTTCTTCCACGTGAGTTGCGACCTTCACGCCTCTCCATTCTTTCACCAATCGGCCCTGGGCGTCAATCACAAACGTGCTGCGCTCGATGCCGCGGACGGTCTTGCCGTACATCTGTTTCATCTTCATGACGTTAAACAGCTGGCAAACGGCTTCGTCGGGGTCGGAAATCAGTTCGAACGGCAGTTCCAGCTTGGCCTTGAAGCTTTCGTGCGAGCGCAGGGAATCGCGGCTGATGCCGTAGATTTCCACGCCGGCGGCGACGAATTGCGGATAAGCGTCGCGGAAGGCGATGTTTTCAGTCGTGCAGCCTGGGGTATTGTCCTTCGGATAAAAAAACAAGACCGTGGCCTTGGCCGGGCGGCCCAGTAACTGGAAGGTCTTGCCGCTGGTCATTGCAGCGGTAAAGTCGGGTATGCTAACGAGGGATTGGCTATCAGCCACAGGTTCTCTCCTGAACGGTGATCATCAGCGCTGTTTTTAACCTGGCAACGCATCCAGGTGCAACAATACAGCATTCAGGCCGCTTTGCCCTGCACAATCAGGCGCCCGGAACGCCCTGGCAATTCATCCCAGGTAATGGGGCAAATGGGCAGGTCGGCATTCTTTATCTTTTCATAATAGTCGCCCATCGACGCGAACTGGTAGCCCTGGGCTTTCCAGCCAGCCAGCAGTTGCTCGAAAATGGGGGCGAGTTTCTGTCCTTCAAGTTCCGCATGCAAGGTATACACATGATCGCGGGGATTATCCGCCGTCAGTGACAAGATATGCGCGGCAACATTGCCGGTTGTGATCAGTTTACCGTCGATTTCACAGCCCAGCAGCTCGTCGAGGGTGGGCAGGGTGGTGGGCAATTGCACGCATTGCAGGATGGTGTTGCCATTGCGCACGCGATGCGGGCCATTGCCCGGATGCACCATGGCGCCACGCTCGTCGAGCATGGCGCGGCCATCGGACGCAAAGCGGTAGCCGGCCGTGTCATGCTCGACAAAGGCGCTGACATTCATTTGCCAGCCGGCCGCGCCGTGGGTGTGCGGCCGGGTGCCGAACACCTGCTCGTAGCGGCTGGCCGCCTTGCGCATCATGTTGATGGTCCAGGCGCTGTTGCGCTTGGCCACGTTGTCTTGCCAAAGGGTGTGATCCCAGGTGTGGATGCCGCACTCGAAACCGGCATCGCGCACGGCGCGCAATTGCGCCGCACACTGCTTGCCGATGTCGGGTCCCGGCAGCAACGTGCCGTACATCAATGTCTTCAAGCCATAGTGTTCGACCACGGAAGTGCGCGACACCTTGCTGAAAAAGCCGGGCCGCAAGGCACGCCGCAGGGCCCAGCCCGTATGGTCGGGCCCCAGCGAGAACAAAAAAGTGGCGTTGGCCTGGTGCGCCAGCAACATGCGCACCAGATTGCCCATACCTTCGCGGGTCCCGCGATAGGTATCGACGTCGATCTTCAGGGTCAGGAACGGCTTGCTCAACATTAATCCATCAGGGCTTTGGCTTGGGCTACCTGGCTGCGGTAGGCGTCGAAAATGTTGCGCAGGGAATCGGCCATGGACGTGCTTGGCGCCCAGCCCAGTTCTTCGCAGGTATTCGTGATTTTCGGCACGCGGTTCTGCACGTCCTGGTAGCCGGCGCCGTAGTAGGCGCCCGAGGTCGTTTCCACGATTTTCACGTGTTTCGCGCCTTCGGCGTATTCCGGGTATTCGGCGGCCAGGGTCAGCATCATGCCGGCCAGGTCGCGGATGGAATAGTTATTGGTCGGATTGCCAATGTTGTAGATCTTGCCGCTGGCGACGCCGTTCTTGTTGGCGATGATGCGGATCAGCGCATCGATGCCGTCGTCGATGTAGGTGAACGCGCGTTTCTGCGCGCCGCCGTCCACCAGCGAGATGTTTTCGCCGCGCACGATATGGCCGAAGAATTGCGTCACGACGCGCGACGAGCCTTCTTTCGGCGTGTGGATCGAATCCAGGCCGGCGCCGATCCAGTTGAACGGGCGGAACAGGGTGAAGTTCAGGCCTTCCATGCCGTAGCCCCAGATCACGCGGTCCATCAGCTGCTTGGCGTTCGAGTAGATCCAGCGCGGCTTGTTGATCGGGCCGCAGATCAGTTCCGAGTTTTCCGGGTCGAATTCCTCGTCGTGGCACATGCCGTACACTTCCGACGTCGACGGGAAGACCAGGTGTTTGCCGTACTTGGCCGCCGAGCGCACGATAGGCAGGTTGGCTTCGAAGTCCAGCTCAAACACGCGCAGCGGCTGCTTGACGTAGGTCGATGGCGTGGCGATGGCCACCAGGGGCAGGATCACGTCGCATTTCTTGACGTGGTATTCGACCCATTCCTTGTTGATCGTGATGTCGCCTTCGAAGAAGTGCATGCGCGACTTGTAGTTCTCGTCGTCCAGCAATTCCGTGATGCGGTCCGTGTTCATGTCCATGCCGTAGACATGCCAGTCGGTGGTTTCCAGGATGCGCTTGGACAGGTGGTGGCCGATGAAGCCGTTGACGCCTAAGATGAGGACTTTTTTCATGTGAGATTCTCGAGTGTAATATTCAATGTGTGCTGACGCGGGTGGTCAGTCTTTCTTGCAATTGCTTGGCCGAAATTGTCTCCTCACCGGCCTTGAGTGCGGAAATGGCCAGCATGCGGCCGTCACCGCAGACGCCAAAGATGCAATTATCCACTACGGCCAAGCCCGGTGGCAAACTTCCCGCTGAATGCTTGCTTAAACGGGCTTTTTCGATGATGTAAACGACATTATTGACTTCGGTAAACGCACCCGGATACGGCGGTGCGACGGCCCGGTGCAGGTTGTACACCTGTTGCGCGGGTAACTTCCAGTCGATGCGGCCGTCTTCCGGCTTGCGCCCACCAAAGTAGCCGCCCTGGCGCAAATCGTTCGGCTGGCGCGGTGCCGTGCCGTCCAGCAATGCCGGCAGCACGCCCCACAGAGTTTGCTCTGCAGCAACTGTCACCTTGCCGAAGACTTCAAACGCCGTGTCGTCGGGCAGGATGGGCACGGCCGTCTGCGCCACGATGGCGCCGGCGTCCGGCTTGACGGTCATTTCATGCAAGGTGGCGCCCGTTTCCGTGGCGCCATGCAGCACGGCCCAGTTGACGGGCGCGCGGCCGCGGAACTGCGGCAGCAGCGAGCCGTGCATATTGTAGGCGGGCGCGACTTCCAAGATGCTAGCCGGCAACATGTGACGGTAGTAAAAACTGAACAGCATGTCCGGTTTGGCCGCCTGGACCTGCGCCAGCAGTTCGGGCGCGCGGGCATCGCCCGGCGTGATGCAGGGGATGCCTTCTTCCTGGCACAGGCTGGCGACGGACTCGAACCACAGGTTTTCCGTCGGGCTGTCTTCGTGCGTGACGACGAGGGCGATATCGACGCCGCCTGCCAGCAGCACCTTGATGCAGCGCACGCCGACGTTGTGGTAGCCGAAGACGACGGCGCGTGGCGCGCCCATCAGCGGCTCACCTGGCGCTTTTCCAGGCGCACGTACGGCTGCGCCTCGGCTTCGGCCTGCGTCATGCCGTCCTGCAAGATGGTTTGCACCACGTAGCGGGGACGGGCGCGCACTTGCTGGAAGATGCGTCCCACGTATTCGCCCACCAGGCCGATGCCGAACAGGATCACGCCCATGAAGAAGAAGGCGATGGCGAACAGGGTGAACACGCCTTCGGCTTCCGCGCCCAGCAGGAAGCGGCGTACCAGCAGGAAGACCACCAGTAATGCCGAGCCCAGCGACAGCGCCATTCCCAGCATGGAAAAGATTTGCAGGGGAATCAGTGAAAAGCCCGTGACCAGGTCGAAATTCAGGCGGATCAGGCTGTACAGCGAGTATTTCGATTCGCCGGCCGCCCGTTCCTCGTGTTCGACGATGATTTCTGTCGGCTTGCGGGCAAAGGTGTAGGCCAGCGCCGGCACGAAGGTATTGACTTCGGCGCACTGGTTGACGAGGTCGATCACGTTGCGGCCATACGCGCGCAGCATGTTGCCCTGGTCGGTGATCTTGATATTCGTGATTTTTTCGCGCAGGCGGTTCATCATCTTCGAGGCCAGCGTGCGCCAGGCGGAATCTTGCCGCTTGCGCCGGATCGATCCCACATAATCGTAGCCTTCGCGCATCTTCGCCACCAGGTTGCCGATTTCCTCGGGCGGATTCTGCAGGTCGGCGTCGAGCGTGATCATGATCTGCCCGCGCGATGCCTCGAAGCCGGCCAGGATGGCCATGTGCTGGCCATAATTGCCGTTGAACAAGATCACGCGCGTGACGTCGGGGCGCTGGCGGAACTGCTCGGCCAGGATGGCGACCGAGTTGTCGCGGCTGCCATCGTTGACGAAGAGGATTTCATAGCTGGTCTGCAGGGCATCGAGGGCCGGATACAGACGGGCGAACAGGCTGGCCAGGCCATCCTGTTCGTTGTAAATCGGAATAATAATGGACAGTTCAGGTTTCATCGGCGCGCTGCTCACTTGATGAGAATGGATTTGACGGTGGCGACGGCACGTTCCACGTCCTGTTTCGTCATGGCGTAGAACATGGGCAAGGTCACGGTCAGGCGGCCGATCTTTTCCGAGACGGGGAACATGCCTTCGGTAAAGCCGCGTTCGCGGTACATGGTAAACAAGTGGATCGGTGCGTAATGATAGCCCGTTCCCACGTTCTGCTGCGCCATCTGCTGCATGAACGTGGCGCGCGTGCCGGGTCCATTGTCGGGCAGGATGATCTGGAACAAATGCCAGTTGCTGTTTTCAAAGTCCTGCACGGGCAGCTGGGCGCCGCTGGCCGCCTCGAAATCGCTGCCGAACTGCTCAAAATAATGGCGTGCCAGGGCGCGGCGGTGGGCCGTGATGGCCTCGATATTGGCGAACTGGCCCAGGCCGATGGCGGCCATGATGTCGCTCATGTTGTACTTGCCACCGAGCACATCGACGTCGATGCCGTCGACGCCGCTGCGCGTGACGCCCTGCAGCCGGTATTTCTCGGCCAGCTTCGCCTCTTCCAGGTTGTTCAGGACCAGCGCGCCGCCTTCGCCCGTGGTGATGTTCTTGTTGGCCTGGAAGCTGAACGAGACGAAATCGCCAAACGAACCGATGCGCTTGCCCTTCCATTCGGAGCCGAAGGCTTGCGCCGCGTCTTCCACGACCCTTAAGTTGTGCTTTGCAGCAATCGCGTACAGGCGGTCCATGTCGACAGGCAAGCCCGACAGGTAGACGGGGATGATGGCTTTCGTACGTGGCGTGATGGCCGCTTCCAGCTTGTCGAGGTCGATATTGCGCGTGACGGGATCGATATCGGCGAACACGGGCGTGGCACCCACTTCGATGATGACGTTGGCCGTCGCGACCCACGACACGGGCGTGGTGATGACTTCGTCACCGGGACCGATGCCGGCGATGCGCAGCGCGATTTCCATGGTGCACGTGCCCGAATTGAAGGTGCGCACGGGGCGTCCGCCGAAGTATTCGGACAGCTGGGCTTCGAAGGCTTGCACTTTCGGTCCGCTGGTGATCCAGCCGGAGCGCAGCACGTCGCCGACGGCGGCGATGGTCGCTTCATCGATGGTGGGTTTGGAAAAAGGCAAAAAGGGCAGGGTAGAGGTCATGGGCACTTTTCTTGGGTAAATTTGTGTCAGTGGTTCGGCGTCGCACAGGCCGCCAGCGCGATCGAAGTCCGCTAGCAGGCATGGCTATTTTATAGCGTTAATAGGGCGGCGCAGCCGGTTCAGCGGGAAAATCCTTCTGAGGCGGGGGCGGGGCAGGCTGGCCGGGGGCGCGAGCGGTTTCGCCTCGCGCCCTTGCAACATATTTATTGATTGGCAATGACCATGCGGCGCGCGTCTTCGGCGACCACGCGCATGGGGACGCCACGTTGCTGCAGTTCCTTGTAACGGTCCCGGCTGATGATGGCCACGTCGCGCACGCCGGCGTTGGCATCGTTGGTCCATTGCGTGATGAACGGCTCGATGGTGGGCATGGACAGTTCGGGCTGCTGCTTCAGGCCAAACGTGAATTCATCCCAGTAATCGACGAGGATGACGGGCCGCTGCAGGTAATACGTCAGCGACTGTTCATAGATGCCGACCGAATAGAGCTTGGTGTCGGGCTTCAGCTCGGCCTGGATCTGCGGCAGCATGTCGGTGCCGGCACGGTTCTGGCCATACAGTTCGGAGCCGGCCAGGATGCAGTGCGTGGCCAGGAAGCCGGCGCCGGCGATGGTCAGCACGGTCATGTCGCGGCGCAGCTGGCGCGCATGCAGCAAGGCCAGGGCGCCGCCGGCCAGGGCGAAGAAACCGGCCGCCATCAGCCAGGGCTGGTAGCCTTTCAGGGCGATCAAGGCGGCCGGATCGCGGGCGCTGGCCTTGCCGAAGGCAATCGGGCCGCCGATCAGGATGGCCGCGCCCAGCACGCACAGCAGGCTGGCGGCCAGCATGCGCTGGCGGCGCGATGCCGATTCCAGGAACAGGGCGATCAGCAGGGCCAGGGCCGGGAAGATGGGCACGATGTAGCCGGGCAGCTTCGACGTCGAATAGCTGAAGAAGAAGAAGATGAACACGGCCCAGATCAGCAGCATCAGGCGGGGCTGGAAGGCGCCGTCCTGGCGCTTGAAGGCGGCGGCGATGCTTTGCGGCAGCACGCCGATCCACGGCAGGATGCCGGGGATGAGCAGCACCAGGAAGTAGTACCAGGCGCCTTCGCGCTTGTGGCCCTTCATCAGGAAACGCTGGAAATGCTCGTGGACGAAGAAGAAATACGGCTGCTCGGGATTGCGCAGGGCGACGAGCACGAACCATGGCGTGGCGATGGCGAAGAACAGCAGCAGGCCCTTGACCAGGTGCAAGCGCGTCCAGATGCGCCAGTCGCGCGCAAACAGCGAGTACAGCACCAGCACGGCGCCCGGCAGCACGATGCCGATCAGGCCCTTGGCCAGCACGGCCAGCGCCATGCCTGCCCAGCATACCAGCATCCAGTTGCGCCGTTCGGTGACTGTCGCTTCGTCGCGCTGGGCCACCAGCAGGCTGGCCAGGGTAATCGTCATCATGCCCGACAGGCCCATGTCCAGCGAATTGATCTGGCCGGAAGCGAGCCAGAACAGGCTCGATGCCAGCACCAGGCCCGCATACAGTCCCACGCGGGGACCGAAGACTTTCTTGCCAGCAAATGCCGTCATGCACACGCCGATGATGCCGCACAGGCCCGTCCACAGGCGGGCTTGCCACTCGCCCAGGCCGAAGGCGGCGAAGGTCAGCGCATTCATCCACGTTTGCAGCGGCGGCTTTTCAAAGTATTTGATGCCGTTCAGGCGCGTGGTGATCCAGTCGCCCGTGACGAACATCTCGCGCGCCATCTCGGCATAGCGGCCTTCATCGGGCGGCACCAGGGTGCGCACGCCCAGCGCATACAGGGTCACGACGATGAAGATGCCCAGCAGTGACCACATCAGCACGCGCGAGGCGTGCAGTTCGTTGACGTTGATTTTCATGCAGCGCTGCCCGCGCCAGGCGTCAGGATCAGGGCCAGGGTGACTTTGCGGCCTTCGCCCATGAGGATGTTGTAGGTGCGGCAGGCGGCCTGGCTATCCATGCATTCGACGCCGATGCGGCGCATGGTCAGCGCGGCCGTCAGTTTCGGATGCACGAAGCGCTGGCGCTCGCCCGTGCCGAGGATGACGACGTCGGGGGCGTCGGCCAGGATCTGCGCGAAATGCGCCTCGCTCAACTGCTCGAAACTGGCCACGTCCCAGGCGCGCGGTGGCGCTTCCGGCATGACGATCAGGCTATAGTTGTAGGGCTGGGCATTGATCTCCACGCCATTTTCATCGTAGCCTGTAACGGTTTGGTATTGTTGGGTGATGCTGGCATGAAGTTTCATGGCGATGTCGGGGCTGGTCGTGTCGGTTGATCGGTGCGCGCGCCGTCCGGATGTGCGCTGCGGCCAAGGGCGTAAGCATGCCATAAATGACAGAAAAGAGCGACTGAAAAGCAACATCCTTTCCAATTTGCAATCTCTTGCCAGTCTTTATCGCAACAGTGACAGGCGGCACTTGCCATAGTAGTAGGCAAAGATTAAGAGAAGATGAAGAGCGCCCGGCGGGAAAATGGCCCGCAGGCGGGGGCGCGTGGCATAAACGGCGCGAAATGCTGCAATTTGCCATGTTTAATTTGATAAAATGGCCTGCTTTCGGCGAGAATGGTTGTTTTCGCATTGCAGTCTCACGGGTTCATAGTTCTGGCGCGGCTTTCATGCTGCAAGCGTAGGCCGTCCGCGCCGCATCACGACAGGGATTTATTTTGCGACCGATTCAGAAATCGAATAAATTGGCGGACGTCTGCTACGACATCCGCGGCCCGGTCCTGGAAAAATCCAGGCAAATGGAAGAAGAAGGCCACAAGATCACCAAGCTCAATATCGGCAACCTGGCCGTATTCGGCTTCGACCCGCCGGACGAGATCGTGCGCGACATGATGCTCAACCTGCAAAATGCCGCCGGTTACACGGATTCGAAGGGCATGTTCGCGCCGCGCAAGGCCGTCATGCACTACACGCAGGGCAAGAACATCGCCGGCGTGACCATCGATGACATCTACCTGGGCAATGGCGCCTCGGAACTGATCGTCATGTCGATGAATGCCCTGCTCAACAGCGGCGACGAGGTGCTGGTGCCGGCGCCCGACTATCCGCTGTGGACGGCTGCCGTCAGCCTGTCCGGCGGCAACCCGGTGCATTACGTGTGCGACGAGCAGAACGAGTGGTATCCCGACATCGAGGACATGCGCCGCAAGATCACGCCGCACACGAAAGCCATCGTCGTTATCAACCCGAACAACCCGACGGGCGCGCTGTACCCGGTGTCCGTGCTGCTGCAGATCGTCGAACTGGCGCGCCAGCACCAGCTGATCATTTTCGCCGACGAAATCTACGACAAGGTGCTGTACGACGAGGCCGAGCACGTGTCGATCGCCTCGCTGGCCGACGACGTGCTGTTCATTACCATGAATGGCTTGTCGAAAAATTACCGCTCCTGCGGCTACCGTTCCGGCTGGATGGTGGTGTCGGGTGAAAAGCGGCACGCCAAGGATTACATCGAGGGCCTCAACATGCTGGCCTCGATGCGGCTATGCGCCAACGCACCGGGGCAATTTGCCATCCAGACGGCGCTTGGCGGCTACCAGAGCATACAAGACCTGGTGGGGCCGGGCGGGCGCCTGTTGAAACAGCGCGACCTGGCGCACAAGCTGCTGACCGATATTCCGGGCGTCACCTGTGTCAAGCCGAAGGCTGCGCTGTACATGTTCCCGCGCCTGGACCCGGAGATCTACCCGATCGCCGACGACCAGCAGTTTGCCTATGAATTACTGGCCGAAGCGAAGGTCCTGATCGTGCAGGGCACGGGCTTCAACTGGATCGCGCCCGACCACTTCCGCGTCGTCTTCCTGCCCAATTCCGATGACCTGACCGAGGCCATGGGACGCATCGCGCGCTTCCTCGAAGGCTACCGCAAGCGTCACAGCCGGGGCTGAGCCGGCCAGCAGCAATCTCGATCAACCTGGCGCCGCCTGTTGCGGCGCCACTTAATGAGCAGTCAAGCACACCTATGAAATCCATCAAGATCGGCCTGCTGGGCCTGGGCAATGTCGGTTTCGGCACGTTCAGCGTCCTGCAGCGCAACCAGGAAGAAATCAAGCGCCGCGCGGGCCGCGGCATTGAAGTCGTCGCCGTCGCCGTGCGCGACGTGGCGCGCGCCGAGGCGCTCGTCGCCGGCGCCTGCAAGGTCGTCAACGACCCGTCCCTCATCGTCAACGATCCCGAGATCGACATCGTCGTCGAACTGATCGGCGGCTACGACCTGTCGAAAACCCTGGTCATGCAGGCCATCGCCAACGGCAAGCACGTGGTCACGGCCAACAAGGCGCTGCTGGCCGTGCACGGCAACGAAATCTTTGCCGCCGCCCAGGACAAGGGCGTGATGGTGGCCTTCGAGGCGGCCGTCGCCGGCGGCATCCCCATCATCAAGGCGCTGCGCGAAGGCTTGACGGCCAACCGCATCGAATGGATCGCCGGCATCATCAACGGCACCACCAATTTCATCCTGTCCGAGATGCGCGACAAGGGGCTGGACTTTGCCACCGTGCTGAAACAGGCGCAGGAACTGGGCTACGCGGAAGCCGACCCCACCTTCGATATCGAAGGCGTCGATGCCGCGCACAAGGCCACCATCATGTCGGCCATCGCCTTCGGCATCCCGGTGCAGTTCGACAAGGCCTATGTGGAAGGCATCAGCAACCTCAATGCCGTCGACATCCGCTACGCCGAGCAGCTGGGCTACCGCATCAAGCTGCTGGGCATCACCAAGCGCACCACCGTCAACGGCGTGGAAGGCATCGAACTGCGCGTGCATCCGACCCTGATCCCGGCCAAGCGCCTGATCGCCAACGTGGAAGGCGCCATGAACGCGGTGCTGGTGCACGGCGACGCCGTCGGCGCCAGCCTGTACTCGGGCCGCGGCGCGGGCGCCGAGCCGACCGCTTCGTCGGTGATCGCCGACCTGGTCGACATCACCCGCCTGGCCACGGCCGACCCGGAGCACCGCGTGCCGCATCTGGCCTTCCAGCCGAACGCCATGACCAACATCGAGATTTTGCCGATGTCGGAAATCACCACCAGCTACTACCTGCGCATGCACGTGGCCGACCAGCCGGGCGTGCTGGCCGACCTGACGCGCATCCTGGCCGAGCGCGGCATCTCGATCGACGCCATGCTGCAAAAGGAGCCGGCCGAGGGCGAGACGCATACGGACATCATCATGCTGACGCACCAGACGCAGGAAAAGAACGTCACGGCCGCCATCGGGAAGATGGAAGCCTTGAACAGCGTGGTGGGCACGGTCACCAAGATCCGCCTGGAAAATCTCAGCTGACAGGGTTCAGCGATCCATGCAAAACGGCGCCCGCGGGCGCCG
>NZ_RFSK01000077.1 GCF_009923995.1 Janthinobacterium sp. | reverse complement strand
CACTAGTACGGCAAGGCGGTGCAACGCCGCCATGGGCGCTTTAGCGGTGCGCTCTCAAGCCATGAAGTCGAAGAGGGAATTCTTGCCCGTATACCCCGGCAAGGCCGAATTCGTGCCCATCTGTTCCTGCGCCGAATACGCCTTCACCAGCGCCTGCGCCTGCGCCGTCAGCGCTTTCGCCAGCACGGCCTTCTTGCTCGTCAGGGTGGTGATGTCCTTGCCCACCGTCTGCACTTCCTTGCGGATGATGCTCGTTTCGCCCGTCAGCTCGCCGATCTTGCTGGCGAACTGGTCCGCCACACCCTTGCCGTTATTCGTAAACAGCTTGCTGACGGCGTCGGGATCGGCATCGATGGCGGCCTTGAGTTTTTTCTCGTCCAGCACCAGCTCGCCGCTCTTGCCCAGGGTCACGCCTGCGCTGCCCAGCACCGACGACGGCACGCCCGTGCTGGCCGTGCGCAGCACCTGTTCCATCTGCGAGCGCACCTGGCCCAGGGCCGTGTCGGATTTCAAGTCGCCCTGCTGCAGGCTCTGCAGCTTGCTGTTGAGTTCATTGTAGGCCGTGACGAAGCTGGCCACGTTGCTGGCGATCTGACTGCTGTCCTTGGCGATGACGAGGTCGGTCGTGCCCTTTTTCTTCAGCTCGATGGTGGCGCCCTCGATGGCCGTCGTCAGGGTATTCGTGGCGCTCTTGATGTCCTTGCCGTCGACGGTCAGCAGCGCGTCCTGCGCGGCGGCCGTCTGCTGCATGCCCTTGCCGGCGCCGGGCGCGTAGGCCAGCAGGTTGCTGACGGCCGCGTCGCCGGAGACGCTGATGCGCATGCTGCTGTCGGCGCCGCTCTTGCCATTGATCGCCAGCGAATAACCGTCGGCGCCCTTCACCACGCTGGCGTCGACGCCCTGCTGCTTGAGCGCGGCGGCGATGCCGTCGAGGCTATTGTTGCTGCTGTCGATGGTCAGCGAGATGATCTTGCCGCTGCCGGGCGTAAATTGCTTGCCGTCAGCCGTGCCCACTTCGATCTTCACCAGCGCGGGCGCGCCCGTGCCGATCGGCGTGCTGGACGACTTCTGCGCGCCGCTCAGCAGGGTTTGCCCCTGCGCCAGTTGCTTGACGTTCAATTCATGGCTGCCGCTGGCGGCCTTGTCGGTGGTGGTGGCGCTGAGCACGTCCTTGCTGCTGGGCGTGGCCGAGGTGGCCAGGCCGCTGCCGGCCATGTTCTTGGCCACGGTCTGGAATTTCGCCAGCGCCGATTGCAGCTGGCCCAGGCCCGAGAACTTGGCCTGGCCGCGCGCCAGCGTGGCATTGAGCTTGACGACGCCCGTGTTTTGCGACTGCATCTGGCGCTCGACCTTGGCATACACGTCGGCCGAGATATTGCCCTGTGTGGTCTGCTGCGTATTGTTGGTATAGGTCTTGCTGCTGATGGTCGAATTAAACATGGTGGCTTTTCATCCGGTGAGAGTGTGCGCTCACGGTTCAGGCTGGACCGTGCGCCGCGTCTGCAAGAGATGAGGCGGCAAGCGCTCAAGGCGCGGCAGCGTCGTCTCCACTGATTGATAATTATGCAGCATGGCTAAAAGATCAAAACAGCGAGCAAAGCCATGTTTACCGTCGTGCAAACCTGTTTGCACCATTTTAGCGCATTTCAATGCATGCGCCAGGTCCACGAGGGCAGCGCCGCGCCTAGCGCATGAACTTGGCAATGGCGCTGCTGACGGCCATGTCCAGCTGCTGGAACGTGAGTCCCACCTTGAAACCGGCGCTGCTGAAAATGCAGTGCGACACGGCCGTGCGCGCTTCGATGATGTGTGCCTTGCCATCGTAGAACAGTTCGAACAGCACCTTGCCCTGCTTGCCCGCCGGTACCGGATCGGCGATCACGGCCGACATCCCGCCTGGCCCCACATCGAGGGTGCGCGCCGCCACTGGCCCCGCGCCATCGATCACCAACATTGCCTTGGCACGCAAAATCTTGCGTGCGCCTTGCCTTTGTTCAACTGACACTGTATTCCGCTTCTCTATCAATTCATGGTCGACGCGGATGCGCAAGACGCATCCATCGGACAAATATTATAGTTCCAAACGGAAATTCTGTTTGACTTGTCTCAAACTTGGCATTTACACCATGCCAACTATTACTCGTGGTCGCGCAACTTGTTGAACGCCTCGTCGATGCGCTCGACGCCGATGACCTTGATGCCTTCGATGGCTTGCTTGGGCAGGTTGGACTTGGGCACGACGGCCAGGGTAAAGCCCAGCTTGGCGGCCTCGCGCAAGCGCTCCTGGCCCCGCGGCGCGGGACGGATTTCGCCGGCCAGGCCCACTTCGCCGAACACCACGAGTCCGCGCGGCAAGGGCTTGTTGCGCATCGATGAATTGATCGCCAGCAAGACGGCCAGGTCGGCCGCCGGTTCCGTGATCTTGACGCCGCCCACGGCATTGATGAACACATCCTGGTCGAAGGCGGCGATGCCCGCGTGGCGGTGCGCCACGGCCAGCAGCATGGCCAGGCGGTTCTGTTCCAGGCCGACGGACAGCCGGCGCGCATTCGGCAAGTGGCTGGTATCGACGAGGGCCTGGATTTCCACCAGCAGGGGGCGCGTGCCTTCCTGCGTCACCATCACGCAGGAACCGGGCACCTGGTTGTCGTGCTGCGACAGGAACAGGGCGGACGGGTTCGACACGCCCTTCAAGCCCTTTTCCGTCATGGCAAACACGCCCAACTCGTTGACGGCGCCGAAACGGTTCTTGATGGCGCGCACGAGGCGGAAGCTGGAATGGGCGTCGCCCTCGAAATACAGCACCGTGTCGACGATGTGTTCCAGCACGCGGGGCCCGGCCAGCGCGCCCTCCTTCGTCACGTGGCCCACGAGAATGATGGTCACGCCCGTCTGCTTGGCCGCCCGCGTCAGCTGCGCCGCGCACTCGCGCACCTGCGCCACGGAACCGGGCGCCGAGCTGAGCGCGTCCGAATACACGGTCTGGATGGAGTCGATCACCACCACTTCCGGCTTCAGGTCGTTCAGGGTGGAAAGGATCTTTTCCAGCTGGATCTCCGCCTGCAGTTTGAGTTCCTTGGCGTCGATGACGAGGCGCTTGGCGCGCAGGGCGATCTGCGCCCCCGACTCCTCGCCGCTGACGTACAGCACGCGCTTGTGGTGCGACATATTGGCCAGCGCCTGCAGCAGCAGGGTCGACTTGCCGATGCCGGGGTCGCCGCCGATCAGCACCACGCCGCCCGCCACCATGCCGCCGCCCAGCACGCGGTCGAATTCCTCGATGCCCGTGCCGAAGCGGGGCACGTCGATGGCGTCGATGTCGTCCAGCGACAGCACGGGCGCCGTCTGCGCCAGCGACATGTGCTGCGGATTGGAATAGCGGTTGTTGCCGCCCGTCTCGGGCAGGGTTTCCACCATGGTATTCCACTGGTTGCACGAGGTGCACTGCCCCATCCATTTATTACTGATGGCGCCGCAATCGCTGCAGGTGTAGATGGTCTTGACTTTTGCCATGGTGTTTTTGCCCGGGTAAGGAATAATGCTGTTTATATATACAGTAGATTCACAGTATATACAAACCGCGCCGCCGCGTCACCTAGGCTACGATGACGGGCACGCGGGGCGCCAGTGCGCACATCAGCTCGTAGCCGATGGTGCCGGCGGCCAGCGCCACGTCGTCGACCGGCATGCCCTGGCCCCACAAGGTGACGCTGCTGCCGACCTGGGCGCCGGGCACGTGCGTCAGGTCCACCATCAGCATGTCCATCGAGACCCGGCCGATGAGTCCCGTGCGCACGCCGTCGACGAGCACGGGCGTGCCTTCGGGCGCGTGGCGCGGGTAGCCGTCCGCATAGCCGCAGGCCACCACGCCCACCTTGACGTTGCCCGCCGCTTCATAACGGCTGCCGTAGCCCACCACTTCGCCGGCGGCGATGTCCTGGATGCCGATAATCTGGCTGCGCAAGGTCATGGTGGGCAGCAAGCCAAAGGCCTGCGCCGACGTGCCGCCGGGGGCGCCGCTGGGCGTGCCGCCGTACAGCATGATGCCGGGACGCACCCAGTCGCTGTCCAGCTGATGCAGCAGCAGGCCGGCCGAATTGCACAGGCTGCGCGGCAAGGCGGTACCGATGCTGGCCGCGCCGGCCTCGAAACGCAGCATCTGCTGCTCCAGGGGCAAGCGCGTGGGCGCCGCCTCGTCCGCATTGGCGAAGTGCGTCATCAGGGTGATCGTGCCGACGTGGGGAATGGCGCGCAGGCGCGCATATGCGGCGGCCACGGCGGCCGGCGTAAAGCCCAGGCGGTTCATGCCCGTGTTCATTTTCAGGTGCACGTCGATGGCGTGCGGCAGGCGCGCCGCTTCCAGCATGGCGATCTGCTCCACGCAATGCACGCTGCCATTCAAATGGTGCTGCGCCATGACGGGCAAGTCGCTGGCGTCGAAAAAGCCTTCCAGCAGCAGGATGGGCTTGGTCCAGCCCAGTTCGCGCAAGCGCACGGCGTAATCGACTTCGACGAGGGCCAGGCCATCGGCCTCGGCAAAGCCCCGCATGGCCCGTTCCAGGCCGTGCCCGTAGGCATTCGCCTTGACGACGGCCCACACCCTGGCGCCTTGCGCGCAGGCACGGGCGCGCGCCAGATTATGTTGCATGGCATCGAGATGGATGGTGGCGATGAGGGGCCTGGGCATATGCGTGATTCACGGCGGGTGGGAAAGCCGTATTTTACCGGATGGGCAGGCCACGGATGGGGCGCACGCTCAAGGTCGTGTACAGAGGACAGCATTTACAAAATGCTCACATGTATGTGTATTTTTCTACGGCAGAATAATTAAGTGCGCCTTAGGCAAGCGGATGTGAAGCAGGCCCGTCCAAACTTGGGGTTTGCCGTTTTTTCGTGGTATAAAGCAAGCCAGATATGATTTCAGGCATTCCAGAATGAATCGTGGTTTTTATACCATCATGGCGGCGCAGTTCTTTTCCTCGCTGGCAGATAACGCCCTCTTTTTTGTCGCCGTCGATTTATTGGTGTCCATGAAATCCCCGGCGTGGATCACGCCGCTGCTCAAACTGTCGTTCGTGCTGTTTTATGTGCTGTTGGCCGCTTTTGTCGGCGCCTTCGCCGATGCTCTGCCCAAAGGCAAGGTCATGTTCATCGCCAACATGGTCAAGATCTTCGGCTGCGCCCTCGTCTTCTTCCATGTGCATCCGCTGCTGGCCTACGCCGTCGTCGGTTTTGGCGCGGCCGTGTACTCGCCCGCCAAGTACGGCATCCTGACGGAACTGCTGCCGCCGGAAAAGCTCGTGGCGGCAAATGGCTGGATCGAAGGCTTGACCGTCACCTCCATCATCCTCGGCACCGTCATGGGCGGCGCGCTCGTCAGCGGCCACGTGTCCGACCTGCTGCTGTCCATCGATATCCCGCTGATCGACACGGGCATCACCAACAAGACGGAAGCGGCGCTGTGCGTGGTGGTGGGCATCTATGCGCTGGCGACCCTGGCCAACCTGAAGATTCCCGACACGGGCTGCGTGTATCCGCACCAGGAACGCAATCCTATCAAACTGATCACCGATTTTGCCAATTGCTATTCCATCCTGTGGAAAGACAAGCTGGGCCAGATCACCCTGGCCGTGACGACCCTGTTCTGGGGCGCCGGCGCCACCTTGCAGCTGATCGTGCTGGAATGGGCCAAGCAATCGCTGAACATGCCGTTCGACAAGGCCACCAGCCTGGTGGGCGTGGTCGCCATCGGCGTGGCGGGCGGCGCCGTGCTGTCGGCCCGCTTCATTCCCCTGCGTAAGTCCTTGACCGTGATCCCGCTGGGCATCGCCATGGGCGTCATCGTGATGATGATGACGCAGGTGCACTCCGTGTGGATCGCCTACCCGCTGCTGATCTTGATCGGCGCCCTGTCCGGCTTCTTCGTCGTGCCCATGAATGCTCTGCTGCAACACCGTGGCCACGTGCTGATGAGCGCAGGCCACTCCATCGCCGTGCAGAACTTCAATGAAAACCTGTCCATTCTGACCATGCTGGCCGTGTATTCCATCATGATCCGCCTGCACCTGCCGCTGAACATCATCATCACCCTGTTCGGCCTGTTCGTCGCCGGCACCATGTACATGATCATGCGCAGGCACAAGCTGAACCAGCTGGAACATGACAATCTTTCCTTGATCGGCGAGCAAAAACATTAAACCCAGCAAGGGCCGGGGTCAGACCCTGAGGGTCTGCCCCCGGATGTTTTGGGGTTAAGAGTTTTAAATCGGCAAAGCGCCAGCCAGCCGCCGCGCGGCCGCCTGCTCCGTCCAGGTAGCGGGCACGACAAAACCGCGTGTGCGCTCCACATCCCAGCCGTCGATATGGTCTACCGATGCGACCATCACGGGTTGCGCCAGATCACACAGCTGCGCGCGCAAGGCATCGACTTCCAGCACATCCACCTCGCGCCCCTTGTACGGGGCCAGCCATTGCAGCCGGGGCAAGATGACATAGCGCTGCCCGGGCAGCTGCGCGGGCGTGCACCAGAAGCCGTGTCCATGCTCTGGAGAAATGCCGTCCATGCCCGGCATCGTGCCGCTGGCATAGAACAGCCAGCCCTTGACGAGCGCCTGCGCCGCCCTTACGGGCTGCGCCAGCAAGTCTTGCGCGGCCGGATGGCGGGCCAGGGCCAGTTGCTTGTCGAGAATCTTGCGCATCTTCAAGCCCAAGGTATCGGCCAGGTTGGGGCCGATCAAGTGGTTGAAGATGCCGGGATCGGGCGTGCCTTCGAGCAGGTAGAACTTGGTGGCAAATTCCCAGTGCAGCAGATCGTCGCCGTCACGCAGCAGGAAATCGAACTCGCCCACCGTGTCGTTGCAGTTGACCTGCACCTGCAAGCCATGCGCCTGCAGCAATCCCTGCTGTTCAAAATAAAAGGCCAGCAGCTTTTCAGCGTACAGGCCCAGGCGGGAATAGAACTTGGGACCCAGCGCCCCATCGAGCGGCGCAGGATCGCGCTGCAAGGCGTCCAGCCAGGCGGCCACGGCAGGCGTGACGGCCGGCAGACTGGCGATGCGCCCGCCCCAGTGGGGGCTGGCCGGGTCGAGCAAATCGGGCGAATCGAGCAGCCAGGCCAGCGCCCGCACGCGGGGGTGCGTCAGATGCCCCCAGCGGCGTTCGAAGCGGGCCTGGAAAGTCTCGCCGGCCCGGTCAGTCGCCCGCATGCGTACTTTTCGCCAGGCACAGATCGGCCCAGGCGCGCGCCTTGGCCTTGCCCGTCTCGTCCTGCAACAACATTTCCGGGTGGAAGGTGGCCACGACGGCCGCGCTGCCCAGCTGGCGCACCGTGCCGCGCACGGGCTTTTCGCCGGGATTGATGCCGGCGGCGGCCATCGAACCGAGGGTAATGATGGTGCGCGGCTGCAGCAGGGCCAGCTCGCGGTCAAAATACGGACGGCAGGCGGCGGACTCGGCCTCTGTCGGCAGGCGCTCCTGACCCGCCTCATCGAGCGGACGGCATTTCAGCAGGTGCGTGATGTAGACATCGCTGGCCGCATCGACTTCGATGGCTTTGAGCATATTGTCGAGCAATTTTCCCTGCTCGCCCGGCAAGGCGCGCCCTTCCCGCTCTTCCAGCCGCGAGGGACTGCTGGCCAGCATCAGCCAGGCACCCTGGCGGTCGCCGCGGCCCATGACGACGCCCTTGCGCGTCTTGCACAAGTCGCAGCGCGCACACTTGGCGACGGCGGCCGCCAGGCCATCCCAGTCGAGGGCGGCGATGTCGGCGTCGCTCAGCTGCTTCACGGGCGGCGGTGGCGGCGCATCGTCGAACCAGGCCGTGTCGTCGGACGGGGCGACGGGCATTGGCGCCGCGGCTGGCACCTCAGCAACAACTTCGGGCACGGGCACGGGCGCGGGCACCGGGACCGCGACCGGAACGGGAACGGGAACGGGAACCGTAACTGGTGCAGGCGCAGGCGCGGCGGCTAGCGGCTCGGCAAGCTCCGCCGGCGCGGCTTCGGCCGCTTCAACGGCTTCGGCTGCGGCGCCCTGGCGCAGGCGCCACAATGGCCCCACGCCCATTTCATCGAGGAAAACGGCGCTGCGGCTCATAAGGTATAACGCATCACGATGGCGTCCTCACGTTGCGAGTTGCTGGCCGGATAGTATCCCTTGCGCCGGCCGATCTGGGCAAATCCGTAGCGCTGGTAAATGTCGAGCGCGCGCACGTTCGACGGGCGTACTTCCAGCAGCATCGATTCCATGCCCAGCTGGCGCGCGCAGGCGCAGGACTGGTTCAGCAGGAAGCGGCCCAGGCCCTGGCCCTGGATGGCGCCGTCGACGGCCACGTTGAGCAAATGCGCCTCGTCGACGACGAGCATCAGCAGGAAATAGCCAAGCAGGGTGCCGTCCGTATCGCGCAGTACCCAGGCCGGGTAGCCGCTCTTGAGCGAATCGACAAAGTTGCCATGCGTCCAGGGATACGGATACACGCGCTGTTCCAGCGCCAGCACCTCGGTCAAGTCGGCCTCGGCCATCGGCTGGTAGTCGAGGCGCAGCAAGTCCCAGCCTGCCCCGTCGTCGCGCACCTTGCCCGCCTCGCTCATTGCGCGGACTCCGCAGCGGCCTTGGCGGCCTGCATGTCGAGCCGTTCCGCGCTCGTGTAGGCGATCTTGTTGCGCAAATACAAAGGCTGCGCATCGGCCGCCTTCACGACATGACCGGCCGCAAAGGCGATGCGCGCCAGCTGCCCCACTTGCACGGCGTGGGGCATGATGGCGGCGTCGGCCGTGGCGGCGCACGGCAGCGGGGCCAGCGCCTCGGCATAGGCGGCAAAGCCGTTGCCGCAACCCATGACGTCGCCCTGCGGCGCCACGCCGGCCGGCGCGCTCAGGACGGGCGGCAATACAGCGTGCAAGCCATCCTGGTAATCATATTGCGCCCAGTACACTTCGCCCATGCGCGCGTCGAGCACGGTCACGATGCGCTGCGCGCCATGCTGCTGGTGGCAGGCCAGCGCCATGGCGTCGAGCGTGACGACGGGCACGACGGGAAGATTCGCGCCATAGGCCAGGCCTTGGGCGATGCCGCAAGCCGTGCGCACGCCCGTAAACGAGCCGGGGCCGGAGCCGTAGGCGATGGCATCCACGTCGGCCAGGGTCACGCCCGCTTCGGCCAGCAATTCCTGCACCATCGGCAGGATGGACTGGGAATGCGTGCGCACGCCCGACGAGGCGCGGGACAGGACGACGTCGCCGCGCAGCAAGGCGCAAGAGGCGAGTTCGGACGAGGTTTCGATAGCGAGGAGAGTGGGTAATAAGGTAGACATAGCGTATTTTACCCTGCCGCGCCATGCTGCGGCACTCCCCGCCCGGGCCTGCCTTGCGAGGGAACGCCATCGCCCGCGGCATGGCGCCCGCACAGCGCCGGCGCGAGGGCGGCTATAATGAAAGGCTCAGCGGCCTTGCCTGGCATGCGCCATGGCGGCGCCGAGTGCCAGCGCGATGCCGGCGCCGCCCGGGCGCCCGGCTATCGTTGCGCAATCAAACGCTGAGCAACACCGTCTTCCACTCTTGCCCTGGTCCGTTCCGTGAATCCACTTCTTGCTAAACTGCAACCATATCCCTTTGAAAAGCTGCGCCAGCTGTTTGCCGGCGTAACGGTCAATCCCGAGTATGCGCCCATCAGCCTGGGCATGGGCGAACCCAAGCACCCGACGCCGGCCTTCATCGAGCAGGCCCTGGTCGACAATATCCACGGCCTGGCCAGCTACCCGACCACCATCGGCTCGGAAGCCTTGCGCGGCGCCATCGCCGGCTGGCTGGAGCGCCGCTACGGCATCCCCACGCTCAATCCTGCCACGCAAATCCTGCCCGTGAACGGTTCGCGCGAAGCGCTGTTTGCGCTGGCGCAAACGGTGATCGATCCGGCGGCCGGTTCGCTCGTGATCAGCCCGAATCCGTTTTACCAGATCTATGAAGGCGCGGCCTACCTGGCCGGCGCCGAACCGTATTTCGTCAATTCCGACCCGGCGCGCAATTTCGGTTGCGACTACGACAGCGTGCCCGCGTCCGTGTGGGAAAAGGTGAAACTGCTGTTCCTGTGTTCGCCCGGCAACCCGACGGGCGCCGTGTTGACCCTGACGGACTGGGAACACCTGTTCGCCCTGTCCGAGCGCTATGACTTCGTCATCGCCGCCGACGAGTGCTATTCCGAGATCTACCACGGCGACACGCCCCCGCTGGGCGCGCTGCAGGCGGCGCACATGCTGGGCCTGTCCACGGTCGAGCGTCCGTATGCGCGCCTGGTGGTGTTTTCCAGCCTGTCGAAGCGCTCGAACGTGCCGGGCATGCGCTCGGGCTTCGTCGCCGGCGACGCGGAAGTATTGAAAAAATTCCTGCTCTACCGAACCTACCACGGCGGCGCCATGAGCCCCGCCGTGCAGGCGGCCTCCGTCGCGGCCTGGAACGACGAAACCCATGTCGAGGAAAATCGCGCCAAGTACCGCGCCAAGTTCGACGCCATCACGCCGCTGCTGCAATCGGTGATGGACGTGCAATTGCCGGACGCCGGCTTCTACCTCTGGGCCGACGTCAGCCGCACGGGCCTGTCCGACACGGAATTCGCGCAACGCCTGTACGCCGAATATAATGTGACGGTATTGCCTGGCAGCTACCTGGCGCGCGACGCGCACGGCATCAATCCGGGCCGCAACCGCATCCGCATGGCCCTCGTGGCCGAAACGGCCGAAGGGCTGGAAGCGGCGTTGCGCATAGTAAAATTCTGCCAGCAGCTTTCCGCATCCGCATCAACCCACTAAACAAGACATCATCATGAGCCAACAACTGCAAAACATCATCGACCAGGCCTGGGAAAACCGCGCCGAGATCAATCCGGGCAACGGCACGGCCGAACTGCGCGACGCCGTCTCCCACGTCATCAACGGCCTGGACAACGGCAGCATCCGCGTGGCGGAAAAAACCTCGGGCGACTGGGTCGTCAACCAGTGGGTCAAGAAAGCCGTGCTGCTGTCGTTCCGCCTGGAAGACAACGTCGTCCTGCCATCCGATGGCACGATGCAGTTCTACGACAAGGTGCCGACCAAGTTCGCCAACTACACGAAGGAAGACTTCGCCAAGGGCGGCTTCCGCGTGGTGCCGCCAGCCGTCGCCCGCCGCGGCAGCTTCATCGCCAAGAACGTCGTGCTGATGCCGTCCTACGTCAACATCGGCGCCTACGTCGATGAAGGCGCCATGGTCGACACCTGGGCCACCGTCGGTTCCTGCGCGCAGATCGGCAAGAACGTCCACCTGTCCGGCGGCGTCGGCATCGGCGGCGTGCTGGAACCGATGCAGGCGAACCCGACCATCATCGAAGACAACTGCTTCATCGGTGCCCGCTCGGAAATCGTCGAAGGCGTGATCGTCGAGGAAAACTCCGTCATCTCGATGGGCGTGTACATCGGCCAGTCGACCAAGATCTACGACCGCGCCACGGGCGAAGTGACCTACGGCCGCGTGCCGGCCGGCTCCGTCGTGGTGTCGGGCAACCTGCCTTCGGAAGACGGCAAGTACTCGCTGTACTGCGCCGTGATCGTCAAGCGCGTGGATGCGAAGACCCGCGCCAAGACCGGCATCAACGAACTCTTGCGCGGTATTTGATCACTTCGCAGTGAAGTATCGGCAATACCTGAATGTCCCGCCCCGGCGGGACATTTCTATTTGTGCCAGTGCAACATTTGTTAGAGGTAACGCATGTTCAGAGTCGATTACGAGACGTTGGAGCCATCAGAGGATTTCCTGCTGATGTGCTACGCAGGCGCACCATTTAGCGGCGTGGCGGTTGAAAACGATGCCGAGGGCGTATTAATGACAGAAACCAGTTTTGTTAATGGCCAGCAAAACGGGATCTCCCGGCAATGGTCGGCTACAAACAGACTTATTCGCGAAGAATGGCTTGCTCTGAACGCGCTACACGGCCAGGCGCGGGAATGGCACGACAATGGCGCGCGCAAATCCGACGGATACTATGAACTAGGAATATGTATCCGGAACCAAGTGTGGGACGCGCAGGGCACTCTGCTTAAAGACTATCGGATAGATGAAACAGGCCCGCAATTTGCAACACTGAAAAAACTGCGTAGCAGTCAGATTGGCGCCCTGGCCGGCGCCGCACCTCTCCCACATGGCGACTGAACACAACTTCAATCGTCCTGCAGCCATCTCCCATCCTGTCCTATACTGGATGGCATGAATACTCCTCCCGTATTGATCGTCGGCGCCGGCCCTACCGGCCTCATGCTTGCCTTGCGCCTGGCGCGCCATGGCGTCGATTGCCGCATCATCGACAAGAACAGCGGGCCGGGCCAGGCGTCGCGGGCCATGGCCGTGCATGCGCGCACCCTGGAGTTTTACCAGCAGCTGGGCTTTGCGGACGAGCTGGTCCACCTGGGCATCAAGATCAATGCCATGCACATTCACGAGGGCGGCGAGGAACTGGTGAAACTGGCGCTGGGCGAGATCGGCGAAGGCCTGAGTCCCTACCCTTTCGTGCTCAGCCTGCCCCAGGACGAGCATGAACGCTTTCTTATCAGCAAGCTGGCAGCCGCCGGCGTGCACGTGGAATGGAACGTCACCCTCGACTTGTGGACGCAGGACGATAGCGAAGTGCAAGCCATACTGCTGAAAGATGGCGAACGACAATATTGCACGTTTGACTATATCTGCGGCTGCGACGGCGCCCGCAGCGCCGTGCGCGAGATCGCCGGCTTCGACTTTTCCGGCGGCACCTACGACCACCTGTACTACGTGGCGGACGCGAAAGTGGCCGGCAGCAATATGGATCTGCACGCCCACCTGGGCGCCAACGCCTTTGCCCTGATGTTGCCCGTGCGCACCAGCGGCATGCAGCGCCTGATCGGCATCCTGCCCGACCGGCCGGAAGGCGCGCCCGCGCCCGTGTTCGACGACGTGCGGGAACCGGTGCAAGCCCTGCTGGGCATCGAGGTCGAGCACGTGAACTGGTTTTCCACGTATAAAGTGCACCACCGGGTGGCCGGGCAATTCCGCGAGCGGCGCTGTTTCATCCTCGGCGATGCGGCCCATCTGCACAGCCCCGTGGGCGGCCAGGGCATGAACACGGGCCTGGGCGACGCCGTCAACCTGGCGTGGAAGCTGGCGCAAAAACTGCGGGGTCAAAGCAACGACGCCCTGCTCGACACCTATGAAAGCGAGCGCATCGTGTTCGCCCGCAAGCTCGTCGCCACCACCGACCGCGCCTTCCAGGCCATCGTCGCGCAAGGCATGGCCGGGCAATTCCTGCGCCGCTGGCTGGTGCCGCACGCCCTGCCCTTCCTGTCCGGCTTCGAGCGGGCGCGCCGCCTGCTGTTCCGCACGGTGTCGCAAATCCAGATCAGCTATGAAGACAGCGCCCTGTCCGCCGGCTACGCGGAACACTTGCGCGGCGGCGACCGCCTGCCGTGGTTTTCCGACGGCACGCAAGACAATTTCATCGCCCTGCGCAGCATGGATTGGCAATTGCACATCTATGGCGAAGCTGCGCCGGAACTGCTGGACGAGGCCCGCGTGCTGAAACTGCCCGTGCATTGCTACACTTTCAACGTGGCCGCCAAGCTGGCGGGCCTGGGCCGCGACGCCGCCTACCTCGTGCGCCCGGATGGCCACATCGCGCTGGCCCTGCACCTGCAGGAAAGCGGCGCCCTGCGCGCCCTGGCCCTGCGGCTGGGCCTGCATTTCGGCCCGGCGGAAGCCGGCAAGGCGGCGCCACGGCCCGTCTAGGAAAAGCCGCGGGCATGTTGCAGCGCCGCATCGACTGGCGCAACGACTGTATAATGGCGGCTGACATCGCATATCGTGCCGGCGCAAGCGCCGCGATCAAGCGAACCGCATTCATTCCCCGTTAGCCCGACCACTATGACCATTACACTCTACGGTATCCCCAACTGCGATACCGTCAAAAAGGCCCGCACCTGGCTGGCCGCGCAGCAGCTCGACTTTACCTTCCACGACTTCAAGAAACAGGGCCTGGAACGCGCCACCGTCGAGGCTTGGCTGGCGCAATTGCCGTGGGATGTGCTGGTCAACAAGAAAGGCACGACGTGGCGCGCCCTGTCCGACGATCGCAAAGCCGCCACCGTCGATGCCGCCAGCGCCCTGGACCTGATGCTGGAAAACCCGTCCATCATCAAGCGCCCCGTGCTGGACAAGGATGGCCAGTTCAGCGTGGCGTTTTCCGATGCGCAGTACAAGAACATTTTTTCAGTTTAAACCCGACCCCTGCAAGGCTGGGGTCGTACGGGGACACCGAGTCCCAAGGGTACGACCCCGCTCCACACCATGACCACCTCCAAAACCCTCGCCCTGACCGAAAAACTGATCGCCCTGTCCTCCGTCACGCCGGACGACAAGGGCTGCCAGCAGCACCTGATCGACATCCTCACGCCGCTGGGCTTTGTCTGCGAAACGATACAGTCGAACGACGTGACCAACCTGTGGGCGCGCCGCGGCACCACCTCGCCTGTGTTCGTCTTTGCCGGCCATACGGACGTGGTGCCCACGGGCCCCGTCGAGCAGTGGCGCTCGCAGCCCTTCATTCCCACGCACCGCGACGGCAAGCTGTACGGCCGTGGCGCGGCCGACATGAAGACCTCGATCGCCGCCATGGTGGTCGCTTGCGATGAATTCATTGCCGCCACGCCCGGGCACACGGGCTCGATCGCCTTTCTGATCACCAGCGACGAGGAAGGCCCGGCCACGGACGGCACCGTCATCGTCTGCGACAAGCTGAAGGAACGGGGCGAAACGATCGATTATTGCCTGGTGGGCGAGCCCACGTCGAGCGCGCAGCTGGGCGACATGATCAAGAACGGCCGCCGCGGGTCGCTGTCGGGCCGGCTGACGATCAAGGGCGTGCAGGGCCACATCGCCTATCCGCACCTGGCGAAAAACCCCATCCACGAAGCGGCGCAGGCGCTGGCCGACCTGGTCGAGGAACAATGGGACGCGGGCAATGAATACTATCTGCCGACCACGTGGCAAATGTCCAACATCAACGCGGGCACGGGCGCAAACAACGTCATTCCCGGCGACATGGTGATCGACTTCAATTTCCGCTTTTCCACGGCCAGCACGGCGGAAAGCCTGCAGGAACGGGTGCACGCCATCCTCGACCGGCATGACTTGCAGTACGACTTGCAGTGGACCCTGAGCGGCCTGCCCTTCCTCACGCCGCGCGGCACCCTGTCCGATGCGCTGTCCGCCGCCATCGAGCAGGAAACGGGCATCGTGACGGAGCTGTCGACCACGGGCGGCACCTCCGATGGCCGGTTTATCGCGCAGATCTGCCCCCAAGTGATAGAATTCGGGCCGCCCAATGCCAGTATTCACAAGATCGACGAGCACATCGAACTGCGCCACATCGATCCCCTGAAGAATATTTACCGGCGCACGCTGGAGCATTTGCTGCCCGCCTGAACCTGACATACCGAGGCCCGCCACGGCGGGCCAGAACACCGTCTTTTCGAGAATGCCATGACCCCGAACCCGTTTTCCACGCCACGCGACCTGCTGCGCTACGCCGTCACCCGTTTCAACACCGCCAAGCTGTTTTTCGGCCACGGCAGCGCCGAAGCGTTCGATGAAGCCGCCTACCTGGTCCTGCACACCCTGAAATTGCCGCTCGACCGCCTGGAACCCTTCCTCGACGCCAAATTGCTGCCGTCGGAAATCGCCAGCGTGATGACCGTCATCGACCGCCGCAGCATCGACCGCGTGCCGGCCGCCTACATCACCCGGGAAGCATGGCTGGGCACGTATAACTTCTACGTCGACGAGCGCGTGATCGTGCCCCGCTCCTTCATCGCCGAGCTGATCCCGGAATACTTCGCGCCATGGGTGCCGGAACCGGACGCCGTGGAAAACATCCTGGAACTGTGCACCGGCTCGGGCTGCCTGTCCATCATGATGGCCGACGCCTTCCCGAACGCCAGCGTGGACGCCGTGGACATTTCCGCCGACGCGCTGGCTGTGGCCAAGCGCAACGTCGACACGTACAAGCTGCAGGACCGCGTGCACCTGATCGAATCGGACCTGTACGCCAACGTGCCGGCCAAGAAATATGATTTGATCATCAGCAACCCGCCGTACGTGAATTCCGCCTCGATGGGCGCCCTGCCCCAGGAATACCTGGCTGAACCGCAGATCGCCCTCGACGGCGGCAGCGACGGCATGGACCTGGTGCGCAAGATCATCGCCGGCGCCGCCGAACGCCTGACGGACGACGGCATCCTGATGATCGAGATCGGCAACGAACGCGAATACGCGGAAGCGGCCTTCGGCGAGCTGGGTCTGACCTGGCTGACGACGAGCGCCGGCGACGACATGGTGTTCCTGCTGACGGCCGAGCAGTTGAAGCTGGCCTAATTGACTACCGGGGTCAGTCCCTTCAGGATCGACATTCGTCCCTCTGGGACAAATGTCCCCGCCGGGTCTGACCCCAGCCTCTACAAAGAAAAAAATGATACGTTTCCTACAAGTAAGCCTGATGCGCGGCATCAAACCGTTGCTCGAACAAGTCGACGTCACCCTCAATCCGGGCGACAAGATCGGCCTGATCGGCGCCAATGGCGCGGGCAAATCGAGCCTGTTCGCCATGATGCGTGGCGAATTGCACCCTGACCAGGGCGAAATCGATTTCCCCGCCAAGTGGCGCGTGGCTTACGTGGCGCAGGAAACCCCGCCGCTGGACCGCGCCGCGCTCGACTACGCCATCGACGGCGACGTCACCCTGCGCAAACTGGAAGCGGAACTGGCGCGCCTGGAATCGGAACCGGCCACGTCGGAAAACGGCATTGCCATCGGCGAGATCTACAGCGCGCTGGCCGACGCCGACGCCTACACGGTGCAGTCGCGCGGCGAGCAATTGCTGCTGGGCCTGGGCTTCACCCTGGACCAGATGCAGCAGCCCGTGGCGAGTTTTTCCGGCGGCTGGCGCATGCGCTTGAACCTGGCGCAGGCGCTGATGTGCCCGTCCGACCTGCTGCTGCTCGATGAACCGACCAACCACCTGGATCTGGACGCCATCATCTGGCTGGAAGACTGGCTGAAACGCTATGCCGGCACCTTGCTGATCATTTCCCATGACCGCGACTTCCTCGACGAAGTCGTCAACGTCGTCGTGCACATCGACGAGCGCAAGCTGAAGCGCTACTCGGGCAACTACTCGAGCTTCGAGCGCCAGCGCGCGGCGCAGATGATCCTGGCCGCCGGCGCGCTGGAAAAGCAGCAACGCAAGCGTGCCCACCTGGAATCGTTCGTGAACCGCTTCAAGGCGCAGGCTTCCAAGGCCCGCCAGGCGCAGAGCCGCATGAAGGCGCTGGCGAAGATGGAAGAGCTGGCGCCCTTGCGCGCCGCCGCCGAATTCTCGTTCGAATTCCGCGAGCCCTTGAGCGCGCCGAACCCGCTGCTGGTGATGGAAGACGTCGACGCGGGCTACAAGATCGAGAACGAAGCGACGGGCGAAATCACGCACAAGACCATCGTCAACGGCATCAAGTTTTCGCTGCAGATCGGCCAGCGCATCGGCCTGCTGGGCCAGAACGGCGCCGGCAAGTCGACCCTGATCAAGACCATCGCCGGCGAGCTGATGCCGCTGACGGGCGACGCCACCCTGGGCAAGGGCCTGAACATCGGCTACTTCGCCCAGCACCAGGTGGAAATGCTGCGCCACGACGAGTCGCCGCTGTGGCACTTGTCGAAGATCGCGCCGACCACGCGCGAGCAGGAACTGCGCAACTTCCTCGGCGGCTTCAACTTCCCCGGCAACATGGTCACCAGCTCGATCGCGCCCTTCTCGGGCGGCGAAAAAGCCCGCCTGGCCCTGGCGCTGATCGTCTGGCAGCGTCCGAACTTGCTGCTGCTCGATGAACCGACCAACCATCTGGACCTGGAAACGCGCGAAGCGCTGACGGAAGCACTGGCGCAGTTCGAAGGCACCCTGGTCGTCGTTTCCCATGATCGCCACTTGCTGCGCGCCACCACGGACGAATTCATCATCGTTGCCGACGGCAAGCTGCAGCCGTTCGACGGCGACCTGGACGACTACAAGGACTGGCTGTTCAAGACCAAGCTGGGCAAGGGCACGGACGTGCTGCCGGCCGCCGGCAAGGCCAACAAGACGGACTTCCCCGTCGTTTCGCCGGTCGCCGCCGCCCCGGCCCCTGCCGCGCCCGTGCGCGACAAGCGCAAGGAAGCGGAAGAGCGCCAGAAGACGGCCGCCCTGCGCAAGCCGATCGAAAACAAGATCAAGCGCCAGGAAGAGCAGATCGCCAAGCGCAACGCGCAAAAGGCGGAAACGGACGCCAAGCTGGGCGAGCCGAGCATCTATGACGCGGCCAACAAAGCCAAGCTGAAGCAGTTGCTGGCCGACCAGACCTTCTTCACCAAGGATCTGGCCGAACTGGAAGCGGAATGGCTCGATCTGCAGGATCAGCTAGAGAAACTCGGCTAACGCAAGACACCAAGACGACCCCCGGGTCGTCTTTTTTTCAGGCCGCCTGCATGGGACTGGGGCTGCGGATGGCCATCAGGCGGTCGATGTCGACGAGGATCAGGCGGCGCCCTGCCACCGTGCCCAGGCCCAGCAGGTAGTCGGCCTCCGTCTCGCCCAGGCCCGGCACGGCGGCGATGTCGCCGGGCGCCAGGGTGACGATATCGGTGACGCCGTCGACCACCATGCCCATCACGCCATTGCTCAGCTGCAGGATGATCACGTCCATGGACGGATCGGGCGCGCCCCGGGCGCTGCCGAACGCGGCGCGCATGTCGACGATGGGGATGATCACGCCGCGCGAGACGGCCACGCTGTGCAGCACTTCCCCTTCCGAGGAAAAACGGTCGAGCTCCTTCAGGGGGCGCAATTCCCGCACGCAGCGGTAATCGAGGCCGTATTCCAGGCCGCCCAGGCGGAAGCTCAGGTACTGCGTCAGGGAGTGCGCAGTGCCGCGTTCCGCCGTTCCAGCGGCGCCGGGTGGTGTCGTGGGCTGCATGGTGTTCCTTTCATCCGGTAAGCGCTGCCAGGATGCGCAGTGGCGCAATGCTGCAATAGTGCAACTTTGGCCCCATGCTAACGGGCATCGCCGCGGCCGGCGTTGAGAAACATCAACTTTCCAGGAAGACATCAGCGCTTGGGGGCACGGCCTTGCGCGGGCGCAGTGCCGCCCGTCTTGGCTTACAATACCAGCATGTTTTTTCCACAGGCCGGCCATGCAACACCTCGTCAATCCCGCTGAAGTCGAGTTTTCCGCCATCCGCGCCCAGGGCCCGGGCGGACAGAACGTCAACAAGGTGTCCAGCGCCATCCACCTGCGCTTCCCCATCGCCGCCTCGTCGCTGCCGGAAGCCTACAAGGAACGCCTGCTGGCCCTGCGCGACAGCCGCATCAGCAAGGATGGCGTGCTGGTGCTCAAGGCGCAGCAGTCGCGCAGCCAGGAGCAGAACAAGGAGGAAGCCTTGCGGCGCCTGCAGGAAATCATCGACAGCGTGACCTTTTTGCCCGCCGTGCGCCGCGCCACCAAGCCCACGCGCAGCTCGCAGCGGCGCCGCCTCGACAGCAAGAGCACCCACAGCATCCTGAAACAGTCGCGCGGCAAGGTGACGGATTAGGCGGCGGCGCTACGGCGGCGGCGCGTACGTCCAGTCCAGGCTGCCGCTGCTGTCCGCAAACACCAGCTGCGTGGCCGGCGTGGCGCTGCGCAACAGCGCCTTGATCTCCTTCGGCGGCCGGTCGTAGACCTTGGCCGGCCCGGGCGGCACCACCATGGCGCGCACCGTCGTTTCACCGTCGACCAGGCCCAGGGTGCAGCGCGACTGGCCGGCCGTCGCCTGCCGCGACTGGCGCAGCTGCTGCACCAGCGCCAGCATCTGCGCCTGCAGGATTTCCGACTGCTTCACTTCCAGCCGCAGGCGCGCCACCTCCTTCAGGACGGGGGCGATGCGCGCGGCCAGCTTGTCGTACTGCACTTGCTGCGCCGGCTGCAGCTGCAGCTCGCCGCGCCGCAGCTGGCCCGCCAGGGTCAGGTAGTTGCGCACCTCGGGCAATTGCGCGATGGCGTCGATTTCCTGCTGCCGCTTGGCCTGCATGCGCGCATGCTGCTCGCCCTTGGCCAGGCTGTCGGCGATGCGCTGCTCCAGCGCGCTCAGGTCGGGCACGAGCGGAAACAGCAGCATCTCCACCTGGCGGCGCGGTCCGGCGCTGCCGATGCGGATGGTGCGCGCCGCCACGGCGCAGCCTTCGGCCAGTTCGATGACGACTTCGTCGGCGATGATCTCGCAATTGCTGGCATGGTCGATCACCACGCGCGTGCCGGCGATGACGCAGCTTTCCGCGCGCTTCAGGTGCACCTCGCCGCTCAGGGCCTGCACCACGGAGCCGGATGCCACGCCCGCGATGCGCACGTCGCCGTGCTCGTTGAAGGCCGTGCCGCCCACGAGGTTGCGCTGCAACAGGATCAGTCCGCCATGCGAATGCAGGTGGCCGTACACGTCGCCGTGGATGGTGATGTCGCTGCCGTCCACCTGGCGCTGCTCCTGCACGTCGCCATATTCCTCGTAGGCGGCGCGCAGCTTCAGGTTGCCCGTGGTGCGGCTGCTGACGCCGTCGCGGCTGACGATCTTGTTTTCGATGGAAATCTTGCCGTGTTCATCGACATTCACGTAGCCATCCTGCGTGGCCACGACGAAGTCGCCTTCGCTGTAACGCTCGACGGCCGTGCCATTGCCGGCCACGGCCGCCGGGTCCAGTTCCAGCGGCGCTGGCGGCGGCAGCACGTTGCCGGCCAGGTCATAGCCGGGCAAGCCGGGCGCCGCCGGCAGCAAGCGCAGCAGGCGCGCATGCTTCTTGACTTGCGGGAAGCGGTTCTTGAAGCTGAGCAAGTCGAGCCGGCCGTCGGGGCGCTCGCGCGGCGCATCGTCGCGGTGGATGCCCTGCGACACTTCGACCAGCTGGGCGTCGCGCCCCGGCTGCGGCGGCAGCACGCGCGCCACCGTGATGCGCTCGGCCTTGCCGGCGTCGAGTATGGCGCGCACGGCCGCGCTGTCGAGGCCATAGCGCACGCCCTTGCCCCACAGGTCGGCCACCAGCTCGTCGAACTCGCGGCGCGCCGGCACCTGGCCATCCGCGTCGGGCGGCAGCGCCTCGAAGTAGAACTCGGCGCTGTCGCCGCGGATCTTGACTTGCTTGTAGAGCAGGCGCCGCAGGGGTGGAAAAGGCGCCACGCGGGCAGCGATGCGCAGCAGGGCTTCGCCCCTGGGGGGACTGCCCGGCACGGGCGCATGGAACAGGGTCAGCAGGAACAGGGCGTAATCGAGTCCGGCCAGCAGCTGCCCCGACTGGAACAGCTGGTCGACGGCGGCGCGCAGCTGCGCGGGCGCCAGCGCCAGGTCGAGAAACACGCCATCGTGGCGCTGCACCAGGCCGCGCGGCAAGCCGCCAGCGGGAACCGCCTCCGGAACGGGCCTTGCTTCGTCGCTCACCACTTGCCTCCAGAATGAAAATTCAGGGAATTGCCTCAGTGCACTAGAACAATATCACGGGGCGTGGCGGCGTGCCTGACTCGGCAGCAATGTGCCTGCCAGATGCAGACAGGGCCATGTCTTGCGAGATGGCCCTGTGAGATGGGGTGCGGGAAGCCTAGCGGCGCGGCGGGTTGGAGTAAATGTCCTGGCCCACTTCATTGATCTGGCGGCGCAGGTCGCGGCGCTCGTCGGGCGTCATGCGGCCCGTGCGGCGCGATGCATCGGCCCCTTCGCTGGCGCGGCGCTGCTCTTCCACGCGCGTGTCGAAGCTGCGTGCGTCACGCTGCTCGCGTACTCGCGTATCATTGCTATTGCTGCGCTGTACCTGCTCATAGCGCTGGGCCTGCATCTGCTGCTGTTCGTCACGGCGGGGCGGCGGCTGGTTCTGTGCCTGCGCCAGGCTGGCGCCCAGGATGGAACACGCGGCAAACGCGGACAGCACGGACGAGGAAGTGCGCGCTGCGAAAGCTGCGCTGGGAGCGGCGTGAATGTTTTTAGTAAAGATATTCATTGAGTTCCTCTTCCGCGATGCCGTATAAACTAAAGCTGATTTCCACTGTGGCCCCAGTGTATGATGCTTTACACGGTGCAGTAAGAGTAATTGGGTAAAGTTTGTAACAGTTTGTAATGGGTCGCCACAGCCCCTTGTGGGCGCCGCGCGAGGCGTTACTATAGCAACCAATATAAGATAACACGACACCCTAAATGACCACAACCTCCACTTCCGGCAGCAATACAACAACGCAATCCGTCCACGGCCACCAGGCCAAGATCATGGTGGTGGATGACGATGTGCGTCTGCGCGATCTGCTGCGCCGCTACCTGACCGAACAGGGATTCAACGTCTTTACGGCCGAGAGCGCCACCGCCATGAACAAGCTGTGGCTGCGCGAGCGCTACGACCTGCTGGTGCTCGACCTGATGCTGCCGGGCGAAGACGGCCTGTCCATCTGCCGCCGCCTGCGCGGCGCGGGCGACCAGACGCCCATCATCATGCTGACGGCCAAGGGCGAGGACGTGGACCGCATCGTGGGCCTGGAAATGGGTGCCGACGACTACCTGCCGAAACCGTTCAACCCGCGTGAACTGGTGGCCCGCATCGGCGCCGTGCTGCGCCGCAAGGGTCCCGATGAAATTCCCGGCGCGCCGTCGGAAACGCCGCAAACCTTCGAGTTCGGCGACTTCGTGCTGGACCTGGGCACGCGCACCCTGAAAAAGAATGGCGAAACGGTGCCCCTGACGACAGGCGAGTTTTCCGTGCTGAAAGTGTTTGCCCGCCATGCGCGCCAGCCCCTGTCGCGCGAAAAACTCATGGAACTGGCACGCGGCCGCGAGTACGAAGTGTTCGACCGCAGCCTGGACGTGCAGATCTCGCGCCTGCGCAAGCTGATCGAGCCTGATCCGTCGAGCCCGCTGTTCATCCAGACCGTGTGGGGCCTCGGCTACGTCTTCATCCCGGACGGACAGCCGCGCTGATCGCTGGCGAGGCATGATGAAGCTTGTTCCCGATATCAGCCTGGCGCGGCTGAAAAGCGGCCTGTTCTGGCGTACCTTTTTGCTGCTCGGCACCTTGACCACGGTCAGCATGATCACCTGGATCGGCATGATTTCCGTCATCCAGCGCGAGCCGCAGGCGCAGCAGATTTCCGCCCAGATCATTTCCGTCGTCACCATCACGCATGCGGCGCTGACGCACTCGGCCCCCGAGCTGCGGCGCGAGCTGCTGTTCGACCTCGTCAGCAATGAAGGCATCCGCATCTTCTCGCTGGAAGAGGACGACCGCATCGAGCCGCCGCCCGACAATTACCTGATGCCGGAGATCGAGGCGCTGGTGAAGGCCAAGCTGGGCAAGGACACGCGCTTTTCCGCACGCGTCAACGGCGTGGCCGGCTTCTGGGTCAGCTTCAAGATCGACGACGACGAATACTGGCTGATGCTGGACCGCGAACGCCTGCGCGGCCTGACGGGCTTCCAGTGGCTGGGCTGGGCCAGCCTGGTGTCGCTGCTGTCGCTGCTGGGCGCGGCCATCATTTCCAGCCTGATCAACCTGCCCCTGTCGCGCCTGACGGCGGCCGCGCGCGACATCGCCAAGGGCAAGCAGCCGGCGCCGCTGCCGGAAAAGGGCCCGATCGAGATCATTGAGGCGAACCGCAGTTTCAACCAGATGGTCGACGATCTGAAGCAGGTGGAATCGGACCGCGCCGTGATTTTGGCGGGCATCTCGCACGACTTGCGCACGCCGCTGGCGCGCATGCAGCTGGAAGTGGAAATGGCGAACCTGTCGGACGAGGCGCGCGAAGGCATCCAGTCCGATATCGGGCAGATGGACGCCATCATCGGCCAGTTCCTCGACTACGCCAAGCCGACGGAAGCGTCGAGCTTTACGGACGTCGACCTGAGCGGCCTGCTGACCGACATGACGCGCGAAGCCATGCGCCTGCCCGACGTGAAGATCCATGCCGAAATCGCCGAAGGGGCGCATGCGATGGGCAACCCCACCGACTTGCGCCGCGTGCTCAACAACCTGATCGAGAATGCGCGCCGCTACGGCAAGACGCCGGGCAGCGACGTGACGGAAATCGACATCGCCTGCCACGTGCGCACCAGCCATGGGGCGAAGAAGGTGATCATCGAGGTGCAGGACCATGGCACGGGCGTGCCGGCGGAAAAGATCGAGCAATTGATGAAGCCGTTCACCCGCCTCGACACGGCGCGCGGGCAAGCCAACGGCGCCGGACTCGGCCTGGCCATCGTCGACCGCGTCCTGCTGCGCCACGGCGCCGAA
>NZ_RFSK01000076.1 GCF_009923995.1 Janthinobacterium sp. | reverse complement strand
CTGCACGTCGACGTGCAGGGAAAGACCGTGCTGCCAGGCCTGATCGATGCGCACGGCCACGTCTTCGGCCTGGGGACCATCGCCAGCGGCGTGATGCTGTACGGTTCCGCGTCGCTGCCGGCTGCCGTGCAGGCCGTGGGCGACTTCGCCAAAGCGCATCCCGAGCGCGGCTGGATCATCGGCAGCGGCTGGAACCAGGAAATCTGGAAGCTGGGACGCTTTCCCACGGCGGCGGAACTTGATGCGGCGGAAAGCGCGCGGCCCGTGTGGCTGCGCCGCGTCGATGGCCACGCGGGCTGGGCCAACAGCCGCGCGCTGGCGCTGGCCGGCATCACGCGCGACACACCCGATCCGGCCGGCGGCAAGATCGTCCGCGACGCGGACGGCAAGGCCACCGGCGTGCTGGTCGACAGTGCCATGGACTTGATGGATGCCGTGCTGCCCAAGCCCGGCGACGTGGAAAACCGCGCCGCCCTTGATGGCGCGCTGTCGCAGCTGGCGCAGGTGGGCCTGACCAGCGTGCACGATGCGGGCATCGGCCAGATGCAGGACCGGCTGTTCCGCGACTATGCGGACCGCGGCAAGCTGACGGTGCGCGTGTACGGCATGATCTTCGATACGACGGAGGACTTCGACGCGCTGTCGAAAAACGGTCCCCTGAACAGCTACGCGCGCGACATGTACGCCTTGCGCGCCGTCAAACTGCTGTCCGACGGCGCCCTGGGCAGCCGCGGCGCGGCCCTGCTGGCGCCCTACAGCGACGATCCTTCCACCCGCGGCCTGCTGTTCTACCCGGACGACGCCATGCGCGCGAAGATGGAAAAGGCCATGCGCGCCGGCTACCAGGTGAACGTGCACGCCATCGGCGACGCGGGCAACCACCAGATCCTCGACGGCTACCAGGCCCTGATCGCGCAGTACCGCAGCGCGGGCCTGCGCCACCGCATGGAGCATGCGCAGGTGGTGCAGTTGAGCGATATCCCCCGCTTCAAGACCCTGGGCATCGTGCCGTCGATGCAGCCCACGCACGCGACGTCCGACCAGAACATGGCGGAGCAGCGCGTGGGGCATGAACGCATCAAGGGCGCGTATGCGTGGCGCACCTTCCTCCAGCAGGGGTCGCGCATCGCCTGCAGTTCGGACTTCCCCATCGAGTCGCCGAACCCGTTCGAAGGCATCCACGCGGCCGTCACGCGGCAAAACAGCGCAGGGTTCCCGGCCGGCGGCTGGTATCCGCAGCAAGCCATGACGGTCACCGAAGCGCTGCGCTGCTTCACGCTCGATGCCGCCTGGGCCGCGCACCAGGAAAAGGTCATCGGCACCCTGGAAGCGGGAAAATGGGCGGACTTCATCGTCGTCGACCAGGACCTGTTCACCGTGGCGCCGGCCGTCATCGGCAAGACGCAGGTGCTGCAGACGTGGGTGGCGGGCAAGCGCGTGTACGAGAAAAAGTAAAGGCGTGGGTCAGGCCCGCCGGGTCTGACCCCAAGGAAAAATCTGTTGACTTGGTTGTATAGACAACCTATGCTGGGAGCACAAGAGCGGGCCACGCATGTCCGCTCGCACCCTACGAGGAGACAGCATGAACAGCACCATGGACACCGATCCACGCTTTGATGCCAGCCGTGTCATCCGCGCCCCGCGCGGCACGGTCATGGCGTGCAAGAGCTGGCAGGCCGAGGCGGCCTACCGCATGTTACAAAACAACCTGGACCCGGAAGTGGCGGAAAACCCGCAGCACCTGGTCGTCTACGGCGGCATCGGCCGCGCCGCCCGCAACTGGGCCTGTTTCGACCAGATCCTCGCCTCCTTGCGCGAACTGGAAGACGACCAGACCTTGCTGATCCAGTCCGGCAAGCCGGTGGGCGTGTTCCGGACCCACGCGGACGCGCCGCGCGTGCTGATCGCCAACTCCAATCTGGTGCCGAAATGGGCCAACTGGGAACACTTCAACGAACTCGATCGCCAGGGCCTGTTCATGTACGGCCAGATGACGGCCGGCAGCTGGATCTACATCGGCACGCAGGGCATCGTGCAGGGCACGTATGAAACCTTCGCCGAAGCGGGCCGCCAGCATTTCGGCGGCGACTGGGGCGGGCGCTGGATTTTGACGGCGGGCCTGGGCGGCATGGGCGGCGCGCAGCCGCTGGCCGCCACCATGGCGGGCGCCGTCTCGCTCAATATCGAATGCCAGCAAAGCAGCATCGACTTCCGCCTGCGCACGCGCTACCTGGACAAGCAGGCGGCCAGCCTGGATGAAGCCCTGGAACTGGTTAAGTATCACACCGAGCGCAAGGAAGCCATTTCCATCGGCTTGCTGGGCAACGCGGCCGAAGTGCTGCCGGAACTGGTGCGCCGCGCGAAGGCGGGCGGCCTCGTGCCCGACCTGGTGACGGACCAGACGTCCGCGCACGACCTGGTCAACGGCTATCTGCCGCGCGGCTGGAGCGTGTCGGACTGGAAGGCGGCGCAGCAGGACCCGCAGCGCCACGCGCGCCTGACGGTGGCCGCCGCCGATTCCTGCGCCGCCCACGTGCAGGCCATGCTCGATTTCCACGCCATGGGCGTGCACACTGTCGATTACGGCAACAATATCCGCCAGGTGGCGTTCGACCAGGGCGTGCAGAACGCCTTCGACTTCCCCGGCTTCGTGCCCGCCTACATCCGCCCGCAATTTTGCGAGGGCCGGGGGCCGTTCCGCTGGGTAGCCCTGTCGGGCGACCCGGAAGACATCTATAAAACGGATGCGAAGATCAAGGAGCTGTTCCCGCAGCACAGACAGGTACACCACTGGCTGGACATGGCGCGCGAGCGCATCGCCTTCCAGGGCCTGCCGGCGCGCATCTGCTGGCTGGGACTGGGCGAGCGCCACATCGCCGGCCTGGCGTTCAACGAGATGGTGCGCACGGGAGAGCTGAAGGCGCCCATCGTCATCGGCCGCGACCACCTGGACACGGGTTCCGTCGCCAGCCCGAACCGCGAGACGGAAAGCATGAAGGACGGCACGGATGCCGTGTCCGACTGGCCGCTGCTCAACGCCATGCTCAATACGGCCGGCGGCGCCACCTGGGTCTCGCTGCACCATGGCGGCGGCGTGGGAATGGGGTATTCTCAGCATGCGGGCATGGTCATCGTGGCCGACGGCAGCGAAGCGGCGGCGAAACGCCTGGCGCGCGTGCTGGTCAACGACAGCGGTTCCGGCGTGATGCGCCATGCCGATGCCGGCTATGAAACGGCGGCCGCCTGCGCCAAGCGCAACGGCCTGATTCTTCCCATGCTTCCTTGAGACCTTGATCCGAATGACTATGACACAGCATGCCAAAAGTTGGACCCTGAAGCCGGGCGCGATGACCCTGGCCGACCTGCGCGCCGTCTGGGCCGCACCCGCCAAATTGATCCTCGCTGCCGAAGCCTATCCCGTCATCGAGGCGTCGGCCGCCGCCGTGCAAGCCATCGTCGCCAAGGGCGATGCGGCCTACGGCATCAACACGGGTTTCGGCCTGCTCGCCAAGACGCGCATTCCCGATGAAAAGCTGGAGCAATTGCAGCGCAACCTGATCCTGTCGCACTCGGTGGGCACGGGCGAACTGCTGTCGGACGCCGTCGTGCGCCTGATCATGCTGATGAAGATCGGCAGCCTGGCGCGCGGCTTTTCCGGCGTGCGCCCGCAGATCGTCGACACCCTGATCGCCCTGTACAACGCGGGCATCATGCCGGCCATTCCCGCCAAGGGTTCCGTGGGCGCTTCGGGCGACCTGGCGCCGCTGTCGCACATGACCCTGGCCATGCTGGGCGTGGGCGAGGTGCGCGTCAACGGCGAACTGATGGCGGCGCCCGAAGCGCTGGCGCAGGCGGGCATCGCCCCCGTGGTGCTGGCGGCCAAAGAGGGCCTGGCGCTGATCAACGGCACCCAGGTGTCGAACGCGCTGGCGCTGCATGGCCTGTTCATGGCCGAGCGCCTGCTGGAAGCGGCCATGGTCACGGGTGCGCTGTCGCTCGACGCGGCCAAGGGCAGCGATGCGCCGTTCGATGCGCGCGTGCACGCCGTGCGGGGACAGCCGGGGCAGATCCTGGCCGCGCAGATGTACCGCCAGCTGGTGGCGCACAGCGCGATTCGCGCCTCGCACCTGGAAGGGGACGAGCGCGTGCAGGACCCGTACAGCCTGCGCTGCCAGCCGCAGGTCATGGGCGCCTGCCTGGACCTGATCGGCAACGCGGGCCGCACCCTGCTGATCGAAGCCAATGCCGTCACGGACAACCCGCTGATCTTCCAGGATGGTCCCAACGGCCAGGCGGAAATCGTCTCGGGCGGCAATTTCCATGCCGAGCCGGTGGCCTTTGCTGCCGACACCTTGGCGCTGGCGATTTCCGAAATTGGCGCGCTGGCCGAGCGCCGCATCGCGCTGCTGATCGACGCCACCCTGTCCGGCCTGCCGCCCTTCCTCGTGCGCGACCCGGGCGTCAATTCCGGCTTCATGATCGCCCACGTGACGGCCGCCGCGCTGGCGTCGGAAAACAAGTCGCTCGCGCATCCGGCCAGCGTCGACAGCCTGCCCACGTCCGCCAACCAGGAAGACCACGTGAGCATGGCCACCTTCGCCGGGCGCCGCCTGGACGATATGGCGCACAACACGGCCGTCATCGTCGGCATCGAGCTGTTGGCCGCCGCGCAGGGCATCGATTTCCACCGTCCGCTGAAAACCTCGCCGCACCTGGAGCACGTACACCACCAGCTGCGCCAGAGGGTGCCGTTCTTCGATGCCGACCGCTTCTTCGCGCCCGACATCGAGGCGGCCAAGCAGATGGTCTTGCGGGGCGAGTTGAGCACCACCTGCAAGAGCCTGTTCGCCCCGCTGTACGCCTAGACATGAACTGACGCCCGGCCGGCCCTCGGGCAAGCGCCGGGCGCAAGGAGACAAGCATGGATTTCCGCTTCAACGAAGGCAGCATCCCGCTGCTCGTGTCGATGCCCCACGTGGGCACCGACATACCCGACGATATCGCCGCGCGCATGACGCCGCAGGCCTTGCTCAAGGCCGACACGGACTGGCATCTGCGCGAGCTGTACGGTTTTTTGCAGGAGATGGACGCGTCTGTGCTGTCGGCGCGCTGGTCGCGCTACACCATCGACCTGAACCGCCCGCAGGAAGACACGAACCTGTACCCGGGCCAGGACACGACGGGCCTGCTGCCCAGCGATACCTTCCACCGCGAAGCGCTGTACCAGGCTGGCAAGGAGCCCGATGCGGCCGACGTGCAGCAGCGGCTGCAGCGCTACTGGGCGCCGTACCACCGGCAGCTGGGCGCGGAACTGGACCGGCTGCTGCGCGTGCATGGCGCCGTGGTGCTGTGGGATGCCCATTCCATTGCCTCGCGCGTGCCGCGCTTCTTTGACGGCAAGCTGCCCGACCTGAACTTCGGTACGGCCGACGGCGCCAGCTGCGATGCCGGCCTGACGTCTGCCGTGGTCGATATCGCGCGCGCGCAGGAACAATTTACGGTGGCGCTCAATGGCCGCTTCAAGGGTGGCCACATCACGCGCCATTACGGCCAGCCGCAAAGCCGCGTGCATGCGATCCAGCTGGAGATGTGCCAGTGCCTGTACATGGATGAAGCGGCGCCGTTCGGCTACCGGCCCGACCTGGCGGCGCAGGTGCAGCCGCTGCTGCGCCGCATGATGGAAGCGGCCGTGGCATGGGTGGCGCGTTGAGCACGGCCCTGTTTGCCCGCCACGCGCTGCTGCCGCAGGGCTGGCGCCGCGACGTGCTGCTGGAATGGGATGCGGCGGGCGATCTGACGGCGGTGGCGGAAAACGCCGCGCCGCCTGCCGGCGCCGAAGTGGCCGAATACGTCTTGCCCGGCATGGTCAACCTGCATTCGCATGCCTTCCAGCGGGCGCTGGGTGGCATGACGGAGATGGCGGGTGACGGGCCGGACAGTTTCTGGACGTGGCGCGAGCTGATGTACCGCTTCGCGCGCCACATCACGCCGGAACAGATGGAAAGCATCGCCGCGCAGCTGTTTGCCGAATGCCTGCGCCATGGCTACACGGCGGTGTGCGAATTTCACTACCTGCAGCGCGATGCGGCCGGCGCGCTGTATGCGCGTCCCGCCGAAACGGCGCAACGGGTGCTGGCCGCGGCGCGTCTCAGCGGCATCGGCATGACCATGCTGCCCGTGCTGTACAGCCATGCGGGTTTCGGCGAGCAGCCCTTGAAAGCCGAGCAGGCGCGTTTCCGCACGGATGCGCAGGATGTCTTGCGCATCGTCGAGGCGCTGGCGTCGCAGCGCGGCGGGCAGGTGGAAGTGGGCTTTGCCCCGCATTCGCTGCGCGCCGCCGGCGTGGCGCAGATCCGCGAAGTGGCGCAAGCGCTGCCGGCGGATCGCCCCATCCACATCCACATCGCCGAGCAGCAGGGCGAGGTGCGCCAATGCCTCGACTACAGCGGACGGCGCCCGGTGCAGTACCTGTACGACCAGGTCGGCGTCGATGCGCGCTGGTGCCTCGTGCACGCCACGCATGTGCAGCCCGACGAGGTGGCGCTGATGGCTGCCAGCGGCGCCGTGGCGGGCCTGTGCCCGACGACGGAGGCGAACCTGGGCGACGGCCTGTTTCCGCTGGCCGACTTCATCACCGCCGGCGGGCGCTTCGGCGTCGGCAGTGACAGCCACGTGTCGCAGTCGCCCGTCGAGGAATTGCGCTGGCTCGAATATGGCCAGCGTTTGCAGCGCCAGCAGCGCAATGTCGCCGCCACGCCGGACCAGCGCCGCGTGGGAGATTATCTGTGGCAGGCGGCCCTGCGGGGCGGCGCGCAGGCGGCAGGGCGCAAGCTGGGCGCGCTGGCGCCGGGCTGCCGCGCCGACCTGCTGGTACTCGACGACGCCCACGTGAACCTGTGCGGCGTGGCTATCGAGGACGTATTGGGCAGTTTTCTCTTCTGCGGCAACGACAACCTGGTGCGCGACGTGCTGTGCGGCGGCCAGTGGCAGGTGCGCGGCGGGCGCCACGTGGCGCAGGATGCCATCGCGGCCGCCTACAAGCGTACGCTGGCGCAACTGAGGGCGCTCTGATGGCCACCTTCATCCCCCATGAATGCCTGCGCGCCGCGCCGTGGAAAAATGGCGGCGGCAGCACGACGGAAATCGCCATCGCGCCGCCCGATGCGGGCTTCGATGATTTCGACTGGCGGGTCAGCCTGGCGACCATCACGGCCGACGGGCCGTTTTCCAGCTTTCCCGGTATCGACCGCAGCCTGATGCTGGTCGATGGCCCCGGCGTGCAGCTGACGCTGGATGGCGCGCGCACGGTGGCCTTGACTGCGGCGCAGCCCATGCTGTGGTTTCCCGGCGAGGCGGCCGTGCTTGCACAGGTCAAGGGCATCACGACGGATTTCAACGTGATGACGCGGCGCGACCGCTGCCGCCACCAGCTGGAGAAAATCACGGCGCCGGGCAAGCTGGCGCGGCGCAGTGCGGCGACCCTGCTGTTTGTCGCCGGCGACGGCGCCGTGCTGGCGCGCGCGAACGGCCAGCAGTTCGCGCTGGCCCGCTATGACGCGCTGCTGCTCGACGCCGACGATGCGCAGGAGTGGCAGCTCGACGCACTGCAGCGCACGGCCATATTGCGCGTCGATTTATTCATGTGAAGGAAAGCAGATGCAAGACTGGGATATGGTCATCCATAACGTCCACCTGGCCACCATGGAGCATGGCTACGGCGAACTGCTCGACGCGGCCATCGCCGTCAAGGATGGCCGCATCGCCTGGTTCGGCCCCGGCGACGAGCTGCCCGCCAGCGGCGCCGTGCTGCACGACGGCCAGGGCTGCTGGCTGACGCCCGGCCTGATCGACTGCCATACGCACATCGTCCACGCGGGCAACCGCAGCGACGAATTCGAGGCGCGCCTGAATGGCGCCAGCTATGAAGACATCAGCCGCGCCGGCGGCGGCATCATGTCCACCGTGCGGGCCACGCGCGCGGCCAGCGACGACGAACTGCTGCGGCAAAGCCTGCCCCGCGTGCTGGCGCTGCTGGCCGAGGGCGTGACCACCCTGGAAATCAAGTCCGGCTACGGTCTCGATGGGGACAGCGAAGCGAAGATGCTGCGCGTGGCGCGCCGGATAGGGCAGCAGCTGCCCGTCTCCGTGCGTACCACTTTCCTGGGAGCGCACGCGCTGCCGCCCGAGTATGCGGGCCGGGCGGACGCCTATGTCGACCTGCTGTGTGCGCGGATGCTGCCCGCGCTGGCCGGCGATGGCCTGGTCGACGCCGTCGACGCGTTTTGCGAGCGCATCGGCTTTACGCCGGCGCAAACCGAGCGGGTATTCGCGGCGGCGCAGGCGCTGGGCCTGCCCGTGAAACTGCATGCGGAGCAGCTGTCCGACCTGGGCGGCGCGGCCCTGGTCGCCCGCTATGGGGGCCTGTCGGCCGACCACCTGGAATTCCTGTCGCAAGACGGCGTCGCCGCCATGGCGCGCCACGGCACGGTGGCCGTGCTGCTGCCGGGCGCGTATTACTTTTTGCGCGAGACGCAGCCGCCGCCTGTTGCGGCCTTGCGCGCGGCCGGCGTGCCGATGGCCGTGTCCACCGATTGCAATCCGGGCACCTCGCCCATGACGTCATTGCTGCTGGCGATGAACATGGCCTGTACCTTGTGGCGTTTGACGCCGCAGGAAGCGCTGGCCGGCTGCACGCTCCACGCGGCGCGCGCGCTGGGCCTGCAGCAGGAAACGGGCAGCCTGGCCATCGGCAAGCGCGCCGATTTCGCTCTGTGGCGCATCGCGCGTCCGGCCGATCTGGCGTATGCGCTGGGCCTGAACCCGTGCGCGGGCGTGGTGCATGGCGGTGTCTGGCGCGCGCCGGTGGTAAGCTTGCCGGATTGATCATCCGTCCGGAGCGCCGCGTGCGTCTTGTCTACCTGCTGTTGATGCTTGTTTTCGCCGCCGCTCCCGCGCACGCCCTGGATGGCGGCACCTTGAAGGTGGGCTCGAAACGCTTTACGGAATCCTACATCCTCGGCGAAATCCTCCGGCAGAGCGCCGCGCCGCACGTCAAGGCGGAGCACCGCCAAGGCCTGGGCAACACGGCCATCGTGCTGGCCGCGCTGCAGGCGGGCAGCATCGACGTGTATGCCGAATACCAGGGCACCATCGCCAGCGAAATCCTCAGGCACGACAAGCCCATCGACCTGGCGCAGATGCGGCGCGAACTGGCGCCGCTGGGCCTGGGCGTGGCCGTGCCGCTGGGCTTCAACAATACCTATGCGCTGGCCATGCGCAGCGATGAAAAATCCATCGCCAGCCTGGCGCAGCTGGCCGAGCATCCCGCCCTGAAATTCGGCCTGTCGCATGAATTCATCGGCCGGGTCGACGGCTGGCCCGGCCTGGCCGCCCGCTATGGCTTGCCGCAGCGCCCGCGCGGGCTCGATCACGGCATCGCCTATGAAGCGCTGGCGCAGCGCCAGGTGGACGTGATCGACATTTATTCGACGGATGCGAAGATCCGCCAGTATGGCTTGCGCGTGCTGGCCGACACGCAGCAGTATTTTCCCCGCTACGACGCCATGCTGCTGTACCGGCTCGACCTGCCGCCGCGCTTTCCCGCCGCCTGGCAGGCGCTGCTGGCGCTGCAGGGGCGCATCAGCGAGAGCGACATGATCGCCATGAATGCGGCCGTGGAAATCGACGGCAAGAGCTTTGCGGACGTGGCGCGGCAGTGGCTGGCCTCCGGCACGCAGACAAATACACCTGCGGCCGCCGTGCGCAGCAATCTGCTCGCTAAAATCATCGGTGACGATCTGTGGACCCTGACGCGCCAGCATCTGACGCTGGTGCTGCTGTCGGTGGCGCTGGCGTGCGCGCTCGGCATTCCGCTGGGCGTGCTGGCGGCGTTTTCGGCACCGCTGCGGCAAACGGTGCTGGCCTTCGTCGGCGTCTTGCAGACGGTGCCGTCACTGGCCCTGCTGGCGATATTGATTCCCGTGCTGGGCATGATCGGCACCGTGCCGGCCCTGGTGGCCCTATTCGTGTATGCCTTGCTGCCCATCGTGCGCAATACGTGCACGGGCATCTTGCAGGTGCCGGACGGCCTGCGCATGGCGGCCCTGGCGCTGGGCTTGAGCCGGCGCGACCGCCTGTTGCACGTGGACTTGCCGCTGGCCATGCCCGTGATACTGGCGGGCATCAAAACGGCGGCCGTGATGAGCGTGGGCACGGCCACCATCGCCGCCTTCATCGGCGCGGGCGGCTACGGCGAACGCATCACCATCGGCCTGGCGCTGAATGACAATGCCATGCTGCTGGCCGGCGCGATCCCCGCAGCCGTGCTGGCCCTGCTGACGCAAGGCTTGTTCGAGCTGGTGGAGCGCTGGGCCGTGGCCGGCCGGCAGCACTGACGGCATCACGGCTACAGCGAGTGCAGTTTCGAGCGCACGGAAACGACGGCCTGGTGCAGGATGCGTTCGGCCTGGAAGTCGTTCTCGCGCTGTTCCGCGATGGCTTGCAAGTCGCGCGTGTAGCGTTCCAGGCGGGAACGCAGATAGGCGCGGTAGATTTTCATGACGAGCGGTTTGGCAGAGACATTCATGATGTGACTCCAGTGCGTAGCGATTCGTTCATTTTGTGTGAGCGGAATGCCGCCATTTTGCGTCGCATCAAACGCGATTGTGCCGCCAACGGCGCGTGTTTGATATTCCGCAATGCCCCACCGGCCGAAGATGCCACACTGAATCTTCTCTGCGTGCACTACCCATGATTTGCCGCAGGCCCGATACCTTCAAGCATACTCAAGGAGCGTCGCATGGTCATTTTTGCCGTGGTTGCTGGCTGCATCGCCTGCCTGACAGTGTACCAAATCTATAGAAAATCGCAGGGCAGTGGTGGTGTTGCGCAACAACATATCGGCTTGCATGGCACATTGATTGAGCCACGGAAATAAACTGGCCCCCATGATGGCCATTGTTAGCAGGTTTAAGGGAAATGTAAGGCCCGGTAAGCAAATGTAAAGGTCCGGGCGGTGACCAGTCGTAGCGTTTATATTGATAACCGTTGATTGCATTCTCCCCCTCCCACTTGACAATGGGTTCACCCCGCGGTGCCGCTAGCCCGCGGGGATTTTTTTTGGGAACTTGCTGCACGGCGCGCCTTGCGGCCGGCGATGCTCACAGTAACTCATGTGCAGTTACGCTTCCCGGTCACAAACCGCATTCGCTCGTTACCGTTCCCTTTCCAATCAGGCCGACTTTGGCGTCCCCGCCGACAATTGCGTCAAGGCATCGCCAGCGACGCGGCAGATGCGCCAGTCCGGCATCACGTCCGCGCCCATGCCCTTGTAGAAATTGATCGCGTTTTCATTCCAGTCCAGCACCGACCATTCGAAGCGGCCGCAATCGCGCTCGACGGCCAGCTGCGCCAGCGCCACCAGCATCTGCTTGCCATACCCCTTGCCGCGCACCGCCTGTTGCACATACAGGTCTTCCAGGTAAAGTCCCTTGCGGCACAGGAAGGTGGAGAAATTGTGGAAGAACAGGGCGAAGGTGACGACCTTGCCGTCCTCCTCTCCCACCAGCGCTTCGCAGGCGGGGTGCGGGCCGAACAGGCTGTCGTGCAGCATGGATTCCCTGGCGATCATCATGTGTTCGAGTTTTTCAAACACGGCCAGTTCATGGATCATGCCGAAGATGGCAGCCACGTCGGATGCGGTTGCGGGACGGATGGCGAGAGGGGATGCGGAAGTATTCATGTTGCCTTTGCGGATGGAGAGGTGGAAAGGGAAGCGGCGGCGGCCGTCTTGCGCGCGCCCGTGGTCAAGGCCCAGGCCACGCTGGACAGGCACAAGGCCATGCCGACCCACTCGATGGGGGCGGGCCGGTAATGTTCGAACTGTACCGACAGCAGGACGGAAATGACGGGCGTGACGACGCCGATGTACACGGTCTTTTGCGTGCCGATGCGGGCAATTAGCGTGAAATACGCACTGAAGGCGATCACCGAGCCGAAGATGGCCAGGTACACCAAGCCCATCCAGTAACTGGGTCGCGCCGGCAAGTGCCAGGGCTGGCCCGTGGCGCCAGCCCAGATGGCCACCATGAGCGTGCCCCACAGCATGGTCCAGGCCATGGTCAGCATCACGTTGCCGGACTGTTCGCGCACCTTCATGACGAGGGCGTTGCCGGCGGTGCTGGAGATGGTGGCCACCAGCGCCAGCACGAATCCCAGCAGGAAGTGGCCATTGCCGCCGCCCATGATATCGCTCAGCGCCGCGCCGATGGACTGGTAAAACAGCAGCACGATGCCGCAGATGGCGACGAAGGCCGCGCAGCAGGTGCTCCAGGTGATGGGCGTGCCGAAGGCGATGCGGTTGAGCAAGGGCGTCCAGAACACCATCAGCGCGAACAGCACGCTGACGAGGGCGGATACCAGGTATTGCTCCGAGCTGTAGGTGCACACATAGCTGAGGGCAAACGACGCGAGGCCCTGCAGCAGCATCCATTTTTGTGCGCGCCAGGGCAGGCGCAAGGTGTCGCCGCGCAGGGCGCACCAGGCGAACAGGGTGGCGGAAGCGAGGCCGAAGCGGTAGACCACGGACACGGCGGGGGCGACATCGCCCAGCTGCAAGGTGATGGCCCAGAAGGTGGAGCCCCAGATCAGGCAGGCAATGATAAAGAGGAGAGGAGAGGACATCGCGCAAGTATACGGACATCGCGCGGGGATAGCGAGTCCCGGTCGGGCTTGCTTATGGGGGCGCGGGAAGAAACGGGCGCGACCCGGTGAAATGCGCGGGCAGGATGCAGACGGACCTTGAGCCAGCGCAGTGCCGCAGAAGAAATGTTGAATTAATGAAAATATTTATATTATTATTCAGTAAATATTTTCTTAATTGCATCAGCAAAGGAGCGCATCATGCCAGCCTCGCTGCACATCAAAGTCTGGAGCGTGCTTGTCTACGTCATCGTCGCCACCTTGCTTGCCATCTGGCTGCACGAGGGCATGTCGCCCTCGGCCTGGCTGATGGCTGCCGGCGCCTTCGGCTAAGGCGCATGCGCCGGCAAGCTGGCCAGTGGATCAGTGGGTGACGCGGGTCTTGCGGCCGTCCGACAGCAGGCGCACGCGTTCGCCCGGGCGGAACAGCTCGTCTGCATCTTGCACGATGGCGCGCATGTCGCCATTGTCCAGGCGCACGGTGATTTCCAGGCCGCGCTTGTTGGCGGCATTCGCTTCGATGCTCTGGCCGGCCATGCCGCCAGCGACGGCACCGAGGATGCTGGCCGCGATGGCGCCCTTGCCGCCGCCCACGGCCGAACCGGCCACGCCGCCCAGGGCCGCGCCGGCGAGCACGCCGGTGCCCGTTTCGCCCTTGTCGATGGTCACTTCGCGGACGGATTCAACCGTGCCCATGCGGACGGATTGCTCATTTTGTGCCTGGCGTGCATTGTAAACATTCGCCGAGTTCGGTTGAACGGCACAGCCGGCCAGGGTGGCAAGCAAGGCCACTGCAATAATTGGTGCTTTCATATGGAACTCCCTTGGACAAAAGTTGGTATGCCGATTGCGTCGACCGGCAATGAAAAAAAGTCATGACTTATCATAAGGACACTTGCCTAAGATAACTAGTTGCGAATAGTAAAAATCTGTTACGGGCACTGATGGCCGTCTGCTGCTCAATAGGCGAGCCGCAGGCGGCGGTACAGGAAACCCAGCACGAACAGCGGACCGATCAGCAAGAAGCGCAGATCCTCGAGGAACGACGGTTTCCGGCCTTCGATCTGGTGGCCGATGAACTGGCCTATCCAGGCCAGCACGAACAGCGCCAGCGACACGGGCAGGATGGTCATCGCCGGCATGGCCAGCAATATGGCGAGCATGACGGCCAGCATCCCCAGCATGCCCGCTGCAAACGGACGCGACAGCTTGTAATAATAGTATAGGGCAACAATACTGCCGAGCAGCGCCACGCTGGCGTGCACGCTCCACAGCAGGCCCAGCAGGCTGAAAACGATGAGGGGCACGCAGACGATGTGCACCCATTCATTGACGTGGTTGCGATGGCTCTCGCCATACCGGGCCAGCAGGGTGTCGATGGTACGCATGGGGCCGTCTCTTGTAGGAATGGTTATCCGGTAATTCTACACCGGCGTGTTGCCCCTGGCTTGCTGTCGGGCAGCAGGTAAAATGCTTCCCTTTGATCTTGCCGGGACCTCCGCCTTGAGCTCTTCCATTTCCGCGCCAGCGCCGCTGGACGATGCGCGCAAGCGCTGCTTCGATCCCGTGATCGACACCGGCACGCGCCTGCTGATACTGGGCAGCTTGCCCGGCGAAAAATCGCTGGCACACAGCCAGTACTACGCCCATCCGCAAAACAGGTTCTGGATGCTGCTGGGCGAGGTGCTGGACGTGGACCTGACGAGCCTGCCCTACGAGCAGCGCCTGGCCACCGTGCTGGCGCACGGCGTGGGCTTGTGGGACGTGGTGGCGCAGGCGCACCGCACTGGCAGTCTCGACAGCAATATCCGCAACCGCGACGACAACGACCTGTCCGGCCTGCTGGTGCGCTTCCCAGGCATCCGTGTCATCGCCTTCAACGGCGGCACGGCCGCCAAGGTGGGCAGGAAGATACTCGATGGGGGCGCCGCGCATTATCGGATCGTGGAATTGCCGTCGAGCAGCCCGGCTTATACCTTGCCTTACGCTGAAAAATTACGGCGGTGGCAGGTGCTACGTGGCTACTGATGTCGGCACTCATGAGCGGAAGTGTTTCTCTGGCGCGGCAATTAGATGTGCTGAATGTTGTTGCCATGTAGATACTAATGATATTCTTTGGCAGTTAACTCAATTCATAAAGGATGCCAAATGCGCCATTGGTGCTTATGTTCATTACTTGCTTGCGCAATGCTGTCAGGATGTGCTCATCAATATGTACCGTTGCAGCTGGATGAAAAATCTTTGGCGTATCCAACTTCGACCCAGGTGGATCCGGGTGGCGTGCTCGCTTACAACACCCAGGTGAATCCCAAGATCTTTCCGGTCGTGCTGCTGGTTGCTAATTCCAATAATCGCGCTTCCATTTTCGAATTCACGATGCGGACGGCACTGGCCCAGTTGAATGCCACGGATGTGTTTAACCCGGCGGAGTTCAGGAAATTTGCCGCAGATCGCCATGTCGTGCTTGACGGCGATAAGCTGGACGGCACCGCAATTCAGCGTTTTTCGAATACAGTGGCGCCTGTTTTGCTGGTTGAAGCCGTTTATCGCTTCGTTGGCGACGCCAGAATGATGGTGGGGGTACGCGTGACTGATGGCCGGACGGGAACAGTGCTGTTGGCGGTAAATCATCCTCGTACAGTATGGAATAACTTTGACTCGGAAGCCTTGTACCCCATGTTGAATCAATTGCGCCGTTGGTATCTGGCCAGTTCGAAACAATCCGCTTAAGGAATTCAGGATGAAACTCAATATCACCGTTCTTTTCTTGGCATTGATGGGCGGCGCAGTCCAGGGGGCCTGTGCGGCGGACGCGCTTGCCGCAATACCTTTTGGTCCATTTGCCGGCGATACCGGTTATCAGGAAATTCCGTTGGCGGAAAAATCCTGGTATCTGGCTGTTTTCGGTAGCCGTAAAACGGATTTGGCGTGGGTGGAAAATGGCTGGAAAACCAGGGCGGCACAATTGTGCTCCAGCATGCATGAAAATTACTTCGTGGAAATGCGCTATGTCGGCGAGCGCATTCTGATCGATGAAAAAGTAGTGCGCCGTGAGGACAGCGACGTAAGCCGATTTATGCGCACGGTGGGCGCCACTTATATTCCCATTATCGTACCCAGCGGTCCTCGTGAGATTGCCGATTATGTCATTCCAGGCAAGCAGGCTCCCATAGTCTGCGTGCAGAACCCGGAGCTATTAAGCGACAAGACGCGTGCCGTGAGCGTGCAGGAAGTGCTGAAGCAAACCCGGTAGGATAATTTGATCAGCCAGTGATTAAATAAAAGAGTTTTACTGCAGGCGAGCCAGTCCATGCCGCGCGAGCCGTACGCTTGATGGAAAAACTCCGCGTCTATTGCGCCGGTGTCACATTGGCCAAGATATCAAGCGCTTCGGCCGGTTGGCGTTGGAATCGGCGGGTGCGGAGGTCCTGCCGAGCGCCGCCATGCCGTGTGGGCGCGGCATCGTGGATGGTGGGATGTGCTTGTAGAAGCACATCACAGGATAAGCTGCGTCACTGCAATGACAAGCACCTGCTCGCATTGCTTTCTCGTTTGCCCGATCTGGCGACTATCGCGGCTAACGGCATCACGGCGGCGCGCCTGGCACGGAAAGTGCCGGGCCGGCACGCGATATGCTATCGCTTCGTTCAGCCGTCGCCGAGCATTCCTGCCGACACTTTGCCCGATTCCGAAAAATTGCGGCTCTGCCAGCTGTTACGCGAGTAATGGCGGATAAGGTCTGCACAAGAGGTAAAACGGCGCGTATCAGTGGATGCGCGGGCAGGCGTGCTGATGGCAATGTGGCGGGCGCACGGCTGTGCGAGGTCGTTATCGTTGCTCCGTATCGTCAACTTCCAAGGTGTCCCGTGCGCCGCCCGGTTCCCTGTCGCAGGGGGAGCCGGCAGGCGCATCGTAGCCATTTTCCGTCTGCGATTGCTGTGCAAGTTCTCCAAGGATTTTCCACTGTACTTCGCCCGGCCTGACAGATTCAGCGGCGTCAGCTTGCGCGACGCTGGCCTCCTTCTTCAGGTCAGCGGCGATGCAGGGAAGAAGGCGTCCCCTTTGCGCGGTCTGTTGTTTCCACGCCCATCGACCACCCCCACTTGCTTTTTGCGCTTGCTTTTACTGATATATTACATTTAATATTCTGATATATCAGAGTGCGCCAGTTTGGTGCCACCACAAAAACACAGTGCGATGCCAGTCGCGCGCAGCAAGGAGATGGCTACGATGACCGAGTTCATGAATCAGGATTTTCTTCTCACCACCGAGACGGCCCGCAAGCTGTACCATGAAGTGGCGGCCGACCTGCCGATCATCGATTACCATTCGCATTTGCAGCAGGGCGAGATCGCCAGCCGCAAGACCTTCCGCAACATCGCCGAGCTGTGGCTGGCGGGCGACCACTACAAATGGCGCTTGATGCGCACGGCCGGCGTGGCCGAGGAATTCATCACGGGCGAACGCTCGGACCAGGAAAAATTCCGCGCCTTCTGCAAGGTGCTGCCACTGGCCATCGGCAATCCGATCCACCACTGGAGCCACCTGGAACTGCGCCGCATCTTCAATATCGACCTGCTGATCAACGAAGCGAATGCGGACGCCATCTGGGAACAGGCCAACGCCATGCTGGCCACCATGGACACCTGGTCGCTGCTGGAACAGGCGGGCGTGGAAATCGCCTGCACCACCGACGATCCTGCCGACGACCTGCTGCAGCACGCGGAAATCGCCGCCTCCGGCCTGAAGACGCGCGTGCTGCCGGCCTACCGTCCGGACAAGGCCATGCGCATCAACCAGCCGCGCTTCCCCGAATACCTGCAGCGCCTGAGCGCCGTGGCCGATGTTCCCGTCACCTCGTTTGCCTCGCTGATCGCCGCGCTGGCCGTGCGCGTGGAATTCTTCCATTCGCGCGGTGCGCGCATCTCCGACCACGCCGTCGACGTGACCCTGCCCGTGCAGGCGGCCAGCGCCGAGGAACTCGAAGCGCTGTTCGCCAAGCGCCTGCAAGGCACCCTGCTGAGCGACGTGGAAAACGGCCTGTACCTGCGCGGCCTGCTCGAAGCGATCGGCCGCGTGTATGCGAACTACGGCTGGACCATGTGCCTGCACATCGGCGCGCAGCGCAACAACAACGACCGCATGCGCGGCTTGCTGGGTCCTGACACGGGCTACGACTCGATCTCGGACATGAGCTGCAGCGCCGGCCTGGCCTCACTGCTCAACGCGCTGGACCTGGACGACCGCCTGCCGAAGACCATGCTGTTCTGCCTGAACCCGAACATGAACGAAGTGCTGTCTACCATGGTCGGCAACTTCCAGGACGGCACGGTGGCCGGCAAGCTGCAATTCGGCCCGGCCTGGTGGTTCAACGACCACAAGGAAGGCAACCTGCAGCAGCTGGTGGGCTTCGGCAACCACAGCGTGCTGGGCGTCTTCGTCGGCATGGTGACCGATTCGCGCAGCTTCGCCTCCTACCCGCGCCACGACTACTTCCGCCGCCTGGTGTGCCGCCAGATTGGCGAATGGGTGCACGGCGGGGAGTACCCGAACGATTTCGAGGCGCTGGCCACCATCGTGCGCGGCATCTGCTACGAAAACGCGCAGAAGTATTTTCAGCTGTAAGCCCTTAGCCGCCGCCAGGAATTAGTCATGCAAAAAGTGTTGTGTATCCATCCAGAAGACGACATGCTGGTCGCCTTGTCCGATCTGGCCGCCGGCGAGGTGGTGAACTGGGAGGGTGAGTCCATCCTCATCAGCAGTGCCGTGAAGACCAAGCACAAGCTGGCGCGCCGCGCCTTCGCGGCCGGCGACATCCTGCGTCTGTACGGCGTCCCCGTCGGCAAGGCCACGGTGGCCATCCGCCGCGGCGAAGCCGTCACCACGGAAAACCTGCACCATTACGCGGCCGAAGTGGAACTCGAGCCGCAAGCGCCGTACAGCTGGACGCCGCCCGACGTGGCGCGCCTCGATGGCGCCACCTTCCCTGGCGTGATGCGCGCCGACGGCAGGGTTGGCACGGCCAATTACTGGCTGATCTTCCCCCTCGTCTTCTGCGAAAACCGCAACGTCGAGCACCTGCGCAACGCGCTCGAGGCGCCGCTGGGCTACACGCGCAACGACCTGGCGTCGTTCACCCTTTCCCTGCTGGGCGAGGACATGGAAGCGCCGAAGCCCGTCGTGCGCCCGTTCCCGAACCTGGACGGCGTGCGCATCATCACGCACAACGGCGGCTGCGGCGGCACGCGCGCCGATGCGCGCTCGCTGTGCAAGATCCTCTCCGCCTACGCCGACCACCCGAACGTGGCCGGCATCACCGTCTTCAGCCTCGGCTGCCAGAATGCGCAGATCGCCATGTTCCAGGACGCGCTGGCGAAACAGAATCCGCACTTCGACAAGCCTTGCCTGATCTATGAACAGCAGAAATGGGACAGTGAAGAGGCCATGATGAAGGCCGTGCTGACGGATACCCTGGCGCAGCTGAAGGAAGCGAACAAGGTGCGGCGGCAGCCGGTGCCCCTGTCGCACCTGAAAATCGGCGTCAAGTGCGGCGGCTCGGACGGCTTTTCCGGCATCTCCGCCAATCCGGCCATGGGCCTGGTGTCGGACATGGTGGTGGCCGTGGGCGGCTCGTCCATCTTGGCCGAATTCCCGGAACTGTGCGGCGTCGAGGCGAACCTGATCGAACGCTGCGAAAACGACGACGACAAGCGCCGCTTCCTGGGCCTGATGCGCGATTTCGAAGCGCGCGCCGAAGCCGTGGGCACGCATTTCGCCGACAATCCCAGCCCTGGCAACATCCGCGACGGCCTGATCACGGACGCCATGAAATCGGCCGGCGCGGCGAAGAAGGGCGGCACTTCGCCCATCGTTTCCGTGCTCGATTACGGCGAGCAGAGCCCGAAACCGGGCCTGTCGCTGCTGTGCACCCCGGGCGGTGACGTCGAGTCGGTGACGGGCATCGTGGCTTCCGGCGCCAACGTGGTGCTGTTTTCCACGGGCCTGGGCACGCCGACGGGCAACCCCATCGTGCCGGTGCTGAAAATCTCCAGCAACACGCGGGTGGCGAAAAAGCTGTCGGACCTGATCGACTACGACTGCGGCCCCGTGATCGACGGCACGCCCCTGCCGGAAGTGGCCAACGGCCTGTTCGACATGGTGGTGGCCACCGCCGGCGGCCAGTACCAGGCCAAGGCGGACCGCCTGCAGCAATATGACTTCATCTTCTGGAAACGCGACATTTCACTGTGAACGACATTCCCATGCAAGCATTGCGCCGCAGCGCGCCGTTCGACCTGCCGATCAAGATCCTGCAATTCGGCCAGGGCAATTTCATGCGCGGCTTTTTTGACTGGCAGGTCGACCTGCTCAACGAACGCACGGGCCTGAACGCGGGCGTGGTGGTGGTGCGTCCGCGCGGCGGCAGCGCTACGCCCCTGCTCGACGTGCAGGACGGCCTGTTTACCACCGTCGTGCGTGGCCTCGACGAAGACGGCCAGGCCGTCAGCACCTGCCGCACCATCACCTGCGTGCAGCGCGAAATCGATCCGGCCACCATGTATGGCGACTACCTGGCGCTGGCCAGCCTGCCGGAGCTGCGCTTCATCGTCTCGAACACCACGGAAGCGGGCATCGTCACCAACGACAGCGATGCCTTCGACGACGCGCCGCCGTCGAGCTTCCCCGCCAAGCTGGCGCGCCTGCTGTTCGACCGCTACGCGTATTTCGAGGGCGACCGCACGAAAGGCGTCGTGCTGCTGCCGTGCGAGCTGATCGAACAGAATGGCCCGGCCCTGAAGGCGGCCGTGCTGCACTTCGCCCGCCTGTGGCAGCTCGAGGCGGGTTTTGCCGACTGGATCGGCAATGCCTGCGTCTTTTGCTCGACCCTGGTCGACCGCATCGTCACCGGCTATCCGCAGGAAGATGCCGCCGCCATCGAGGCGCAACTCGGCTACCGCGACCAGTTCCTCGTGGCCGCCGAATACTATTATCTGTTCGTCATCGAAGGCCCGGCAGCGCTGGCCGATGAACTGAAACTGGCGGGCGCGGACCTGAATATCGCGCTGGTCGACGACATTACCCCCTACAAGAAGCGCAAGGTGGGCATCCTCAACGGCGGCCATACGGCGCTCGTGCCGGTCGCCTTGCTGGCCGGACTCGAGACGGTGGGCGCGGCGGTCAACGACCCGCAGGTGGGCGGCTACCTGGCCGACACCCTGGCGCAGGAAATCATTCCCGCGCTGCCACTGCCGCAGGACGCATTGCAGCAGTTCGCGCGCGACGTGCTGCTGCGCTTCCGCAACCCTTATATCCAGCACCGCCTGGCGTCCATCGCCCTGAATAGCTGGAGCAAGTTCGCCGCGCGCATCGCGCCGCAGCTGCTGCGCTACGTGGAACTGCATGGCCGCCTGCCGCAACGCCTGGTGCTGGCGCTGGCCGCCACCATGCGTTTGTACCGCGGCGACGTCATCGCCCTGGCCGACGATCCCGCCACCCTGGCGTGGTTCAGCCAGGCCTGGGCCGATGTCGATGCCGGCCGCCTGAGCGTGCCGCAGCTGGCGCAGGGCTGGCTGGGGCAGGAAAGAATGTGGGGCCGCGACTTGAACGCGGTGCCAGGCCTGGCGCACGCCGTGGCCACGGCCTTGCAGGACATCGCCTCGCACGGCATGCGCGGCGCCTTGCAGGCCGTGTAGGACAGCCGGACCGCAACACAGTACTACCGCAGCACCCATAAGAACCGAGGCCGAAGGCACTTCCCCAGGAAGGCTGAACGGCCCAAAAAGTGGCGGCGCAGTTGCGCCGCCTTGGATGGATAGAGGGAGACAACATGACTAAAATACGCGGCATGCGCTGGTGGATGGTCGGCCTGGTGACGGCTGGACTGATCGTGAATTACCTGGCGCGCAATACCTTGTCGGTGGCAGCGCCCACGATGATGAGCGAGCTCAATATCACCACGCAGCAGTACTCGTACATCGTGGTGGCGTGGCAGGTGTGCTACGCGCTGATGCAGCCCATCGCCGGCTACGTCATCGATGCCATCGGCACCAAGATCGGCTTTGCCGTCTTCGCCCTGGCCTGGTCCGTGGCGTGCGCCTGCGCGGCCATGGCGACGGGGTGGCAAAGCATGGCGCTGTTCCGCGGCATGCTGGGCCTGACCGAGGCGGCCGGCATTCCCGCCGGCGTGAAAGCGACCACCGAGTGGTTCCCCGCCAAGGAGCGTTCGATCGCCATCGGCTGGTTCAACATCGGCTCCTCGATCGGCGCCCTGTGCGCGCCGCCGCTGGTGGTGTGGACCATCCTGCACGGCAGCTGGCAGATGTCCTTCGTCATCGTCGGCGCCATCGGCATCGTCTGGACGGGCCTGTGGCTGGCTTTCTACAAGCATCCGCGCGACCAGAAACTGCTGTCGGACAAGGAGCGCGACTTCATCCTGGAAGGCCAGGAAGCGACGCACCACAGCGACAAGGCGCCCAAGGCGCGCTGGCACCAGATCGTCCGCAGCCGCAATTTCTGGGCCATCGCCATCCCGCGCTTCCTGTCCGAACCGGCCTGGCAAACCTTCAATGCCTGGATTCCCCTGTACATGGCCACCGAGCGCCACATGAACATCAAGGAAATCGCCATGTTCGCCTGGCTGCCCTTCCTCGCCGCCGACATCGGCTGCGTGCTGGGCGGCTACCTGAGCCCGTGGTTCCACAAGTACTGGAAGGTGTCGCTGTTCACCTCGCGCAAGCTGGTCGTCGTCGTCGGTGCCGTGTGCATGATCGGCCCGGCCTGCATCGGCCTCGTGGCCAGCCCGTACGCGGCCATCGCCCTGCTGTGCGTGGGCGGCTTTGCCCACCAGACGCTGTCGGGCGCGCTGTATTCGATCACTTCCGATGTCTTCGGCAAGAATGAAGTGGCCACGGCCACGGGCCTGGCCGGCATGTCCGGCTACCTGGGCGCGACCATCTTTACCCTGGTGTTCGGCGTGCTGGTGACCCTCGTCGGCTACAGCCCCCTGTTCATGCTGCTGGCCGTGTTCGACCTGGTGGCCGCCGCCGTCGTCTGCCTGCTGATACGCGAAAAGATGGCGCCCGGCGTGCCGCTGGCCAAGCCTGCCTTCAGCACCTGACGACCATCCCTGAATTTTTCCCGCCGTTTTCCTGCACCGCGCGGTGCGGCGGGGAGCCGTTTTTTTGATGTTTATACATATGCGCCAATGAAGGCGCGAGAAGAGGAGAAGCACATGACACCACAGAACAACCGTTGCACCCGCCGGGTCCTGGCGGCGGCGATCCTGGCCGCCCTGTCGGGCGGCGCGCTGGCCGAAGGCATTCTGGAAAACCGCCACGTCGAGACCCGCATCTACGGTTTCCTGAACGGCGAGATCGAATCGGTGAAAGCCGTCGGCGGCGCCACGCCGTACGCCAGCCGTGGCCGCATTTCGGACGGCAATTCGCGCATCGGCTTTGCTGGTTCGATCGGCCTGCGCGACGACTTCCGCGGCATCTGGCAGATCGAGGGCAGCCTGAACAACTTCGACGAAGGCGGCGTGAATGGCCAGGGCAAGTCGGCCACCATCGAATCGCGCAATACCTTTGTCGGTATCGAGAGCAAGCGCTTCGGCCGCTTCATCGTCGGCAATAACGATTCCGTCTACCGCAGCCTGGTGGGCTCGGGCGGCGCGCTGGGCGGCAACCTGGGTCTGACGGTGCAGGGCGTCGACGTGTGGAACAACACCTCGGCCCAGTTGAGCGGCAACGCCGACAGCCTGTTCGGCCGCGGCGAAGCGCGCTACAAGAACTCGGCGCATTACCTGTCGCCGGAATGGCGCGGCTTCCAGGCCGGCGCTTCCTACGGCTTTGACGAGCAGCGCACTTCGGGCGACGACCGCGCGCGCTACTCGCTGGCGGCCAAGTACAGCATCGGCGCGTTTTCCATCGGCGCCGGCTACGACCGCCAGCAGAACACGGGCGTGGACGTGGAAAACCTGTCGAAGGGCTTCGGCATGCGCAACACCACCGTCAGCGGCGTGAACACCTCGTTCTACAAAGTGCTGGCGACGTACAAATTCCCCACCAAGACCTCGGTCGGCCTCGGTTTCGAGTCGGGCAGCTATGGCTATGCGGTGCAGTCGCTGCCCACCCCGGGCAACATCTACACCTCGCTGACCACGGGCAGCATGAAACAGCGCTCCGTGATGGCGTCGCTGAGCCAGGAAGTGGGCTACGACGTGACCGTGATGCTGGCCGCCGGCAAGCTGGGCAAGCTGGACAACACCACCTTCGCCAAGCCGGACGATTTCGGCGCGACGCAGATTTCCCTGGGCGCGACCTACAAGATCGACGAGCAGTTCATGCCCTACGTGTACTTCACGCGCATCAACAACAAGTCGCAGCAAAACGTCAACCTGGGCCAGTCGCCGCTGCACAGCAATAATTCGGGCCAGGACGATGCCTTCCTCGCGCCAGGCAATTCGCCGCGCGCCGTCGGTTTCGGCTTCATCGCCCGTTTCTGAAGTAGTCCGGCGCAAGCCGGGACACCGCCGGCCACCGGTTCCAGCGGAACCGCGTGAGCGGCTTATTTATACAGCGTTGCCACCTCAGAGCGGCGCTTATATCAGGAGATGCATTCATGAAGTCAGGTAGCAAAAAACTCAACTCAGGCTGGACGCAGGCATGCGTCGCATTGCCCTTGGCCGCCATGCTGGCCGCTTGCGGCGGCGGTGGCA
>NZ_RFSK01000075.1 GCF_009923995.1 Janthinobacterium sp. | reverse complement strand
ATGGCCGCCGCCCCCGTGCGTCGAGCTCAACCATGACAATTGTCACGAAAAAAACAAGCAGTTCCTCCTTGCAACAAAAGGATGTTCTTCTGATGTAGATCAAGCTGCCGACTTCTATAGTGGTGTTACCGGAGTGCAGATTACCGCCGCGGCCCACCACGACACGGAGCACAGCATGCGCTTTGACAAGATTCTTCCGACGGCCCTGATCACCTATCTGCAGGGCAAGGAGAAAGCCGCGTTCTACCGCTATGCACTGGTGGCGGCGCTCATGGCCGTGGTGTGCATCATCGGCTTGCTGGCTCTGGGGGAAAGCCCATGAGGCAGCCGGCCCGAAGCAGCAGCAAGCAAGATTGTCATGTCGTTTTACCCACCGCTGTACCTTAACCACCGCTAGGAGTTGTCATGAAACTCATCAAAAACTTTATCCGTGAAGAAGATGGCGTTACTGCAATCGAGTACGGCCTGATCGCTGCCCTGATTGCCGTCGTGATCATCGCAGCCGTCACCATCGTCGGTACCCAGCTGAAAAAGACCTTCAGCACCATCGGCACCAAACTCACCGCCGCAAATTGATGCAGCGCCGTCCGGACCGGCCCTGCGCCGGCCCGGACAACGTTTTACCGCATTTCCCGGCACGTCCACCTTGAAGATGCAGAGCGAGGCCCATCGTGAAATCTTTCTTCGCCCGTTTATCCGACGAATCGGCCGTCACAGCGATCGAATACGCGCTGCTGGCGGGCCTGATAGCGGCAGTGCTGGTGCTCACGATCACCCTGCTCGGCGACCAGGTCAAGCAGCTGTTTGTCTACGTCAAGGACCAAGTGGTCCTTGCCCTGTCATGAACACCCTGCGCGCCTCGCTGCGCACCCACCGCGTCCTGCTGCTGATCGTGCTGCTGTACGCCGCCGCAGCCACCCTGCTGGCCGGCAGCCTGCCCAGCCCTTCGGACATCCTCAACGTGCTGGCCGGCTTTCTCGTGGCCATCCTCACGGGTCCCGTCTTCATCCTGTGCGGCTACACCATCCATGTCATGGTGATGAAACGCCCGCACCGCCTGTGCCACTACCTGTACCTCGACCTGCGCCGCTACCTGAGCAACGAACGCCTGCTGCACGCGCTGCCGGCCATGCTGCTGATCCCCATCTTCGCCTCCAGCTTTACCGTCTTCAAGGCCGCCATCCCGCGCCTGCACCCCTATACCTGGGATGCCACCCTGTCGTCCTGGGACATGGCCCTGCATGGCGGCATGGCACCGTGGGAAAGGCTGCAGCCGCTGCTGGGCCATCCGCTGGTGACGGCCCTGCTGAACTTTTCCTACCACTTCTGGTTTTTCCTGTTCTACGCCATCCTGTACTGGCTCATCCTCGACACGCGCCGCCCCCTGCTGCGCATGCAGTTCCTGCTCAGCTTTGCACTGACGTGGATCGCGCTGGGCAGCGTCCTGGCCGTGCTGTTCGCCTCGGTCGGCCCCTGCTACTACGGCCATCTGCACGCCAGCGACCCGTATGCGCCGCTGATGGCCTACCTGCATGAAGCCAACCAGCACATCCCCGTCTGGGCCCTGCAGGTGCAGGACATGCTGTGGCAAGGCTACCAAAGCAAGGGCGTGAACGGCGAACTGGGCATTTCCGCCATGCCCAGCATGCATGTGGCCACGGCCGTGCTGATGGCCATGATGGGCTGGAGAGTCAGCCGTGCCGCCGGGACCGCCCTGTCCATCTTCGCCGTGCTGATCATGCTCGGCTCCATTCACCTGGGCTGGCACTACGCCGTGGACGGCTATGTGGGCGCGGCCGGCGCGGTGCTGGTGTGGCGCCTCGTGGGGCGCATGCTGGGCCGCGAGGCGGCGGCTCCCGTTGCTGCCTTGGCGCCCGTGCCCTGCATGAGCAAGGGAGGAGTGGCATCATGAAGGCTCCCCTGTCCATGCTGCTGTGCCTGGCCATGCTGGCAGCCCTGCTGGCCGCCGCGCTGTGGCACGACCTGCGCACGCGCCGCATCCCCAACCAGCTGGTGCTGTGGGGGACCTTGATCGGGCTGGCCCTGAACAGCTTCGTGCCGTCCGGCGCCGGCCTGTTCGACACCCCGTTCGGCGGCCTGGGCCTGCCGCAGGCGCTGGCCGGCGCCAGCGCCGGACTGGCCCTGCTGCTGCCCATGTACCTGCTGCGCAGCCTGGGAGCCGGCGACGTCAAGCTGATGGCCATGTGCGGCGCCTTCCTGGGGCCGGACGCCGTGCTGGAAGCGGCCCTGCTGACCTTCCTGGCCGGCGGCGTGCTGGCCCTGGCCGCCGCGCTGGCCGGGCAGCGCCTGCGTCAGGTGCTGAAGAACACCTATCACATGATACTGGGCGCCCTGCTGCACAGCCTGGCCGGTGGCGCCGCCACCATCGCCGAGCCGCCGCCGGCCACCGGCAAGCTGGCCTACGCCTTTGCCATTGCCAGCGGTACCTTGCTGCAGGTCTTCCTGCATTACACCCATCTGTGGAGCTTGCGCTGAAACGCGCCGCTCCAGCCACCCACCACGACAGGACATGACCATGGATACCATCGCCACCCTCTGCCACTCCCGCCGCGCCAGCCTGCTCACCAGCATCACCATGGCCGGCCTGTGGACCGTCTTTGCCAGCGCCCACGTGGTGGGCTACCTGCACAGCGGCGACTGGAGCTATCTGCTGTTCTGCGCGGCCGAAACCCTGGCGGCCCTGTTCTTCATCGTGCGCTCGGCCCCCGTCAGCGTCTCCACCGATGCGGGCGACTGGCTGCTGGCCATCGGCGCCACCTTCGCCCCGTTCTTCTTCGCCCCGTCCGACATGGCCATCTGGCCCGGCGCGCGCTACCTGCTGGCCGTCGGCAGCCTGCTGCAGATCGCCGGCCTGCTGTCGCTGAACCGCAGCTTCGGCCTGGTGGCGGCGCAGCGCGACATCAAGACGGGCGGCGTCTACCGCATGGTGCGCCATCCCCTGTACGCCAGCTACCTGATCTCGCTGAGCGGCTACCTGCTGGCCAATACCTCGCCCGCCAATACCGTGGCCTACGTCGCGACGATCTCCATGCTGGTGGCGCGCCTGCTGCGCGAGGAGCGCTTCCTGTCCACCGACGTGCGCTACCGCGTCTACATGCGCCAGGTGAAGTACCGCCTGCTGCCCTTCATCTTCTGATTCCCGGCCATCCGAGCAAGAGGAGCACCCATCATGCCTGATACCTATCCAGAACGCAGCGACGGCGGCGGCGTCGAACCGGCGGCCAAGCGCGCGCCGCGCACGGTCGAAGAAACGGGACTGCCCTTCCTGTTCCTCGTCGAGCTGCTGGTGAAGATCCTCTTCCTGCGCGGCCAGATCGGCCTGCCCGCACTGTCGACCCACGTCAAGCTGGGCGCCGGCGTGCTCGAACCGCTGCTCGCCTTCATGCGTGCGGAAAAACTGTGTGAAGCGCGCCGCAACGGCAGCAGCGGCACCGACGCCGACCTGTATTACCAGCTGGGCGACCAGGGACGCCTGCGCGCCGCCGAATACCTGCGCCGCAATGCCTACAGCGGCCCCGCCCCCGTCACCCTGGCCGACTACAGCAACCAGGTGCTGGCACAAAGCGTGGCGCACATGCAGGTGACGCGCGACGACGTGCTGCGCGAATTCCGCCACGTGGTCGCCAGCTCGGCCGTGCTCGACCAGCTGGGCGCGGCCATGAATTCCGGGCGCGCCCTGTTCTTCCACGGCCCCGCCGGCAGCGGCAAGAGCTACCTGGCCGAGCGCCTCAACGGCCTGCTCAGCGGTTCCATCGCCCTGCCCCATGCCGTGATGGTCGACGGCGAAGTGCTGCCCTTCCTCGACCCCATGCTGCATACCCTGTCGGGCAGCGCTTCCCTGCCGTCGGACCCGCGCTGGGTGCGCGCGCAGCGCCCCGCCGTGCTGACGGGCGGCGAACTGACGCTCGACATGCTGGACCTGCAGTTCGACCAGGGCGCGCGGCTGTACCAGGCGCCGCCGCACCTGAAGGCCAACAACGGCATCTTCATCATCGACGACCTGGGCCGCCAGCGCTGCTCGCCCGTGGAACTGATGAACCGCTGGATCGTGCCGATGGCGCGCCACGTCGATTACCTGTCCCTGCACACGGGCTACAAATTCCCCGTGCCCTTCGACGTCATCGTCGTCTTTTCCTCGAACCTGGCGCCGCAGGAGCTGGCCGACGATTCCTTCCTGCGCCGCATCGGCTACAAGATCCACGTGGGGCCCCTGAGCGCCTACCACTACCTGGCCGTGTTCCGCAGCACCTGCGCCCAGCTGGGCATCAACTTCGACGAAGCCTCGTACACCTACCTGCTGCATCTGCACAGCCAGTACGGGCGCCCCCTGCTGGCCTGCTATCCGCGCGACATCCTGGCGCAGGTCTGCGACCAGGCGCGCTATGAAGACCACCCGGCACGGCTGTCGCCGGAAGTGCTGTTCTGGGCATGGGAAAACTATTTCGGCAGCGATGACAAGCTGGCAAGCACACTTACCGGACCGGCAGCGGTCCAGCACAAAGGGGAAGCAAAATGAGAAACGCACGCGCTCTGACGATGATGGCCATTGCGGTCATCCTGGCGTTCGCCGCGGTCATCGTGGCCGCGCGCTGGATCAATGCCCAGGCTTCGGGCAACATCAACAAGGTTGCCGTGGCCCAGATCGACATCAGCCTGGGCGCGCGCATCACGCCCGACATGGTGCGCATGGTGGACTGGCCGTCGAACGCCCTGCCGCCGGGCGCCATCAACGATCCCAAGCTGCTCGACACGCGCGTCACGCGCACCAGCATCCAGCACGGCGAACCGATCATGGAAGGCAAGCTGGCGCCGCCGGGCACCCAGGGCGGCCTGTCGGCCGTCGTCGCCGAGGGCAAGCGCGCCATGACCGTGCGCGTCAACGACGTGGTGGGCGTGGCCGGCTTCGCCCTGCCCGGCAACTTCGTCGACATCCTCGTAAACACCCAGGGCGAGGGCGCCCGCAAGACGCCGGACCGCGACCCGAACATTTCCAAGATCGTCCTCGAACGCATCCTCGTGCTGGCCATCGCCCAGGAATCGAACCGCGACGACACCAAGCCCAAGGTGGTCAATGCGGTGACCCTGGAGCTGACGCCCGAGCAGGCGGAAAAACTCGACCTGGCGCGCAGCGTGGGCACCCTGTCGCTGGTGCTGCGCAACCAGGTCGAGGACAAGCCCGTCAACACGGACGGCGCCACCAAATCGAGCCTGCTCGATGAAAAGGTCGCCATCGCCGCCCCTGCCGCCATGGTGCAGGCCAAACCCGTGCCGCACCGCCGTCCTGCCGCGGCGCCTGCGCCGCAGGCCGGTCCCCGCGTCGATGTGATCAAGGGGCTGGAACGCAGCTCCCAACAATTCTAACCTGCACCAGAGGAGTCACGCCATGAGCACATATTGCACAGCAAGCGGAAGCCGGGTACTCAGCCTGGCGCTTGCCCTCGCCATGATCGGCGCCCTGGCGCCCCAGGCGCGCGGCGAACCCGTCGCCGCTACCGCCGTCGCCACCACCACCGCCGCCGTTACGGCCGACGCGGGTGCCGCCAGGAGCAGCCGCGCGACGGCCCGCCCCAGGGCCACGCCGCCGCAAAGCGAATCGCGCGCCGGCCGCACCGAGATGGCGCCGCAAATGAGCCTAGCCGAAGGCAAGTCGACCCTGATGCGCCTGCCGTTTGCCGCCAGCCGCATGTCCGTCGGCGATCCGCGCATCGCCGACGTCATCCTGCTCAACCCCAGCGAGGTGTACCTGCTGGGACGCTCCGTCGGCACCACCAACCTGATCCTGTGGAACAAGAACAACGATGCCACCATCGTCGACCTGGCCGTCGGCATCGACAGCAGCAGCCTGCAGACGCGCATGAACGAATTGCTGCCGAACGAAAAGAATATCCACATCACCGTGGCGGGCGACACCCTGATCCTGTCGGGCGTGGTCAGCGACGCCGTCAAGGCCGACCAGGCGCTGTCGCTGGCCAACGCCTATGTGCAGCGCAGCGCGCGCAGCAGCTCCACCGCCGGTGCCGGCGCCAGCGCAGCCCCGGCCGCCGGCGCGGCCCCTGCGGCGCCCGCCGCCACGCCCGATGCCGCCATGCCGCGCGTGATCAACCTGCTGTCGATCGCCGCGCCGCAGCAGGTGATGCTGGAAGTGAAGGTGGCCGAAGTGTCGAAGGTGCTCGTCGACCAGCTCGGGGCCAGCCTGGGCATCAACAAGACCATCGGCAGCTGGTCGTATTCGCTGCTGTCCAGCCTGCTTAGCAACAATCCCAGCGGCTTGAGCGGCGCCAGCAAGAACAACTTCTTCAACCTCGACGCGCAGAAACGCGATGGCCTGATCAAGGTGCTGGCCGAGCCGAACATCATGGCCATCAGCGGCCAGGAGGCGAGCTTCCTGGCCGGCGGCAAGATCTTCATCCCCGTCAGCCAGACCAACAACGGCGGCGTGCCCACCATCACCCTGGAAGAAAAGGAATTCGGCGTGGCCGTGAAATTCACGCCCACCGTGCTCGACGGCGGACGCATCAACCTGAAGGTGGCGCCGGAAGTGTCCGACCTGAACAAGGACGGCATCGGCATCACCGCCACCGGCGTGTCGACGACGGCCATCCTGCCGTCCTTCACGACGCGCCGCGCCACCACCACGGTGCAGCTGTTCGACGGCCAGAGCTTCGCCATCGGCGGCTTGATCAAGAACAATGTGACGAGCAATATCAAGGCCCTGCCGGGCCTGGGCGAAGTGCCCGTACTGGGCGCCCTGTTCCGCAGCACGGACTTCCAGACGGACCGGACCGAACTGGTCTTCATCATCACGCCGCACCTGGTCAAGCCCCTGCCGGCCGACTACAAGCTGCCCACCGACGACTACATCCAGCCCACGCGCGGCGACATGTTCATGCAGGGAAAAATGGAAGGCAGCGCACCAGCGCCAGCACCCGCACCGGCGCCGGCAGCAGCCGCCCCCATGCAGCCGCAGGCAGCCGCTGCCCAGCCCGCCGCCGGCTTCGACCTCAAATAGGAGAACACCATGAAAACCGCCCACTGCCTGCCTTGCGCCACGCTGCTGTCACTGCTGTCACTGCTGTCCCTGCTGGCCGGCTGCGCCGCCACCACCACGCCCGTGCTCGATTCGCATTTCGGCGAATCGGTGGCCCTGCTCAAGGCGCAGCAGATCATGTATCCGGATGCCTACCGCAATATGGACCCCGTCAGCGGCATGGATGGCAAGGCCGGTGCCAGCGCCTACCAGCGCTACCAGAAATCGTTCAGCACGCCGGAACCGCAGACCAACGTCTTCACCATCGGGGTCGGCGCGCGCCAGTAGGCGCCCGCCACGCGGCGACCTCCCCCAGACCACCAGGAGAAGCATATGCATACCGCATTTCGCAGGCACGACAAGCAGCAGGGCGCGATCGCCATCGTGCTGGGACTGACCCTGGTGGTCCTGTTTGCCATGGGCGGCCTGGTGCTCGACCTGGGCCACCTGTACATCGCCAAGGCCGAGCTGCAGAACGGCGCCGACAGCGCCGCCCTGGCCGGTGCCGTGGAACTCAATCAAAGCGCGACGGGCATCGACAATGCGCAGACGAAGGCCATCGCCATCGCGCAGAAGAACCGCTACGACTTTTCCACCACCTTGACCATCACGGCTGCCAACATCAGCTTCGGCCCCAGCCCGAACGGCCCCTGGTCATCCGGCGCCACCGCCCGCACCAGTCCGCAGGGCATGACCTTCATCCAGGTCGACACGGGCAGCAAGACCTTCGCCACTTACCTGATGGGCATCGCCGGCATCGCCAGCACCAGCACCTCGGGCGTGGCGGTGGCGGGCCGCTTCGTCAACGACGTCACGCCGATCGGCGTGTGCGCCGTCGATCCGGCCAACAGGACGGCGCAGTACACGTATCCCGCCGCGCCGGCCGGCACGGGCCTGACGGAGCTGCTGGAATTCGGCTTCCGCCGCGGCGTCACCTACAACCTGTTCGGCCTCAATCCGCTGGGCGGCTCGTCCGACCCCTACCTGATCAACCCCGTCGATGCCCCGCCCGGCGCCTGCGACCCTTCGCATTCGAGCGCCAACTCGACGGCGCCGTTCATGTGCACGGGCAGCAGCGCCGTCATCACCAGCGGCTCGGGCCAGGTCTACACGAACACGGGCCTGAGCGCCGGCAAGATCTCGGCCGCCCTCAACTCGCGCTTCGACGTCTACGGCGGGCCATCCGTGTGCGACCCGACGGCCGCGCCGCCCGACGTCAACATCAAGGAATATCCCTGCGTGGGCGGCTCGTCGCCGTGCACCGCCAGCGCCGCCAACTCGCCGCCCACCGGCTGGATGCAGCCGGGCGCCAGCACCCTGCCCAGCCAGCAGTCCGTCAGCCTGGCCGGCAACAAGCCGAACTACCGCCTGCCGCCGACCTACAGCACGCCCGTGACGGCGGCCCAGGCCCAGTTTGCCGGCTACGGCGTGCTGTGGTCCTACGGCCCCGCCTACCAAAGCAACGGCGCCACGCCCGCCGCGGCCGGCACGGCCTACAGCGTCACGGATGCCAATGCCAATCCCATGTACAACACGACCAAGGTGAACTACTTCGACACGGCCAGCTATCCGACCAGCGCCGGCGCCAGCTTCCCCGCCGGCACGCCCCCCTCGCCCTACAACCAGAGCAGCGGCCCCACGTTCCTGGCGCCGTCGGCGGGGCATCCGGGCCAGCGCAACCGCCGCATCCTGAACGTGGTGCTGGTCGACTGCCGCACGGCGCCCGTGGGTCCGGCCTCGTGCGGCGCCATGACGGCCGTCGGCATCGGCAAATTCTTCATGACGACGAAGGCCGATTTCAGCGGCAGCGCGCGCCTGGACGTCGAGTTCGCGGGGCTGATCGAGCCCGTGCCGAATTCCGAAATCAAGCTCTACAAGTGAGGCGGCCATGCGCATCCATCCTTCCCATCCCAGGCAGCGCGGCAGCGCCGCCGTCGAATTCGGCATCGTGCTGGCCCTGCTGGTGACCCTGCTGGCCGGCATCTTCGGCTTCGGCCGCGCCTTCTGGTACTACGACGCGCTGACCAAGGCCACGCGCGACGCGGCGCGCAACATGTCCGTCAGCGCCAAGGCCAGCATCGCCTCGCAGGGCGTGCCGGCGGCCAAGCAGACGGTGGTCAATGCCGCCACCAGCGCCGGCATCAGCGACCTCACCACGGCCAACGTGACCGTCACCTGCCTGGACGCCAGCTTCAACGACAGCAGCTGCACCGATGGCACGGCGCCCGGCGGCATCCGCGTCGAAGTCGTCAACTACACGCTGTCCGTGGGCCAGTACCTGCCCTTCGTGATCGGCGCGGCCAGCAGCTACGCCACGCCGCTGGCGCCGCGCACCACCATGCGCTACATGCTGTAAGGAGAACGCCATGCGCCACCGCCTCTCACCCGCCAACCGCGCCGGCCGCCAGCGCGGCGCCGCGGCCGTCGAATTTGCCCTGGTGGCGCTGCTGTTCTTCACCCTGCTGCTGGGCATCCTGGAATTCGGCCGCCTGCTGTTCCTGTACAACACGGTGCAGGAAGTGAGCCGCCGCGCCGCGCGCGAAGCGGTGGTGCGCTGGATCGACCAGACGGACGCCGTCAAGACGCTGGCCCTGTTCGGCGGCACGGCCCTGCCGGCCGCGCCGGAAGTCACGGCGGCCAATATCACCATCAGCTACCTGAACAAGAGCGGCGCCGTCGTGACGCTGCCGCCGACCGACCCCGGCGACAACCTGTCGGCCTGCGGCGACAACACGCGCACGGCCAGCTGCATCGACAGCGTGCGCGTCTCGATCGACAACGTCAGCTACACGCCGATGGTCAGCCTGTTCGGCTTTCTCAATATCGCCCTGCCCTCCTCGGTCGTGGTGATGCACGCCGAGAGCCTGGGCTTCCAGATCAACTGAACGCCATTACGGGGAGTACCAAGTGAACATCGTCATCGTTTCGAAGAATGAAGCCCAGCTCAAGCGACTCACCCGTTTGCTGCGCGAACGCAGCGCGGCCGACCGCGTCTCGCTGCTGGCCAGCACGCCGGACCTGTTCGACAGCGGCGCCACGCCGGACCTGCTGCTGCTGGAGCAGGAGCACATCGGCGAGGAAGAGCTGGACCGGCTGGAGCTGCTGGGCGGGCGCCATCCGAGCCTGGCCATCATCGTGCAAAGTCCGCAGCAAAGCCCGCAATTCCTGCTGCGCTCGATGCGCGCCGGCGTGCGCGAAGTGCTGCCGCCCGACGACGACGGGGCGCTGTGCGCGGCGCTGCGCCGCATCGAGGACAAGCTGCAGAAGCAGGTGACGCGCAAGGGCCAGGTGCTGGCCTTCGTCTCGTGCAAGGGCGGCAGCGGCGCCACCTTCATCGCCGCCAACCTCGGCTACGCGCTGGCCGCCGGCGAACAGCGCAAGGTGGCGCTGCTCGACCTGAACCTGCAGTTCGGCGACGCCGCCCTGTTCGTTTCGGACCACAAGCCGGCCACCACCCTGTCGCAGCTGTCGCAGCAGATCGTGCGCCTCGACGCCTCGCTGCTGAACGCCAGCATGATCCAGGTCACGCCCGCCTACAGCGTGCTGGCCGCCGCCGACGATCCCGCCCATGCGGCCGACATCGAGGCCGAGCACATCGACCGCCTGCTGGCCCTGGCGCGCAGCCAGTACGACTACATCGTGCTCGACGTGGGGCGCGGCCTCGATGCCGTCAGCGTGCGCGCGCTGGACCGGGCCGACCTGATCTTCCCCGTGCTGCAGGCCACCCTGCCGTACGTACGCGACGGCAAGCGCCTGCTCGACGTCTTCCGCGGCCTGGGCTACCGCGAAGACAAGATCCGCCTGGTCCTGAACCGCTTTGCCAGCAGCGACAGCATCCGCGTGGCCGACCTCGAATCGGCCTACGGCAAGCATGTCTACAAGTCCATCCCCAACCACTACGAGGCGGTGGCGGCCTCCGTCAGCCAGGGCGTGCCCATCCTCAAGCTGGCGCCGCACAATCCCGTCTCGCGCGCCCTGCAGGAGCTGGCCGCCAGCCTGGCCGGCGAAACCCCGCCCGCCGCGCAAGGCTGGGTGGCGCGGCTGCTGGCGCGTGCCTGATCCCCCCATCACCGGAGACCGACCATGACTGCCGAAAAACTCACCCTGCGGGACCGCCTGGGCTACGCCCAGGATGACGCCTGCCTGAACGACGCTGCCGCGCACCAGGGCGCAGCCAGCCAGAGCTACCAGCAACTGAAGCACCGCACCCACCAGGCGCTGCTCGACCGCGTCGACCTCGAAGGCATGCAGCGCCTGTCGCGCGAGCAGATCCGCGACGAGCTGAAAATCCTCGTCAGCGACGTGCTCACGGAAGACAACGTGGTGATCAACGACCTGGAACGGCGCTCGCTGATCCGCGACATCCAGGACGAAGTGCTGGGCTTCGGCCCGCTCGAACCGCTGCTGGCCGACCCCAGCGTGTCCGACATCCTCGTCAACACCTACCGCCAGGTGTACGTCGAGCGCCATGGCCGCCTGGAGCTGAGCGACATCTGCTTCACGGACGACGCGCACCTGATGAAGATCATCGACAAGATCGTCTCGCGCGTGGGCCGGCGCATCGACGAATCGAGCCCCATGGTCGATGCGCGCCTGCCGGACGGTTCGCGCGTCAACGCCATCATCCCGCCGCTGGCCATCGACGGCCCCGTGATGTCGATCCGCCGCTTCTCGGCCCAGCCCCTGCGCCTGGCCGACCTGATGCTCAAGCACAGCCTGACCGAGGAAATGAGCACCATCCTGCAGGCGCTGGGCAAGGCCAAGATGAACATCCTCATTTCGGGCGGCACGGGCAGCGGCAAGACCACCATGCTCAACGCGATTTCCGGCTTCATCAGCACGGCCGAGCGCATCGTCACCATCGAGGATGCGGCCGAGCTGCAGATGCAGCAGCCGCACGTGGTGCGCCTGGAAACGCGCCCGCCCAACATCGAAGGCAAGGGCGAAGTGACGCAGCGGGCGCTGGTGCGCAATGCCCTGCGCATGCGCCCCGACCGCATCATCCTGGGCGAGGTGCGCGGCGCCGAGGCGCTCGACATGCTGGGCGCCATGAACACGGGCCACGAAGGCTCGATGGCCACCATCCATGCCAACACGCCGCGCGACGCGCTGACGCGGCTGGAAAACATGATCAGCATGGCTTCCGCGGCCCTGCCCGTGAAGGCCATGCGCCAGCAGATCAGTTCGGCCATCAGCGTGGTAGTGCAGGTATCGCGCCTGACGGACGGCAAGCGCAAGGTCACCTCGATCCAGGAAATCACGGGCATGGAAGGCGAGATGATCACCATGCAGGAAATCTTCACCTTCCGCCAGACGGGCATCGGCGAAGATGGCGGCGTGCAGGGGCACTTCCATGCCAGCGGCGTGCGGCCGCGCTTCCTGGAGCGCCTGCGCGCCTTCGGCATCAACCTGCCTGAAACCCTGTTCGATCCCGCCCGCCAGTACCACTAAGGGGAACATCATGGACTATCTGTACTATGTCTTCGCCATCCTTACCTTCATCGCCGTGGTGCTGCTGATCGAGGGACTGTACCTGGTGTGGAACAGCTCGCGCGGCCCGGAAGCGGAAAGGGTGGCGCGCCGCCTGCGCATCATGTCGGCCGGCGCGCATGGCGACACGGGCAGCTCGATGATCAAGAAGCGCCTGCTGAGCGACACCCCGGCCCTGCAGCGGCTGCTGCTGAGCGTGCCCCGCGTGCATGCGCTCGACCGCCTGCTGGAACAGTCGGGCCTGACCTGGAGCGTGGCCAGCTTCGCCGGCGTGATGGTGGCGACCGCCGGTGCCGCGTTTCTGCTGCTCAGCTATTTCAGCGTGCCGTGGGCGCTGCGCCTGCCGCTGGTGGCCGGCGCCGCCTTGCTGCCCCTGCTGGTGGTCCTGCGCGCCAAGGCCAAGCGCCTGCAGCGCATCGAGCAGCAATTGCCCGATGCGCTGGACCTGATGGCGCGTGCCCTGCGCGCCGGCCATGCCTTCCCCACGGCCCTGAAAATGGTCGGCGATGAAATGAATGCGCCGCTGGCCGTGGAATTTCGCGCCACCTTCGATGAAGTCAATTTCGGCATCGCCATGCAGGATGCCCTGATGAACCTGGCCACGCGCGTGCCCAGCACGGACCTGCGCTATTTCGTCATCGCCGTGCTGATCCAGCGGGAAACGGGCGGCAACCTGGCCGAGCTGCTCGACAGCATCAGCCGCATCATCCGCGAACGCATCAAGCTGCTGGGACAGGTGCGCGTGCTGTCGGCCGAAGGCAGGCTGTCGGCCTGGATCCTCTCGCTGCTGCCCTTCGGCGCAGCCGCCATGATTCAACTGACCAATCCCCAGTTCCTGGAAATGCTGTTTGTCGACCCGGGCGGCCGCAAGATGCTCGTCGGCGCCCTGCTGCTGATGGTCTGCGGCGTCTTTGTCATGCGTAACATCATCCGCATCCGCGTCTGAGCGCAAGGAGCACTGTCATGAACCCCGTGAATATCGCCTTTCTCGCCCTGCTCTTCATCGCCGTGTTCGGCACGGCGCTGGTCGCCCTGCGCAGCTTTTCGCCGGACCCGCTGCGCCAGCGCATCGACAGCGCCGCCGGCAAGACCGGCCCGTCGCCGGGCGCCGCGGCGCCGAATCCCTGGCTGGCGCGCATGGTGCGCCTGACTGGACCGCTGGCCAAACTGTCGCTGCCCGACCAGGGCTGGGAAAACTCCGTGATGCGCCGGCGCTTCATGAATGCCGGCCTGCGCCAGGCCTCCACGCCCATCCTGTTTTTTTCCGCCAAGACCATGCTGGCCATCGGCCTGCCGCTGCTGCTGTTCCTGGGGCTGAGCGCGTCAGGCCATCAGATGGCCGGCAAGGCGCTGCTGTTCTGGCTGCTGGCCGTGGCCGCCCTCGGCTACTACCTGCCCAACTTTGTCCTGCAGCAAATGATCAAGCGGCGCCAGCGCGATATCTTCGAAAGCTTTCCCGATGCGCTGGACCTGATGACGGTGTGCGTGGAGGCGGGCCTGGCCATGGATGCGGCCCTGGCCAGGGTAGCCTCCGAGATCGCCCTGAAAAGCACCGTGCTGGCCGAGGAACTGCACCTGGTGATACTGGAACTACGCGCCGGCAACACCAAGGAGCGGGCGCTGCGCAACCTGGCCCTGCGCACGGGGGTCGAGGATGTCGACGCGCTGGTGGCCATGCTGATCCAGGCCGAGCGCTTCGGCACCAGCATCGCCGCCTCCCTTCGCGTGCAATCGGACCAGCTGCGCACCAAGCGCCGCCAGCGGGCCGAGGAAGAAGCGGCGAAGATCGCCCTGAAGCTGCTGTTTCCGCTGATTTTCTTCATCTTTCCCTCGCTGCTGGTCGTCCTGATGGGGCCAGCCTTCCTGCAAATCTACCGCGTGCTCCTGCCCAGCATGGGCAGCGGCAGCTGATGGGAGCAACGCCATGTCCCCGCATACCACCCTGATGCTCATGCTGGCCTGCGCCGGCCTGCTGCCCGCCTGCGGCCACCTGCCCGGCCCCGCCAGCCAGGCGCCCCGCGATGCCGCGCCGCAGGCGCGCGGCGAGGACAGCGCCGCCACCCGCGCTGCCGCCTACTGCAAGCTGGGCCGGCGCCTGCAGGCGCTGGGCGATCCCCGCGCGGCGCTGGCCGCCTACCGCGACGCCCTGCTGCTCGACCCGGCCTCGTCCGATGCGCGCAATGGCGCCGCCGTGCTGCACGCCCAGCTGGGCCAGCTGGAAACGGCGCGCGGCATGCTGCAGGCGCTGGCGCAGGAGGCGCCCACGGCCAGGACCTACAACAATCTCGGCTACGTGCTGTACCTGCAGGGCGACTACGCCCAGGCGGCCAGCGTGCTGCGCCAGTCGCTGCAGCTCGACAACGGCCAGCAGCCGGCGCGCGCCAACCTGGACCTGGCCATCGCGGCGCTGGCGCGCAGCGTGGGCACGCTCGACGCGGCCACGGCAGCCGTCGCGCCCGACCTGGCGCCCACGCCCGCGCCAGCGGCGCCGGCCAGCCGTTTGCAACTGACGCAATTGCAGCCGAATGTCTTTGCCCTCAGCTGGCGCGATGCGCCCGTGGCGGCGCCCGCGGCCGCGCCGCTCCCGGCGAAACCGGCGGCGTCCCTGCCGCGGCTGGAAGTCATCAACGGCAATGGCGAAACGGGCCTGGCGGCACGCATGCGCGGCATGCTGGGCGGCATGGGCATCAGCGTGCTGCGCCTGGGCAACCAGCGGCCATACGGCATCCAGGCCAGCAGCATCGTCTACCGTCCCGGCCATGCCGAGGCGGCCGCCACGCTGGCCCTGGCGCTGGGTGGCCTGCCACAGCGGCAGGCGGCGGCAGACAGCGGCATCGGTGCGGGGGCCGACCTGCGTCTGTTACTGGGCAAGGATGCGCTGGCCAGCCTGCACGCGCCGGCGCCCCTGGTGGCGGCAAACACGGCGCCCTAGCGGCGCGCTCAGCGCGGCAGCAGGCTGCGGTCGGCGGGATCGAGGAGGAAGCCCTGCAGGATGTCCTGCAGCTGCGGCAGCTGCGCCACATAGGCGGGAATGCCCAGCTGGCGGGCGCCGAAATAGTGGGCGATGATGTCGCCCTGCTGCTCCATGTTGAAGTCGGACAGGACACCGCCCGCCTGCGCATCGTAGCGGTAGGCGCGCTGGGCGATATAGCCGCCGCGCAAGGCCAGCAGGGCGCCATGCAGCAGCACGCTGTAGCCGAGCTGGTACTGCCACACGTGCACCATTTCATGGATGAAGAACAGCTTGCCGCCGTTGCCTTCGCGGGAAAAATCGTCGCGGTACTGGGCCGGCATGAAGTGCAGGCTGCCGCGCGGCGTCATGGCCGTGTTCTGGTCCTGCAGGCCAAACGGCAGAAAGGAGCCGCGCACGACGCGCACGCGCGCGTAGTCGACGGCGTCCTGGAAGACGCCGCGGGCCATGGCGGTTTCGCCGATGGTCAGGGGGCGGCGCAAGACGCGCATGGCACTCCGTCGGAAGAAATCAGCGGCAAGCATGCAAGCTTGCCGAATACTATAACTGCAAGTACCTGACAGTAGCGTATGTCAGGTACGACTCAAACGACTAAGCCGAGCGCAGGCCGCTGGCGGCCTTGGCGATTTCCGTGATGCGGTCCCAGTTGCCGGCCGCGATCGCGTCTTTCGGCGTCAGCCACGAACCGCCCACGCAGGCGACGTTCTTCAGCGCCAGGAACTGCGACGCCGTCTCTTGCGAGATGCCGCCCGTCGGGCAGAACGTCACGTCCGGCAGCGGGCCGTAGATGGCGTTGAGCATGCCGATGCCGCCCGCCGGCACGGCCGGGAACAGTTTCAGCTGCTGGAAGCCGTTTTCACGCGCCGCCATCACTTCGCCCGGCGTCATCACGCCCGGCAGCAGGGGCAGGCCGCTGCTTTTCGCCGCCGCCACGAGGGCCGAGGTCAGGCCTGGCGAGACGCCGAACACGGCGCCCGCATCGCGCGCCTGGGCAAATTCCTCGGGACGCGTCAGCGTGCCCACGCCGACGATGGCGCCCGGCACTGCCGACATGGCGCGGATCGCTTCCAGGCCGTGTTTCGTGCGCAGCGTTACCTCCAGCACGCGGATGCCGCCCGCCACCAGCGCGCGCGCCAGCGGGACGGCGTGGTCAGGGTCGTCGATCGCGATCACGGGGATCACGCTCGAAGTGCGCATAATTTCCAGTAGTGTCATGGTCATCTCTTATTTCCTTGCCAAAAAGTCTTCATCGGAACCGGGCACAGTATCGCCGACATTGTCGGCATCGTGCAAGGCAACCGTGGTGGGAATCGGCGACGGCAGGCCGAAGGTGGTGGCACCCTCTTCCGCCGCGCTGACGGTGGAACGGAACATGGAGAACAGCTCGCGGCCCATGCCGATGTGGTTCGGCGACAAATCGGCCTGCACCAGCGAGCGGGCGTGCCAGACGTCGGCCGGCACCAGCGCCTCCAGCACGCCGGTAAAGGCGTCGAGGCGGATGATGTCGCCGTCGCGCACGAGGCCCAGCGGGCCGCCGGCGAGGATTTCCGGCGACACGTGGATGGCGGCCGGCACCTTGCCCGACGCGCCCGACATGCGGCCATCCGTGACCAGCGCCACGTGGCGGCCCGCGTCCTGCAGGTTGGCCAGCGCCGGCGTCAGCGCATGCAGTTCCGGCATGCCGTTGGCGCGCGGGCCCTGGAAGCGCAGCACGGCGACGAAGTCGCGGTCCAGCGTTCCCGCCTTGTAGGCGGCCATGAAATCTTCCTGCGAATTGAACACCAGCGCCGGCGCTTCCACCGTGCGGTGCTGCGGCTTGACGGCCGACACTTTCATGACGGCGCGGCCCAGGTTGCCCGCCACCAGCACCATGCCGCCGTCCGGGGCGAACGGGTTCGCGGCGGAACGCAAGACGTTGTCATCGGCGCTGGCGAGCGGCGCATCTTTCCAGAAGACCTTGCCGTCTTCGCCCAGGAACGGTTCCTGGCAGTGCGCGCGCAAGCCGTGGCCCAGGATGGTGTTGACGTCCTCGTGCAGCAGGCCCGCGTCCAGCAGTTCGCGGATCAGGTAGCCCGTGCCGCCGGCCGCGTGGAAATGGTTCACGTCGGCGTCGCCGTTCGGGTAGATGCGCGTGAGCATGGGCACGATGGCCGACAGTTCGTTGAAATCGTTCCAGTCGATGACGATGCCGGCCGCCTTGGCGATCGCCACCAGGTGCAGGGTGTGGTTGGTGGAGCCGCCCGTGGCCAGCAAGCCGACGACGGCGTTGACGATACATTTCTCGTCGACAATGTGACCGACCGGCAGGTAGCTGCTGCTTTGCGCCGTGATGGCGGCGGCGCGCTGGGCGGCAGCGCGGGTGAGCGCATCGCGCAGCGGCGTGTTCGGCGTGATGAAGGCGGCGCCCGGCAGGTGCAGACCCATCACTTCCATCAGCATCTGGTTGCTGTTGGCCGTACCATAAAAGGTACAGGTGCCCGCGCCGTGGTAGGCTTTCGACTCGCCTTCGAGCAAATCTTCGCGCGTGGCCTTGCCTTGCGCGTACAGCTGGCGCACCTTGGCTTTTTCCTGGTTCGACAGGCCCGACGTCATCGGACCGGCCGGCACGAAGACGGCGGGCAAGTGGCCGAAGTGCAGCGCGCCGATCAGGAGGCCCGGCACGATCTTGTCGCACACGCCCAGGTACAGGGCGGCGTCGAACATATTGTGCGACAGCGCCACGGCCGTCGACATGGCGATGGTGTCGCGCGAGAACAGCGACAGCTCCATGCCCGGCTGGCCTTGCGTCACGCCATCGCACATGGCAGGCACGCCGCCGGCGAACTGGGCGACGGCGCCCACTTCGCGCACGGCTTGCTTGATGATCTGCGGAAAGCCTTCAAACGGCTGGTGCGCCGACAGCATGTCGTTGTACGAGGACACGATGGCCACGGAGGGCTTCTTGTACTCTTTCAGCGACAGCTTGTCGTTGGCGGGAAAGGCGGCAAAACCGTGCGCCAGGTTGGTACACGACAGGGCGCCGCGCTGCACGCCCTGGATGCGGGCCGCATCCAGATGCGCCAGATAGGCGCCGCGCGATGGCCGGCTGCGCGCGATGATGCGCGCTGTTACGGATTCGACTACTGGATGCAGCGCCATATGAATTTCCTTAAAAATGAGTATTTCGTGAAATTTTACTACAAAATGCCGGCACAGAAGCACTCTTGCGGGGGCCGGCGGCAGAAATAATCCATTCCCCGGCGACTTTCCAAGGCAAAACAACAGCATGTTGCTTCAAGGCATACGATCCGTCTCTCTATCGCAGCCGGGATACGGCGCTGAAAAACCGCGGAAAATGCGCCGCATCTGCACAAACTGTAGTGAAATTACGTTTTTCTGTTGTATTATTCTCATACCAACGCCGGAACGCCTGTTCGCCACACCGAACGCGCCGCGCTCCCTTCAACCGAGACAAGCACCCAAGCCGACCGCCATGCGCCAGCCAGCACCGATTCCCGCCATCACCGCCACCGCCAGTTTCCAGTCCCTGCAGGCGCATAGCGCCAGCCTGCGCGACGTCCATTTGCGCCAGCTGTTTGCGGCCGATCCGGCGCGCTTTGCCGGCATGACGGTCGATGCGGCCGGCCTGCTGCTCGATTACTCGAAGAACCGGGTCGATGCCACCGCCATGGCCCTGCTGATGGACCTGGCCCGCGAACGCGGCGTGGAAGCGCAGCGCGAAGCCATGTTCACCGGCGAGAAAATCAATCTTACCGAACATCGCGCCGTTCTGCATACGGCCTTGCGCGCGCCGCGCGGCACGCCGCTGGTGGTCGACGGCCAGGATATCGATGCCGATGTGCAAGATGTGCTGCGGCGCGTGAAGGCGTTCACGGACAAGGTGCGCAACGGCAGCTGGCTCGGCTACACGGGCAAGCCCATTTGCGACATCGTCAACATCGGCATCGGCGGCTCGGACCTGGGCCCGAAAATGGCTTGCCTGGCCCTGCGCTCGTATGCCAACCCGGGCCTGGAAATGCACTTCGTCTCCAACGTCGACGGCCATGACATGGAAGCAACCTTGTCGAAAGTCGATCCGGAAACGACCCTGTTCATCGTTGCGTCGAAAACCTTTGTGACCGCAGAAACCATGCTCAACGCCAACACGGCGCGCGCCTGGTTCCTGCTCGAAGGCGAAGAAACCGACTTGGCCAAGCATTTTGTGGCCGTCTCGACGAATACGCAAGCCATCGTCGACTTCGGCATTTCGCCGGACAATATGTTCCCGTTCTGGGACTGGGTCGGCGGCCGCTATTCCGTCTGGTCCTCGATCGGCCTGGCCGTGGCCCTGTCCGTGGGCTTCGAATACTTCAGCGACTTCCTCGCCGGCGCGCATGCCATGGACCAGCATTTCCGCCAGGCCCCGCTGGAAGACAATATGCCGGTGGTGCTGGCCATGGTGGGCTTCTGGAACCGCCAGTTCCTCGACTGCGGCTCCGTCTCCATTGCCCCGTATCACCAGGATCTGAGCCGCTTTGCCGCCTATCTGCAACAGCTGGACATGGAAAGCAACGGCAAGCGCGTTACCAAGGATGGCGTGCCCGTCGACGTGCCCACGGGCCCCGTCATCTGGGGCGATTGCGGCACGAATGCGCAGCACGCGTACTTCCAGCTGCTGCACCAGGGCACGGACATCACGCCCATCGACTTTATCGCCGCCCTGCGCGCCACGCACGACTTGCCGGGCCACCACGACGCCCTGCTGGCCAACTGCTTTGCCCAGTCGGAAGCCTTCATGACGGGCAAGACGGGCGAGGAAGTGCGCCTGGACCTGCAGGCGCAAGGCTTGCCGGAGAGCGAAATCGAAGCCCTCGTGCCGCACAAGACTTTCCCCGGCAACCGCCCCAGCAACACCATCCTGATGGACCAGCTGACCCCGACCACCCTGGGCGCCCTGATCGCGCTGTACGAGCACAAGACCTTCGTGCAGGGCGTCTTGTGGAATGTCAACAGTTTCGACCAGTGGGGCGTGGAGCTGGGCAAGGTGCTGGCGAAGAAGATCCAGGCCGAACTGACGGGCGAAGCCCGTCCCGACCACCACGACAGCTCGACCAATGGCTTGATCGCGCTGGCGCGCGCAGCCAAGGCGGCTTACTGAAAAGAGATAGATGAATATTTACGAAATCAAGGTCGTCAGCGACAAAGCCATGCAGGTGGGCGAATGCCCGCTCTGGCATGGCAAGGAAGCGGCCCTGTACTGGGTCGATATCGACGGACGCGCCGTGCACAAGCTGCACCCGGCCAGCGGCAGGCATGAGCAATGGGACATGCCGACGGAGCCGTCGGCGCTGGCCATCAACGCGGGCGGCGGGCTGATCGTGGCCCTGCGCAGCGGCTTTGCCCACCTCGACACGAAGACGGGCAGCCTGGCGGAAATCGCCCCGGCGCCGTTCGACATGGCCACCACGCGCTTCAACGATGGCAAGGTCGATCCGGCCGGCCGTTTCTGGGTCGGCACGATTTTCGAGCCGCGCAGCGCCGATGCGGCGGAAATGTTCGTGCTGGAAAAGGGCAAGGTACGCAAGGTGTGGTCGGGCGGCATGACGGTGTCGAACGGCCTGGGCTTTTCCCCGGACAAGCGCACCATGTACCACTCGGATACCACCACGCACCGCATCGACCGCTTCGACTTCGATGCGGCCACGGGGGCCATTTCTGAACCGCAACCGTTCCAGCGTTTTTCCATGGACAAGAAGGCAGCCGATTACGGTGGACGCCCCGATGGCGCGGCCGTCGACAGCGAAGGCAATTACTGGGCCGCCATGTTTGAAGGCGGCAAGATCCTGCGCTTCGCCCCGGACGGCCACCTGCTGGGCGAAATCGCCGTGCCCGTGCGCTGCCCCACCATGGTGACGTTTGGCGGCCCCGACCTGCGCACCCTGTACATCACCAGCGCCAGCCACAACAGGTCAACCGCCGAGATCGCCGACTACCCTTTGAGCGGCCACGTGCTGTCCGTGCGCGTAGACGTGGCCGGCCAGCCGGAAACACCGTACCAGGCCTGAGAATACCGGGGTCAGCCCCTCAATGCCGCATGAAAAAAGCGCCGGACCCTTGCGGGTACCGGCGCTTTTTCACAGGCGGCCGCGCAGACTAGCGGGCCAGCACCTTGCGGATCGTCTCGGCCAGTTCCGCCGCCACGAACTTGGCCACATAGCCGTCGGCGCCCACACCCTTCACATGGTCTTCGTTGGTCGACCCCGTCAGGGACGAGTGGATCACCACGGGAATGGTGGCGAAGCGGCCGTCGTTCTTGATGTTGCGCGTCAGGGTAAAGCCATCCATTTCCGGCATTTCCAGGTCCGTCAGCACGAGCGCCACCTTGTCCTTGGCCGTCTTGCCTTCCGCGGCCGCCTGGCTGGAAATGGCTTGCAGGCGCTCCCATGCTTCCTTGCCCGTCTTGGTCATGATGAAGGGCACGCCCATGGCGTCCAGGCCCTTCTCGATCAGCGAACGGGCCAGCGAGGAATCATCGGCCGCCAGGATCACGGCGCCGGCCGGCAGGCGCACCTGCGGGCCGATGCTGTTCTCGTCCACATCCGGGTCGCCCGACGGCAGCACGTTGCGCAGGATCTGCTCCACGTCCAGCACCTGCGCCAGGCGCGTCTTGTCCGTGTCGCCATCGAGGCGCGCGATGCTGGTGACGAGGCCGCCGCCGACGCTCGATTCGGCCGACAGCACCTGGTTCCATTCCAGGCGCACGATTTCATCGACCTCTTCCACGGCAAACGCCTGCGTCGAGCGGGCAAATTCCGTCACCATCAAGATCTTCAAGCCATTGCTCTTGCAGCCGACCGCCATCGGCAAGTCGATCACGGGCACGATCTGGCCGCGGATATTCACCACGCCCAGCATGTGGGGGTGGGAACCGGCTACGGCCGTGATGGCCGGCATTTCCATGATTTCCCGTACCTTGAACACATTGATGCCGAACAGTTCGCGGCTGGTCGAATGATCGCTGGTGCCCAGCTTGAACAGGAACAGTTCGAATTTGTTATTGCCTGTCAGGCTGGTGCGTTCATCGACATCTTGCTGCATTGAATTCATTGTGTCCCCTTGAGCCGTCTTGTAAAGTTAAGTCTGCCTATCCGCGGTGCGGACCAGGCTGACTGCATGCCGCATGGGCGTCGGGAGGCGGGTTCGGGGCATGGCCGGCGCTAACGGAGCAGCAGTGTGATCGTGCGAGTTCATACAACCAATAGTTGCTATTGATTCGAGTCTGAATTATACGGTTTTTTACTTTCCACAAAGCTACTTTACGCCGCCAACGGCCATCCTGGCCGCATTTCTTGACTTGCTTGTTGCTACAGCGCAAATCGTGATGAAAAGCATGGAAAATTTCCCCTGCAACCATGGTTGCTTTGCAACGCCGGCGGCAAATCATGCCCGCGCGCCCGTGCCGGCGATGGGCTTATAATGGCTGCGCAAGATCGCCTGGCAGGCAGGCATGGCAAAAGCCCCACGCAAGCGGCATGAATGTAGTAAAATTTCTTGCAATTGCCACTTCTACGTAGTAAATTTACACCACGATTTCAAGTAGCGACAGACTGGCACTTCCGGTCGGCCTCCTCCCCGCTCCGGCTCTTTTACTTTTGCGACGACACTCACTTATGGCTCTTACCGATTTTGACCTGGTCCTGTTTGGCGGCAGCGGCGATTTAGCAATGCGCAAATTGCTGCCTGCCATGTATGCGCGCGACGTCGCGAACGACTTGCCGCCGACGGCGCGCATCATCTGCGTCGGCCGCCAGGACAGCGGCCAGGATGCCTTCCTGAAAATGGTGGAAAGCAATTCGCGCCCGCACATCAAGGCCAGCACCCTGAACGCCGCCACGTGGAGCCGCTTCTGCGCGCGCATCGTGTACGTGTCGCTCAACGCCAGCGACGCCTCGACCTACGCCCCGCTCGTCGAAGCGCTGCGCGACGGCGCGGACCTGACGCGCGTGTACTACCTGGCGACGCCGCCGCACCTGTTTGCCTTGATCTGCGACAACCTGGAAGAAAATGGCCTGGTGACGCCGAACTCGCGCGTGGTGCTGGAAAAACCGCTGGGCCGCGACCTAGCCAGCGCCAAGCAGATCAATGCCGAAGTGGGCAAGGTCTTCCAGGAATCGCAGATCTACCGTATCGACCACTACCTGGGCAAGGAGACCGTGCAGAACCTGCTGGCCCTGCGCTTCGGCAACGTGCTGTTCGAGCCCCTGTGGCGCCGCGAATGGATTTCCGACGTGCAGATCACCATCGCCGAGAAACTGGGCGTGGGCAACCGCATGGGCTACTACGACACGTCGGGCGCGTTGCGCGACATGCTGCAGAACCACTTGCTGCAACTGCTGTGCATCGTCGCCATGGAACCGCCCACCTCGATCGCGCCGGACGCCGTGCGCGATGAAAAGCTGCAGGTACTGCGCTCGCTCAAGAAATTCACGCCCACCACCCTGGCGCAAAACATCGTGCGCGGCCAGTACCGCGCCGGCCACGTGGACGGCGCCACCGTGCCGAGCTACCGCGACGAGCCGGACGCGCCCGAACATTCGCGCACCGAGACCTTCGTTGCCCTGAAGGCGGAAATCGACACCTGGCGCTGGGCCGGCGTGCCGTTCTACCTGCGCACGGGCAAGCGCATGGCCGACAGCCTGGCCGAAATCGTCGTGCGCTTCAAGCAGATCCCGCACTCGATCTTCAACCAGCCGACGTCGAGCTTCCAGCCGAACTGCCTGGTGATCCGTTTGCAGCCCGACGAAGGCTTGCGCATGAACCTGATGGCGAAAACCCCGGGCGACGGCATGCGTCTGAAACCGGCGGAACTGGAACTCGATTTCCGCGAATCGTTCAAGACGCCGCGCATGGATGCCTACGAGCGCCTGCTGCTCGACGTCCTGCGCGGCCAGCTGACCCTGTTCATGCGCGGCGACGAACTGGAAGCGGCCTGGGAATGGGTCGAGCCGATTCTCGACAACTGGGAACAGAACGACAGCGCGCCGATTCCGTACACGGCCGGCACCTGGGGCCCGGCCGCGGCCAGCGCCCTGATCGGCCGCGACGGCTTGCAGTGGCGTGAAGAGGCGCTTCCTGAAGACTAGTTTGGAAGCGCAAGGAGTCTGGCCTTGCAAGGCCAG
>NZ_RFSK01000074.1 GCF_009923995.1 Janthinobacterium sp. | reverse complement strand
TACGTTTACGTAAACGTAATGTCGGCAACCATTGTAGCCACTTTTGCGGGACAAAGCGAAAAGTTGGCGCCGCGCCGCGGCAGGCTCAGGCCGGGCGCGACAGCACAAAGGCGCCGGCCGCGATGAGCACGACGCCGGCGATCTTGCTCAGGGTCAGGGTTTCCTGCAGCACGATGCCGCCGGCCAGCGCCACGAGCAGCATGGTCATGGCCGTCATCACGGGATACGCCAGGCTTATCTGCATTTTTTCCAGCGCCACCGCATAGCAGACGAAACCGAGCGCATAGGCGCCGCCGGCGCCGCCCAGCCACAGCAGGCGCACCAGGCTCAGGCCGCTACCTTGCAGACTGGACATTTTTATCAGGAACGTGGCGGCGGCGCTGGCGACGGCCGCCAGCGCGCACCACAGATAGCCTGCATGCACTGAATTCATTGTCTATCTCGCTTCGGGAATGGGGAATGCCAGTTTACAGGCTGGCGCCGACGGCAAGCAGCATGCTGAGGGCAATGATGCATAAACTGACGCCATCTTTGCTGACATACAACACCGGATCTTCATTCACCTCTCCCCGGAACGACAAGGTCCACAGCCGTCCCAGCCAGAAGACGAGCAGCGGCACGATGCCAAGCAGGATGTACGGACGGGTGTACAGCACCACCACGTTGTCCGAATTGAAGTACAGCATGAACACCAGCAGCGAAATGAAACCGCTGTTGATGCCCATGATGCCGATCGGCGCCTTGTCCAGGGTCGTGTAGTTGCGGCCGCTGGTCCTTTCCTTGCCCTGCCGCTCGAGATTGAACAGCTCGCTGTAGCGCTTGAGCAAGGCGAGGCTCAGGAAGATAAAGAAGGAAAACGCCAGCAGCCAGAACGACGGCTCGATATGCGTCGCCGCGCTACCGCCCAGGATACGCAGCGTGTACAGCAGGGCCAGGGTGACGATGTCCACCATCAGCAAGCGCTTCAGGTGCAGCGAATATGCGAGGGTGGTGATGAAATACACCACGACCACGCACAGCAGCAGCGGATCGAACGCGGCACAAATCGCCAGCGCCGCGCCGGCCAGCAGGGGACTGGCCAGCATGGCGACCGACAGCGGCAACTTGCCGGCGGCGATAGGCCGCCTGCACTTGACGGGATGGCGCCGGTCATCGGCCGCGTCCAGGGCGTCATTGAGCAGGTAGGCGCTCGATGCGCAAAGTGAAAAGGCAAGAAATGCCACCAGCGACTGCAGGAAGGCCTCCGCATGCAGTGCATGGCCTGCCAGCATCGGCACGAAGACCAGCAGGTTCTTCAGCCACTGGCGCGGCCGCATCGCCTTGAACAGGGGACCCAGCCAGCCGGCGCGGGGCGTGCCGGCCGCACGCGTGCTCAGGCCGCCCGCCAGGTGGAATGGCTTGAGCGTGACGGAAAAGGCATCGTTGCTCGCATTCCACACGGCAATATCGACGCTGGCATTACCGATGTAGTCGAAGCCCTTGTCGCCGAACGCCTGTTTCAGCTGCGCCGCCTTGTTGTGCGACGTCAGGTTGACGCCGCCTTCGGTCGCCAGCACCCGCCCGAACAAGCCCAGGTGGGCGGCGATCACGTCGGCGTAACGGCGCTGCGAGCCCGTCGCCAGCACGATCAGCCGCCCTTGCGCACGTTGCCGCGCCAGGTCCGCCAGCAAAACCTGGTCATAAGGCAATGCCGCTGGATCGAGGTCGACCATCGATGCCATTTTTTCCTTGAAGGCAGCCTTGCCCAGCAAGAGCCAGAACGGCAGGCGCCACAGCTGCAGGAAATGCGTCTTGATGAAAATCAAAATCGATTCCCACAGCAGGTCCGAGTGGATCAGGGTACCGTCGAGGTCAACCACCAGCGGCACGGTCGTCGGCTCGCGCATCGTGTCTTCAGCCATGGACATGCCTTCAGGGGTGCGATTTCAACAAGCGGCCGGAACGCCATGCGCCGGTGCCGGCGTCCGGCACAGGGCCGGCCAGGGCCCCGATGCGGGCACCCAGGGAGCACAGCATCAATGCCATGGCGACGGGAATGAAGGCATCGAACTGGCGCGCCTCGTTGAACTGTCCCACCAGCGTCGTCATGACCAGCAGGCACGGCAAAATGAGCGTGCAGCGGCGCAGGAACGACGGCGCGTGACGCCAGCCCGTGGCGGCCAGCCCGTACCACAGCAGCAAGGGTCCCAGGTTGTACACCAGGCCACGGGTCTGGTGCAGCAGCAGGTGGAGATTGAAGGCCAGCTTGCCCCCTTCCCACGCCTGATGGGCAGGCAACAGATAGAACAACAGCATGCGGACCAGGCCATACAGCAGCAACTGCAGCGCCAGCAAGGCGGCCAGCGAGCGCAGGCTCATGTTGCCGAGATAAACGACGGCGCTGGCCACGATCAGGAACAGCGTGATTTCGTGATTGAACGTGCCCACCACCAGCATCGCCAGATACGGCAGCAGTTCGCGGCGCATCAGGTGATACAGGCAGAATGCATACACGAAGATGATGCCGATATCGTAGAACGTGTAGTAGGTCAGTGTCGGGGCCCACATGCACAGCGCGAGAAATTGCCCGATGAAGGCCAGGTCGCTGCGGATGAACAGGCTGGCAAAGCGGCGCACCGCCCACAGCGCCAACACCACGGCCAGCAATTGCGACCACAGAAAGCACTCGATGGCGCTCAGTTGGGGCATGACATATTGCAGCAGTTGCGCAGGGAAAATAAACAGCACGCGATGCTGGAATGGCGGCGTGCCCTGGTAAGTCATGATCTTGTCGATCACATACCATTTCTGCTCGCTGCCGACCTGTACGAGGAGGTAGGCGAATGCGGCGGCATAGACGGCAAAGATCGCGTAATCGCGCCAGTCGCTGCCGGCGGCGGGCCGCCGCAAGCGGGATAGGGCCAGGGCGGCCGTCAGGGTGAAGGCGCTCCACAGGACCAGGCTAAAGCTGACGAGCGCCTGCATCTTGTCGAGATAAAAGTCCAGCGGATGCCTGTCGGGACGCGCCAGCAGCTTGTTGAGCAGCGGCCAGGAGCGCCCCTGATAGGCATCCGCCATGAGCGTGCCACCCGCCAGAAACCACCAGGCAAAGAAAATCAGGGCAAACAGGGAAAGCAGCACCAGTTGGCTGCGCAGACGGTCAAGGTTCATTTCGGGTATCGGTGGAAAGCCAACTGGATTTAAAATTATGAAATTTACATTTTTATTGTCTCATGCAATATATAAATTAACAATAAAATAAATTCAATCCAGGAATGCCGTACCGATAGCAGTCGGGTGGCCCAGGCCGACAGGTTCAGGCGGAAAAATGCCTGCCTGCCGCCCCGCCAAGCAAGGTGTACATCAGAAACACTGCACGAACGCCCCGTTGCGGTGGCAGATGCGGCCGTTGGCGTCGAGCGTGGCATTGCCCGCGCCGTTGTAGCGTGCGCCCGCCGCGTCGCGGCAACCGCCCGTGTCGCAGGAACCGATGGGCTGCGGCAGGCTGGGCATGGGAACGGCGGGACTGGACGGCAAAGGCGCCATGGACACGATGGGCGGCGCCGTGCGCTGCGCGGGCATGCGGCCGATCACCTGCGCCACGGCCCGGCGCGGCTGCACGGGCGGCGCCGGACGGCACGGTTCGACGGCCAGCTTGCTGCTGTCGTGCGGGTCGAGCCGGCACACGGGCAAAGGCTCGGTCAAGGACCCGGCGGGCGCCGCCTGCTCCGCCGCGCCCGCGTGGCCGCCCGCCAGGCCCGCCGCAGCCATGAACAGCGCGGCCAGCACGGGCGCCAGCATGGCAGTGGGGCAAGACGGTCCTGCTGTTGCGGTATGCATGATGCCTCCAGTGAAATGGGCCTGCTTCATTATTGACACAGACTGCCGCGGATACCAGTGCGCGTAACAATTTCTCACGCCTGCATGCACTGCCGATGCCCCCGGCCACCCGAGAACAGCGTTTTATTTCCGACTAGCACTTTCTTTCTTGCCAGGATGGCACTACAATAAGAACGATTCTTATTCTCATTCACGAGATACGACCCAGCTTTTGTCACCTCACTTCATACCCACGCCACCCGGAAGGCAGCCAGGAAATAACAACATTCGGGAAAGTTCACCATGTCCAACCGCAGTCCAGTTTTCGCCACACCGCTTGCCATCCTCCCCGCCCTGCCCCCGCGTCGCGCCACCCTGCTTTTGCCCTGCCTGCTGTCGCTGGCCGTCGGCAGCGCCTGGGCCGAAGGCAACGTGGCTGCCGATGCCACCATGAACACGGTGGTCGTCACCGCCTCGGGCACGGCCATCGACATCAAGGATGCGCCGGCCAGCATCAGCGTCATCACGCGCGAGGAAATCGAGCGCCAGCCCGTGTATGACTTGAATACCCTGCTGCGCCGCATCCCCGGCGTGACGGGCGGCACCAGTCCCGTGGGCGAGGAATCGAAGATCAAGCTGCGCGGCCTGCCCGACAAATACACCCTGATCCTCGTCGACGGCAAGCGCATGGGCAGCTCGGCCGACACGGCCTACCGTCCCGACCTGGGCCGCCAGGACTTGAACTGGATCTCGCCCGACATGATCGAACGCATCGAAGTGGTGCGCGGGCCCATGTCCTCGCTGTACGGCTCGGACGCCATGGGCGGCGTGATCAACATCATCACGCGCAAGGTGCCCGGCAAGTGGAACGGTTCGGCGACGGCCAACTACACGCAGCCGCAGGACAGCGGCCGCGGCACGGCGCACCAGCTGGGCGTGAACCTGGCCGGTCCCCTGTCGGACACCGTGGGCATGCGCCTGGGCGTGGGCCAGACGCGGCAGAATGCGGATGAAAAAATCATCGGCAAGTCGGGCGGCATCGGCGGCGAACGCAACCAGACCGTTTCGGGACAATTGAACTGGGCGCTGGGCAAGAAACAGAACCTGTCGCTGGACGCCAGCTACGGCCGGCAGGAAGCCACGGATTCGGCCACCCTCGATGCGGACGGCTACCCCGTGTTCGGCGCCTGGGGCGCGAGCAAGCTGATACGCAAGAGCGTCAGCGCCGGCTACGAAGGCCGCTGGGACTTCGGCAAGGCGACCGTCAACCTGTACCACAACGATTTCGACAATGAAGTGGTCGGCACGGTGGCCAAGTCGAAGGACACCACCCTCGACGCCAGCCTGGAAAAACGCATCGGCTGGGGCGGCATCGAGCAGATGCTGGTGATGGGCGGCCAGTGGAAGCACCAGGAACTGACGAATACGGACACCATCGGCACCGTGCCCACCGACTACCTGGGCAACCCGGTCAGCGGCGCCACCCTGTCCGGCACCACCTCGGCCCTGTTTGCGGAAGATCAGCTGTTCCTGCGCGAGGACTTGACGGCCACGGCCGGCCTGCGCCTCGATCACCACGGCAAGTTCGGCAACCACTACAGCCCGCGCCTGTACCTGGTGTACCACCCTGCCCCCGCCTGGACCGTCAAGGGCGGCGTGTCGCAGGGCTTCCGCGCGCCCAGCCTGAAGGAAAACTCGCCGGCGGCGGCCACGCAGTCGGGCGGACGCGGCTGCGGCAGTTTGAAACCGCTGGGCTACATCACGGGCGGCTGCTACATGGCCGGCAATGCGGACCTGAAGCCGGAAACGAGCACGGCCGGCGAGATCGGCGTGGCGTGGGAACAGGATGGCTGGGATGTGGGCGTGACCTGGTTCCACACGGATTTCAAGAACAAGATCGACTACGCGCCGCTGGGCTTTTTCCAGAAGCAGTGGTGGACCAGGATGACGAACATCCAGAAAGCGCGCACCAGCGGCGTGGAAGCGACGGCCACCATCCCGCTGACGAAACACCTGAACTGGCGTAACAACGTCACCTACATGGCGGAAGCGAAAAACCTGACCACGGGCGCCAACCTGTTGTCGACGCCGAAGCTGTCCTGGTACTCGGCCCTGGGCTGGCAAGTGAACGACCAGCTGTTCGGCGAAGTGTCGGCCCAGTACACGGGCAAGGAACTCGACGCGGGCCAGGCGGCCAACCAGGCCTACACCATCGTCGACACGGTCGTCTCCTACAAGGTCACGCCCCGATGGACGGTGCGCGGCGGCGTGGAAAACCTGTTCAAGAAAGGCCCGCTGGCCGATGGCAAGGTCGACTACTATGTGCCGGGACGGCGCATGTTCGTCGGCCTGACGTCGCGCTTCTAAGGGTCAGTAACGGGGCGGCGGCGTATCGGGTGGCGGCGTGGCGGCATTCGCCGGCACGCTGCCCAGCATCTGCCCGGCGACGGGTATCTTGTGGCCGCTCGCGTACATGCATTGCTGATAGGCATTATCGTAGCGGCGCTGCATGCCGTACGAGGACGTGTCCGCCGCGCCCGTGCCCGCCAGCGCGCCAAACAGCAGGCCCGTGCCCGCTCCCACGCCGGCGCCATGGCCGCCATCGATGGCGGCGCCGGCCGCCGCGCCCAGCACCGTGCCCAGCGCCGCGCTGCGCACGCCGCTGTCGACGCCGGCCTGCTGCGCCGAACTGCCGCCCAGCTGGCCTTGCGCATAGCCGCGGCATTGCACGTCGTCGCCGCGGAACTGTTCGAGACTCTTGCCCGTGCCGGGCAGGACCATGGCTGACGGCCCTTCCGGCATCACCGTGCAGGCGGCCAGCAGCAGGGGCGCCAGCATGCCGGCACGCCCCAGGAATGCTCTCGTGTTCATGTCGCTCTCCCGCCTCAGCGTATGCTGACCGGCGGCACGGCGCGCCATGCCGTGCTGCAATTTTTCACGTAGGGATAATAGCCCTGCGGGCGCGCGCAGTAATACCACATCTGCGCCGTCGGCTCGCCGCCCTGCTCGATATACACGGGCGGCTGCTGCACGATCACGGTGCCGGCATACGGATAGCCGTAGGGATAGCCATACCAGGGAGCGCCATACCAGCCCGCCCCGTAACCGTAGCCCCACGCAGAGCCGAGCCATACGCCCGCGTACGGGCGGCCATGGAAGTGCCCGTGGCCGCCATGAAAACCGCCATGGCCGCCATGCCCCCCGTGGCCGCCCGGCGCGGACCAGGCAGCGCCACCGAACGCCAGACCCGACGCGAGTCCCATTACCAGCAGCGCCAACCGTGCGCCGCGTCCCCTGTGATTGCTGTTCATGACATCCTCCTGCCTGGCTACCACGACGATGATGCTCACTCCATTATTGGCAGGCCAACGGCGCAATCCTAGCTGCCGTAACAATTGCTCACCTTTTATACGCCGGGGATATGGACGGCAGGAAAGTTTCACCTGTGCACAACGCAAACAGCCCCGCGGCGCAGGCCACGGGGCTGTCGGGGGCTGTCGGAGTGCCGGGGCTTACTGGGCCGGCAGCACTTGCGGCGGTGTCGCCGGCGCCAGGATGGGCGGCAGCGGCGCGTGGACGGGCGCCGGCGCCGCCACGGCCAGCCAGCCCGTGGCGGGCAGCAGCGGCACCAGCAGCAGGGCGACGATATTGATGATCTTGATCAAGGGATTGACGGCCGGTCCCGCCGTATCCTTGTACGGGTCGCCCACCGTGTCGCCCGTGACGGCCGCCTTGTGCGCCTCGGAACCCTTGCCGCCGAAGTGCCCGTCCTCGATGTATTTCTTGGCATTGTCCCAGGCGCCGCCGCCCGTGGTCATGGAAATGGCGACGAACAGGCCCGTGACGATGGTTCCCATCAGCAGGCCGCCCAGCGCCGCGGGCCCCAGCAGCATGCCGACGACGATGGGCACCACCACGGGCAGCAGGGAGGGAGCTATCATTTCGCGGATGGCCGACGCCGTCAGCATGTCGACGGCCTTGTCGTATTCCGGCTTCGCCGTGCCTTCCATGATGCCCTTGATGTCGCGGAATTGGCGCCGCACTTCCACCACCACGGCGCCGGCCGCGCGGCCCACGGCTTCCATCGCCATGGCGCCGAACAGGTACGGTATCAGGCCGCCGATGAACAGGCCGACGATGACCATGGGGTTCGACAGGTCGAACGTGATGTGCTGGCCCACGGATTCGAGCGCATGCGTGTAGTCAGCGAACAGCACCAGCGCGGCCAGGCCCGCCGAGCCGATGGCGTAGCCCTTGGTGACGGCCTTGGTGGTGTTGCCCACGGCGTCGAGCGGATCGGTGATGGCGCGCACGGAGTCGGGCAGGCCCGACATCTCGGCGATGCCGCCCGCGTTATCCGTGATGGGGCCATACGCGTCGAGGGCGACGATGATGCCCGCCATCGACAGCATCGAGGTGGCGGCGATGGCGATGCCGTACAGGCCCGCCAGCTGGTATGACACGAGGATGGCGACGCAGACGGCCAGCACCGGGTACGCGGTGGATTTCATCGACACGCCCAGGCCGGCGATGATGTTGGTGCCGTGGCCCGTCGTCGACGCTTCCGCGATGTGGCGCACGGGCTTGAAATCCGTGCCCGTGTAGTACTCGGTGATGTACACCATCAGGCCCGTGAGGACGATGCCGACGACGGTGGCGCCCAGCATCTTGTAGCGCATGGCGTCGTCTGGCCACAGCAGCCACGTCACCACGGCGAAGCCGACCAGCGACAGGCCGGCGGCCCACCACAGCCCCGTGTACAGGGCCGACATGATCTTCTTGCCGGGCGCCGTCTTGACCATCGAGCAGCCGACGATGGAGGCGAGGATGGAGACGGCGCCCAGCAGCAACGGGTAGATGATGGCCACGCTGCTGGCCTCGGCCATCAGCAGGGCGCCCAGCAGCATGGTGGCGATCAGGGTCACGACATAGGTCTCGAACAGGTCGGCCGCCATGCCGGCGCAGTCGCCCACGTTGTCGCCCACGTTGTCGGCGATGACGGCGGGGTTGCGCGGATCGTCCTCGGGGATGCCCGCCTCCACCTTGCCCACCAGGTCCGCGCCCACGTCGGCGCCCTTGGTGAAGATGCCGCCGCCCAGCCGGGCGAAGATGGAAATGAGCGAGGCGCCGAAGGCCAGGCCGATCAGGGGCTTGATCAGGTCATGCTGGGTCAGGCCGGGCGCGCCCGTCGTCACCAGCAGCCAGTAGAACAGGGTCACGCCCAGCAAGCCCAGGCCGACGACCAGCATGCCCGTGATGGCGCCGCCCTTGAAGGCCACGTTCAGGGCCTGGTTGATGCCGTGGGTGGCCGCCTGCGCCGTGCGCACGTTGGCCCGCACGGAGACGTTCATGCCGATGAAGCCGCAGGCGCCCGACAGCACGGCGCCGATCAGGAAGCCCAGCGCCGTGTGCAGGCCGAGCAAGGCATAGATGGCGATCAGCAGCACCACGCCGACGATGGCGATGGTGCGGTACTGGCGCGCCAGGTAGGCGGCCGCGCCCTGCTGGATGGCCAGGGCGATTTCCTGCATGCGCGCGTTGCCGGGATCCTGGCGCAGGATCCAGCTGCGCGACGCCAAACCGTAAATGACTGCGACCACGCCGCAGGCTACCGCGAACCACAAACTGGCTGCCATATCGTCCCCTTCTGTTTTTATCCGACGTCATTACCGACAGCTGCAGACCGCACCGGGTAGGCACGCGCAGCCAGGAAAACACGACCTGCAAAAAACTCGAACCACGAAAACGTCAAGCACCCAGCGTCAGGCACCGGGACAATGCCAGTCTGCCTGAAAAGCGGGCGAAAAAAAAGCGGACATTCCGGTCCGCTTTTCAATACTGCTTATTCCGCCAGGGCGGCAAATGCGCTGTCGCGGATTTGCTCGACCGGACCGACGCCGACGATGCGGCGGTATTTCGGCGCGCCTGGCAGGCCGGACTTGGCCCAGTCATTGTAGTAGCCCAGCAGGACCTTGGTCTGGTTGTGGTACACGTCCAGGCGCTTTTTCACCGTTTCGGCCTTGTCGTCGTCGCGCTGGATCAGCGGTTCGCCGGTGATGTCGTCGACACCGTCGACCTTGGGCGGGTTGAACTTGACGTGGTAGACGCGGCCCGAGCCCGGGTGGCTGCGGCGGCCGTCCATGCGCTCGATGATCGACTCATCGGGCACGTCGATTTCCAGCACGTAGTCGACGTTGATGCCCGCGTCTTTCATGGCATCCGCTTGCGCGATGGTGCGCGGGAAGCCGTCGAACAGGTAGCCATTGGCGCAATCGGCTTCCTGCAGGCGGTTCTTGACCAGGCCGATCATGATGTCGTCCGACACGAGGCCGCCCGCATCCATGACTTTTTTCGCTGCCAGGCCCAGTTCGGAGCCTTCCTTGATCGCCGCGCGCAGCATGTCGCCCGTGGAGATTTGTGGAATGTTGTATTTTTCTTTGATGAAATTAGCTTGGGTGCCCTTGCCGGCACCGGGTGCTCCTAAAAGTATCAGACGCATTGAAAGTTCCTAAAAAACAGATTTTGGATGGTGGTATGTGTAATTATTTTTAGATGATGTTGCTATGGCTATCTTTCCCTACGAAACTTACCACAAAAATTCCCCGAAACGCCAGTTTGCTGTCGATTTGCTATGCCGGGATTGATCAAAGCCAGCAATTATCGAAGCGGACGTTTCAAAATGTGGTTTTTTGTGGCAAGCCCCGCATAAAATTTTTCACGCGCACCCACGGCGCCTGAAAAACGTTCAGGGCAAGGCGGCCCGCCGCAGACAGTACGAATGTACGGCAAGGCGGAGCAACGCAGCCATGGACGTTTTCTCAGGTGGCGTGACGGTAGTGCGCCCGCACGCGTTCCAGGTCTTCCGGCGTATCGACACCGGCAGCTGGCGCCGAGTCCGTGACATGCACGGCGATGGCATAACCATGCCACAGCACGCGCAGCTGCTCCAGCGCCTCGATGGCTTCCAGCGGCGATGCGGACAATTGCGGATAGGCCTGCAAAAACGCATTGCTGTACGCATACAGGCCGATATGGCGCAATGGAACATAGCCTTGCGGCAAGTTTTCACGGGATTGCGCGAAGCCGTCGCGGTGCCACGGGATCGTCGCCCGCGAAAAATACAAGGCGCGGTTTGCCTTGTCCAGCACCACCTTGACGACGTTCGGATTGAAGGCGTCGGCCATGTCGTGCAGGGGATGGGCGCACGTGGCCATGGGGACGGCCGCGCTGATGTGCGCGGCGCAGGCGGCCAGCAGGGCCGGATCGATCAGCGGTTCGTCGCCCTGCAGGTTGACGACGACGGCGTCCGGCGGCAGCTCCAGCGTGCGCGCCACTTCGGCGATGCGGTCCGTGCCCGACGGATGGTCGGCGCGCGTCATGCACACTTCCACGCCATGCGCGGCGCAGGCGGCGCGGATGTCTTCGTGGTCGGTGGCGACGATGACGCGCGCGGCGCCCGAGAGCAGCGCCTGCTCGGCCACGCGCACCACCATGGGCTTGCCGCCCAGGTCGGCCAGCGGCTTGTTGGGCAGGCGCGTCGAGGCCAGGCGCGCCGGGATGATGACGATGAACGCCATCCTTATTCCACGGCGTCGAGCAGGGTGCGCGCTTCGTCCGCCCACATGATGGGGATGCCATCGCGGATCGGGTAAGCCAGGCGGTCGGCGCGGCAAATCAGTTCCTGCGCCTTCTTATCGTGTTCAAGCGGGCCCTTGCAAACAGGGCAGACCAGGATATCAAGCAGTCGAGCGTCCACGACATTTCTCCACAATTTGTTGGGCCAGCGCGCTATCGATGCGCGCACTGACCGGGACGACCCACAGTCTCGGGTCGTCTTTGAGATGTTCAATTTGCGCACATTTTACTGCATCCTTCTCGGTGATCAAGATCACGTCCGTGTCGAGGGCGGCAAATGGCTGGTCGAGGAAGTCGTGATGGTCGGGCAGGGGCAGCTCCGCAAACTGCAGGCCGGCGCCCCGCAGCATGCTGAAGAAGCGCTGCGGATTGCCGATGCCGGCCGCCGCCACGATGCGCTGGCCGCTGGCCGCCAGCACCGCCAGCGGCAGGCGTTCGCCGCGGTCGGCCAGGCGCTCGGCCACGCCGCCATCGAGGCGCATCTGCACCACCAGGGCGCCGCGCGGCGCCACCTGCGCCACCAGCGCCGGGGACAGCTCCGGCGCATTGATCACCGTGACGTCGCGCCGGCGGCGCGGCGATTCGCGCAACGGCCCGGCCGGCAGCAGCCAGCCGTTGCCCGCGCCGCGGCCGTCGAACAGCACGATTTCCACATCGCGCTGCAGGGCGTAATGCTGCAAGCCGTCGTCCGTCACCAGCACGTCGACGTCGGGGTGCGCCGCCAGCAGCGCCCTGCCCGCTTGCGCGCGGTCGCGCCCCACCATCACGGGACAGCCGCCGCGCTGGAAGATCAGCAGCGGCTCGTCGCCCACCTGCTGCGGCGTGGAGGCTGCGCTGACGGCGCGCGGCGAGCGGTCGGCGCTGCCATGGCCGCGCGAAATGACGCCCGGGCGCATGCCCGCGTCGCGCAAGGCTTGTACCAGCCAGATCGTCAGCGGCGTCTTGCCCGTGCCGCCGATGAAAATGTTGCCGACGACGACGACGGGCACGGGCAGGCGCGCGGACTTCAGGAGATTGGCGCGGTACAGGCCGCGCCGGATGGCGCTCAGGGCGCCGAACAGCAAGGAGACGGGCCACAGCGCGCACGCCAGCGGCCCGCGCGTGAGCCAGGCGCGGGTGAGAGTGGTTTCAAGCTTGGCGGGGGAGGATGTGGGCATGCGTGTCAACTAAAATTGGAACCCGAAAACGACACCTGGGGTCAGACCCGGCGGGTCTGACCCCGGCACTTCGCTTGGGGTTGAAGGTTGGCCTTACTTGCCGCCCGCCTGCGCCGCGAAGGTCAGCTTTTCATAGCCGGCCAGGCGCGCCGCTTCCATGACGTGGATGACCATCTGGTGCATGGCGAACTGGTCGGCGTTGACCACCACGACGGGCGTCTGCGCGGGCGCCTTGCCGCCATTGGCCGCCTTCGCCGCCGCCTGCAGGGCATCGGCCAGGCCGGCCACGTCGCGGAAGGAGACGGGTTCGCGGTTCACCGTGTAGTTGCCCTTGGCGTCGACGGTGACGTCGATCTGCTGCGGCTTCTCCTTGGCCTGCTCGGCATCGGCCGTCGGCAAGGTGATCTGCAGCTCCGTAAACTTGCTGTAGGTCGTGCTGACCATAAGGAAGATCAGGATCACCAGCAGCACGTCGATGAACGGGATCAGGTTGATTTCGGGGTCTTCACGCCCCTTGCCTTTGCGGAAGTTCATTTGCGGCCACTGTGGACGATATCAACGAACTTGACCGCTTGCTGCTCCATGTCAATGACGAAGCTGTCGACGAGGGCGCGGAAGTGGCGGTAGAAGACCAGGGTCGGCATGGCGATGGCCAGGCCGAAGCCCGTGTTGTACAGGGCGACGGAAATGCCATGGGCCAGTTGGGCGGGATTCGAGCCGCTGGCGTTCTGCGAACCGAAGATCTCGATCATGCCCACCACCGTGCCGAACAGGCCCATCAGCGGAGCCAGGGTGGCGATGGTGCCCAGGGTCGTCAGGTAGCGCTCCAGTACGTGGGCCACGCCGCTGCCGGCCTCCTCGATCGATTCCTTCATCACCTCGCGCGGCGCGTCCACATTGCGCAGGGCGGCGGCCAGCACCACGCCCAGCGGCGAATTGGCTTCCAGCTTGGCCACCGTGTCCGGCGTGATCTTGCCGCTGCGATACACCTGCACCACTTCATCGAACAGCTTGCGGGGCAGAATTTTGCCGCGGCGCAAGTACAGCAAGCGCTCGATGATCAGGGCCAGGGCCACGATGGAAGCGATCAGTAAGAGCCAGATGGGCCAGCCGGCGGCCTGGAAGATAGCGAGCAAAAGAAACTCCTGGTAAGGGGAAGGCGATATATGGCCCGAACAATATGGCCCGAACAGCCAGTATTGTACCGAGCGCCGGCGGGCGATTGCGCACCCGCGACGGAATGGCGCAATGTAGCGCGTTGCCGCGCCGTCGGCAAGTGGCGCCCGCGCCGCCTTGTCCACAGCCGCCCCGCAAGCCCTGCGCCCGGCGGCCCGGTTTTGCACATTTTATGTGGATAAGATTGTGAGCAAGCCTGAAGACTCAGCCCTAAGTCATTGATCCATATGACTATTATCATCATGCGCAAAATACAGGCATAGCAGCTGATCGGGGATAGTCAATGTCAGATACTCAACAAAATAAAAGTTCTGCACATTTACTGTGGACAAGATTGTGCGCAAGGCCGTGGATTTCACATAAGCCACTGATTTAAAAGAAAATTATTTCACTGAGTAAAAATGAGGCAGGCAGGCGCAACGCAGGCCACCATCGGCGCATAAAGTTCTGCACACAATCTGTGGACAAGATTGTGTGCAAGCATAAAAATAAGCGCCAAGTACATTGATTTATATCGTTTTTATTGCCATGCGTAAAAATGTAGCAAGGGCGAAAAACGGCGATTTCGAGGGGTCGATTGCGCCTCGATCTGGCACTTTTCCACCGCCCGCGCAGTTCCACACATAAAGTGTGGATAAGATTGTGAGCAAGCCGATTGACTCTAGGCAAGGCCTTTGATTTCAAAGGGATTTTTTTCACTGCTGAAAAATAAGGCAGCAAAATGGCAGGCGCAGGCGGTGGAAAACCCGGACCCGCGGCGAAACGATTTATGCAGTTTTACACACATTCTGTGGATAAGATTGTGAGCAAGGCCCATGCTTGAACGCTATCCTGTTGATTTATATCGGTATTTTTTTGCTGCGCAAAATTCAGGCAAGCCATGCAATAGGCCATCCAGTGGATAAACAGCACGGTCCGACGGAGTTCTGCACATTTTTTGTGGATAAGATTGTGCGCAAGGCCATGCATGCGATACTAAACCCTTGATTTCTCTATGCTTTATTTCTATGCGTAAAAATGTAGCAGGGTATTTTTTGTCCACTACAGCAAGGTGGCCAGGGTCTCCTGTGCAGGACAAAAAGTTCCACACACTTTCTGTGGATAACTTTGTGCGTAAGTGGCAGGCGCATCACTGATGTGCTTGATATTAAAGGACTTTTTCCCTGTGCACGCAAATCAGGCATTCAGAAATTCATCATGAAATCAAATACTTAGAAATAGAACTTGTTGTTTTGCACGATATATGACATAAGCATGACCTCGCCGATAATTTGTGGACAGTTCCCTTCCCTTTCCTGCCTGATGATGACCGACAACCCGACTGACAGCGGCTTTGCCGCCCCGCCCGTGCTGACCGTCAGCGCCCTGAACCAGGCCGTCGCGCGCCTGCTCGAACGCTCGTTCCCCCTGACGTGGATCGCCGGCGAGATTTCCAACTTCACGCGCGCCGCTTCCGGCCACTGGTATTTCACCTTGAAGGACGATGGCGCCCAGGTGCGCGCCGTGATGTTCCGCGGCCGCGCCCAGTACGCGGGCTTCACCCCGCGCGAAGGCGACAAGGTGGAGGTGCGCGCCCTCGTCACCCTGTACGGCGCGCGCGGCGACTACCAGATCAACGTGGAAGCCATCCGCCGCGCCGGCGTGGGCGCCCTGTATGAAGCGTTCCAGCGCCTGAAGGAAAAGCTGGCCGCGCAGGGACTCTTCGACCCCGAGCGCAAGCGCGCCATCCCCATGTTCGCGCGCACCATCGGCATCATCACCAGCCCGCAGGCGGCGGCCCTGCGCGACATCCTGATCGCGCTCAAGCGCCGCGCGCCGCACGTGGCCATCATTTTGTATCCCACGCCCGTGCAGGGCCAGCAGGCGCCGGAGAGAATCGCGCACGCCATCCGCACGGCATCGGCCAGGGCCGAGTGCGACGTGCTGCTGGTGTGCCGCGGCGGCGGCAGCATCGAGGATCTGTGGTCGTTCAACGATGAAGGCGTAGCGCATGCGATTGCCGACTGTTCCATGCCCGTGATCAGCGGCGTGGGCCACGAAACGGACTTCACCATCGCCGACTTCGCGGCCGACCTGCGCGCGGCCACGCCGACGGCGGCGGCCGAACTGGCGGCCACGCCGCGCGCCGACTGGATGGCCTCATTGCGCGCCGATGCGACGGACCTGCGCCGCGCCATGCGCCGCCGCCTCGACGACGCGGCGCAGACCCTGGACCGCCACAGCCGCCGCCTGCTCAATCCCAAGGCGCAGCTGCAGCAGCAGCGCCTGCAGCTGCTGGCCCTGTCCACGGCCATGACGCACGCGGCGCGCGCGCCGCTGAACCAGTCGCAGTACGCCCTGGAGCGCCTGTGCTCGCGCTGGGCCAATCTGCGCCCCGACGTGACGGCGCCGCGCGCCCGCCTGGTCGAAGCGCAGCGGCGCAGCGGCGCGGCCATGGCGCAGATGCTGGGCCAGCGGCGCCACCGCCTCGACGGCCTGGCGGCGCAGCTGGAGCTGCTCAACCCGCAGCGCACCCTGGAACGGGGCTATGCCATCCTGCGCGACGAAAAGGGCCATATCGTGCGCTCGCCGGCGCAGCTGCAGGCGCGCCAGAATGTCAACGTGCGCCTGGCCGAAGGCAGCGCGCAGGTGGGCATCGCCAGCGTGCAGGCCACGCTGGAATAAAAAAGGCCGGGGAAGCTCCCCGGCCCAACACCTGCCCTACTGAGTGGACTGCTACAGCACCTGCTCTTTCCCCCTACGCCATCAGAACTTCATCGACACGCGCGCGCCGAACGTGCGCGGCGCGTTGTAGAAGGCGCCGTAGATCTGCTGCGTGGGCTGGCACGGCATGCCCACGTCCGTGCACAGCTCCAGCACGTCGAGCTTCACGGCCTTGTCGGTGGCGTTCTGCACGAACGCTTCCACCGTATAGGCCTTGTTCGCCGGCTGGAAGCGCAGGCTCAGGTCCAGCGTGGTGTACGCCTCCTGGCGCTTGACGCCCGCGTGGCCCGGCACGTCGCCGTTGAAGGCACCCGCCCCCACATACGACATGGTTTCATAGTGCACGGAAGCGCGCGGCGTGAGCTGGCCGCCGGCCACATTGAAGTCGTGCTCGTACTGCACCGTGGTGGAGAACTTCGGCGCATGCTTCATGGTGCTGCCGCCCACGTTCACGAGCGGCGCCGTCGAGCCGCAGGCCTGGCCATTCGCGCGCGCCGCATCCACGTCGCACGAGAGGAAGTCGTCATACACGGCTTTGAGCCAGGTGGCGTTGCCCGTCAGGCGGTCCACCCTGGTCGGACGCCAGACCCATTCCGCTTCCAGGCCCTTGACGGTGGCGCCGGCCGCGTTGAAGTTGGCCAGCACGCTGTTGACCACCTGCGATTCGAGCTTGTCCTTGTATTTCATCAGGAAGGCGTCGAGGTTCAGGGTCAGTTCGCGGTTCAGCAAGTCCGACTTGAAGCCGATTTCATAGCTGGTCAGCTTTTCCGGCTTGGTGGTGGCGCCGCCGTCGCCCATGGCCGGCGAGTGGAAGCCCGTCGTCACGGAACCGAACAGCAGGATGTCGGGGCGCAGCTTGTACTCGATGCGCCCCAGCCAGGTGGCCTGGCCGTATTTCAGGTCGGCCGTGTTGTCACCCGGCGTATTGCCGCAGGTGGCCGCCGTGATGGCGCCGCCCGGCCCGATATTGTGCGTGTTGGCCAGGCCCGTGCCCGGCGTGACCAGCTGCGCCATCTGGTCCGGCGTGAGCACGGTGGTGCCCAGCGGCGTGTTGGCCGGCCAGTTCGGGCAAGCCCAGTTCTGCCCGCCGATGTCGAATTTATGGTCCTTCGTGTAGCGCGCGCCGGCCGTCAGCTTGATCTGCTCCGTCACTTGCTGGCTGACCTGGCCGAAGACGGCCTTCGATTTCAGCTGGCGGTCGCCCTGGATGAAGGACATGGACGAGGCATACTGGCCCACGGTGGGCTGCACGAAGATGACGGCACCGTTGGCGATATCCTGCTGCACGGCGGCCTGCGAAATCTGGCTGCGGTCGATATCGAAGCGCACCTTGTTCTTTTCATTGAACAGGAACAGGCCGGCCACCCACTGGAACGGCGCCTCGTCGTCCGAGCGCGCCTGCAGCTCGTGCGAATAGCTGTCGAACTGCGCCCAGTCTGTGCGGTTTTCCGACTTGAAGCCGGGGAACAGGCCCGCGTCCGCATCGTTGCTGTTCTGGCGCTTGTAGCGGCTCCAGCTGCCCAGGTAAGTGAAGTCCAGCGACTCCGTCGGCTTGTAATTGAGCTTGCCCTTGTAGGTCAAAATCGACTGGTCGAGGGTGCCCGGCGTGTCGATCAGGGCCGAGCGCAGTTTCTCGCCGGGCTTCGGTTCGGCGGCCAGGAAGACGTTGCCGGCGCCCTGGTCGAGAAAGTAGTCGGCGATGAAGGTGCCGCGCAGCTGCGGCGTGATTTTCCACAGCAAGGAGGCACGCACGCCCATCTGGTCGCCGGCGCCGTACTTGGCCGCGCCCGGCATGACGTTCGAGCCGCGGCGGAAGTCCACCGTGCCATCGTGGCTGTCCTTGATGGCGGCGATGCGCAGCGCCATGTCGTCGGAAAACGGGATATTGATCATGCCCTGCGTCTGCAAATGGCGGTAGTCGCCCACGGTGATGCCGGCCGAACCCATGAACTTGGACGTATTCGGCGCGGCCGAGACCAGGTTGACGGCGCCGGCCGTCGAATTGCGGCCATTCAGGGTGCCCTGCGGGCCGCGCGCCACCTCCACGTGGGACAGGTCATACATCAGCGCCGTGGCGCCCTGGGGACGGGGTGAATACACGCCGTCGACGTAGAAGGCGACGGCCGGGTCGCCCAGTTCCGTGTGGTTGGCCGACCCCACGCCGCGCATGTAGACGTGCACGCCGCCCGAATCGCCGTGCTGCTCGACGACGAGGCTGGGCACCATGGTGGCCAATGACGCCAGGTCTTTCACTTGATTGTTTTGCAGGGTGTCCTGGTTGAAGGCCGTGACGGCCAGCGGCGTCTCCTGGACGAAGGTGTTGCGGCGCGTGGCCGTGACGACGATGCGGTCCATCTGCCCCGTATCGGCTTGCGCCGCCCCGGCCGATGCCGGCGCGGCCGTATCGGCTTGCTGCGCCAGGACGGCGCCGCTGCCCAGCAGGATGAACTGGGCGAAAGTCGCATGCGCCAGGCTGCATGCAATGGTATTTCTCTTGAACGGCTTCATTGTTATTGTCTCCTCTACCACTGGTTGAATGATGATCACATAGCTCTTTGGCTACTGCTGCACATTTTTTGGGTGTCAATCTGAAGTCATGTCGCCTCCGTGCGGGTCAGTGGGTGGCCACGGCGCGCCCGCCCGTGTCGAACAGAAAGGCATGGCCCTCTTCCGGCGCGAAGCCGATGCTGCTGCCCTGCGCCAGGCTGTGGCGCGCCTCGCCGTGCAGCTTGATGGCCACCGCATGGGGGCCGGCATCGCTGCCGCCATCGAGCGTCGCGTGGATGATCTGCGCGTCGCCCAGCTGCTCGATCAGGGTGACGGTGGCGCCGTAGCCTTCCCCGCGCGGCACCAGGCGCAGGTGCTCGGGGCGGATGCCGACCAGCATGCCGGCCTCGCCGCCCAGCTGGCCGGCCAGCGCGGGGACGGCGGCGCACGGCAAAAAATTCATGCGCAGGGCGCCGATGAAGCCGGCGACGAACTGGCTGGCAGGATGGCGGTACAGCGCCAAAGGCGCCCCCACCTGCTCCAGGTGGCCGCCGTGGAAGACGGCGACCCTGTCGCCCAGGGTCATGGCTTCGACCTGGTCGTGCGTGACATAGATCATGGTGGTGCCCAGTTCCTGGTGCAGCTTGGCCAGCTCGATGCGCGTCTGCACCCGCAGGGACGCGTCGAGGTTGGACAGCGGTTCGTCGAACAGGAAGACCTTGGGCTGGCGCACGATGGCGCGGCCGATGGCCACGCGCTGGCGCTCGCCACCGGACAGGGCTTTCGGCTTGCGTTCGAGCAGATGCGTGATCTGCAGGATTTCCGCCACCTTGCCGACGGCGGCGCGCACCTCGGCCTCCGGGCGGCCCGCCAATTTGAGGGCAAAGCCCATGTTCTCGCGCGCCGTCATGTGCGGATACAGGGCGTAGCTCTGGAAGACCATGGCAATGCCCCGCTCGGCCGGGGCCACGTCGTTGGCCAGCAGGTCGCCGATGCGCAGCTGGCCCGCGCTGATGTCTTCCAGGCCCGCAATCATGCGCAGCAGGGTTGATTTACCGCAACCGGACGGCCCTACGAAGACCATGAATTCGCCGTCATGGATGTCGAGGTCCAGGCCCTTGACGATTTCCGGGCCGTCGCCATAGGTCTTGCGGATGCCGCGCAGGGAGATGGCGGCCATGTCAGTGCTCCCCGGCCAGGGCCAGCGGGGCCGGTACGTGGGACGCGCGCTGCGCGGCGATGAAGTCGCGGTACCACAGGGCGCTGTCCTTGAAGCTGCGCTGCTGCGTGGCGTAGTCGACGTACAGCATGCCGAAGCGCTTGGCATAGCCCGAGTTCCACTCGAAGTTGTCCATCAGGCTCCAGTAGAAATAGCCGCGCACGTCGATGCCCTGGGCGATCACGGCGCGCAAGGCATCCAGGTGCAGCTGCACGTACTCGATGCGCGGCTGGTCATGCACCTTGCCGTCGACCAGCTTGTCGTTGACGGCCATGCCGTTTTCCGTGATGTAGACGGGCGGCAGCCGGTATTCGCGGTGCAGGCCCACCAGCAGTTCCGTCAAGCCTTGCGGATAGGTTTCCCAGCCCATGTCGTTGACGCCCAGCTTGCATTCGGGCTTGCGCGGCGGCGTCTCGGCGCTCATGAAAGCGCGCGTGTAGTAGTTCACACCGAGGAAGTCGATGGGCTGCTTGATATCTATGAAATCGTTTTCAAAGATGGCCAAAGCTGAAGCGTCGGCGTGTTTCAGGGCCAGTGCCGGGTAGCGGCCCTTGAAGATGGCGTCCATGTACCACTGCACCGAGCGCGCATATTCGAGTTCGGCCAGCGCCTTGTCCTGCGGGCTGTCCGTGGCGGGCGTGGCCGTCCATTGATTGAGCACGATGCCCAGCCTGGCCGGGGCCTGCACGGCGCGCATGGCTTGCATGGCCAGGCCGTGCGACAGCAGCAGATGGTGCGACACCTGCACGGCGGCGGCCGGATCGGCCATGCCGGGGGCGAACTGGCCCGTGCCGTGGCCCAGCACGGCCGTGCACCACGGTTCGTTGTGCGTGGCGATGCTGGCGACCTTGTGGCCGAAGCGGCGCGCCACCTCGGCCGCGTAGGCGGCGAAGTGGTAGCAGGTGGCGCGATTGAGCCAGCCGCCCTCGTCCTGCAAGGCTTGCGGCAAGTCCCAGTGGTACAGGGTCATGTGCGCCTCGAGGCCCTTGGCGGCCAGCGCGTCGAGCAGGCGCGCATAAAAATCGAAGCCCGCCTCGTTCCAGGCGCCGGAACCCGTGGGCTGGACCCGCGACCAGGACATGGAAAAGCGGTAGGCGTTCACGCCCAGGTTCGCGATCAGCTCCACGTCTTCGGCATAGCGGTGGTAGTGGTCGCAGGCCACGTCGCCGTTGCTGCCGTCGATGATCTTGCCGTCCGTGTGGCTGAAGGTATCCCAGATGGACGGCCCGCGGCCGTCGATGGCGGCGGCGCCCTCGATCTGGTAGGCGCTGGTGGCCACGCCCCAGGTGAAGTTGGCGGGAAAGTTGCTGTCGATGTCGTCGTTATGCATGGTGGTGGTATCAGTGTGAGGGGTTGAAATAAGTGAGTGCATCAGCCCTTGACGGCGCCTTGCGTGAGGCCTTCGATCAGGCGCTTCGAGGCGACAAAGAACATCAGCAGCAGCGGCAGCACGGCGATGGCGGCGCCCGTCATCAAGGCGCCCCACTCCGTGTTGTTCGGCGCCTGCATGCTGCGCAGGGCCAGCGGGATCGTGTAGTTCTCGACCGAGCGCATGACGACCAGCGGCGTGATGAAATTGTTCCACGAGTTGATGAAAGTGATCAGGCCCAGGGTGCCCATGGCGGGGCCGATCAGGGGCAGCACGACTCTCCAGTAGATGGCGAATTCGCCGCAGCCGTCGATGCGCGCCGCCTCGATCAGATCCTTCGGTATCGCCGTGCCGATGTACTGGCGCATGAGGAAGATGCCCAGCGCGCCGGCCGCACCCGGCACGTACAGGGCGCGCGGCTGGTCCAGCCATCCGAGGAAATCCATCAGCATGAAAGTGGGAATCATGTTCATGAAGGAGGGGATGATCATCGACGCCATCACCAGCGTGAACAGGGGCCGCTTGAAGCGGAATTCGTACATGGCAAACGCATAGCCGCCCAGCGAACAGAAGAACAGGGTCAGGGCGGTGGTCATCAGGGCCACGTACAGGCTGATGCCGATATTGCGCCAGAACGGCAGGCGCTCCTGCAGCAGCTCCAGGTTGTGCAGCAGGGCCGTGCCGAACCAGCGCGGCGGCGGCAGGCTGTAGATCTCGGCGCTCGTGTGCGTGGCGAAGACGAACATGAAGTAGAAGGGCGCGACCATGATCAGGGCACCGATGGCCACCATGGCGTAGGCCGTCCAGCGGGTGCCGGCCGCGCCGGCATGGCGGTGGGTCGATGTGCTCATTTGGCCTCCTTGCGCTCTTGACGCTCGTTGCGGCTGAAGATGCGGCTGTTCACCCACGTGGTGCTGGCGATGATGAGGAATAGCAGCCAGGAAATGGCCGACGCCGTGCCGAAGTCGCCCGAGGAAAACGCCGTCTTGTAGACGAAGATGGCCGTCGTCATCACGGACTGGCTCACGCCGCTCGATTCGGCCACCAGCACGAACGGCTCCTCGAACAGCTGCAAATTGCCCATGATGGTGAGGGTCACGGCCAGGTAGATCATGGGCCGCAGCTGCGGCAGGGTGATGTGCCAGAACTGCTGGCGCTTGGAGGCGCCGTCGATGGTGGCCGCCTCGTACAAATCCTTCGGTATCACCTGCAAGGCGGACAGATACAGCACCAGGTTCCAGCCCAGGTAGCGCCAGAAGATGACGAAGGCGACGGCCGGCTTGATGAACAGCGAGCTGCCCAGCCAGTCGATGGACTCGGCCGGGAACAGGCCGCCGACTAGCGGCAGGCTGGCGCACCATTGGAGCAGCACATTGATCTGCCCATAGTCGCGCGAGAACAGGGTGTTGAAGACCATGGCGATGGCCACGCTGGACGTGATGAAGGGTAAAAAGTAAATGCCGATCACCAGGTTGCGCGAGCGCTTGAAGCTGTTGTGGATGAAGGCCGCCAGGGGGATGGCCACCAGGTGTTGCGGCACGCCCGAGGCCAGCGCCAGCCACAGCGTGTTGCCCAGCGAGCGCAGGAACCACGGGTCGCTCAGCGCGTACTTGTAGTTGTCCAGCCCCACCCACTGCATGGCTTCCACGCCGCTGGCCGCTTCCCACTGGTTGAACGACAGATAGATGGAAAACAGCAGCGGAAACAGGCTGAAGACGGCGAACAGGATGAAGAAGGGGCTGATGAAAATGTATGGCGCCCATTTCTTCATGTTGAAGCGTCTTTTGGCCGGTCGTGCCTTGGCGGGCGCGCCTTGCGCCAGCGATGCGGAAGGGGCGCTCATGGACAGCCTCCGCCTTGCGTTTGATCAAGTCTCATGCCGGTTCCTAGCGCCGCGCGCGGTGGGTGATCAGGGCCTTGGCGTCGGCCAGGGCAGTCTTGATATCCTTGTCTTGCGCCAGCACGCTTTCCAGCTCCATGTTGACGATGTCGCGCGCCACGGCGTCGAACTTGTCGACGCGGATGACGGGAATTTTCGCCGCCGTCTCGCGCGCCAGCAAGCGCGTCTTCTGGCCGCCGAAATACGCCTGCGGCTCGTCCATCATGGGGTCCGCATACGCCGCCTTCAGGGCGGGAAACGCCCCGATTTCCTTCAGCGAGTGCAGCTGGATATCCTTGTTGACGGTCATGAACCTGATGAATTCCCAGGCCTGGGTTTTATTCGCCGCCTTCTTCGGGATGCCGTAGAAGGAGCCGCCGTAGGACGCCAGCGCGCCGGCCGGCAGGTTCGCCGCGCGCCACTGGCCGGCGGACGCAGGCGCCAGCCACTTGGCCAGGTGACCGCTGAGCCAGGAACCCATCATCTGGCTGGCCACCTTGTCGCGTTTAAAACCTTCGGCCCACTCGCCCGTCCAGGCCACGGTGCGCGCATCGATGCCGGCCACCCGCGCCGCCTTGGCCAGTTCGAAGGCTTTCACGAAGCGAGGCGTATCGACCAGCACCTGGCCCTTGTCGCCAAAGTAGATGCCTTCGCCATCCTTCAGGTTGGCGCGGATATAGATATCGGCCAGGTCGCTGGCGCCGGCCAGCAGATAGGTGCCCGTGGCGGCCTTGAGCTTCTTGCCGGCGGCGATATACGACTCCCACGATTGCGTCAGGTCCGCTTCCTTGATGCCCGCCTTGTCCATCAGGTCCTTGCGGTAGAACAGGGTGCCCGGTCCCAGGTCGGCCGGCATGGCGCCCAGGGTGCCGCGCGAGCTGGTCGCCTGCACGAAGGTGAAGGGCACGAACTGGGCGCGGTACTGCCCTGCCCCGTACGGCGCCTGCAGCAAGTCTTCCATGCCTTTCGATTCGGCGAAGCTGCCCACGTAGCGGAAATCGATGGCCATCACGTCGGGCAGGCGCGCGCCGGCGGCCAGGGCCGTCGTCATCGAGTTATGGTGGTCGTCGATCTGCAGGCTGACCAGCTTGACCTTCACTTGCGGGTACAGCTTTTCCCACAGGGGCAAGGCCGTCTTGACGGCGCGGTCCAGGTCGGGAAACGAGGCGACGGTGATGGTGGCGGGGGCCAGCGCGGGAGTGCCGGGCACGGGCGCGGCAGGGACGGTGGCGGCGCTGGCCATGCCGGCGGCCAGGGTCAGCGCCGCCAGCAGGGGCGCGGCAGGCAAGGCTGCGCCAGGGATGCTTGACTTCATTGGTTCATCTCCGATTATTGAGCGTCTTCTATCTTGAAAACGTTTTCACAACATGCATCCATTTAACACCGCATCGAAAATGAAGTCAATCAGAAAAGTTGTCATTTTTATCGACGCCACCGTGCCGTGGCCGGCAGATGCAGGGCACTCCCCTATGAAGAGTTGGACAAACATGGGGCCGGCCGCGCTGTTGTTTTTTGTGAAAACGTTTTCACATCAAGATCGTGCCGACAAGAAACACGCTTCGCGCGGCGGCCAGCGCGGCGCTGATGCCG
>NZ_RFSK01000073.1 GCF_009923995.1 Janthinobacterium sp. | reverse complement strand
TTCCGGCCCCCTGCACATGGGCTCGCTCGTTGCCGCCATGGCCAGTTATCTCGATGCCAAGGTGCATCATGGAACGTGGCTGCTGCGCATCGAGGACCTGGACTATGACCGCAATGTCGAGGGTGCCGACCTGGGCATCCTGGCCAGCCTGCAGCGCTGCGGCATGCAGTGGGATGGCGAGGCGACGTGGCAGAGCCGGCGCTTGCCGCTGTACGAGGCGGCGCTGAAACAGTTGCAGGACGATGGCCTCGTGTATGCGTGCGGCTGTTCGCGCAAGGAGATCCAGGATTCCGTGCTGCAGGCGGGCGGCCCCAAGGGCGCGGCCGCCGTGTATCCGGGCACGTGCCGCCACGGCTTGGCGCCGGGCAAGGCGGCGCGGGCCTTGCGCCTGCGCGTGCCGCAGGGGGCCGCGGCCCGGTACGCTTTTGTTGACCGCTGGCATGGGCCGCAGCGGCAGGACCTGGCCGGCGAGGTGGGCGACTTCATCGTGCTGCGCGGCGATGGCTACTGGGCCTACCAGCTGGCCGTCGTCGTCGACGATGGCGCGCAGGGCATCACCCAGGTGGTGCGGGGGGCGGACTTGCTCGACTCCACGCCGCGCCAGCTGTATCTGCAGGACGTGCTGGGCCTGCCCCATCCCGGCTTCCTGCATGTGCCCGTCGTCACCAACGACAGCGGCGAGAAACTGTCGAAACAGACGGGCGCCCTCGCCTTCGACACGGGCACCAGCGCCGCGGACCTGCTGGCGCCGGCCTTGCTGCCCGCGGCCCGTTTCCTCGGGCTCGACGTGCGCGCGGACACCGTCGAGGATTTCTGGCGGCAAGCCATCCCCGCCTGGGCGCAGCGGCTGGCGCGCCTGCCCGAACAGGCATAAAAAAACCCGCCGCGGCGAACCGGGCGGGTAGCAATGCAGGCGCCAGCACATGGCCGGCGCCTGAAGTCTGGCAATTAGAAGTTGCCTTTGAATTGCACACCGAATTGACGTGGCTCATTGATGAAGCCCGTGCGGTTGTTGAAGTCGATGGCGCCCGTGATACGCTTGGTGTCGGTGATGTTGCGGCCAAACGCGGCCACTTCATACTTGCCGGCATCCCAGGTGTAGCCCACGCGCAAGCCGCCTTCGACCATCGGCTTGCCGGTGAACTCGGTTGCCTCATACAGGAAGAAGTTGATCTTGCTGCGGTACGCCCAGTCCGTGAAGACGAAGAATTCACCGTTTTCCATCGGGATCGAATAGCGGCCCGTGGCGGTGATCGTCCACTTCGGCGCTTGCGGCAGCGGGTTGCCGTCGATGATGGCGTTGCCGGCCGCGTTTTTCGGATCCGTCACGGTGCAGCGCAATGGATTGCAGGTGGCGATCGACAGGCTCGGGTCCTTGATCTCCGTGAAGTTGTAGCTGCCGCCCAGCGACATCTTCAGGCTAGGCGTGACGAAGCCTTCCAGTTCCAGTTCCGCGCCGCGGCCATTCGTCTTCGCGGCGTTGATCAGGCGCGTCACGTTCGACGTGCCGCCGACCACGGTCAGCTGCTGGTTTTTCACCTGGTAGTCATACACGCTGAACGCGACGCGGGCGCGACGGTCGAACAGGTCGGCCTTGATGCCCGCTTCGTACGAGGTGATGGTTTCCGCATCGGCCACGGTGACGGGCACGCTGGTGCTGGCCGGGGCGATACTTGGCGCGCGGAAACCGGTGGCGATACGGCCGTAGAAGTTCACGTCCTTGTTGTATTTGTACGTGCCGCTCAGGTCCCAGTTGACCTTGGCCTTGCTGACATCGGCGCTGGTCGGATTGACCTGCACGATGTTGTTCGCTTCCACCGTGTTGAAGTCCTTCTTGTCCTTGGTGTAGCGCAAACCGGCGCGCAGCATGAAGTCGTCGTTGACGGCGTAGTTGACGGAACCAAACGTGGCCCAGGCCGTGTTCTTCTGGCGGCTGGCCAGGTGCGAGGCCAGCACGTGCGTATCGGTATTGAAGGTGTCCGAGAAACCGTTGGCGTCTTCGTTGAAGTAGTACACGCCTGCCTGCCAGTTGAGCGGACCGGCATTCTTCGATTCGGCGCGGAATTCCTGCGAGTACTGCTTCACGCTGGTGATGCCGCCGGCCGTTTCAACCTGGAAAGGAATGAAGCCCGGACCCGTCGGCGCGCCGCCGTCGATGTCGCCGTGCGACACATAGCTGCCCACGTGTTCGAAGCCGGTGATCGAGTACAGCTTGACGCCGTCCAGGTCCCAGCTCAGGCGCGCGCTGGCGCCGTTGGTGCGCAGGTGCTGAAAGTTCGGCGCGTTCGTGAACGACTTGGTCGGGTCGAAGCCGTCGACGATGTCGTTCGTGCCCTGCTTGATCATGTTGGCGTAGAACACGCGCGCGCTGCCCGTGGTGTTGCGTTGATGCACGTTGAACAGGGCATTGAAGGTGGTGTTCGGTGCGTACAGCAGTTGCACGCGTTCGGCGTGTTCGTTGTAGCCGTCCAGCGCATCTTTCTGGCCGGTAAAGGTGTTGTCGACGTAATCGTCGCGGTGCTGGCGCAGGGTCGAGAAGCGCAGCGCCCATTCCTTGCTCAGCGGCACGTTGACGGCGCCATCGAAGTTGCTCGTGTTGTGCGTGGCCGTGGAGACGTTGTAATAGCCTTCGACCTTGTCCAGGTTGGGCTTGACGGATTCGAACTTGACGACGCCGGCCGGGGTGTTACGGCCAAACAGGGTGCCTTGCGGGCCGCGCAGCACTTCCACGCCGGCCACGTCGAAAATCGGATAACCCTTGAGGATGGGGTTTTCCTGCACCACGTCGTCGTAAATCAGGGAAACAGGTTGCGATGCAAAAATGTTGAAGTCGGTATTGCCGTAGCCGCGGATGTAGAAGCGGGGGAAGGTGCGGCCGTTCGACGATTCCACGTTCAGGCTCGGCACCTTGCCGGCCAACATGCGGATATCTTGTCCGCCGGATACCAGCACGTCGAGCTTCTCGTCGCGCAGCAGCGAAACAGACACGGGGACGTCGCGGATATTTTCCTTGCGGCGCTGTGCCGTGACGGTCACGGTTTCCAGCTGGCTGGCGGCAGGCGCCGTATCAGCAGCGACTTCGTCAGCGTACGCCGAGCCGATAGGCAAGGCCGCGGACAATGCCAGCATGGCGGCGCTTTTGGCGCACAAACGCTTGTGCATCTTGGACATTTTGATCATGTTGTTTCCCAGAAGTTTAAAAAAAGAATTGCGAAATCTGTCTTTCTTGCAACCTGTCTCCGGAATGTGTACGGCGCTGGACGATCGTTTGCACCATCCTGGTGCAGCAGCGCGAGCGGATGTCTCCCCGCTCTCGGCGTCACTGGCTCTGTCCTGGCTGTCACATGGGCTGACAGCGGTTCCGGCCGCATCTCTGGGATGTCTGATGAACGCCAACTTTTCAGTAAGGCGCCACTTTATTTCACGCGGCTTATGCGCCGCAAGAATATTGTTATGTAAAATATTTATTCGTCAACATTAACGGCTGACTAGTGGTTATTCAGCCACACTACGGCCAAAGTATTGCTGTTTTGTCCATTTTTTGCAGACTGTGCCGGCGTTTGGGCATGGCGGCGAAATTGCGCCACCAGCGCCCTGAAAGACACGCCTGCGCCGGCATTTGACTGTAATATCGCCGTACTTGAGCATGCCCTGCTGCCACATTCCGGTGCAGCGGGGCCGCACCGCACCATAACGACCCTATCCATGCCCGAACCCAGCCAGCACAGCCATACCGAGCCATCTTCCCCCACCGCCGCCCAGGCCGCGCATCTGCTGCTGGGCGCACACTGCGACATCGTCTGGAGCACGAAAACCTTCGGCCTGTTCGACGCCGACCAGCCTTCCTGGCGCGCCTACACGGGCCAGAGCGAAGCGGAGCTGTTGGGCCGTGGCTGGGTCAATGCCCTGCATCCCGACGACCGCAACTTGCCCTACGTCATGCCGACGGAACTGACCACCGTGTTCGAGACGGAATACCGGCTGCGCCACGTCAGCGGCGCCTACCGCAACGTCATCGTGCGCATGCTGCCCGTGCGCGCGCCCGACGGCACGGTGCTTGAATGGCTCGGCTCGCATTGCGACGTGACGCAGCAGCGCCAGACGGAACAGCGGCTGCGCCTGGCCATGCAGGGCGGGCGCATGGGCACGTGGGAAATCGACCTGGGCAGCGGCAGCATGACGTGCTCCGCCGCCTTCATGGCCAACCTGGGCCTGCCCCCTGCCGGCAGCATCGATTACGCGCAGCTGACGGCGGCCATGCTCGACGGCGACCTGCAGCACTGGCAGGCCGTGGTGCACGCGGCGATCGCCAGCGCCAGCGATTTCGAGATCGACATCCGCGTGCGCTGGCCCGATGGCTCGCTGCACTGGGCGCACATGCGCGGCACCTGCGCCAGCGACGGCGCCGGCAACGTGATCGCCCTGTCCGGCATCTCGCTCGACTTGACGGCCAGCAAGCACAATGAAGAAACCCTGCGCCTGACCCTGGCGGCCGGCGAAGTGGCCACATGGAACTGGGACATCGTCGCCGACAGGGTCACGGCCGACAGCAACATGGCGCGCTTGTTTCCCATCGATACCGGTGCGGCCGCGGCCGCGCCGCTGGCGCGCTACCTGGACATCATCCATCCCGATGACCGCGAGCAAGTCGGCGCGCAGATTGCGCACGCACTGCAGGCGCACGCGCCGTTCGAGGCCAGCTACCGGGTGGCCGCCGGCGATGGCCAGTACCGCTCGGTCATCGCGCGGGGCCGCGTGGAGTACGCGGCCGACGGCACGCCCCTGCAACTGCCCGGCGTGCTGCTCGACATCACGCGCCAGAAACAGGTGGAAGATGCGCTGCGCCGCAGCGAGGAACGCTACCGCACTCTGATCGAGCTGATGGACCAGGCTTTTTGCGTCATCGAAATGCTGTACGACGAGCAGGGCCGCCCCGTGGATTTCCGCTACCTGGAAGGCAATCCCGCCTTCGTCAAGCAATCCGGGCTGGAGGACGCCATCGGCAAGACCATCCGCAGCTTCGTGCCCGACCATGACCAGCACTGGTTCGACCTGTACGACCAGGTGCTGAAAAGTGGCGTGCCCGTGCGCTACGAAAACGAGGCCGTGGCCATGGAGCGCTGGTTCGAAGTCTTCGCCGCGCGCCTGGGCGGCCCCGGCAGCCGTTTGCTGACGGTGCTGTTCAGCGACATCAGCGAGCGCAAGCGCTCGGAACAGCAGTTGCGCCAGCTGGCCGACAACCTGTCCGAAATGGACCGGCGCAAGACGGAATTTTTGGCCACCCTGGCGCACGAACTGCGCAACCCCCTCGCGCCCATCCGCAACGGCTTGCAGATCATGCGCCTGGCGGCCGACAAGCCTGCCACCGTGGCGCGCGTGCGCGACGTGATGGAGCGGCAAGTCAACCAGATGGTGCATCTGGTCAACGACTTGCTGGACGTGGCCCGCATCACGCGGGGGCAGATCGAACTGCGGCTCGAGCGCGTGGACTTGAAAGCCATCATCGCCAGCGCCGTGGAAACGAGCATGCCGCTGATCGAAGCGAGCCGCCACCAGCTGCAGGTGCAGCTCGCCGACGAGCCGCTGCCCCTCGACGCCGATCCCACGCGTCTGGCGCAGGTGCTGGGCAATCTGCTCAACAATGCCGCCAAGTACACGCCCGCAGGCGGCCGCATCACCTTGCGCGCGCGGCGCGACGGCGCGCAGGCATTGATCGAAATCAAGGACAGCGGCGTGGGCATCCCCGCCGACTCCATCGCCACCGTGTTCGACATGTTCACGCAGGTGGGACAGAACATGGGCCGCGCCCAGGGCGGCCTGGGCATCGGCCTGTCGCTGGTGCGGCGCCTGGCCGAGCTGCATGGCGGCAGCGCGGCGGCGGCCAGTCCCGGCGCCGGCCTGGGCAGCACCTTCAGCGTGCGCCTGCCCCTGCTGGCGCCGCAGCAGGAGACGCCAGCCGGCGCGGCCACCGCCGTACCGGCCGCGCCCGCCAGCGGCCGCCGTTTCCGCGTGCTGGTGGTCGACGACAACGTCGATGCGGCCGATACCCTCGCGGCCGTGCTCGACATGATGGGCCATGCCACGCAAGTGGTGCACGATGGCGCGCAAGCCCTGGCCGTGGCGCCGCAATTCTTGCCTGACGTCATCTTCCTCGATATCGGCCTGCCCGGCATGAGCGGTTACGACGTGGCGCGCGCCTTGCGCCGGACGCCGGCCGGCGCCGCCGTCGTGCTCGTCGCGTTGACGGGCTGGGGCGCCGAGAACGACCGCAGCCAGTCGAGCGCAGCCGGCTTCGACCACCATCTGACCAAGCCGGCCAACCTGCTCGCCATCGGCGAACTGCTGGCCACCCTTTCCACCCCACCAACACCTGCAGACCATGACTGAATCCCTGAACCACACCCGCCGCCACCTGCTGCTGGCGGGCGGCGCCGCCCTGCTGCTCCCGTCGCCGCAGCTCTTCGCCGCGCCTGCCGTTTCCACCGCCGACGCGGCCGCGCAGCTGGCCGCGCTGGAACAGGCGGCCGGCGGACGCCTGGGCGTGGCCGCCTGGCGCACGGACAGCGAGCGGCGCGTGAGCCACCGTGGCGATGAACGCTTTCCCCTGTGCAGCACCTTCAAGGCCATGCTGGCCGCGGCCGTGCTGGCCCGCAGCGCCGGCGAAGCAGGTTTGCTGGAACAGCGCGTGCGCTACGAGAAAAAAGAACTGGTCACCTATTCGCCGCGGACGGAAAAGCATCTGGCGGACGGCATGACGGTGGCCGAGCTGTGCGCCGCCACCTTGCAGTACAGCGACAATAGCGCGGCCAATTTCCTGATGAAACTATTGGGCGGGCCGCAAGCCGTGACGGCGTTTGCGCGCAGCATCGGCAATACGGTGTTCCAGCTGGAGCGCTGGGAAACAGAGCTGAACAGCGCCATCCCCGGCGACGGGCGCGACACGGCCAGCCCTGCGTCGATGGCGCACAGCCTGCAGCAATTGCTGTTGGGGACGAGCCTGCCGGCGCCCCAGCGCCAGCAGCTCGATAGCTGGATGCGTGGCAACACCACGGGCGACCAGCGCATCCGCGCCGGCGTGCCGGCCGGCTGGCAGGTGGCCGATAAAACGGGCTCGGGCGCCTATGGCAGCGTCAACGACATCGGCGTGGCCTACCCGGCCAGCGGTGCGCCGCTGGTCATCGCCGTGTACTACACGCGCGAGCAAAAGAATGCGGACACCAACCAGGACATCATCACGGCCGCCACGCGCATCGTGGCCGCCGCCCTGGCCTGATTAAATCCAACCCTGATCAATCCGTCGCGAGCGGAAGAGAGGCCCGGCGCCCCCGCTGCGCCGGGAGCGGAACCGTGTTCACACGGGGCAGCCGAGGCAGTGACCATCGCAGGCGGCAGATCACGGCGCGCAGCAGGTTTGATCAGGTCGTTGGAGGCAGGGCCGCCATGAAACCGGCATACGTCGACCAGGCGGGATCGGCCGCGCTGCGGATTTCAATCGGGAACTTCGGACGTGGCGCCAGCGCCGTGTTGAGGCGATTGAAAAACTCTTCGCCCGACTGCGTGTAGTAAATCCATTCGCGCAGGTTTTCGCCCGTCGACACGAGGGCCAGGGTGGCAAAGCCGTCTTCTTCCACCACGGGTGCCAGCGCCGCTTCCAGCTCTTCCATGTGCTCGCGCTCGTTCGGCGCGGGCATGCCCGTCTCGTCTTCGTAGCGCCAGGCGATGATGATGCGGTCCGGCTGCGACGACAGGTCCCAGTCGTCGTGGAAAGCGTCGACGTAGCGGTAAATGATGGCCATCTCGTCGCTATGCGTGACGATGGTGCCCCAGCTGCGGGCGGAAGTGGAATTCTGGTTCATGGTTGCAACAGTCAAAAAAGGATCGGGCAAAGGGCGAGCAGTCTACAGCACTGGCGGGCAAGTCACATTCCACGCGTCATACTGGGCACCGCTCTTGCGCAGCCAGATGCGCGCGTAGCTGTCGCGGTCGCTCTTGAATACCAGCGCATAGCGCTCCTCGGCGCGCGGCGCGGCGGCGCCCACGTCGACGGCCGCCAGCGAGAATGTCCGCGCGCGCAGCGGAGCGCAGGCCGTGTTACCCGCCATCAACAAACGCGCCCGCTCCAGCAGCGATTTCTGGTACAGCAGCACGCCTTCCAGTTCCGTATCGGGAATACGCTGCAGCATGCGCACGGGTTCGGCCACGGGACGGCACGTGCCCCGGTCCAGCCAGGCAAAATATTCCATGCCCGCTTCCTGCCAGCGCGCCTCCTTGCCGTCCCCCTGCAGCACGAACTTGGTGCGCTGCGTACGGCACAGTGCGCCATGGCCGCGGTACGGCGGCGCTTCCACGCTGCCCACCACTTCGCGGCCCCGCCCGCCCACCACGGGCACGCTCTCGAACACGGTGCGGGCGGCGGCCTCGCCCGGATACTGCTGCGCATAAAACGCCAGCAAAGAGGCGCGCTGCGCCGCATCCACGGCCACCGCGTCGGCAGCGCTGGCGGAAGCACACGCAGCCGCCACGACACACAGCGCCAAGGGGCGCAAGAAACTTCCTGGCATGGTATTCCTTTAATCGCAATTCCAGGGCGGGTATCGCCCAAGCGCAGATTATATAGTTACCAGGAAATACAGGGAGCGTGCGGCGTCAGGCGCTGCGGAGGGAGGCGGGCGGCGCAAAGATGACGCTGCCTTCAAAGGCGAAACGCTCCCGGTCTCTACGGCATCGCGCCATCGAGTACCTGCCACAACACTTGCCGCTTCGCCGCCAGCGCGGTGTCCGTCAAGCTCCATGCTTCCAGGCGACGCGCGTAGGCGGGCGTCATCATCCAGCCGAAGACTTCCGCCTTGTCTTCCTCGGGGCCGTAGGCCGCGTACAGGCTGACCATGCCGGGGTGCGGGTGGCCCAGGTTCTGGAAGCCCTTGCCATAGGCCGTGGCGCCGCCCTGGCCGTAGGCCGTGCCGGGCGGGTTCAGGGCCAGCCAGGCGGGGTCGCGGTAATAGAAATCGTTGAACAGGCGGTATTCGATGAAATGATAGTACTCGTGGTGCACGCGCAGCTCCATGCCGGATGGACACATCGCGGCCAGCAGGTTGTCGGCGTAGACGACGCTGTCGATTTCCGGTGCCGGCATGGCCAGGCGACGCTGGCCGTCCACGCTCAGGTCCTTGACCAGCACGACGTGGCGCAAGCCCGTCCGCGCGAAGACGCCGGCCGGGTAGCGCTCCATGGCCGGCAGTACGATGCTAAGCAGCAAGTTCAAGCCGGCCCGGTCCTGCGCCGAGTCGTCAAACGCCTGCGCCGCGCCGCCGGGCATGGCCAGGGTCCAGGCGGGCGCCAGCTGCAGGGCCGCCAGGCGCGCCGTGGCAATGGCGCGCAGCTGCGCCACGCTGGCATCCTGCGGCGCCACGGGCGCATAGCGCACGTTCCAGTCGCACTCGCTGCGCATGCTGTCTTGCTGGGCAGCACGCTCGAACGCTTCCCTGCCGGCGGCCGCTGGCGTGGCCGTGCCGACGCTGGCACAACCTGCCAGCAGGAACACACCGAGAACGGAGGGCAGGAGACGGCAAGGCGGCATGGCGGCTTTCATGGGGGAAGGATGGCGGCATTGTACTGATGCCAGGCCCCTGCCTGCTAAAATCGCCGCGCCCCCACTCCTTCCAGACCTGCCATGTCCTCCTGCCTTTCCCTGCTGCGCCGTGCCGCGCTGCTCCCCTTCCTGCTGTGCGCCGCCCTGCCCGCCCATGCCGCCAGCGCCGCGCCCGCGCACAAGGTCATCGTCGACATGGATATCGGCGACGACATCGACGACGCCTTCGCCCTGGCCCTGCTGCTGCAAAGCCCGGAAATCGAGATCGTCGGCATCACCACCGACTGGGGCGACACGGCCTTGCGCGTGCGCCTGCTGGAACGCCTGCTGCGCGAAACGGGCCACGCCGGCATTCCCGTCGCGCAGGGCATCACGACGTCCAACCCGACGCCCTTCACGCAGGCGCGCTACGCGCAACGGGGCTTGCCGCCGTCACGGCCGCCGCAGGATGCCATCGACTTTATGTTGCGCGAGATCAAGCGCCAGCCCGGCCAGGTCACCATCCTGGCCCTGGGCCCGCTGACGAACATCGGCGCTGCCATCGCGCGCGACCCTGCCGCCTTCGGCAAGGTGAAACAGGTGGTCATGATGGGCGGCTCCGTGCGCGCCGGCTACCGCAAGTCGCAGTACGTGCCCGTGCGTCCGGCCGACAGGGAATACAACATCGCGTCCGACGTCAAGGGCGCGCAATCGCTGTTCGGCTCCGGCGTGCCCATCGTCATGATGCCGCTCGATTCGACGCAGATCCGCCTCGACGAAGTGGAACGCAACGCCATCTTCGGCCACGGCTCGCCGCTGACGGACGCCGTCGCCCTGCTGTACCACCAGTGGATTGATGCGTATCAACCCTGGTCCAGCAACATGCCGTCGCTGTTCGACGTCGTGCCCGCCACCTGGCTGCTCGACCCGGCCAGCTGTCCCACGACGCCGCTGCGCGTCCAGGTCACGGACGACGGCCTGACGCGCGAAGTGGCGGGCCAGCCCAATGCGCAAGTGTGCCTGGCAGCGGACCAGCCGCGCTTCTTCCAGCTCTTCATGCAGCGCCTGCTGAAATAACTTCAGCGCTGATAATTCTTGAAGAAATTCCAGCTGATGAGGGTGGCGTCCGGACCCAGTTCATCGCTGAAGGGCCAGCCGGGAGGGCCGCCGCTCCACGCGTGGTTCATGCCCTCGACCGTGTACTTTTGCGCGATGACGGCGCCGTTGTGCACGTAGGTGTCGATGGAATAGCTGCGGCCGTACGGCACCGTCTGGCGCACGATGCTGTCGGCACGGTAGCGCACGCTGTCATTGTCGAGGCCATCGTCGCCGTAGTCGCTGGTCTGCAGGAATTGCTCGATGGTCTGCTCGCCGTTGATGGGGTTGACGACGATGTCGGACGTGCCGTGGAAGACCATCGTCGGCATCAGCCGGCGCGGCGAGCCGGAGCAGCGCCAGGCATCCTTGCCCCGCACTTTCGGGTCGAAGGAACTGCCGTTGAACAAGGAATCGGCGGCCGTGACCATGCCGATGGCGCCCTTGTACATGCCGCCCGAATGCACCATCACGGCGGCGAACACGTCCGAATAGCAGGCGGCCATGATGGAGGCCATGGCGCCGCCGGCCGAGATGCCCGTGACGTACACGCGGCTGTCCTGCACCGCATACTTGCCCTTGACCTTGTTCAGGATGCCCATCAGCACGGCCGGCTCGCCCGTGCCCCGTTCCTGGTTCAGGGGCAGCATGAAATTCCAGCAGCGCATGGGGTTGGCCGTGGCGTTCTGGCGCGGGTAGACGACGATGAAATTCTCGCTGTCGGCCAGCTCGTTGTAGCGGCTGACGGCGGCCATGCTGTTCGGCTCGGACCCGCAGCCGTGCAGCATCAGCACGACGGGCAGCGGCGTATTCGGATTGTAATTGCTCGGCAGCCACACCTGGTACTCGCGCGAACCCCACAGGCTCGCGTACAGGCCGAAGTCCCACTGCCCGGCCGATGCCGGCAGCGCGGCCAGCAAGCCGCAGGCGGCGATGCATGCCGTGTGCAGGTGACGCCATTGATGAAGCCATGTCTGCTTTTGATTTGCCATGCCAGTCTCCCATGATTGTTATTGACAACGAGAACAGCGACAACGAACCGGCTTGACGCATGTCAAGCCGGCCCTTCCGGCCGGCGACGCCGGACCCGGCGGGTCCGGCCCCGCTAGTCGAGAACCTTAAAACTTGTAGGCGGCCTTGGCGATGATCTGGCGCGGCGGGCCGTAGAAGCCGTCGAGGATGTACAGGGCGGGAATGTTGTAGCCATCCGTGCGGTAGCGCTTGTTGCCCAGGTTGCTGCCGTGCAGGCTGAAGGTCCAGTTCTTCGGCGCTTCCCACACGACGCCGGCCGTCCACATGCTGTAGCCGCCCTGCGCCAGGATCTCGCTCAAGTCCGTCGTCGGATACACCTTGCTCCGATAACCGTAGCCGACCATGCTGCGCAAGGCGCCGCCGAACACGTCGCGGTCCGTGCGCGTCAGGTTCAGGCCCACCTGGCGCCGCGGCGTGTTGCTGAACTTTTGCGTATCCGCAATGTTCTTGCCGCCGCTCATGAATTCGTCGTAGCTGGCGTTGAGCAGGGCGAGGAAACCGTTGACTTCCCACTGGCGGTTCGGCCGCCACGAAAATTCGAACTCGGCCCCTTTCACGGTGCCCTTGCCCGCATTCGTGAAGTCGCCATAGAAACCGGGCAAGCCGCCCGGCTGCACGTAGCTGGTGAAGACGGACAATTGGATGTCCTTGTAGCGGTTGTAGAACAGGGCCACGTTGGCATCGAAGGTGTCGTCCGGCGCCGCGTACTTCATGCCCACTTCCAGCGCATCGAGTTTTTCATCCTTGTACGGCCGCGCGGAATCGGGCACCACCAGGTTGTTGGCGCGCACGTTGTAGCCGCCGGACTTGAAGCCGCGCGACAGGTTGCTGTAGAAATTCGTCGTCTTCGATGCTTCGTAGCGCACGGACAACTTCGGCGAGGTATTGCTGACCGACAAGGATTTATCGAAGTCGGCCACCGTCTGGATGGGGCGCGTAAATCCCGCGTCGGCAAAGGCGCGGTTGAGCACGATGGCGCGCTTTTCTTCGCGCGTGTGGCGCAGGCCCGCATTGATGCTCCACGCCTTGCCCACGGGCCAGGTCCAGTCCGTGTACAGCGCCGTGCTGTCCGTCTCCACCGTGCTGACGGCGGCCGTGAACTGGCGCCCCAGGAAGTTGTTGTAGATGCCGCCGCCGGCCGTGCCTTCGAAGCGGTACAGGCCGATCACGCCGGCGCCATAGTCGCCGCTGTACGAGGCCTGCAATTCCAGGCTTTTCTGCTCGTCGCGCGAATCGCCGAAGACGTCGGCGATGGGCTGCGGCAAGCCGTCGAAGTCGATGGTCTGCTCGGACGTGCTGCGCCGCTTGGCGCCGATCACTTTCACGGACCAGTCGTTCGACAAGGTGTAGTTGGCCACCAGCGAGCCGCCCCGGTTATGCGTGAAGTTGTTGCCCGGCATGCCGCTCTGGATATCGTAGGCGCTGGTGCTCGGTGGCCGCTTGAGCGGGTCGAAGGCGCTCACGCCCATGCGCTGGAAGCCGCGCACGCCCGATTTGTCGTCCGTGGCGTCCAGGCTCAGCACGACGGTGAGCGGGATGTCCTGCGGAAAGTAGCCGACGGACAGGCGCGCCGCCGTGCTGTCCTGGTCGCTGACCTGTTCGCCATTGAACGTGTTGCGGCCGAAGCCGTCGCGGTCCAGCTTGGCGGCGGCCAGGCGCGCGCGCCAGGTGCCGTTTTCATTGGCCACGTTGAAGGCGGCCTTGAAGTTGCGCTGATTGTAGTTGCCCAGGCCCACTTCCGCCGAGGCGCCGTTTTCCTTCGCCAGCGGACGCGAAATGTACTTGATGGCGCCGCCGATGGTGTTCTTGCCATACAGGGTGCCTTGCGGGCCGCGCAGCACCTCGATGCGCTGCACGTCGAACACGTCGAGCAGGGCGCCCTGCGGGCGGGCCATGTAGACGTCGTCGAAATAAATGCCCACGCCCGGGTCCACGCCCCAGACGGGGTCGGCCTGGCCCACGCCGCGGATGAAGGCCGTCAGGGTGGTGTTCGTGCCGCGCGAGGCGTACACGGTCAGGTTCGGCACGTGCTCCTGCAAGTCGGCCAGGTTCTGGATATTCGCCCGTTCCAGGGCCTTGGCGGAAAACGCCGTGACGGCCAGCGGCACGTCCTGCAGCCGCTCTTCGCGGCGGCGGGCGGAAACGGTGACGGTTTCCATGCGTTCCTTCGCGTCGCTGGCCTCGCCGGCGCTCTGGCCGGCGGGGGCGACCGTCTCCTGCGCCAGCGCATGGGTGGAAAGGCTGAAGGCGCCGGCAACGGCGAGGGCGGCGGGCATTAATTTCAAAGCAAGTTTCATAGCGTCTCCAATGTCAGGCTTGCTGGCCGCCGGGAAAGATGGCCGGATGTCGGAATCACGAGGCGTAACGGTACCCGCGCGCGTCTAGCGAGCACCTGCCCTGCGATGTCCGGCGTCCAGCCCCCTGCCCTGCGGCAAGTGGCCTGTTTATTTTGAATGTACGGCGAGGAAGGACTGCAACAAGGTATTCACACGCTGCGCCTGGTCCAGGGGCGTAGCGTGGCGCGAATTCGCGATGACTTCGAATTCGCACTGCTGAAACTGTGCGGCAAAGGCCCGCTTGCTGGCGACGGGCGTGTAATCCTGGTCGGCCGCCATGATGAGGACGGGCATGGCCAGGGCCGGGAAATGCGGGCTGATATCCCAGTGAAAGATGGCGTCCAGCGCGGCCAGGTAGGCGCGCTTGTCCATGCCCGCCATCTGCGCGGCGAAGCGTTCGACGAGCGCCTGCTGGGCCGGCTCGGGAAACAGTTTCCTGCCGATGATGCGGCCCATGGCTTTCAGGCCGAAGGTGGCGATCACCGTGCGACGCAGCCAGTAGGCGAACAGCAGCGACGCGGGCTTGCTGCCCTGGAACGGTTGCGAGTTGATCAGGCACAAACTGGCCACCCTGCCGGGGGCGCGGTTGGCCATTTCCAGGCCCACCATGCCGCCCAGGGAAAAGCCGACGATGTGCGCGCGCGCCACGTCGAGCTGGTCCATCAGATTGAAGAGGTCATTGGCGAAGTCACCGATCTGCCAGTCGCCACGCGGTGCGGGACTGGCGCCATGGCCGCGCAGGTCGGGCACGATCAGGCGATAGCTGCCGCCGAGGGCGTCGATCTGCGGGCGCCAGTCTGGGCCGCAGGAACCAAGGCCATGCAACAAGAACACGGGATCGCCCTGTCCCTTGCCCAGGTCGAGGTAATGCAATGGAACATCGGATGTCGTGTGACGCCGCATTCTGTCTCCTTGCTGTTGAACATGCTTTGTGTTCAGGTGCAGGAATATGTTTTCCTGCTGTTGGAAAACATAATACGGAATCCGAATTCCGATTTCAAGTTAAATCGCTAAATATCTGAAGTCAGGTAATTTAAAGCAACACGCACCAGTTCATCCTCGAGCGCCGCGCCCGACAAAAAGGACAGCGAGCCGGACAACACGTGCTGGTTCAGGATGCCCAGCAGCACGGGCGGCACCACCATCATGGCTTGCGTGGGGTTCGGGTGACGGATGCTGGCCGACTTGCTGGCCAGTACGGCCACCGTGCGCTGCGAAATCAGGTGATTGATCTGGTGCACCTTGTCGCGGAACTGCGCGTCCTGCGAGCAGCGCGTGATCAGGGCCCGCAGCACGCCGCGCCGGCCCGTGTTGACGGCCACGAACATGGCCACCATGGCGCGGATGAACTCTTCCAGGCTGCGCCCTTCCCACTGGCGCAGCTCCGTCAGGGTCTCGACCTTGTCCACCATGTCGGAAAAAAAGCGCTGCAGCAGCAAGCGGCTCAGGGTGTCCTTGTCGCCCAGCAGGCGGTAGAACGTGCCCACGGAGGTTTCCGCCAGCTTGGCCAGGTCGGCCACGCCGATTTCATCGAAACGGTTTTCCGCCAGCAACTGTTCGCCCACCAGCAGCAGGCGCTCGAAGGCCTGCTTGCTGCGCGCCTGGGTGGGCTCCGGGGGAACGATCATCTGCGGGAAGGGCATCGGGAAGGAAGGCATGCGGCGTCGGCGTCTCTCGATAGTGGAACCAAGGTTCCGTTATGGGTGCCCGTATTGTAACGCGAGAGACGGCCGATGGGGAGCATTCAGCCGCGCGGCCTGCCCTGCCATTCCATATAGACGTCGGCGCGCTGGTAATGGGCGTCGCCCGCGGGCCGCGCCGCATGCGTAAAACCGCTGCTGGCATACAGGCCGATGGCGGGCGCCAGCTTGCTGTTCGATTCCAGGAACAGCAGCGGCGCGCCGCTGGCCTCGAAGGCGTCGAAGGCACGCTCGATCAGGCGCCGCGCGATACCCAGGCCCTGGCATTGCGGCGTGACGGCCATCTTCGACAATTCGATGCTGCCGTCGCCGGCGCGGATCAGCGCGCACGTGCCGACGATGCGATCGTCGAGGCGCGCGAGGAAGATCTGCCCGCCGCCGTCCAGGATCGAGCCTTGCGGGTCGGACAGCACCAGGTCGTCCAGCGCCTCGACATAAAAGTAGCGCTCCAGCCAGGCGATGTTCAGGCGCTTGAAGTCGGCCGCGTACTGCGGCGCATAGTCGATGATCTCCACGGCGGCACGCTCCCGCTGGCGCCGGCAGCCGGCGATGGTCTCGCCGAAACCCTGCGCCTGCAGGCGCGCTTCGGCCCGCTCCAGCAGCGCCATGAACTGCGGCGTGCCTTGCGCGAATGCCACGTCGACGGCGGCGCGCACATCGTCCCACAGGGGCGCCATGCTCTCCAGCAATTGCCGGCCCGCGTCGGACAGCGCCAGCAGGCGCCGCCGCTCATCCTTGGCGTCCGGCATCTCCGCCACGACGCCCGCGTCGAGCAGCTTGCGCCCCAGCTGCACCACCACGGGATGCGTCTGCCCGATCTGCGCGGCCAGCGCCGTGATGGACGTGGGGCCGTTGTCACGCAACAGCAGCAACAGGGGAAAACAGCGCGAGCTGAGCTCGACGCCGGCCGCCAGGTAGCTGGCATCGACGCCCGCATACAGTTGATCGGACAGGCGGCGCAGGCGGCTGCCCAGCATCAGGGAACCATAGGTTTGCAGGGTGGAAGACATGTTGGGCAGGATATGTGTAAGTAGTTACGTATACCCTAACGCAAACGGGCTTTCCAGGTCAAGCGCAGCGTGCGTTACTCCCCATCCTCCGCCAGCGCCGCCTCCAGCCTGGCCTGGAATACCGACCCGGCCAGCTCGCCCAGGGCCGGCCACACCTGCGTCAGCCAGCGCCGGCCCGCCTCGCTCGGCTCCACGTAAGGGTCGCTGCGCGTGGCGCAGGCCAGGCCGATGGCGATGACCTGCTCCGCATCGTCCATGCCGCCCGCGATCATGGCGTCGATCGGCAAGGCGATCAGTTCGGCGGTCAGATGGGGACGCAGCAGGCAGGCGGGCGCGATGATGGCGAACGACGCTTCCACGTAACTCCAGCAGTTGGTGGGCCAGTGGGCGTTTTTCACATTTTCCAGGAAGACAGCATCACTGAGCCTTTCCGGATGCTCCTGCGCCTGCGCATAGAAGGCGGCCAGGGCGACGAGTTGTGGCGGGGAAGTCCAGGTGGGCATCGGTCTTGATCCAGGCAGAACCGCACTGGGCTGGCGGCGATGGCGGACTGTAACATGCTCAAGGAACACGCTGAAACACCCATCGCCGGGCATAATCATGGCCGCCGCCACTCTCGCCAGTCACAGCCATGCCAACAGCCTTTGAACTCTGGAAAGCCGAACTTTTAATTGTGGGCAATATCGTCCAGGACGACGACAGCACCACGCCGCCCGATGAAGCGCAGCGGCGCTTCCAGCGCTACTGCGCCATGCTCGATGCACTGACGGGCGCGGAAGGCGTGCAGTACGCGCTGGCCATTTTCCAGTCCGTGCAGGCCGAGCACGACTATGGCGCCTACCAGACGGCCAACCGCGCCGCCTGGCGCTTCGGCGAACAAGCGTATTGCGCGGCCCTGCTGCAGGAACTGCCGCGCCTGATCAATACCTTGCCCGACTGGGCTGGCGACTTTCTCGTCGGCATCGCCAACGGTGCCGGCACGCCCCATGCCCCGGCCATCACCTGTTTCAACACCCTGCTGGCCGCCGCGCCGCCGGCCGAGCGGGCGCTGATCGCCGCCTTCATCGCGCAGGAAGAAGACGATGGCTGGTTCGCGCATTGCCCCGGCGTGCTGGGCGCCGGCCAGGGCTGACGGTTTAAGCGGCGCTGCGGCGCTTGAACACCACCGTGGCGCGCGGCTGGGCGTCGCGCTCCAGGTGATACGTGAGCGTCGTGCCATCGGCGCTGACGCTGATGGTCCACACATTCGTGGCGGCCCCCTTCACCAGCCTGGCCGTGTAGTCGTCTGCCAGGAACGATTGCGACAAGGCCGATCCCGTGGTGCTGGCCATGCCGCCATACATGGTCACGGCGTCGGGCGTGCCGTCCGCGTGGCGGTGGTCATGCTGCAAGGCCAGTCCCGTCGGCGTGCGGCTGATGATCCAGGTGCGCGACTTGTCCTCGCCCACCTGGAACGGCACCTTGATTTGCCTGTCGCTGCAGGCGGCAAAATCGGCCTGCAGGCGCTTGCCGGCGAAGTCATGCTGGGGATCCTTCGGGTAGACCAGCACGCCGTCAAACTGCTGGCCGCACAGGCTTTTCAGGGTCGCGAAGAATTGATCGCGCGCATCCTGCGCTTGCGCAGCGGCCGACAGCAAGCCCAGCAAGGAAGCGAAGGCAGCGGTGGTGAGGAATGATTTCATGGGGATCCTATCGGGAAAATACGCAATGCCGGGCACGCAGCCAAGGCCGCCATGGTAGCGGGAACGGCAGCGCTTTAGCAATTCATTACAAATTTCAATATGCTAATATCTGGCCCGCCTTGGCCCTGCCTGGCGCCCTGCATCTCCATTCAGTCGAGGACGCTCCATGTCTGTCTACGCCATCACCATCCCCTGCTTTGCACAAATGCTGCAGTCCTTGATGACGCTATTAAGCAAGGGCGAGGAGCGCGCCCGGGCACTGGGCTTCGCTCCGCAAAACCTGCTCGACGCGCGGCTGGCGCCGGACATGCACACCCTGGCCAGGCAAGTGGAATTGAGCTGCACCCAGGCGCAGGAGGCCGTCAGCCGGCTGACGCGGCAAGCGCGGCCCAGGCTCGCTACGCCCGCGGACATGGCAGCCGCCAGGGCGCTGATCAACGATACCCTGCTCATCCTGGCCGCCGCCGACCGCAGCCTGATCGACGCCAGCGCGCTGCAGCCCGTGCCGGTCACCCTGGCCGATGGCCTGACCTTCGACATGACGGGCCACGAGTACGCCGTGAACTGGGCCACGCCGCAGTTCTCTTTCACCTGGTGACGGCGTACAACATCCTGCGCCACAACGGCGTGCCGCTCGGCAAGGCGGAATACGTGCAGCATATGTTTGCCTACGCGCGCCCGGGCTGACGGCGCATCCTGTTCCACGCCCACCTCATTCACATTGGAAAGAACCATGCTGTTATCCCTCGACGATCCCCTCTGGCCCACCCTGGAAGGCGGCTACCGCCTGCCTTACGATGCTGCCGAGGCCCTCAAGGCCATGCAGGCGGGCGACGACGTCTGGCATGAGCTGTGGGAAGAGTTGCACCACCAGGGCGACGTGGGCGTCGCCTCGTATGCGGCCGTGCCCCAGCTCGTCCACCTGCTGGGGGGCGCCGCGTCGCGCGAGGAAGATTTCTATGCGCTCATCGCCCTGATCGAACTGGAGCGCCACCGCCCCCACAATCCGCCGCTGCCGGACTGGCTGGCCGACAGCTACCGCGATGCCTGGGCGCAGCTGCCCGCCATCGCCGCGCGCGACCTGCAAGGCCAGCTGGACCCCGTCATGCTGGAATCCGTGTTCGCCGTGCTGGCCCTGGCCAAGGGCAACTTGCGCCTGGGCGCCCTGCTGCTGCAGATGGACTCGTCCGAAGCGGACGAGTGGCTGGAAGAGCGTCTCGGCTGGAGCGAAGTCTACGGCGCAGACGCGTAGGAGCTAAAAACGCTCGTCGCGCAGCGCCGGCATCACCAGCTCGCGCACGAACGAAGCATTCGACAGGTTCAGCAGCATGCGCACGACGGCGAGCACGTCGTGCACGGGAATCAGCTCGCCCTCGCCCCGCGCGCTGGCGTCCGCCAGCGGCACGGACAGGCCATCACAGGTATTCAGATAACCGAGCTGCAGCGCCGTCACGGCCAGCCCCTGTGCGCGGAAACCCTCGCGCAAGGCGTCGGCGATGCCGTTCAGGGCGAATTTCGACGCGCTGAACGTCACTTCCGGGCGCCCGCTCTGGCGCAGGCCGGACGTGGACCCCGTGAGTATCAGCTGCGGCTTGCTGCTGGCCAGCAAGCGGGGCACCAGGCGCTTGAGCAGCAAGATCGTCGCCGTAATATTCGTATTGACCATGTCGACGATGGTATCGTCCCCATCGCCGAGGAAAGCGTAGTCGTCGCTGAAGGCCTTTTCTTCCCATACGCCCAGGTTGTAGATCACCGCGTCCAGCACGGCGGGCGCTGCGCGCGCAATGCGTTCGACGGCCTCGGCGGGCGCTGCAAGGTCTGCCGCGATCCATTGCAGCTGCGTGTCTGGGCCGGCGGGCAAGTCGGCAGGTTGCTGGCGCGATACGCCGATGACAGCATGCCCGTCAGCGAGCAAACCGTCCACCAGCGCGCGTCCCAGGCCCCGGCTGGCGCCCACGATCATGATGTGCATGCAGTGTCCTTTCCAATGAAGTCAACGCCGATGATAGCGGCGTTGTATTAAGCACAGCTGAGGCGGCTCCCCATTTCCCCGCGTTTACTCACGGGGCGGAAATGCGTATGCTAGGTCTGGCAATCTCCGATAACACACAAGAACGAGACACATGCCTACCTCCACCACCGCCGCAAGCAACGCCGCAAGCCGTCCCCTCACCCAACAAGACTACAAGACCCTGTCGCTGGCCGCCCTCGGGGGTGCGCTGGAGTTCTACGACTTCATCATCTTCGTCTTCTTTGCCAACGCCATCGGCCAGTTGTTCTTCCCGCCGGAAATGCCGGAATGGCTGCGTTTGCTGCAAACCTTCGGCATCTTCGCGGCAGGCTACGTCGTGCGCCCGCTGGGCGGCATCGTCATGGCCCACTTCGGTGATTTGCTGGGCCGCAAGCGCATGTTTACTCTCTCCATCCTGATGATGGCCGTGCCGACCCTGCTGATCGGCCTGCTGCCGACCTATGCCACCATCGGCCTGGCGGCGCCATTGCTGCTGCTGTTGATGCGCATCTTCCAGGGCGCGGCCGTGGGCGGCGAAGTGCCGGGCGCCTGGGTGTTCGTGTCGGAACACGTGCCCAGCCGCTTCACGGGCTTTGCCTGCGGCGTGCTGACGGCGGGCCTGACGGTGGGCATCCTGCTGGGCTCGCTCGTGGCGACGGGCTTGAACACCGTCTACACACCGGCAGAAATCACCGACGGCGCCTGGCGCTATCCGTTCCTGCTGGGCGGCATCTTCGGCTTCGGCGCCATGTATCTGCGCCGCTGGCTGCATGAAACGCCCGTGTTTGCGGAAATGCAGCAGCGCAAGGCGCTGGCCACGGAAATGCCATTGAAATCCGTGCTGCGCAGCCACCGCGGCGCCGTCGTCGTCTCCATGCTGCTCACATGGATGCTGTCGGCCGGCATCGTCGTCGTCATCCTGATGACGCCTGCCCTGCTGCAAAAGATCCACCACATCGCCCCTCGCACCACCCTGGTGGCCAATACCGTGGCGACCCTGTGTCTGGCCTTCGGCTGCATCATCGCCGGCATGCTGGCCGACCGCCTGGGCGGCAAGCGCGTGATCTTCGTCGGCTCCGTGCTGCTGGCCATTTCCACGTATGTCTTCTACACCACCATCGGCAGCCGCCCCGACCTGCTGCTGCCCCTGTATGCCATGACGGGCCTGTTCGTCGGCGTCGTCGGCGCCGTGCCCTACGTGCTGGTGCAAGCCTTCCCGGCCCAGGTGCGCTTCTCGGGACTGTCGTTTTCCTACAACCTGTCGTACGCGATTTTCGGCGGCCTGACGCCCGTGGTCGTGACCCTGATGCTGAAAAACAACGTGCTGGGCCCCGCCTACTACGTGATCGGCGTGTGCGCGATCGGCATGCTGACGGCCCTGTTCATCAAGGACCAGCGGCAGACGGTGGGACGCTAGACTCGCCTCCCCTCCTGCAGTCACTCCAGCTTATCTCTCCCGGCAGGCGCTGCGTGCGCCTGCCCTCCCCCGAGGCCGCCAGCATGCATGTCCACATTCCCGCCCTGATCCTCATCGACATGCAACAAGGCATGGCCAGCCCCGCTGCCGGGCCCCGCAACAACCCCGCCGCGGAGCGCCAGATCGCCGCCCTGCTGCAAGCCTGGCGCGCGGCGCACGCCACCATCGTGCATGTGCGCCACATTTCCCGGACACCAGGTTCGCCCTTCTGGCCGGGCCAGCCCGGCGTGGCATTCCAGGCAGCGCTGGCGCCGCTGCCGGAAGAACATGTCGTGGAGAAAAATGTCCCCGATGCCTTCATCCATTCGGGACTGGAACGGTGGCTGCGCGTGCGCGGCATCGGCAAGCTCGTCATCGCAGGTGTGAGCACCAACAATTCCGTCGAAGCCAGCGCGCGCACAGCCGGCAACCTGGGCTTTGACACGCAGGTCGTCGCCGACGCGTGTTTTGCGTTTGCACAAATCGATTATGCGGGCACGCCGAGAACGGCGGACGAGGTGCATGCCATGGCGCTGGCCAATTTGCAGGGCGAGTATGCGCAGGTGGTGACGGCGGCGGACGTGATCGGCGCGCTGCCCCGTCCAAGCCTTGCGCCAGCGCATCCCCCTGCCCGCTAAGGTTGCGGGCAGGGTTGCCCGCGAAGTCGCCCACAAAGTTGCCCGCGAACTTGTCCGCCGAGCTGTTGCTGGCACGCGACAGTTGCGCCGGAAGTGCCGTCGGGCGCGGTCTTGCGCACCGTGCTGGCAGGCACGCGCACGACTATGCCGCCTCCGGGTGGCTTTTTTTTTCGTCCCGATTGTCGCGCTGCACCAAAATCTGAAAAGACGTTTCATATCGCGGAATCCGCACGGACAATGGCCCACTTCGCCACTCTCACTTTTTGAAAACTCATTCCACATCATGAAAAATCACAATTAACCCATTGAAAAACAAAGAGTTAATTTAAGTTATATGTCTTATATAAGACTTGAAGATCGGCGCGAATCGGCCTACTATTTAGTCATGCAGTTTGCTTCGACAAGACGTTGTGGCGCACGCGGCGATTTTCTCAAACATAGCTTTTCTTTTTAGGAGATTCACATGTCCCAATACCAAGACGACATCAAAGCTGTTGCCGGTTTGAAAGAGCAACAAGGCAGCGCCTGGAACGCCATCAATCCCGAGTCCGCCGCCCGCATGCGCGCCCAGAACAAGTTCAAGACCGGCCTGGACATCGCCCGCTACACGGCGAAGATCATGCGCAATGACATGGCCGCCTACGATGCGGACCCGTCGAAGTACACCCAGTCGCTGGGTTGCTGGCACGGTTTCATCGGCCAGCAGAAGATGATCTCCATCAAGAAGCACTTCAACAGCACCGACCGCCGCTACCTCTACCTGTCCGGCTGGATGGTCGCCGCCCTGCGCTCCGAGTTCGGCCCGCTGCCGGACCAGTCCATGCATGAGAAAACCGCCGTCTCGGCCTTGATCAAGGAGCTGTACACCTTCCTGCGCCAGGCCGATGCCCGCGAACTGGGCGGCCTGTTCCGCCAGCTGGACGCCGCACAAGGTGCAGAGAAGCAAGCCATCCAGGCCAAGATCGACGGCCACGTGACCCACGTCGTGCCCATCATCGCCGACATCGACGCCGGTTTCGGCAATGCGGAAGCCACCTACCTGCTGGCGAAACAGTTCATCGAAGCGGGCGCCTGCTGCATCCAGATCGAAAACCAGGTGTCCGACGAGAAACAATGCGGCCACCAGGACGGCAAAGTGACGGTGCCGCACGAAGACTTCCTGGCCAAGATCCGCGCCATCCGCTACGCCTTCCTGGAACTGGGCGTGGATGACGGCATCATCGTCGCCCGCACCGATTCACTGGGCGCAGGCCTGACCAAGCAGATCGCCGTCACCAACGAACCAGGCGACCTGGGCGACCAATACAATTCCTTCCTCGATTGCGAAGAAGTGTCGGCCGACGCGCTGGGCAATGGCGACGTCATCATCAAGCGCGAAGGCAAGCTGCTGCGTCCGAAACGCCTGCCGAGCAACCTGTTCCAGTTCCGCGCCGGTTCCGGCGAAGAGCGTTGCGTGCTCGACTGCATCACCTCCTTGCAAAACGGCGCCGACCTGCTGTGGATCGAAACGGAAAAACCGCATATCGCGCAAATCGGCGGCATGGTCAGCGAAATCCGCAAGGTCATCCCGAACGCCAAGCTGGTGTACAACAACAGCCCCTCGTTCAACTGGACCCTGAACTTCCGCCAGCAGGTCTACGACGCGATGAAAGCGGCCGGCAAGGACGTGTCCGCCTACGAGCGCAGCCAGCTGATGAGCGTGGAATACGACCAGACGGAACTGGCCGCCACGGCCGACGAGAAGATCCGCACCTTCCAGGCCGACTCGGCCCGTGAAGCGGGCATCTTCCACCACCTGATCACCCTGCCGACCTACCACACGGCAGCCTTGTCGACGGACAACCTGGCCAAGGAATACTTCGGCGACCAGGGCATGCTGGGCTACGTGGCCGGCGTGCAGCGCAAGGAAATCCGCCAGGGCATCGCCTGCGTGAAACATCAAAACATGTCCGGCTCGGACATCGGCGACGACCACAAGGATTACTTCAGCGGTGAAGCGGCGCTGAAGGCGGCGGGCAAGGACAACACCATGAACCAGTTCTGAGCCCTGGGCTTGACGGTTGAGTAAAAAACCCGCTTCGGCGGGTTTTTTTGCGTCTGCGCAATGGATGGCAGCGCCTGGGCCGGCGCTTTTCCCGCATGGCCATCGCAGCGGTTTTCTGTCGGACAGGCAACTTTCAGGTGTGATAATCTATTTCCACCCGTGGCTGCCCCGCGCAGCGACGGCCTGCCCGGCAGGCCCATATCCACCCTATCGTGGCATCCCGCATGGCATTCATTTCTTCTGGAGGTATAGCGTGCCTGATGTAACCGCCTTGCTGATGTTCGGACTCGTGGCCCTGGGCATGGCGCTCACGCCCGGCCCCAACATGGTCTACCTGATTTCCCGCTCCATCAGCCAGGGCCGGCGCGCCGGCTTCATCTCGCTGGGCGGCGTGGCCCTGGGCTTCGTCTTCTATATGCTGTGTGCCGCCTTCGGCATCACGGCCTTCGTCTTCGCCGTGCCCTACGCCTACGACGTGCTGCGCTTTGGCGGCGCCGCCTATCTGCTGTACCTGGCCTGGCAGGCGCTGAAACCGGGCGGGCGCTCCGCCTTTGCCGTGCGCGATTTGCCCGCCGACGGACCGCGCAAGCTGTTTCTCATGGGTTTGATCACCAACCTGGCCAACCCGAAGATCGCCGTCATGTATTTGTCGCTGCTGCCGCAATTCATCACACCCGGGCACGGCAGCGTGCTGGCGCAATCGGTGGCGCTGGGAACGGTGCAGATCGCCGTCAGCGTGGCCGTCAATGCGGTAATTGCCATGCTGGCCGGGTCGATCGCGGGCTTCCTGGCGGGCCGCCCCCGCTGGGTGCTGCTGCAGCGCTGGATGATGGGCGGCGTGCTGACGGGCCTGGCCGTGAAGATGGCTTGGGAAGGACGCAAGTAGCGTTTCCCGCCCGCCGGGGCAGCGAGCGGCGGCCCGTCGGCGGGCGTGGCCCGCCATGCCGCGGCATGGC
>NZ_RFSK01000072.1 GCF_009923995.1 Janthinobacterium sp. | reverse complement strand
GGGGTGATCAGGCTAAGGATCATCCCGCAGCCTCCACCAATCACCTGCATGGGTGATGGACGGTTGTCCCAGTCCCCAAGGGATCGGCGTTCAAGGACATACACCTTGATGACGCAAAAGATGCATGCAACAACAAGGGCGTAGCCTACGCCTGAAGCTCCACCAGTTCTCATGTTGTCGTCAAATCCAATAGTAAAGTAGCCTATCACTACCTCTTGGGCAATGATGATGATGAGCATCTTGAACCTACCAAGCAGCATTTCTACTGCGATGCCGGCGAACAGTACACCGAACATATTCGGCCAGAGATGCATAGCATCCTTGTGTGCGAACATCGAGGTTGCGAAATTTACAACTTGAACATCGTACGTCTTGAGAGTCAAAGATTCCCAAGTGTTCATCGTGTAGAAAAGCACGATGTTGAGGAGGACAAGAGTAATGGTGATGAAGGGCACATGCTTGAAAAGAAACTTGAACATTACATTCTCCTTGGTTAGTGGATATCCCCAGGGTGGGGGTGGGCTCGACATTTGGTCTAAACACACATAAATATCCATTAGATACCCCAAAATTTTTTCTACTATATTTCACCTATTAGACTTTTATATATGTCTATATGAGTTCGGATGTTTTTTCGCAAAACGTTCACCCAAATTTATTTTTTCCCCTATTTTTCTCCCTATAGGGTATATAAATGTGTATAAGGTAATTGGCCGCTTGACACCAAAAGACACTGTTTGCTACAAAACACCAACAAACATGCCTAGAAACTTGATTCACTCTGAGAACTGACATACAATAGCCCGCACAACACAGCTGGAAAGATACATAAGTTCACATAAAGAAACTTAAAACATTCCAGTAAAGAGAAAAAGTCTCTAAGAGACTAGAACAAAACACCTACACTCAATGCCTACAATCATTCAAGAATAAAACCAGGGTGATAAAAGTCTATGAAGAAACACTCCGTAAGGAGTTATGGCCTACCTATTTTTTCAAAAATGATTCTTCAATAACACTTAAAAAGTGTTGGCATGAGTCTTGAATACAACAAAACATAACTATAATCAAACAAAAAAGGAACAAACATGGCAAAAGCAAAAAACGTTGTGATTTTATGTTCAGATATATGGCGTTCAAACCATTTCTCAACATATTTCACTCCTAAATTCGAGCAGAACAACTTTGAGGTGAGACCGATGTCATATTCGATCTCCAACAGGAACTTAAGTGTGGACAAAATAGCAGATACGAACCTTGGATGGGCAAAACATATCCGTGATAGATCAAAAACTGTGACTTTTGTTGGTCATGGTATGGGTGGACGTATCGGTATGGCAATGTTGGCAAAAGATCCTGTCATTTTCGACGCTTTCGTTAGCATAGCTACATCCTATAAGCAAAGCTCTGTGATCGACTCTGTGAGCCAAATAGAGCTGTTTCGTGACATTCTGGAGGCATCGTACCCACTAGCGAAAGAGCTCAGAAAAGACGCAACAGTTCCACAAGAATTGAAAATACCAGCACTGTCTATCGCAGCACAGTTCGACGCATTCTTCGGTAGAGACGCAACAAGCCCAATCATAGAAACACATACAACAATTCCTTTCACGACACACACATCTGTAGTCAAAAAGGAAAGAACATTTCTTGAGATACTGGGATGGATGAACTATACATTCATCAACAAACAATTCGGTGGAAAAGATATTGACGATGTTCTCTACAACTGAATTCACACCAGAAATACGAAAGCCCCTCAACTAGGAGGGGCTTTTTGTATTCTAAGATTCTTTTCTAGGAACTATAACGTTCTTTTGTGACATCTACAATCACATCTTCAACAGATGTACCACTCATAGTGGCAACCTCGTGGATCATCTTCCATTGTTGTTCAGAAAAGATCACAGGAAGTCTGTGTCCACTAGGAGTGGAAACCCAGATGAAATACACCATAGGATCATGGGAGACTTCATCGTAAGTTCCGAATTGGTCATCGAGCATTTTAAAAATATTGTGCGCCGAAGGATCGGTAGGAACATTCTCATGAAGAGAAGTTCTACCGAGAAAACCAAAACTAGGTGGTTGAAAATTAAAAAAAAATGAAATGAAATCTAGAAAAGACATATAAATCACCTCAATAAGTAAAAGACATCAAAACTTCTTGATACACTTCGAACAAAGGTGGATAAGACCTCTAGCGCCGCCATGAAAGCGACGCCATTGGCTTATAGTAGCGTTATCACCACAGAAGCAGTTCATCAAGCTTCAGGGTTCTTTTTAGGTCTACCAGGAGACTTCTTGGCAACCTTCTTTACCGCTAGATCCTTTGTAGGGTAGAAATCATCTGACTTATCCTTTGCCTTTGGAGCTGGTTTTGCGGCCGGCTTCATCTTAGGCACAGGCTTTACTTCGACATTATCTTTGTACACGGCCGGATCCTTTGGGGCCGGTTTTGTCTCAACTGGTTTTTCAGCTGGAATCTGTGAGTTCATTCTGAAAAGGTTTTTGACATATGAAACTATTTTACTCATTTATCTCACTTCATCTTCTTTGGTTTACTCTTCTTCATACCGCTTTTCATACCAGCGGCCTTAGTTGAAGCAGATTTCATAGTTGACTTAATTTTCTTCATCATTGTATTGCTCCTATTTCTTTTTCTTTGTTTTTCTTTTTGGAGACATAGTCACCGTTTTGGGCGGTGAAGTTTTAATAACCTTTTTCATACTAGTCATTTTTAGGCTTAGGTGGTTTTGATTTACCGGTTACCTTACGAGACTGAGCTAAAGACATTCTTTTCTCCTCAAAGTATTGTTTTTGTTCTTCATTTAGAAGATCTATAACTAGTTTACCATTCAAGTGGTCTATTTCATGTTGGAATATGCGCCCAAGCAGACCGCTAGCCTCAATTTCGACAGTATTACCATCTGGATTGAGGGCTTCAACTAATATAGTATTGGGTCTTTCAATAGGAAAGTAAAAATTAGGTATAGATAAACATCCCTCCTGATAGAAGAACATGTCATCTGATGATTCCTTGATAACTGGGTTAATTAAAAATTTATGACGGCGGTTTTCCAAATAACCAAAAATAGGCATACCGATACCGATTTGATTCGCAGCAAGTGCATAACCATTACAAAAAGGCAACTTTGTTGATATGCTCCAAATAGCATCAAGAACATCTTGATTTATTTCATCTAGATGATCTATTTTTTCTCGAAGTATCGGATTTGGATATCGAACTATTTTAACTTTAGCCATAATTTTCTTTAAAGAATCCAATCATATCACTACAAATCCCAACAGATTGCGAAATATCGTCATCAAATAACTCAGGGAGTACTGCGATACTACCATTAATCGGTTGTTTACCGGGATAGGCCCAAATATATCCCTTCGTAGTTAAAGTTATATCATCTCTTTGATGCCAAAAACAATTTATCATTTGATATCTCTTAAGAATAACTAATGCTTCGTAGTTTCTGCAGTGTATCCAGAGGTTTTTAGATCTATGCAATAGCCAATCTATTGGAATTCTATACTGCGGCTCATAGTGCCCAAGATAAAACTTATCATCGATAAACCTTATATCTACTTCTGCATCAAAACCTTCTTCTAAAGCGAGATCTATATATTTTGGCGAATTCTCCTCCGAAGGATTCATTCCACTTATATTACCCCTATGTGCTATAAGTATCATAATATTTTACATCCTTAAATTGATATCGTTATTCATAAGATTCAATTTCGTACCATGGTCGATAATTATAGGGATTAAAAAGCGCTAATTGATTTTGATCTTTTTGTTTTGTATTTGAAATATTTTTATTTACATCCCAACCACATATTGGACATTTTTCAAACATCTTATTTATACCCAATCTTCCCAAGTTTCCCCACATTCTAAACAAGTTGCTTCTATCTCTGGACCATCTGGGTTATTATCTTCATATATCCAAATTATATCTAATTTTAGAGAAAAGCAGTCGGGGCAGGCTTCGTTATAGTCGTTGGCTCTTATTTCTCGCATCATAAATCTCTTGAGTAATTTTATCTAATAAATCTAAATCACTAGCTAATGCAGCGATTGTTGATGGGCGACCTTGCTCCTTTAATTCATCACCATAAGAATACCAAGCACCGCTTTTATTTAAAACACCGGTTTCTACAGCTATGTCCACAACACAACCGATTTTATCTATACCATGACCATATATGATATCGAATTCACATTTCTTTAATGCTGGTGCCATCTTATTTTTAGGTATTTTCACAACTGCTCTGATCCCTAGGACTTCACCTGTTTTATTATCTTTGATATCTTCTTTTCTTCTCATATCAATTCTAACTGAGGAGTAGAACCTCAAAGCTCTTCCTCCGGGAGTTGTCTCTGGATTCCCAAACATAATGCCGATTTTTTCACGAAGTTGATTAGTGAAAATAACTAGTGTTTTAGTTTCGTTTGCGGCTGCAACAATCCTAGAAATACCTCTGGACATCATACGAGGTAGTAGGCCCATATGATTGTCCTCCATTGTGCCCTCAAGCTCCGCCTTAGGCGTTAATGCTGCTACAGAGTCTACTACTATTACGCCGAACTCCGAAGTCCTTATAAGCGTTGTGAGGACATCTAGAGCCTGCTCACCATAGTCTGGTTGAGAGAATACTAGATCGTCCATGTTAACACCAAGCTGCGTCGCATAGGTTGGGTCTATAGAGTGTTCGGCATCAATGAATGCGCATAACTTGCCCATCTTTTGGGCTTCAGCTACTACGGATAAACATAATGTCGATTTACCGGATGACTCTGGACCAAATATTTCGACAATTCTACCTTCCGGTAATCCACCAATGCCCAAAATTATATCTAATGGCATTGATCCAGTTGGAATGTAAGGCCAAGGTTTGATATTCTTAGTTCCGATTTGCATTACAGTTCCATCGCCAAACTGTTTATCTAGCTGTGCTATTGCTAGCTGTACTGCTTTAGGTAAACTATTTTCTTCCATTATCCTTATTCTTTTTAAGTATTTCTTTTCCTAGCCAAGTCCAACCTATTTTTTCTTTTACCCAAAGATAAGCTGTTGGCTCATTTCTATCGTTATAGAGATGAAGTTTATATTTTTTGTATAATCTTCTAGGAAAGATTTTTTTAAATCTCAATTATATTTTACCTTGTTTTGCTGATACTTCTCTAATTTTCTCGTTAGTTCTACTTAGAACGAATTCAAGTTCTGCTCGATACTCTTTATCTTCCTCTCCGAGTATCTCCCTTCTGAGTCTATCACGGAATTTGTATAAATCTTTTAAACTGGGTTGATTTTTATTCTTATTCATGTGCTACACTATAGACAGATTGAGTATGTTGATTCAAATTAAAGGAGAGTTTTTTGGATATTTCTCTTGAAAGAGCTCTATTTTTACTAGAGAATCAAATAGAAGATCCATCATATCTATTTACACTTTGGAGATTTAGCGGAAGGTGCACATCAAAAATGCCTTATCCAGAAATCTGCACACCATGGTATAATGGAATAGAAGGATATATTTTGAATTGATAACAAGTCCCCTTATCGGGGGCTTTTTATTTGCAAAGCTATTTAAAATAGCGTAGTATTAACTTACAACTTTAGATGCCGTAAAAGCGGGATTAGCGCCAGAACGATAGGAGCTGGTAGGGATTAAATCCCTGGATGAAGCTGAGGTGACGCTCAGACGAAGGCGCTCGCATAATGTAGACCCTAAAGATATATTATTTTTGATAAGCCTATACAGCTTGTCTACCTCAGTTATTGTCCAATTTATTCTATGGAGATATTATTAATTACTAAATGACTAATTATCTTTCTAGAAAGCGGGTTCATGGTTTGCGAGTTTATGAAATATACATTCCAGAACTAAATCGCTACGTAAAATTTAAAGTACTTCCCCCAGAAGAGATCAAGAAAATAATGGATGACATATCTGATTATGATCCTTCTGACCATATGCGTACTGTTGTAGAAAATTTTGTATACAACATGAAACACGATGTTATCGATGCATTAAAGTTGCTATCCGATGAAGCAGGAGAACTAGCTATAGAAGCGCTCTTTAATGGATGCGTAATGTTAAACCCTGGCTTAGATATAGACTCATGGGTAAGAATTGCTTATTCAGGAACAAAAATATTATCTGACACTTCTTCTAAAGAACTAGAACATGTTCAGGATAAGAAACCGCAAGAAAAAAAACAGCAAGTACAAAAAAATACTAAACCTACTAAAGCAAAAATAAATAATCTTTCTAAGCACTTAAAAAATAAGATTATAGGACAAGATGAAGCTATTGATTCTGTATGCGGAGTCTTAAAAAGGTCAGTTTCCGGTATGGGAGATGAAACTAGACCACTTGGAGTTCTACTTTTTGCCGGTAGTTCTGGTACAGGTAAGACACATCTTGCTAGAGAACTTCATAATTATGTATTTGGCGGTAAGCATGAGCTTATCAGGGTGAATTCCAACAAAAACATGAAAACCAAAAACTCATAGGTGCACCACCAGGTTATATAGGCCATGAAGACGGCGGGATGTTGACAGGTAGGGTTAAAGATAATCCTAATACTGTTATTCTTTTGGACGAGGTCGAGAAGGCGCATCCAGATTTATGGAATACATTCCTCAGAATATTTGATGAAGGTATGGTTACTGACAATAAAGGTAAACAAGTTTCTTTTCGCGATGCAATAATTATAATGACCACAAATTTAGGTAATGATAAGATTGTAGAAATGCTGACTGGCAAAGGAACTGGCTTTGCTGCAAAAATTGAAACCCAATTATCAACAAAAGAATCCCCCGATAGAAATATGGTTGAAAAACTCGCTAAAGAAAGCATTAAAAAAATGTTTAGACCCGAGTTTTTAAATAGGATTGATAAGACAATAGTCTTTAATCATTTAACAGATGATGACTATTTAAAAATTGCGCAACTTGAAATTGATGTCGTTGATACTAAATTAATGAAAAAAGGTTTTATACTTAATTACGAAGAAGCGGTACTAAAAGGGTTAGTAGAAAAAGGTGTCGATACAATTTATGGCGCTAGAGGTATAGCTAGAATCCGTAGGGATGAAATAGAAGATCTTATAGCAGAAAAAATTATGTCAACACAAATATCACGAGGTTCAATATTTGAATTGAATTATTTTAATAATCTTTTTACTGTTGAGGTTATTAAGATACCTAAAAAATAGGTGGCTTTAAATTGGGTGTACTACTTGAAGGTTTGGGAAAAGTCGCTGGAAGACTTGGCGAAAGAGGCAGTGTAGTTAGCAGAGCTGCTGAGATGAGTAAAGGGTATCTTTCTCGTTTCGGTCGTGGGGCCGAGGAAGTGGCAGTTTCCGCAGAGCGCGATTTTTACCTATGGATGAAATCTGGGGGTAGGGGCTCTAGAGAACTACAGGTAGGCGAAGTTGCTAGATTCCCTGGTGTACTTCGCGAAGAAGCACGCGCCGCTGAAGGTGTAAGGCCAACCTTATTTAATCAAGAAAAGGCAAAAATTAATACACCAAAAAGAGAAGTTCAGCCAACTAAACGCACTAACGGACCAAAAACAAGAAACAAAAAATCTTCCTCAAAAACAACAAACAAAAAATCTTCCTCCGGAAGCGCAAAGAATCCCAGACAAACCAAAACAAAACCGGTAGTAAAAGCACCAGCAAATAATAAGCCAGTCTCAGCTCCACAGGCTACTACCGCACCACATAATCCGTCACCTGCTGCTCAGCCAAAAGCAAGCAAAGGTATGCCAGTTAATAGAACAAGAAAAAACAAGACTACTGGTGCTGCTGCTGCTGCTGCTACTCATGCTCCTCCGGCAGCGCACACCCCGGTGGTCCCAGTAGCCTCTGCTGCTCCAGGTAAATCGCCACAAGCATTAGCGCAAAATGGAAAAAAAATAGCTCAACATGTTAGAGATAATAAATTAAGGTATGCACTTGGTGGTGGAGCTTTAGCCTGGTCCATCTGGCCGATGGCCTGGTTGATCTGGTCGATGCCCGAGCTTTGCTCCTGCGTGGCCAGGCTGATTTCCGCCATGATGTCCGTCACGCGCTGCACGCTGGCGACGATGTCGGCCATCGTGCTGCCCGCCTCGGCCACCAGCTTGCTGCCCGCGTCGACGGCCAGCACGGAATCGCCGATCAGGGTCTTGATTTCTTTCGCGGCACCAGCGGAACGCTGCGCCAGGTTGCGCACTTCCGTCGCCACGACGGCGAAGCCGCGGCCCTGCTCCCCCGCGCGCGCCGCTTCCACGGCCGCATTCAATGCCAGGATATTGGTCTGGAAGGCGATGCCGTCGATGACGGAAATGATGTCGACGATCTTGCGCGAGGAATCGTTGATGGCGTCCATGGTCTGCACCACCTTGTCCACCACGGCGCCGCCCTTCACGGCCACGCCCGAGGCGCTGAGTGCCAGCTGGTTCGCCTGCTGGGCGTTGTCGGCATTCTGCCGCACGGTCGACGTCAGCTCTTCCATCGACGATGCCGTCTCTTCCAGCGAGCTGGCCTGCTCTTCCGTGCGCGAGGACAGGTCCAGGTTGCCGCTGGCGATCTGCGACGACGCCGTGGCGATCGTCTCCGTGCCGCCGCGCACCTGGCCGACGATGTTCACCAGGCTGGAATTCATGTCTTTCAGCGCCTGCAGCAGCTGGCCCGTTTCTTCCGTCGTGTGCACCTCGATCCGGCTGGTCAGGTCGCCCGAGGCCACCGTCTGCGCCACTTTCACGGCCGAATTGATCGGCTGCGTGATGGCCCGCGTGATGTAGGCGGCGCAGGCGATGCCCAGGGCGGACGCCAGCAGCGCCAGGATCAGCATCAGGCTTTCCGAGCGCACCACGGCCGCGCCCCCCTCCTTCACGCTGGCCTCGGCCACGCCGTTATTGAGCTGGATGATCTCGTTGAGCGTGGCTTCGGCCTTGCCGAACAACGCGCGCGACTCCTGGTACTGCTTGTAGAAGGCGACGAACAGCTCCTTCTGCCGCTGCTCATCGCGGTTGTCGGCCAGCTGGCGCAGGATGGCGCGCACCTTGTCATCGTCGGCCTTCCACGCCGTCCACTCTTCCAGGAAGCGCTTCCACAGCACGGCTTCCTCGGGGGTTTGCGGCAGCGGCTCGTACAGCTTGCGGCCCGCCTCGATATTGCTCCAGGCCTTGGTGCGCAGCTGCAGCGCCTCGGCGAACTTGTCCTGCGCCTGGTAATTGTTTTCATAGATGGCCGCCGTCAGGGTGGCGGCGGCGACGGCCGTCTGGCCTTCGTTGATCATCAGCAAACCCTGGATGGACGGCAGGCGCACGACGCCGATTTCATTGACGGCCGCGCCCACGGTGGCGATGCCCGTGTAGCCACAGATGCCGACCACCAGCAGGGCCGCCATCATCACGGCGACAAGCGTCGCCAGCTTCCATTTGATCAGTAAATTCTTAAACATGGCTAGGTCCCTTATAAAGTACGACGACTGCTGGCGAGGTTGAGGCTGGCATGTTCGAGTAAAACGGCAAGCACTTGCATAAAGGCGGCGGGGCTGGGGCGTACGCTTCGTTACAATTGGCGAGATTTCATAGTCAGCAGCATAGAGGAAAAAGATCTTTCTGACTGATACATACTTGATACAAAACAAGATTTATTTCTTTCCCCGCGCACCCGTTGTAAAACGGCCTGCGGCCAAGGCCCCTCGTCCCCGCCTTGCACCCGTTTGGTGCAAAGATTTGCCCGGCGGCCCTATTGGCTATGCAGTTAATAGTCGTATAAGATGGTCAACAAGCAAACAACAGGCACACCATGGCTTATCCTATCGAACACAAACTGGTGATCGGCGTCGCGTCCAGCGCGCTGTTCGACCTGTCCGAATCGCACCAGGTCTACCTCGACAGCGGCCCCGAGGAATACCGCAAGTACCAGGAAGCCCACATCGATACGGTGCTGCCGCGCGGCGTGGCCTTCCCCTTCATCCGCCGTTTCCTCGCCATCAACAAGCACTATCCGCGCCAGTCGCCCGTGGAAGTGGTGCTGTTTTCGCGCAATTCACCGGAAACGGGCTTGCGCGTCATGCACTCGATCGCCCACTACGGCCTGGATATCTCCCGCGCCGCCTTCATGACGGGCAAGCCTCCCTATCCCTACCTGCCCGCCTTCAACGCGTCGCTGTTTCTCAGCGCGAACGAGGACGACGTGCGCAGCGCCCTCGCCTGCGACTATCCGGCCGGCCTCGTGCTGCCGTCGCGCACGGAAGACGATGAAAGCGACGAAGAGTTGCGCGTGGCCTTCGACTTCGACGGCGTGATCGCCGACGACGAGGCGGAAACCGTCTTCAAGCGCAACAACGACGTCGATGAATTCCACGCCCATGAAACCCTGAACGTGGGCACGCCCCACCGCCCCGGACCGCTGGCCGGCCTGTTCCAGAAGCTGGCCGCCATGCAGCGCCTGGAGGAAAAGGCCCAGCGGCGCGACCCCGGCTACCGGAAAATCCTGCGCATCGCCATCATCACGGCGCGCAACGCCCCCTCGCACGAGCGCGTCGTGACGACCCTGAAAAGCTGGGGCGTGGCGGCCGACGAGACGTTTTTCCTCGGCGGCATGGACAAGTCGCGCGTGCTGGCCGTGTTCAAGCCGCATATCTTCTTCGATGACCAGCTGAGCCACCTGAAATCGGCGGGCGGCACCATCCCCATGGTGCATGTGCCGTTCGGTATCGCCAATGTGCGCGCAGGATAAGACCGGCTGCGCGGCGCGCCCGCCAGCCGGCGCCGCCCGCGACGGTTTTCTCAAGCGCGGAGATAAGGGCGATGGTCTATAATCGTGCCTGTCAGCGCCGTCACTGGCGGCGCGGCGCGCACCACTGCTGTTCCACTCAACTGCCTCTGCCACTAGTGTCATCGCCTGCATGTCCTTAGACTTAACAAAAGCCCTCCCCAAGCCCGGCAACCGCTATGCGCTGCCCGCCCTGTATGGTTCATCCGACGCCTACGCCCTGGCGCTGGCCGCGCTGGCACTGAAAGCGCGGGGCCAGATGCTGGCCGTGGTGGTGGCGCAGGCCAGCGACGGCCAGCGCCTGCTCGATGAAATCCCCTGGTTTGGCGGCAAGGAACTGCGCTGCCATCTGCTGCCGGACTGGGAAACCCTGCCCTACGACGCCTTTTCGCCGCACCAGGACCTCGTCTCCGAGCGCCTGGCCACCCTGCACGAAATCCAGACGCGCCAGTGCGACGTGCTGATCGTGCCGGCCACCACGGCGCTGGTGCGCCTGGCGCCGCCGTCCTTCCTGGCCGCCTACACCTTCTTCTTCAAGAAGGGCGAAAAGCTCGACGAAGCGCGCTTGAAGTCGCAACTGACCCTGGCCGGCTACAGCCACGTCTCCCAAGTGATGTCGCCCGGCGAATACTCGGTGCGCGGCGGCCTGCTCGACCTGTTCCCCATGGGCTCGGCCCTGCCCTACCGCCTGGACCTGTTCGGCGACACCATCGAGACCATCCGCACGTTCGACGCCGACACCCAGCGCTCGCTGTACCCCGTGCACGAAGTGCGGCTGCTGCCGGGACGTGAATTCCCCATGGATGAAGCGGCGCGCACCACCTTCCGCAACCGCTGGCGCGAACAGTTCGAGGGCGACCCGTCGCGCTCCGTGGTCTACAAGGACATCAGCAGCGGCATCGCCTCGGCCGGCATCGAATACTACCTGCCCCTGTTCTTCGAACAGACGGCCACCCTGTTCGATTACCTGCCGCCCGACGCCTCGCTGGCCCTGGTGGGCGAGATCGACGCCGCCATCGGACGCTTCTGGACGGACACCCAGTCGCGCTACCGCTTCCTGAAGGCCGACCGCGAGCGGCCGATCCTGCCGCCCGAAGCGCTGTTCCTGTCGGACGAACAGTTTTTCGGCCTGGCCAAGCCCTACCCGCGCCTGGCGATCGCCAAGTCGAACGACGCGCTGGCGTCCGAACTGTCCGCGCCCCTGCCGAACATCGCCGTCAACCGCCGCGCCGACGATCCGCTGGCCAATTTGCGCAGCTACCTGCTGCAGCCGGGCCGCCGCGTGATGATCTGCGCCGAAACGAACGGCCGCCGCGAAACCCTGCAGCAGTACTTCACCGAATACGACCTGCAGCTGGCGCCCGTGGAAGGCTGCGACGGCTTCTTGCAATCAGGCGCCAAGCTGACGCTGGGCGTGGCGCCCCTGCACGCGGGCTTCGAGCTGTTCACGCCGGACGGCAATTTATCCTTCATCACCGAGACGGAACTGTATGCCGGTTCCGGCCGCAGGGTCGGCACCAGGAAACAGGAAGGCGTAACGCAGGTCGAATCGATGGTGCGCGACCTGTCCGAGCTGAAGATCGGCGACCCCGTCGTGCACATCAACCACGGCATCGGGCGCTACATGGGCCTGACCAGCATGGACCTGGGCGAAGGCGAGACGGAATTCCTGCACCTGGAATACGCGAAGGACACGAAACTGTACGTGCCCGTGTCGCAGCTGCACGTCATTTCCCGCTATTCGGGCGCCTCGCCGGAAGACGCGCCGCTGCACTCGCTCGGCTCGGGCCAGTGGGAAAAGGCGAAAAAACGCGCCGCCGAACAGGTGCGCGACACGGCCGCCGAGCTGCTCAACCTGTACGCCCGCCGCGCCCTGCGCCAGGGCCACTCCTTCGAATTCTCGGCACACGACTACCAGCGCTTTGCCGACAGCTTCGGCTTCGACGAAACGCCGGACCAGGCCGAGGCCATCCACAACGTCATCAAGGACATGACCTCGGGCAAACCGATGGACCGCCTCGTGTGCGGCGACGTCGGCTTCGGCAAGACGGAAGTGGCCTTGCGCGCCGCCTTCATCGCCGTCATGGGCGGCAAGCAGGTGGCCATCCTCGCGCCCACCACCCTGCTGGCGGAACAGCATGCGCAAACCTTCGCCGACCGTTTCGCCGACTGGCCCGTGCGCATCGCGGAGCTGTCGCGCTTCCGCAGCGGCAAGGAGATCACGCAGGCGTTCAAGGGCATGGCCGACGGCACCATCGACATCGTCATCGGCACGCACAAACTGCTGTCGGACGACGTGAAGTTTACCCGTCTGGGCCTGGTCATCATTGACGAAGAACACAGGTTCGGCGTGCGCCAGAAGGAAGCCTTGAAAGCCCTGCGCGCGGAAGTGGACGTGCTGACCCTGACGGCCACGCCGATCCCGCGCACCCTGGGCATGGCGCTGGAAGGCCTGCGCGACTTTTCCATCATCGCCACGGCGCCGCAAAAGCGCCTGGCCATCAAGACGTTCGTGCGCAGCGAAGGCGAAGCCATCATCCGCGAAGCCTGCTTGCGCGAGCTCAAACGGGGCGGCCAGATCTACTTCCTGCACAACGAGGTGGAAACCATCCAGAACCGCCTGGCCATGCTGACGGAACTGCTGCCCGAGGCGCGCATCGCCGTGGCGCACGGCCAGATGCACGAGCGCGACCTGGAAAAGGTCATGCGCGACTTCGTCGCCCAGCGCTTCAACATCCTGCTGTGCACGACCATCATCGAGACGGGCATCGACGTGCCGACGGCGAACACCATCATCATGCACCGCGCCGACAAGTTCGGCCTGGCGCAGCTGCACCAGCTGCGCGGCCGCGTGGGCCGCTCGCATCACCAGGCTTACGCCTACCTGCTGGTGCACGACGTGCAGGGCCTGTCCAAGCTGGCGCAGCGCCGCCTGGACGCCATCCAGCAGATGGAAGAACTGGGCAGCGGCTTTTACCTGGCCATGCACGACCTGGAAATCCGCGGCGCCGGCGAGGTGCTGGGCGAGAGCCAGTCGGGCGAGATGACGGAAATCGGCTTCCAGCTGTATTCGGACATGCTCAACGAAGCCGTGCGCTCGCTGAAGGCGGGCAAGGAGCCGGACCTGGCCGCGCCGCTGGCCTCGACGACGGAGATCAACCTGCACGTGCCGGCCCTGCTGCCGGCCGATTTCTGCGGCGACGTGCACGAGCGCCTGTCGATCTACAAGCGCCTGGCCAACTGCGCCACGCAGGAAAAGATCGACGACATCCAGGAAGAGCTGATCGACCGCTTCGGCAAGCTGCCCGACGCCGTCAAGGCGCTGGTCGAGACGCACCGCCTGCGCATCGCCGCCAAGACCGTGGGCATCGTCAAGATCGACGTGCACGGCGAGGCGGCCACCCTGCAATTCATGGCCAAGCCGCCCATCGACCCGATGCGCATCATCGGCCTGATCCAGAAAAACCGCCACATCAAGCTTTACGGCCAGGACAAGCTGAAAATCACGGCCGCCATGCCGGACCTGGCCGCGCGCGTGACGCAGATCAAGACCACCATCAAGCAATTGACGGTGTAGACCATTTCGATAATCCATGCAGGACTGACCCATGACCAATACCACTTCCATCACCATGAATCTGATCCTGCAGGGCCTGGACGGCGACATGGCCAGGCTCGAACGCATCGCCGCGCTGGCCGCACCCACGTCCATCACGCGCCTGGGGCCGAATGCCGTGCGCTGCGAGAAGATCGCCTACTCGCCCGCGCTGCGCCCCACCATCGAGGTGGCGGCCCACGCGGCGCAGCTGGACGCCACCTACATGATGGGCCAGCGCGAGCTCAGTGAATTCAAGCTCGTGGCGATGGACATGGATTCGACCCTGATCACCATCGAGTGCATCGATGAAATCGCCGACATGCAGGGCCTGAAACCGCAGGTGGCGGCCATCACGGAAGCGGCCATGCGCGGCGAACTCGATTTCAGCGCCAGCCTGAAGCAGCGCGTGGCCCTGCTCGAAGGCCTCGACGCGTCGGCCCTGCAGCGCGTCTACGATGAACGGTTGAAACTGTCGCCGGGCGCGGAAGCCATGCTGGCGGCCGTGCAGCAGGCCGGCCTGAAGACGCTGCTGGTGTCGGGCGGCTTCACCTTCTTCACCGAGCGCCTGAAGGAGCGCCTGGGCCTCGATTTCACGCACGCGAACGAGCTGGAAATCGTCGACGGCAAGCTGACGGGCAAAGTGCTGGGCGGCATCGTCGACGCGGAAGAAAAGCAGCGCACGGTGGAACGCGTGTGCGCGGAGATGGGCATTTCGCCGTCCGAAGCCATCGTCATGGGCGACGGCGCCAACGACCTGAAAATGATGGGCATCGCCGGCCTGTCCGTGGCCTTCCGCGCCAAGCCCGTCGTGCGTTCGCAGGCGGACGTGGCGCTGAATTTCGTGGGTCTGGACGGCATCCTGAATATCCTGAACTGATGCATGCCGGGGCATGGCCATCGGGCCATTGCCCCCCTTCCCTCCTCCCTACATCTGCCACAGCCGCAGCGGCAGCAGTCCCCACCAGGCCAGCACGAGCAGCAGCTGCAGCGCCGCCAGCAAGGCCACCCAATCCCATTTCGCCAGCGAGCCGTCCTCGGCCAGCGTGCCGCGGCTGCGCCAGCAGCGCGCCAGGCCGAAGGCCATGGCCAGCGGCAGCGCGCCCGTCGCCAGCGCCAGCAGCACGCTGGCGATGGTGACGTCGCCCAGGCGCAGATACGACTGGAAGAAAAAGAATGGCAGGGGCAGCGCCAGCGCCAGCAGCGACAGCAGGGGCGCGAACAGGTGCTCGCCCCGCCCCAGGCGGCGGCGCGCGGCCCGGTACACGCCCACCAGCAGCACGTACAGCAAGCCCGCCGCGCCCAGCGCCAGGCTGCCCCACAGGACCAGCATGCGCAGCATCGACACCCGCTCATAGCTGCGCAAGCCGTCGCTGAGGATGTGGCGCCCGTCTTCCTGCATCAGCACGTGCGACGGGGCGCTGCGGTCGCTGGCGCGGAACAAGAAGCCGCCCGCCGGCTCCAGCTCCGTCGGTTCGCCCTGGAAGGGGATCAGGAACAGCGATTCGCCATCCCATTTGAGGCGCGTAAAGCCGAAGACGGCATCGACCCAGGCCATGCTGGCCATGGGGCTGGGCGACGGCACGTACACGCCCTGCCAGTTTTCCACCGTGGGCGCGGGCGTGCCGCGCGGCGCCGGGGCGCGCAGCGGCAGTTCCAGGTCGCGCAGCAGCAGGCGGTTGAAGCGTTCATAGTCGGCCGCTTCCGCATCCGTGTTGAAGGCCACGAAAAAGGCGCTGTCCTGCTCCGGATAGATGCACAGCATGGCGCGGAAGCCCACCGTGGTGCCCGGATGGCAGGCGCCGACCACGTTGTGGCGGTCGCGGGCGGCCAGCGCCAGGCCGTGGCCGGCCGCCAGGCCCGCCTGCGCCGCATCCGTGCCGGACGGTTCGGACAAGGCGCCCATCAGGGCCAGGTCGATAAACTGCGTGCCATCCAGCTTGCCGTCGCCCATGAGAAATTGCGCCAGCTTGCCCATGTCGGCCGCCGTGGTGGTGAACTGGCTGGCCGGCCGCAGGTACTGCGGCACGGCCGCCTGCGCCACGCCATGCTCGAAGTGGCCCATGGCCAGGCGCGGGTCGCCCGGCACGCGCGTGCCCGCTTGCGTGACAAAGCCGAAGGTGCTGTCCGCCATGCCCAGGGGCTGCAGCAGCTGCGCGTCCAGGTAGCGCTCGTACGGCTGGCCCGTGACCCGCTCGATCACCATGCCCAACAAGCCATAGCCCATGTTGGAGTACGCGTAGCGGCTGCCGGGACGGGCGCGCACACGCAGCAGGCCGCCGCCGTCAAAGGCCTCGGCCAGCGGCGTCTCCGGCGCAGGCTTCAGGCTGAATGCCTGCCAGAAACGCACGTTGTCGAGGCCCGAGGTATGCGCCAGCAGGTGGCGGATGCGCACGGGATCGCTGGCCTGCCACGGATTTTTCAGGGCCAGCTCGGGCAGCACCTGCAGCAAGGGCGTGTCGAGCGTGAGCCGGTCTTCGCTGACCAGACGCAGCACGCCCAGCGCCAGCGCCACCTTGGCCACGGAACCGACCTGCACGCGCGTGTCCGCCTGCATGGGCAATTGCTTGCCAGCATCACGCAAGCCGGCGGCGCCCGTGCGCACGGTGCCATCTGGCAAGACTTCGCTCCAGACGGCGCCCGCCAGTCCCTCATCCTTCAAGCCGGCAGCCATATCGGCCGCCAGGGTGCCGCCGGCGGCGTGGGCCGCCTGCGTGGCGGCGCACAGCAGCAGGGCCGGCACGGCGCGCCGCAGCCAGCGGCCGGCGCGCGCGGCCAGCGTGGGATATCGATCTGCTGTTAACAATGTATTCTGCCTTTTCCATGGACTGCGCCCCTGCGCCGCTTTGCTTGTTACAATTAAAAATTGAGCAACGACGGGAGCTTTCATGTCACAAGATATTATGTTGGATACGCAACTCCAGCAGACCAAGAACCTGGCCTGGTGGTTGTACCTGATACATGGCGCCAGCTTCGTGTTCTCGCTGGGCGCCTTTTCCTTCATCCCGCTCATCATCAATTACGTGAAGCGGGGCGAGGCGGCCGGGACCTTCGTGTACAGCCATCATGGCTGGATGATCCGTTCCTTCTGGTGGTATGTGGCCTGGGTCGTCGTCGGCGCCGTGCTGTGGATCACCCTCATCGGCATTCCGCTGGCCTTCCTCGTCTGGGGCGTGGCCTGGCTGTGGAAAGCCTATCGCCTGCTGCGCGGCTTCATCGACCTGAACAACAACAGTCCCGTGCCCCTGTAAACGGTGCTGCGCGGCAAGCCAACGGCTTGCCGCCTACAGCGCCGCGAACGCCCGCTCGATATCGGCGATCAAGTCCTGCGGATCTTCCAGCCCCACGTTCAGGCGCACCAGCTGGCCCGGCAGCTGCCAGCCCTTGCGCATGGCGGCGATGCGGTACGGCATCACAAGGCTGTTCGCGCCGCCCCAGCTGTAGCCTATCTTGAACAACTGCAAGGCATCGACGAAGCGGTCCGTCTGCGCCTCCGTGTAGCGGGCATCGAACAGCACGGAGAACAGGCCGCCTGCGCCCGTGAAGTCGCGCCGCCAGGTGGCGTGACCGGGGCAGTCGGCGAAGGCCGGATGCAGCACCGTGGCGATCTCGCTGCGGCCCTTGAGCCAGGCGGCCACCGTGCGCGCGCCCGCATCGTGGGCGTCGAAGCGCAGCTTCATGGTGGGCAGGCCGCGCAGCACCAGGTAGGCGTCGTCCGCCCCCACGCCCATACCCAGACGCATGTGCGCCTGCGCCAGGCGCTCGTGCAAGGCGCGCTCGCGCGTGATCAGGGCGCCCATCAGCACGTCCGAGCCGCCCGACTGGTATTTCGTCAGCGCCTGCATGATGATGTCCACGCCCAGGTCGAAGCCGCGCAGGGCCAGGCCCGCCGACCAGGTGTTGTCCAGGGCCACCAGCACGCCGCGCGCATGGGCGGCCGCGCAGATGGCGGGCAAGTCCGGCACTTCCATGGTCACGGAACCGGGCGCTTCCGTCCAGATGAGCTTGGTATTTGGCTGGATCAGGGCCGCGATGCCGGCGCCGATGAGCGGGTCGTAATAGCGGGCCGTGATGCCGAAATCCTGCGCCAGCCAGCGTCCCAGCTCGCGGTTCGGGTTGTAGATATTTTCCGGCAATAACACATCGTCGCCCGTCTTCAGCAGGGCAAAGTCCGCCATGGCGATGGCCGCCAGGCCCGACGGCGCCAGCAGGCAGTATTTCCCCCCTTCGATCTCGGCCAGGCGCGCTTCCAGGGAGAAGGTGGTAGGCGTGCCGTGCAAGCCGTAGGTATAGGCGTTCTTGTCTTTCCAGTCGCCCGAACGCATGGCCGCCACGTCCTTGAACAGCACGGTCGAAGCGTGGTGGATGGCATTCGGAAACGCGGCAAAACCTTGCGGCGCCTGGTAATCGCTGTGGATCAGCGCGGTTTGCGGGGATTTGGGTGTGGTCATGGCGTCGTCGGCAAATAAAAAAGGCGGGCCAGTCTGTGCTGGTCCGCCTTGATTGTAAGGGCTTTACGTCCCGTACGCCGTACGTATGACAGAGTGTTACACCTTGTCAAATATCATCTTCGCCGCGTAAAAACGTTCAGGCCAAGGCGCGCTGCCGCAGGCAGTACCTTGCGGTACGACAAGGCAGCGCAGCGCCGGCATGGACGTTCTTACTCGGCGGCGCCCCACAGGTCGTGCGCGTCGGCCGAGGTGATGGTCACGTCGACGAACTGGCCCACGGCCAGCTTGCGGTGCGGTTCAAACGGCGGCTTGACGTAGACGACGCCGTCGATTTCCGGCGCGTCGGCGGACGAGCGGCCCACGCCGCCGGAGCGGGTGACTTCATCGATGAGCACGCGCACGGTCTTGCCCACCTTGGCTTGCAGGCGCTTGCGGGAAATTTCTTCCTGCAGCAGCATGACGCGGCCGCGGCGCTCTTCGCGCACTTCTTCCGGCACGGGGTTGGCGATCTCGTTGGCCGTCGCGCCTTCCACCGGGGAATACGCGAAGCAGCCCAGGCGGTCGATCTGCGCTTCCTTGAGGAAGTCCAGCAGGTACTCGAATTCCGCTTCCGTCTCGCCCGGGAAACCGGCGATGAAGGTCGAGCGGATCGTCAGGTCCGGGTTGATGGCGCGCCAGGCCTGGATGCGGTCCAGGTTTTTCTCGCCGCTGGCCGGGCGCTTCATGCGCTTCAGCACGTCCGGATGCGCGTGCTGCATCGGAATGTCGAGGTAAGGCAGGATGTGGCCGCCGCTCATCATCGGAATGATCTGGTCCACGTGCGGGTACGGGTACACATAGTGCAGGCGCACCCAGGCGCCGTAGGACTTGGCCAGCTCGCCCAGCGCTTCCGTCAGCTGCGTCATATGGGTCTTCACGGGACGGCCATTCCAGAAGCCGGAACGGAATTTCACGTCCACGCCGTAGGCCGAGGTATCTTGCGAAATGACGAGCAATTCCTTGACGCCGGACTTGAACAGGTTTTCCGCTTCCATCATCAGCTCGCCGATCGGGCGCGACACGAGGTCGCCGCGCATGGACGGGATGATGCAGAAACTGCAACGGTGGTTGCAGCCTTCGGAAATTTTCAGGTAGGCATAGTGCTTCGGCGTCAGCTTGACGCCTTGCGGCGGCAGCAGGTCGAGGAAGGGCGCATGCGGCTTGGGCAGGTGCAAATGGACGGAATCCATCACTTCGGCCAGCGCGTGCGGCCCCGTGACGGACAGCACTTTCGGGTGCACCTTCATGATGATGTCGTCGCCGGCAGCATCTTTCTTGGCGCCCAGGCAACCGGTGACGATGACCTTGCCGTTTTCGGCCAGCGCTTCGCCGATGGCGTCGAGCGACTCTTGCACGGCAGCATCGATAAAGCCGCAGGTATTGACGATCACCAGATCGGCGCCAGCGTAGGATTTCGCCGTTTCGTAACCTTCGGCGCGCAGCTGGGTGAGGATTTGTTCGGAATCGACCAGCGCTTTCGGGCAGCCGAGCGAGACAAAGCCCACTTTCGGCGCCGCACCTGGCATGGCCTGCATGGCCTCTGGCTTGGCGGAAGGAACGGGAATACGGTGAATTTCAGACATAGTTGGCAGCTAGGAAAATGGTGAGGCGAATCGGCTATTGTACCCCGAGCCGCCCCTTGCTGGCAGAACTATGCTGATTTGATGACGCCAATACAACTCACGGGCGATCAAATCGCCCCGTGAGCCGTGGCAGCGGCTACTTCTTGTCGCTTGGCGGAACGGGCGGCACGAACGGGAAGGTGCCGAACAGGTTCTTGCTCTGGTTCTGCATCTGCTCCTGCATCTGCACGAACAGGCTCTTGCTCTGGTCGATGTAATTGTTCATCATGCCCTGCATCATCGGACCCTGGACATTCATGAACTGGGTCCACATTTCCGGGCTGAATGGCTTGCCTTCGAAGCTGCCGGCCGACGTGCCCGTAAACTTGTGCTGGATATCGGTGAACGCCTGCACGTTCTTTTCCAGGTAGGAACCCATCATGCCCTGCATGGCGTGGCCATAGTAGCGGATGATCTGCGACAGCACGCTGCTCGAGAACATGGGCGCGCCGTTCGCTTCCTCTTCCAGGATGATCTGCAGCAAGATGCTGCGCGTCAAATCTTCGCTGGATTTGGCATCGACGACCGTGAACACCTCATTATCCAACACCAGCTGCTTGACGTCCGTCAAGGTGATGTAGGAACTGGTTTGCGTGTCATACAGACGGCGGTTGGGATATTTTTTAATCAGGCGGTCTATATTTTTTTTTGCACTACTCATCACAAGTTCCACTTATTGCGCCGCAGCGCATACTGAGTTAATCCGAAAAAAAAGCGAACGTGGGTCCGCTTTCGCACCTGCCTACTTTTTGCATTATAGAGTGGAAAACGGCTCCATTGCACATCAGGGTAGTCGATTCCCACATTTATTGCAACGCAACTAAAAGTAGATTCCTGACAAGACCGGTGATTACCCCGGTCCTGCCCGGCGGATCGCTTTGCGGCCTAGTCTGCCCTGACTTTAACATACCGGCCCGGCGCCGCCTCGATGGGCGCATGGCGTTTGTTGCCCGGCTTGCCTGGCGCCTTCACGTCGGCGCCGCCGTGTTCGGCCAGGAAGGCCGCCCATTCCGGCCACCAGCTGCCCACGTGCTCCGTCGCGCCTTCCATCCATTGCTCGGCCGTCAAGGGCTTGGCCTTCGCCGCGCGGGCGCCTTTGCCTGCGTCGTTGCTCCAGTAGCTGCGCTTTTTCTTCGACGCGGGATTGATCACGCCGGCGATATGGCCCGAGGCACCGAGGATGAAGCGGTTGGCCTTCGGTTTTTTCGGGTTCAGCACGGCCATGCTGGCGTAGGCCGCGCCCCAGGGCACGATATGGTCTTCGCGCGAACCGTAGATGAAGGCGGGCGCGTCGATGCTGCCCAGGTCCACCCGCTCGCCGGCCACCGTCAGCTTGCCCGGCACCTTCAGGCTGTTTTCCAGGTAGGTGTTGCGCAGATACCAGCAGAACATGGGACCGGGCAAGCCCGTGCCGTCGCCATTCCAGTACAGCAAGTCAAACGCGGGCGGCTCCTTGCCCTTCAAATAGTTCGACTGCACGTAGTTCCACACGAGGTCATTCGGCCGCAAGCTGGAAAACGTGCTGCCCAGGTCGCGGCCCGACATCAGGCCGCCCTTGGCCAGCGTCTGCTCGCGCAGCGCCACCTGCGGCTCGTCGATGAAGACGTCGAGCGCGCCCGTGTCGCAGAAATCGAGGAAGGTGGTCAACAGGGTCAGGCTGGCGGCGGGATTCTCGCCGCGCGCCTTGAGCACGGCCAGGGCCGTCGAGACGATGGTGCCGCCCACGCAAAAGCCGAACAGATTGAGCTTGTCCTGGCCGGAAATGTCCTGCGTGACACGGATGGCTTCGATCACGCCTTGCTCCACATAATCGTCCCACGTCAGGTGCTGCATGCTCATGTCCGGATTGCGCCAGGACATGAGGAACACCGTGTTGCCCTGCTCCACGGCATAGCGCACGAGCGAGTTTTCCGGCTGCAAGTCAAGGATATAGAATTTATTGATGCACGGCGGCACCATCAGCAGGGGCCGCTGGTGTACCGTGGGGGTGCTTGGCGTGTACTGGATCAGCTGGAACAGGTCGTTCTCGAACACCACCGTGCCCGGCGTGGTGGCCACGTTGCGGCCCACTTCGAAGGCCGATTCGTCGGACTGCGAGATGCGGCCCTTGCCCATGTCGGCCAGCATGTTGCTCAAGCCCTTGGCCAGGCTCTCGCCCTTGGTCTCGATCAGGGTCTGCTGCGCGTCCGGGTTGGTGGCGAGGAAGTTGGCGGGCGACATGGCGTCGACGATTTGCTGCACGGCAAAGGCAATCTTCTGTTTCTGGTGCGGCGTCGCTTCCACGGCATCGGCCATGGCGGTGAGAAATTCGGCGTTCAGCAGGTAGGCGGCCGCATTGAAGGCCGACAGGGGGCTGGCATGCCAGGCGGGCGCGGCGAAGCGGCGGTCCTTCAGCTCCGGCGTCTTGCCGGCCATGAAGTCCGTCCACAAGCCCGTCAGCTTGGCCACATAGGCATTTTTCAGTTGCTCGATCACGTCCGGCTTGATGCTGGCACCCGCATCCTGCAAAATGCCGGCAATCGGATTGGCTGCCGGCTGCGGTACCATGTTGAACCACGTTTTCCACTGCTCAGGATTGCTGATCTGCGCCATCCATTCCTTGGTCATCGTCTGAGGATCGGGCATATTCATAAATATATAAGTCCATTCAAGATTGAGGGACGCCGAACAAAACCTGCTGCGCCACGGTTTTGTCAGGCGTCGCAAACGTAGTCAAAAATAAATATTTCTGGATCACCTGCATGCAAACTCTTACTCACTGCCACCACTCATGATGCTCATGACCGCTGTTGCCTGGATCTACGTCGTCGGCCTCATGGCGCTGACGGAAGCGTCCATCGTCGCCGGGGTGATGACCTTCGTGCTGTACTGCGTCATCCCCCTGTCCATCCTATTCTATCTGACGGGCTCGCGGCGACGCAAACGCAAGGCCGCGCGTATCGCCGACATGCAGGCGCGCGCCCTCGCCTCAGCAGACGATAAAACAAAAACGGCAGACACATAAGTGCCTGCCGTGCAGTTTATTTGCGCCAGATCAAGCTGGCCTGTCTTCCCGTGACGCCATCGCGGCGGTACGAGTAAAACTGTGCCGCATCGCTGACGGTGCAGTACTCGCCGCCGGCCACCTGCGCCACGCCATCGCGCAGCAGCATGGTGCGCGCCAGCGCATAGATGTCGGCCAGGTACTTGCCCGGCTTGCCATCGATGGCGGTGAACGCAGCGGAGAGCACTTGCCGTTCGGCAGCGTCGCGCGCGCCGTCGCGGAAGGCTTGCAGCACGTCCTGCCCCACTTCGAACTGCTGCGGACCGATCGCCGGCCCCAGCCAGGCGAGGATCTCGCCCGCGCCCTGCGCCCGCATGCTGTCCACCGTGCGCTGCAAGACGCCGTTGGCCAGGCCGCGCCAGCCCGCATGGGCCGCGCCGACAACGAGGCCATCCGTCGAGCAAAACAATACCGGCAGGCAATCGGCCGTCATCACCACGCACACGGCGCCCGCCTGCGTGGCGATGCTGGCATCGGCATCGGGCACACGGCCATCCAGGCTGGCCGCGTCCGCCACGGCCACGCCGTGCACCTGCGACAGCCAGGCCGGCTCTGCCGGCAGGACGGCGGCCAGCCGCATGCGGTTGGCGGCCACGCGCGCAGGATCGTCGCCCACGTGCGTGCCCAGGTTCAAACCTCCCCCGCCCTGCCCGTCACCATACACATCCTGGCTGACGCCGCCCGCACGCACGGTCGCCAGCGCGCCCACATTGGCCGGCAAGCCGGGCCAGTGCGGCTTGATATAAGGCAAGGCTGCCGTCATCAGACCTGTTCCGGCTCGGGTATGCCCGCCGTGGCGATGAGCTCGGCGAAGTCATCGGCCAGCGGCACGATCCACTCGCACGCTTCCAGGGTGCCCGGATGCACGAGACCCAGGCGGCGCGCCTGCAGCGCCTGGCGCGAGAAGACGGACACCAGGTGCTGCTTGCCATACACATGGTCACCGACGAGCGCAAAGCCCAGGTGCTGCATGTGGACGCGGATCTGGTGCGTGCGGCCTGTTTCCAGGCGGCATTGCATCAGGCTCACGGGACGGCGGTCGAGTTCGCCGCTGCCGATCAGCTCATAGTGCGTGATGGCCGGCTTGGCCGTGAAGTTTTCCGAGACGGCCATCTTGACCCGGTCGCGCGGGTGGCGCGCGATGGATGCGTCGATGGTGCCCGCCTGTTTCGGCGTGCCCCACACGAGGGCGAAATATTCGCGCTTGACGGTGCGCGCCTGCAGTTGGCGCACCAGGTCCGTCTGCGAGGCGAGGGTCTTGCCGACCACCATCAGGCCGCTCGTATCCTTGTCCAGGCGGTGCACGATGCCGGCGCGCGGCACGCCGGCCAGCTGCGGGCAGTGGTGCAGCAGGCCGTTGAGCAGGGTGCCCGACCAGTTGCCGGGGCCCGGATGCACGACCAGTCCGGCCGGTTTGTTGATCACGATGATATGCTCATCTTCGTGCACGATGTTCAATTCCATCGCTTCCGGCTTAAAAGCCTCGTCTTCCGGCGCGCTTTGCGGCAGAATGACGATCTTCTCATCGCCATAGGCGGTCATATTGCGTTTGGCAACTTTTCCGTCCACGGTCACGAAACCGGCTTCCAGCCACAATTGCAAGCGGCTGCGCGAGTATTGCGGCACCAGCTTGGAGATGACTTTATCGAGGCGGTGGCCGCAGGCGTCCGGCGTCAGTTCCAGTGTAATCGGGGCCATTTCCTCGAAGACGTCGTCGGCGGCAAAATCGCCGTCAAACGCGGCTTCGGCGTCATGGTCAGAAAGGGAGTCAAACGCGGGGTCAGCCAAATTAGGCTTCGGAGTTAATATCACAGCATTCCCATCGGCTATAATCAGCCTATTGTAAAATCTTGGTTAAAACCTTCTTGCAAAACGTCATGCAAAAAAAATTATCGTTGGTAGTCGCTTCAGTCGTTCTGCTCGGCATGTCCGCTTGCAGCTTGTTGCCTGAAAAAGTGGATGAGACCAAAAACTGGTCCGTTACGAAATTATACTCGGAGGCGCGTGATGAAATGGCCGGGCAGCACTATGAAGCTGCAATCGGCCTGTTCCAGAAGCTGGAGGCTAACTATCCTTTCGGCAACTATGCTCTGCAAGCGCAGATGGAGATCGCTTACGCGTATTATAAGTCGGGAGACCAGGCTCAGGCACTGGCCGCCGTCGAACGCTTCATCAAGTTGCATCCGAACCACGCCAATGTGGATTATATGTACTACCTGCGGGGCCTGATCAGCTTTAACGACCAGATCAGCTTCCTGAACTTCCTGTACGAGCAAGATCCTACCGAACGCGACCCGAAAGCCACGCGCGAAGCGTTTGCCGCCTTCAAGCAGCTGGTCGATAAGTTCCCGAACAGCAAGTATGCGCCCGATTCGCTGGCGCGCATGAACTACCTGGTCGATGCCATGGCGAAGTACGAAGTGCACGTGGCGCGCTATTACTACCGCCGCGGCGCCTACCTGGCCGCCGCCAACCGCGCGCAAACGACGGTGAGCGACTTTTCCGCCTCGCCCGCCATCGAGGAAGCGCTGTTCATCATGTACCGCTCGTACGACAAGCTGGGCCTGACGGACCTGCGCGACGATACCTTGCGCGTGCTGACCAAGAACTACCCGAACACGGCCTTCCTCAGCCCGGAAGGGGTGAACAAGGAACGCAAGTGGTGGAAATTCTGGCAGTAAGATAAGAAAAAACCGGGCTAGCCCGGTT
>NZ_RFSK01000071.1 GCF_009923995.1 Janthinobacterium sp. | reverse complement strand
CTGCCCAGCACCACGCCCGTGGCGCCGCTGGACCAGTTGCTGCCACGCTGCAGGCGGTTGGGCCCGCCGCGCGAGCGGAACAGGGTCAGCACGACGAGAAAGCCGAAGAACAGCAGGGGCAGCCAGAAGGTCAGGCCGCCCGCTTCCACCGTGGCCGGCGCCTGTTTCTGCGCCGGGGCGGGAAATTGCTCCTGGTTGAGCAGGGTGGCAATCGCCCCCACGCCAGCGACCAGGCCGCCATAGAAATCGTTCTGCTTGAAATGCGGGGCGACGACGTCCTGCAGGATGCGTTTCGACTGGGCATCCGTGAGCACGCCCTGCACGCCGCGGCCCGCCTCGATGCGCAGGCGGCGCAGGGCCGGGGGATTGTCTTTCGCCACCATCAGCAGCACGCCGTCGTCGACGCCCTTGCGGCCCAGCTTCCAGGCATCCGTCACGCGGATGCTGTACTGCTCGATCGCCTCGGGCGCCGTGCTCTTGACGAGCAGCACGGCGATCTGGCTGCCCGTCTTGGCTTCGTAGTCGGCCAGCACGCCTTCCAGTGCCGCTTTCTGCTGCGCGTCCAGCATGCCGGCGTCGTCCGTCACGCGCGCCGCCAGCGGCGGCACGGGGACGAGATCCTGGGCGCCGGCGGGCAAGGCTGTCCACAGCAGCAATGCCGTGCACAGCGCCGCGAGGGAGGACCAGGCTTTCATCTTATTTGCCGAAGTCGACGGTTGGCGCGGTCGAGATGGATTTTTCATTTTCCACCGTGAACGAGGGCTTGACCTTGTAGCCGAAGATCATGGCCGTGATGTTGTTCGGGAAACTGCGCGCATGCACGTTGTAATCCTGCACGGCGGCGATGTAGCGCTGGCGCGCCACGGTGATGCGGTTTTCCGTGCCTTCCAGCTGCGACTGCAGGTCGCGGAAGCTGGTGTCGGCCTTCAGGTCGGGATATTTCTCGGACACCACCATCAGGCGCGACAGGGCCGACGACAGCTGCCCCTGCACCTGCTGGAACTTGGCAAACGCGGCCGGGTCGTTCAGCACCTCGGGCGTGATCTGGAAACTGGTGGCGGCGGCGCGTGCCTTGGTCACCGCTTCCAGCGTGTCCTTTTCATGCGTGGCATAGCCCTTCACCGTATTCACCAGGTTGGGGATCAGGTCGGCGCGGCGCTGGTATTGGTTGACCACTTCGCCCCACGCGGCCTTGGTGGCCTCGTCCTTGCTCTGGAAATCGTTGTAGCCGCAGCCCGTCAGGATGCCGGCCAGGACGGTGACGCTCAGCGCCAGGCGCAGCCATTTGGTGAATTGATTGGTGATTTGCATGATGGGTTCCGTGCAGAGTGAGGGAGGTGAGGCAAATATACCTGAAACGGCCGCAGATGTCGGTTTCATAAGCCCGCCCGCTGCTTTTGCCGCGCCGCCATCCCGTCCTGCCAGCTGGCGTGGCGTTTGCGTGGGGAAATTACCACATAGAAATAATTGATATATCAGATATGTCATTGTGATATATTAGGTAAAAACATATCAACAAATCAAGGTTGGAGACACCCATGCAGACACCCCTGACGCCGCGGCGCCCGCGCCGCGCCATGCCCTCGATCGTCTTGGCCAGCCTGACCGCAGGCGCCGTGCTGACCGCTTGCGGCGGCGGCAGCGCGGCCGTGACGCAGGCACCCGTGGCCGTGGCGCCCACGCCCACGCCGGTACCGACACCCACGCCGACACCGGTCCCCACGCCGACGCCCACCCCGGCGCCGGACCCGACGCCGACGCCCACGCCCACACCCACACCGACCCCCACTCCGACGCCCGTGCCCACGCCCGTGCCGACACCCGCATCCCTGTGGCCGGCCGCCGCCCGCGCCGATGCAGCCCTGGCGGGACTGGAGCCGGCCATGCCCGCCAAGGTGTGCGCCAGTGTGCCGGCCGTCCTGGTCAAAAATGCGGCCGGCTTGCTGGACGCGGCCATCGATGCGGCGGCGGATGCCTCGCAGCCCGACGCGGCACGCCTGCAGGCGGCCCTGACGGCGTGCCCGGCCGGCCAGGCCGTCAGGCTGGTGGCCGGCGCGCAGGGACAGAATGCCTTCCTGTCCGGCCCCCTGACCCTGCCGTCGTCCGTCAGCCTGTGGATCGATGGCGGCGTGACCCTGTTCGCGTCGCGCCGCCCCGCCGATTACCAGATCGCCGGCAAGAATGCCTGCGGCGAGGCGTCGGCGAGCGACAATGGCTGCCTGGCCTTGCTGACCACCACACCGAACGGCAATGGCCTGTATGGCGAGGGCGTGGTCGACGGGCGGGGCGGCGCCGTGCTGACGTCGGGCGCCTACGCGGGCAAGCTCAGCTGGTGGGACGTGGGCGCGCTGACGAAGACGGGCGGCAGCGCCATGTCCAGCCAGAACAATCCCCGCCTGGTGCAGGTGAACAATGGCAGCAATTTCACCGTCTACCGGCTGAGCCTGCAGAACGGGCCGAAATTCCACCTCGTGTCCAGCGGCGTCGACGGCCTGACCGTGTGGGATGCGAAGGTGCTGTCGCCTTCGCTCGAGTATTCCGTGCCCGGCTATGCCTGTCCCGCGGTCAGCATGCCCGTGGTCTCCGGCACGCCCAATGTCAGCACGCCCAGCACCTGTTTCACGCCCGAAACGGTGAAGAATACGGATGGCATCGACCCGGGCCAGTCGAAGAACGTGCTGATCGCCTTCAACCACATCAGCGTGGGCGACGACGGCATCGCCGTCAAATCGCACACGAGCAAGATCGGTCCCGTGGCGAACCTGCGTATCTGGCACAACCGCATGTACTTTACGCACGGCATGTCGATCGGCAGCGAGACGGACAGCCATGTCGATGGCGTCAGCATCCGTGACCTGGCCATCGACGGGTTTGACATCGGCGCCACCAGCGGGTTCCGCATCAAGACGGACGACAGCCGCGGCGGCGAAGTGAAAAACGTCACCGTCGACGGCATGTGCGCGCGCCGCGTGCAGCAGCCCATCGCCATCGACAGCTATTACGGCGACGCGGCCGACGCCAAGACGCCCCTGTTGCCGAACCTGCACGACATCACCGTGCGCAACTTCCGCTACCTGGACACGCCCGGCTCCCGCTTCAACGGCAACAAGGCCCTGCTGCTGTTGCGCGGCTACCAGTCGGCCACGCAGACGAATCCCCTCTACAACCTGACTTTCGACAACGTCGTCTTCGACAGCCTGCCGGGCTGGGTCGCGACGAAGATCAGCCAGGCCGTGCCGTCGAATGCGGCGCTGGCCATGGGCCCGGGGCCCGTCTCGTTTGCCAGTGTGCTGACCGCCGCCGCGGGCGTGAACCAGTTCACCGTGACGGACCGGCGCAGTGCCCAGGCCGCCCCCCATGACTGCAGCGCCGCCTTCGTCGATTTTCCTGCCAGCAACGCCCCCATGTCCATGCCGTGAGCGGGCCGGCAGCAACGCATCCGCAACGGCGCGCAGACGCCGGATGTTGTACCGAGCAAGACCATCATAAATAAGGAGATCAGAGTGTTTGCAGATATCAAGAAATCCCGCATGGCGGCGATCCTGTCGTCCATGCCCGCCTTGCTGGCGCTGTCCGCCTGTGGCGGCGGCAGCAGCGACAGCGCCGCGCCGGTCGCCCTCCTGGCTGCCGTGCAGGTGAGCCAGAGCGTCGACCGTCCCGCCGCGTCGGTAGGCGACAGGGTCACCTGGACCATGACCGCCAGCAACAAGGGGCCGGGCGCCACCACGGGCGTCGTGACCCTCGTGTCCAGCGTACCGGCCAATATCAGCGGCATCAGCGTGACGGCCACGGGCGCCACCTGCGGCCCGGCCGTCAGCACGCTCACCTGCACCGTGCCCCAGGGCCTGGCCGCCGGCGCCAGCGCCAGCGTGGTGCTGTCCGCCACGGCCACGGACGTGGCCAGGCTGGCCAGCAGCGTCGTGGCCAGCGGCCCGGACGCGCCCGCCTGCGCCTCGCCGGCCGCCTGCGCCACGGCCACGGACGTGACGGTGGCAGCCCTGCCGAACGTCAGCGTGACGGCCAGCGTGGACAAGGCCAGCGCCATCGTCGGCGACAAGCTGAGCTGGACCATCAAGGCCGCCAATAGCGGCAATGCCGCCACGACGGGCGTCGTCACCCTGGCAGCCACTTTGCCTGCGGGCATCAGCGGCACCAGCGTGACGGCCACGGGCGCCAGCTGCGCCCCCATCAGTGGCACCAGCCTCAACTGCAGTATCGCCGCCGGCCTGGCGCCGAACGCCAGCGCCAGCGTGCTCGTGACGGCGAACGCGGCGGCGGCGGGCAGCCTCGTCGCGTCCGTCGTGCCGGGCGGCGCCAGCGCCAGCTGCGCTACGCCCGCCGTGTGCACGGCCAGCACCAGCGTGACGGCGTCCATCGCGCCCAAGGTGCTCGTCACCAGCACGGCCGACAAGGCCACGGCCAACGTGGGCGATACCGTCACCTGGACCATCAAGGCCGTCAACAGCGGCACGGGGCCGACGACGGCCGCCCTGACCCTGAGCGACAGCCTGGCGGGCAGTGCCAGCGGCGTGACGGTGACGCCGGCGGGCGCCACCTGCGGCGCGCCGGGCGCCAGCATCAACTGCAGCGTGCCGGCCGGACTGGCCGTGGGCGCCACGGCCAGCGTGCGCATCACCGCCGTGGCAAGCGCCGCGGGCAGCCTGGTCAACACCGTGACGCCGGGCACCGGCGCCAGCTGCGCCAGCGCCGCCGACTGCACCAACACCACCGTGGTGGCATCGCCCGTGGTCGCGTCGACGGCAACGCGGCCGCAGCTCGACGCGGCGGCGGCAGCCCCGCTGACGCCCGTGAAATACCTGGCGCAAGGGGGCAAGAGCCTGCCCATGAGCTCCCTGCCGGTGGATAACTGGGACCCGACGGCCGGTGTCGGCGACGTCAGCACCTTCACGGCGCAATTCACCGTGGATGCGGCCGGCAAGAGCGATGCCAGCAATTTCGTCACGGTGCAGGCTGCCATGGACGCGGCCGTTGCGCTGGGCAATAAAGTGCCGCCCGTGTTTATCCGCATCAAGCCGGGCACCTACCGCGAAACCGTGTGCCTGCCCAGCAGCGGCACGCCGGCCATCCGCTTGTACAGCCTCGACAGCGACGCCTCGCACACGGTGATCGTGTTTAACAACGGCAACCCGACCGTCGATGCGTCCAAGACCAATGGCAACAAGTGCAACAGTTCGCCCGCCAACCCCATCGGCACCAGCGGCAGCGCCACCTTTGCCGTGAATGCGGCCGACTTCCAGGCGAAAAACATCACGTTCGCGAACGATTACGTGAAGGGCAGCTTTGCCGGCAGCAACCAGTCGGCCGTGGCCCTGATGACGCAGGGCGACAAGATCGTGCTGGAAAACGTGCGCCTGCTGGGACACCAGGACACGTTCTACATGAAGAGCGGCAACGTCGACCAGGTTTCGCGCGTCTACGTCAAGGACAGCTACATCGAGGGCGACGTGGACTTCATCTTCGGGCGCGGCACGGCCGTGCTGGACAACTGCACCATCCATACCCTGAACACGGGCAATGGCAATGGCTATGTCACGGCGGCCAGCACGGATTACCGCAACAGCTACGGCTTCCTCATCACGAATAGCCGTTTCACGGCGGAAACGGGCACGCCGGTTGGCCAGATCTACCTGGGCCGCGCCTGGGACGAGGGCGTCTCCAGCCTGGCCGCGTATGGCGCCACGTCGCCGAATGGCCAGGTGGTCATCCGCAACTCGGTACTGGGCGAGCATATCCGCAAGGCCGATCCGTGGGGCGAATCGACGGCCACGCGTCCCTACAGCTCCGTGCCGTCGGGCACCTTGCCGGCGAACCGCCTGTTTGAATATGGCAACACCGGGCCCGGCAACGGCAACTAGGTCCGCACGGGCGTAAGCGCCCGCTCACCGCGCCGCGCTGGCCTGCAAGGAAGCGCGGCGCTGTCGTGGCGCACCCGCGCCGCGTTACAATACGGGGTTTGCAACTGAATATAGAGAAGGTGTGCCGTGAATTTCATCAATAAATTATCCGCCGCATGGACGGCCAATAATTCCCTGCTGTGCGTGGGCCTGGACCCTGACCTGGCGAAACTGCCGGCGGAATTGCGCGACGCGCCCGATGGAATCACCACCTTTTGCACGCGCATCATCGATGCCACGGCCGACCTGGCCTGCGCCTTCAAGCCGCAGATCGCCTATTTCGGCGCCCTGGGCGCGGAAAAGCAGCTGGAAGATATCTGCCGCTACGTGCGCGAGAACTACCCGCACATCCCCCTGATCCTCGACGCGAAACGGGGCGACATCGGCGCCACGGCCACGCAGTACGCGCGCGAAGCGTTCGAACGCTACGGCGCCGACGCCGTCACCGTCAATCCCTACATGGGCGAGGATTCGCTCGACCCCTACCTGGCGTGGGCAGACCGCGGCGTGATCATCCTGTGCCGCACCTCGAACCCGGGCGGCTCGGACCTGCAATTCCTCGACACGGACGGTGTGCCTCTGTACCAGCGCGTGGCGCGCCTGGTGGCGGAGAAATGGAACAAGAACGGCCAGTGCGCGCTCGTCGTCGGCGCCACCTTCCCGGAAGAACTGGCGCAGGTGCGCGCCATCGTCGGCGACATGCCGCTGCTGGTGCCCGGCATCGGCGCCCAGGGCGGCGACATCGCCGCCACCGTCGGCGCGGGCCAGACGGCCAATGGCATGGGCATGATGATCAGCTCCTCGCGCGCCATCATCTACGCCACGCCGCAGGCGGGCGAAGACTTCGCCGACGCGGCCCGCCGCGTGGCCATCGAAACGCGCGATGCGATCAATGCCCATCGTTCGGTATAAGAACGAGAGACAGCCAGCCTCACAGCACCCGACAAAACCGTAGCGAGCGGAAGGAAGAGGTGGCCGAGAAGCGCAACCGTACTGGCGTACGGTGAGCATCGCAGGCCGCCTATGCCGACGCGCAGCAGGTTTGGTTGGGTGCAACTAATCCCGCATGGGCGCGACCATCTCCGCATAGTCGTACAGTTCACCGAGAATCTCTTCTCCCCGCTCATCCACCGATTCCGACAAGGTATCGATTTCCGTAAACAGCATTTCGATGGTGCGGGCACCGCCGTCGCCGTCGAACAGGCGGGCGGCGCGGTGCTGTTCCCAGCGCAGGCTTTCCGCTTCGCTCAGGGTTTGCGGGAAATTGCGGGCGCGGTAGCGGAACAGCAGTTCCTGCAGGCGCTCGTCGGCAAACGAGGGGCGGGCCGTGGCCAGCTTGGCCGGCGTTTCGCGGCGCAGGGATTCGAGCAGGCGGCGGTCGTCGTTGCTGACGAAACCGTTGTACAAATCTTCATCCACGTCCAGGGAGGTAGTGGCGCCCGGGCGCTGGAAGACTTCGGCCCAGATGGCGTCCATGTTCGGCGCCGCGGCGGCGAATTGCGCGTTGACCTTCGCGGCGTCCACGTCGATGCCCCAGTGCGCCGCCATGGCGGGCGACAGCGTCTTTAAATTACCCACCAGCATGGGCGACTTGTTCAGGTGCACGCTCTTGACGGGCAGGCGCGTCATGCCTTCCGGCATGGCATCCTTGCGCGTGAACAGGCGCGTGCGGATGGTGTCGGCGTCCAGTTCGAACAGCTCGCGCGGGTCGTAGGCGCAATCCCAAACGAGGATCTCGTTCTTGTTGCTCGGGTGCGTGGCCAGCGGCCAGACGACGCCCAGGCAGCCCCGTTCGGCGGGGAACATGCCGGACACGTGCAGGAAGGGCTGGCGCTCGCCGGCGGCCAGGTGCATGCCCATTTCGCTGGCGACCCTGTCCTTCTTGTGCAGGGCGAGGCAGAATTCGAACAGCTTCGGCTGCTTTTCCTTGATCAGGCGGGCCAGGGCGATGGTGGCGCGCACGTCGGACAGCGCATCGTGCGCCGCTTCGTGGGCCAGGCCATTGGCCTTGCTCAAATGCTCCAGCCTGAAACTGGTCTGGCCATCGTCGCGCTTCGGCCATTGAATGCCGTCCGGGCGCAGCGCGTGCGTCATGCGCACGACGTCGAGGATGTCCCAGCGGCCGCAATGGTTCTTCCATTCGCGCGCATACGGGTCGATCAGATTGCGCCAGAACAAGAAACGCGTCACTTCATCGTCGAAGCGGATGGTGTTGTAGCCCACGCCGATGGTGCCCGGTTCCGAGAAGGCCGCTTCGATGGTGGCGGCGAACTGGTGCTCGGGCACGCCCAGCTGCAAGCACTGCTGCGGCGTGATGCCCGTGATCAGGCACGATTGCGGGTCGGGCAGGAAGTCATTGGCAGGCTGGCAATACAGCATGATGGGTTCGCCGATCTCGTTGAGGTCGGCATCCGTGCGGATGGCCGCGAACTGGGCCGGGCGATCGCGGCGCGGCTGGGCGCCAAAGGTTTCGTAGTCGTGCCAAAGGAAAGTCTGGTTAGTCATTGATGGTCGTTGCTTGCTTAATTGTTATCTTGGTTATCCGGGCCGCTTCAGTTTTCTGAAAACCTGCCGATACTACACGAGAGGATGGTCATCATGGCGTTTCCCGCATGGTGGCATATATTGCCCGTTCAAGGAGGCTTATCGTGTCAATTCCCATCGCCGCTAGCGGCAATTCCGCCCCTTCCGTGACTTCCGTCAGTACGGCTGTTGCCGGCAAGGATGACAAAGTCCAGCAAAAGGATGCCAGCAACACGGAAATGAGCGTGAACGACCGCAGCAGGCTGCAGTTGAACGCGTCCATCATGCAGGCGTCGCTGAACGTGTCCATCGGCTCGGAAAACGAGCCGCTGGCGCTGCTGTACAAGACGGCCATCACCAACATCAATGAAGCGCTGAAGGGCCAGTACGGCGACGATGCCATCCAGAACGCGGCGTCGCAGGACAACAGCGCCGAAGCGACGGCGAACCGCATCGTCTCGCTGTCGACGGGATTTTTTGACGCCTTCAAGAAGCAGAATCCCGGCCTGGACGACGATACGGCCCTGACGAAGTTCATGGACACCATCAGCGGCGGCATGGAAAAAGGCTTCAAGGAGGCGCGCGACATCCTCGGCGGCCTGAAGGTGCTGGGCGGCGATATCGCCAGCAATATCGACAAGACGTATGCGCTGGTGCAGAAGGGCTATGCGGATTTCGTCGCCGCGCACGGCGGCAAGAAGGATGACGCCGCCAAGCCTGCCGACAGCAAGGCTGCCTGATCACTATTACGGCGGAAGCGCCTGAGAAAATGTCCAGGGCTAGGCGCATTGCCGAAGGCAGTACGAATGTACGACGAGGCAATGTAACGACGCCATGGGCTTTTTATCAGGTGCTTACGCGGTTGCGGCCTGAAGCTTTGGCGCGGTACAGCGCCGCGTCGGCCGCCGCGATCAGGCCATGGTCGTCCTGTTCCGGCGCCAGGCTGGCCACGCCAAACGAGCCCGTGATGTGCGGCAACGGGCTGCGCATGTCGCCGAAGATGACGGCTTGCTGCATGCGTTCGCACAGGCGCCCTGCCACCAGCAGGGCCACTTTTTCGTTGGTGTCCGGCAAGATCACCATCAATTCCTCGCCGCCATAGCGCACGGCAAAGTCCGTGGGGCGCAGGGCCGCGCCCAGCACTTGCGCGGCGATGCGCAGGGCCTGGTCGCCCGCCTGGTGGCCGTGCGTGTCGTTGAAGCGCTTGAAATGGTCGAGGTCTATCATCACCAGCGACAGGGGCGCGCCGCTGCCGTGGGCCGTGACGATCATATTCGGCAGCAAGTCCGTCAGCCAGGCGCGGTTGTACAGGCCCGTCAGGCTGTCGACCATCGACAGCTGGCGGTAGAACTCGCCCAGCTTCTGGCGCCGGCGCAGCAGGGCGTTGGCGGCGCGGATGCGGAAGGACAGCAGGCGCAGCAGGTTGCGCGCCAGGCCGTTCGACTGCTCGATCAATTCCCACACGATGGCCGCGTCGATCACCAGCAAGTCGGTTTCTTCCAGGGCGGAAATGGCGGCCAGGTTGCTCGCTTCGTCGAGCACGGACTGTTCGCCCACGCTTTCGCCGGGCAAGACCTTGCTGACGGTGCCGTCATCCATGCCCGTGTGGGTGTCGGCGGCCACGGCCAGCGAGCCGCGCAGGACGATGTACAGGCTGGCGCCGCGCGTGTCGGTGATGGCATCGCCCGCTTCCAGGCGCATGACGGGGCAGGGCGCCAGCATGGCGGCCGTCCGGCTATCCGCCCCATCGCGAAATAGCTGTAAATCGCCGATGTTGCAGCCCGAAGCGCCGAAGTTGCCGATCTGTTCCACAATCACACTTTCCAAAAGCCGGTGCCGCGCATGCGGCGCGACGGTAGCTTCATGATAGCTTAAAGCGGCCTTGACCGTAACGGCAAAGGCTTGCTCGCGATCACTTTCTATGGGAAATACGACAATTATTTCCTTGTCGTGTTAGCAAGCTGAAATGCTTGCTGTTTTTGTATGGATGTTGTCGCGAGGGGAAGGCGCAAGCGGGCGCCAGGTGCGGGGGTGCCAGATGCGCAAAGGCAGCCTTGAACGGCTGCCTCGTCTCTGGCTGGTGTTGCAGGTGGGAATTACTCGGCGGTTTCTTCCGCTTCCGTCGCATCGATCACGGCATTCTTGCCGGTGGCGTGGCGCTTGCTGTCGTGCAGGCGGCCCAGGGCGCTATCGATGGCGCGTTTCAGTTTGTCGGTGGCGCCTGCCACGGACTGGTGCACGGTGGCGTTTTGCTCGGTGACGGCGATTGGTTGATAACCGGCAACACGGGCTTCCATGACGCAGCGGATATCGTCGGCGCCGCCTTTCGGGCCGTTGGTGTCGCTGAGGTGGACTTCGATGCGGGTCAGGTTGTCGCGGAAGCGGCTCAGTGCGCTTTCAAGTACGGATTGCACATGTTCGTTCAGTCCAGCGGTGTTGGCGATGGTGCTGTCGGTATGAATATTGATTTGCATATGCTTACTCCTGTCAATTCAAAAAAAACCCATCTCAGGCGCCGTGCATGGCAGTGGCGAAATCCGCTGCCGGGGCGCGTCGGCGCCTGGTTCTTGCCTCATGTACTTGCCCCCTGTACATGACCTGTCTTACGTAACCCATCTTACTCCAGTTTCCACAATTTCAAGGGGTCTGCACGATTAAGATGCGCTTAACCCTGCATCCAGGTCAAGTTTCCCTGATGAAGTTTTTTGGCCGGGTTTTAGCCATTGATGAGACCAGCCGCAATATTGATCGACAGGCCCAGCACCACCAGGTTGAAGAAAAAGCTCAGCACGGATTGCCCCAGCACGATTTGCCGCATCAGCCGCGTCTGCACGGTCACGTCCGACGTCTGCACGGCCACGGCGATGGTGAACGAGAAATACAGGAAGTCCCAGTAATCGGGGTTTTGCTCGTCGTCGGGAAACTTCAGGGGGCGCGGGCCGGCGCCGGCCTGGTAGTACAGGTGGGCGTAGTGAAAGCAGAACAGGGTGCCGACGAGGAACCAGGAACCGACCAGCGTGAGGATGGTCAGGCCGTAGTGCAGGGCGCGCGCGTCCGGCGTCATGTCCTTCATGGCCGACAGCTGCGAGACGATGGCGACCAGGCTCATCACGGACGCCACGGACAGGGCCGACAGCACCGTGGCCGCCCGCTCATCCTGGCGCGCCGCGATCGCCTTCACCCGGTGGTGGTTGGCGCGCATCATCATCCAGGCCATGGTGGCCAGGTAAAACCAGACGGCCACGTTCCACGCCGTCAGCAGGCGCGTCAGCTGTTGCCAGGACGAGGGCAGCAGCAGGCCGGCCGCCACGCCGATGGCCGTGGCCAGGCTCAGGTGGGGACGGCTGCGGATGAAGCTGCGGAAGGGGAGCGTGATTTTCATGGCGCCTGGATGCATCAGTTGGGATAGCGCATCTTATCCCTTAACTTGCGGCGCTGGTGGCCTCCCTGGCCGCCGTCTCCTTGGCATGGTGGGGAAAGCGGTCCATGCGCGACAGCACGGGGAACAGTACGGCCCACAGGCCCGTCACGGCCAGGGTGGCGGCGCCGCCGAAGAGCACCGCGCGCACGAGGCCGAACCAGCCGGCCGTCAGGCCCGATTCGAATTCGCCCAGCTCGTTCGAGGCGCCGATGAAGACGGAATTGACGGCGCTGACCCGGCCGCGGATCTCGTCGGGCGTCTCGAACTGCACCAGCAGGTGGCGGATGTAGACGCTGACCATGTCGCCGGCGCCCATGAGGAACAGGGCCGCCAGGGCCAGGGGGAAATAGCTGGTGCTGCCCAGCACCAGGGTGCCCAGGCCGAAGACGGCCACGCCGCCGAACATCCAGGCGCCCACCCGGCGCGTGATGGGGAAGATGGCCAGCACGATCGAGCACAGTGCGGCGCCGGCGCCCGGCGCCGTGCGCAGCAGGCCCAGGCCGCCGGGTCCCGTGTGCAGCACGTCGTGCGCCAGCGCCGGCAGCAGGGCCGTGGCGCCGCCGAACAGCACGGCAAACAGGTCCAGCGAGATGGCGCCCAGCACGATGGGCTTGGACCAGACGAAATGCAGGCCTTCGAGCAGCGTGTGCCAGCTGACGGGTTCGCGTTTCACCACCTGCGGCGCCGGCGTGGTGGCGCGCATCAGCAGCACGGACAGCACCAGCAGCGCGGACGACAGCAGATACACCACCTTGGGGCCGAAGTAGTACAGCAGGCCGCCCAGGGTGGGGCCGAGGATGATGGCGACGTGCGAGCTCGACGAGCTGAGCGCCACGGCGCGGCTGAAGTGTTCCGTCGGCACCATGTTCACCAGCACGGCCTGCGTGGCCGGCATCATGAAGGCGCGCGCGCTGCCGAACAGCACCAGCACGGCAAACACGGGCCAGACGATGGACAGGCCGCTGAGCGTGAATGCCAGCAGGGCCAGCGCGCAGGCCAGCTGCGCCGCCAGGCACCAGGCGATGATGTTGCGGCGGTTGTAGCGGTCGGCCACGTGGCCGGCGGGCAAGATCAGCAGCAGGAAGGGGGCGAACTGGGCCAGGCCGATGAGGCCCAGGTCGAACAGGCTGCCCGTGATCTGGTACACCTGCCAGCCGATGGCCACGCTTTGCATCTGCACGGCCAGCGTGCCCAGCACGCGGGCGGAAAGATAGCAGGCGAAGTTGCGGTGACGCAGGATGGCGAGAGACATGAGGTTTCCAGGAAACAGCGGGGCGGTGGCGGCAGCGGGGCGCCGCACCAGCCGCGCCCCGCTGCCTGGAGGGTGACGCTTACTTGGCCAGGTCGGCTTCGGTGGTGAAGGCGTCCGCGTAGAACTCGTCTTCCGGCAGCGCGCAGTGCTGCACGAAGTCGCGCTTGGCCGATTCGACCATCACGGGCGCGCCGCAGGCATACACCTGGTGGGCGGACAGGTCGGGCAGGTCGGCGATGACGGCCTGGTGCACGAAGCCCGTGCGGCCGCTCCACGCGTCTTCCGGCAAGGCGTCCGAGACGACGGGCACGTAAGTGAACTGCGGCAAGTCGGCGGCCCACTGGCGGCACAGGGCATCCATGTACAGGTCCTGCGGGCGGCGGCCGCCCCAGTACAGGGTGATCGGCCGCGTGGAGCCTTCGTTGATCATGTGCTCGACGATGGCTTTCAGGGGAGCGAAGCCCGTGCCCGAGGCCAGCAGCACGACGGGCTTGTCGCTGTCCTCGCGCAGGAAGAAGGTGCCCATCGGGCCTTCGAAGCGCAGGATGTCGCGTTCCTTCAGCGTCGTAAATACCTGGTCGGTGAACAGGCCGCCCGGGATGTGGCGGATGTGCAGGGTCACGGGGCCGCCATCGGCGGGCGCGCTGGCCATGCTGTAGCTGCGGCGCTTGTTGTCGCGCAGCATGAATTCGATATACTGTCCGGCGCGGTAGTTGAGGCGCTCGCTGGCGGGCAGCTGCAGGGTCAGCACGACGACGTCGGGGGCGACTTTTTCTATCGTCGTCACGCGCGACGGCATTTTCTTGATCGGATAGTCGCTGCTGCCGGCCACTTCGCGCGCTTCGATGACGAGGTCGGCGCTTGCCGTGGCGCAGCAGAACAGGGAAAAGCCCGCCGCTTCCTCTTCCGGCGTCAGGGCGCGCTGCTGGTGCGCCTTGTGCTGTACGCTGCCGGATACGACCTTGCCCTTGCAGGAGCCGCAGGCGCCGTTTTTGCAACCGTAGGGCAAGCCCACGCCGGCGCGTATCGCCGCCGCCAGCACGGTTTCGTCCGCTTCGCAGCTGAACTGGTGGCCGCTGGGCTGAACAGTAACTTGAAAAGTCATACAATCCTTGAGATGAAAAATATGTTAATGCCATCATTGCGCAAGCGGGCAGGCCTGCCGCGCCTGCTGATCCTCGGTTGCGGCGACGTCGGCATGCGGCTGCTGCCCCTGCTGCGCGGGCGCTTCCGCGTCTTTGCCGTCACCAGCCAGCCGGCGCGCTGTGCGCAGCTGCGGGCGGCCGGTGCCGTGCCCATCGTGGCCAATCTGGACGAGCCTGCCAGCCTGCGCCGGCTGGCGGGCCTGGCGGCCACCGTCGTGCACCTGGCGCCGCCCCTGTCCTCGGGCTTGCTGGACCGGCGCACGCGCAATCTGGCCGCCATTTTACCCGAGCATGGGCGCCTGGTGTATGTCAGCACCAGCGGCGTCTATGGCGATTGCGGCGGCGCCGTGGTGGCCGAAACGCGGCCCGTGGCGCCCGCCAATGCGCGCGCGAAGCGGCGCGTGGATGCGGAACAGGTCTTGCGCGGCTGGGGCGCGCGCCGCGGCGCCTCGGTGGCCATCCTGCGCGTGCCCGGCATCTACGCTGAGGACCGCCTGCCCCTGAAGCGCCTGCGCGAAGGCACGCCGGCGCTGGCCGCCGGCGACGACGTGTACACCAACCACATCCATGCCGATGACCTGGCGCGCATCATCGAGCGGGCCATCTGGCGGGGCCGGCCGGGCCGCGTGTATCACGCCAGCGACGACAGCGAACTGAAGATGGCCGAGTATTTCGATGCCGTGGCCGACGCCTTCGGCCTGCCGCGCCCGCCCCGCCTGCCCCGCGAACAGCTGCGGCAAGCGGTCACGCCGATGCTGCTGTCGTTCATGTCCGAGTCTCGCCGCCTGGACAATACGCGCATCCGGCGCGAGCTGGGCGTGCGCCTGCGCTACCGGCGCGTGGCCGATGCCTTGCAGGCCATGGCAGCCGGCGGGGCCCGCATCGGGTAAAATGGCCGGTTATCTCCGCGCCATCCACGCCACGGCGATGGTGCGGCGCCCCATACACTAAAGGAAGACAGCATGACCACCCTCACTTATGAAGCATACCTGGACGAGGTCACCACCGTCCTGACCGAACTGTACGACCTCGACGACGACGCCGCCATCAAGCTGGTGGTGGCGGCCCAGGATGCCGAATTCTTCGTGCCGCACGACGCGCACGAGGCCATGCGCACCGTCGAGCAAGCCAAGAAGGATGCGGTGACCCTGTTCGAGCGCAAGCAGAACCGCCAGCAGACGCAGGAAAAGCAGCAGCAGCGCGTGCGCCAGCAGAAAAAGTGATGCGGACGGCGGCCCGGGTGCCGCTGGCATGGCAGCATGCGGGCCCCGGCGCAACACCGGGGCATTGCCATTGATGCAGCGCAAACGCATCGTGGCGGGCGGGCGATATGGTGAGCAATGTCGTCACGCGTTTCATCTAATTGTGGCGGGCTGGACAGCCAAGCACGCGACGATGTGTCCGGCCGGCAGGAGCAAGCGATGCATCCCATCAGTCATCCCAGCAAGGAGCAGGTGCGTGCCTACATGCGCCGCCGCGAACATGCGCTGCTGCCGCCGCCACCTCCGGCGGAAATCCGGCGCCAGCTGGCCTGGTGCCGCATCCGCGGCGGCGTGGATGCCGGCCTGCGCGCCACGCCGGCCAGCGTGGCCGCGCAAGGCTGGCATTTGTCAGCGGAAATGGCCCGCCTGGGCACCCTCATGGCCCTCGCCTGGCTGATGCACAGCAGTGTTCCTCAACGTAAAAATTGATGACTTGCAGCAAATTTTTCCAAATTGAGTTATCCTCTAGCACATTCCAAGTGCGTCAATTCTCTTCAATTATCACAATTTTGCTTGAAGTTACGCAAAAATCAACAATAGCGTGTATTATATTGTTTGTGGCCGAAACGCCGCATAAGTGATGGCGCTTTTTAGTGTGTTTACCCTGAATTATTGCAAAGGAGACATTCGGTTTCTTTGTGCAGTAATACAACAAGTACGGATTTTGATCATGTCTCTCAAACAAATTACCTCTTTGCCTACCTACAACCCGAATCGCGTCCTCGATGCGATCATCGACAAGCTGCAGCTGAAAAACGATGCCGCCCTGTCGCGTGCTCTGGAAGTGGCGCCACCTGTCATCAGCAAGATTCGCCACAATACCTTGCCGATCGGCGCCACGATCCTCATCCGCATGCATGAAATCAGCGATTTCAGCATTCGTGAACTGCGCGAACTGATGGCTGCCTAAGAGCGCCTGACAGACGGCAAACTGAGAGGTGCCGTCTGGGTATGTCAGGCTTGCCGCGTGCGGCAGCCAAATCTGCGTTCCGCTGTTCTATGCCGATTCCGGGCTCAGTGCCGGACGATCGAGATAGAAGCGCCCCGTTTCCAGGCCAGTCGAGGACGACTCGACCACCGCCGCGGCCAGAGTGCCGGGCGCGCTGGAAAATGCGGTGCTGGCAGCGCCGGTCGCACGGCCCGAGTACGCCGTCGCCTGCACCGCCGCGCTGGAAAACGCAGCCTGTACCGCCCGGCCCGAATAGGCCGCCTGCACGGCCCGGCCTGAATAGGCGGTCGCCTGCACGGCGCGTCCCGAGTACGCCGTCGCCGTGTCGCTCGACGCTGCGGCCTGCACGGCACGACCCGAATAAGCCGCCTGCACGGCCCGCCCCGAATAGGCAGCCTGCACCGCGCGTCCCGAATACGCGGCCTGCACGGCCCGTCCCGAATACGCCGTTTCTGCGCGGATATAAGCTTCCCCGAACGTCTGCTCGTAGAGTTCCTTCATGCGCTCGCCCACGCGCACGTGCGCCGCTGCGTCGTCTTCGCCGCGCAGGCCGATGTAGGGGAAATGGTGCAGGAAGTAGCCGAAGACCTGTTCGCAGTCGGCCGCATATTTCAGGGTGTCGAGGATGTGATAGTGCCAGAAGGTATCGACATCCATCAGCGGCGCCGTTTCTTCCTGGGGAAACTGCTTCATCAGGATGAGGAAGCGGCGGTACTCGAATTCCACCGCATTCGCCTTCTCCAGGCTCCATCCCTCGCCGGATTCCCGGTGCATCAGCTTGACCTTGATCGCGTCCAAATTCAAATCGGCAATTGCCTTGAAACTGTCGTTCGTGTCCATGAGTGTCCTTTAGTCGTGGGTATCGTAAAAGCGCTGCGTGAGGAAAAACGGCGAAGAATGGCTGGCTGGTGGCGGGAACTCCTGGCAGGTGGAAGGGCGCCTGGGCCATGACTGCCAGGCTAATTGTTCTACATCAATATTGCATCTAATCACAAAATACGCAAGCTCTGCTCGCTTCGGGACGTGGCCGCCCTCAGGCGCTGGCGCGGCTGTCTTCCTGGTAGGGGAAGCGGGTGGCGTCGGCGCCCAGGGGCACGCTGACGTGCACGCTCATGCCCGCGCCGGGACTGCTTTCGATGTAAAACGTGCCACCTAGCAACTTGATGCGCTCCTCGATGCCCACCAGGCCAAACGAGCCCAGCTTGTTGCGTCCGTCGATGGCGGCGCCCACGCCGTTGTCGCTGATGCTCATCGACACCGTGTCGCGGCACTTTTCCAGCTTCACCTGCACGCGGCTGGCATTGGCATGCTGGGAAATATTGCTCAGGGATTCCTGCAGGATGCGGAACAGGGCCGTCGCGCACTGGTCGCTCAGGCAGATGTCGTCATGGCTTTCGCTGATTTCGCAGGCGATGCCCGTGCGCAGGCGGAATTGCGCCACCTGCCAGTCGACGGCCGCGTTGACGCCCAGGTCGAGCACGGTAGGGCGCAAGTCGTTGATGATCTGCCGCACGCTCTTGATGGTGGCGTCGATCTGCTCCAGGGTGGAGCGGGCGCGGGCGTTCAGGCGCGGATGGCGCCGCTGCGTGCGCGAGGCCAGCATGTCGGCGTCGATGCGCAGCACCAGCAGGTTCTGTCCCAGGTCGTCGTGGATTTCGCGCGCGATACGCTTGCGTTCCTCTTCCTTGATCTGGTCCGCGTGGGCCGCCAGGCGGCGCAGTTTCTGGTGCGACAGCTGCAAGCGGATCTGGCTGGCCCGCAGCTCTTCCGTCATGCCCTTCGCCATCTGGATGGCGCGCCGGCGCGACGATGACAGCGTGTGGAACAGGATATACAGCAGCATGGCGCTGGCAAAGCCCGTCAGCAGGGCCAGCCATGGCAAAAAGGCATCGAAGCGCGTGTACAGGTCGCTCTTGCGCACGCTGAACAGCGCTTGCCAGACGCGGCCATTGTGCTCGATCAGCATGGTGCTGCTCAGGTATTTGCCCGAATTGCCGGGCTGCCACCAGGGGGCGTGCAGGCCCGCCGCCGTGCTGTCGAAGATGGGGCGCATGTCGTGCGGCAAGTCCAGCGGCGCGCGCGCCTGCGGACCGATATCGAACAGGGTCAGGCGGACATTGCGTACCGGCATGTCGGCCAGCGCGCTGCGCATCATCGCCACCAGGTCGTAGCCGATGCCGACGGAGCCGAGGTGGGCCGCGCGCCGCTGTGCCACGGTCTCGGTCGGCATGCCGAGCCGGTACACGGGCAGGCGCATGGCCATGCCCGTCAGCTGGGGACGGCCTTCCATCGGCACGGGCACGCCGGAATTGCTGATCTGCCCGGTATCGCGCGACCGCGCCAGCGCCTCGGCGATCAGGGGCCGCGAGGCGATGTCGTAGCCGTACTTGTCCGCGGCGCTGGCGATGGGTTCGATGTACACCAGCACGGAATAGTGCGCACGGGGCGGCGTGGGGTGGATGGCAAAGGCGGGATAGCCGTCGCGCCCGGGCGGATAGTCGCGCTGCATGGCCGCCTCGAAGGCGGGGCGCTGCGCTTCGTCCAGGTCCCGGCTGTAGTTCAGGTTCATGACGCCGGGATAGTTTTGCTGCAATGCCATGTTCGCCACGTAGCGGTGGAATTGCTCGCGGCTCACGTGCTCGTTGGCGCGGAACAGGCTGGCCGCGCCGCGCAGCAGGTTGGCATACGACTGGACACGCGATTCGATGTTGTGGCGGGTATTGCGCGCCAGGTTGTTGAACATGTCGCTGGCGTCGCTCTCGATGGACAGCGAAACGGCCATGTAGAACAGCAGGCCCACCATCAGCGACAGGGTAAAGCCGAGCAGCCACAGCGGTCTTTTTTCAGGGGAGGGCTGTTGCTCGCCAGCATTAGAAGACATCGCAATCCGCATCAGGAAGAGGAATCGGGTGCCGCCTGTGGGGCGGTGGCTGTGCTGCTTGCATAAACGCTACGCCAATTGCAAATTGCTCAATAGCTGCACAATATACAAAACTATCGCCAATGTAGTCAACAGGCAATATTTCCCTGGCGATATATATCGCTGAAACAAAAAAAACCGCCGTAGCGGTTTTTTTCGTGGGCAAGCTGGCGGCGTATTGGCGGCTTACTTGGCCGGCTGCCAGCTGTCCTTCAGGGTGACGATGCGGTTGAAGACGGGCTTGCCTGGCTGGCTGTCCACGCGGTCGGCCGCGAAGTAGCCGTGGCGCTCGAACTGGAAGCGCTCTTCCGGCTGGGCCAGTTCCGCGCCCGGTTCCAGCCACGCCTGCACCACGTCCTTGGCCAGCGGGTTCAGGGCCAGCTTGAAGTCCTTGCCGCCCGCGTCCGGCTGCGGGTCCGTGAACAGGCGGTCGTACAGGCGTACTTCGGCGGCAATCGCCGTCGGCGCGCTGACCCAGTGCATATTGCCCTTGACCTTGTAGTTGGCGCTGCCTTCCGTGCCCGACTTGCTGTCCGGGAAGTAGGTGCAATGCACGGCGATGACCTTGCCGTTGTCATCCTTGTCAAAGCCCGTGCACTCGATCACGTAGCCGTAGCGCAGGCGCACGCGGCTGCCCGGCTTGTCGTCGATGGGCGGATACAGGCGGAAATAGCCCTTGTTCGGCACTTCCATGAAGTCGTCTTCCTCGATCCACAGCTCGCGCGAGATGGGGAAGGTGCGCAAGCCCCGCTCCGGGAAGTGCGGGTGCACGGGCGCCGTGCATTCCACGCTCTCGCCTTCGGGGAAGTTGTCGATGATCAGCTTCAACGGACGCAGCACGGCCACGGTGCGCGGCGCCTTCGGGTCCAGGTCTTCGCGCAAACAGCCTTCCAGCACGCTGTAGTCGATCCAGCCGTCGGACTTGGTCACGCCCGTGCGTTCGCACATCAGCTGGATGGCTTCCGGCGTGTAGCCGCGGCGGCGCATGCCCACCAGGGTCGGCATGCGGGGGTCGTCCCAGCCGTCGACGATCTTTTCTTCCACCAGCTGGCGCAGCTTGCGCTTGCTGGTGACGATGTAGGTCAGGTTCAGGCGCGAGAACTCGAACTGGTGCGGTACGGGCTGCTGGAAGAAGCCGCCGGCGGCCAGGGTTTCCAGCAGCCAGTCGTAGAACGGGCGGTGGTCCTGGAATTCCAGGGTGCAGATCGAATGCGTGATGTTTTCCAGCGCGTCCGAGATCGGGTGCGTGTAGTCGTACATCGGGTAGATGCACCAGGCGTCGCCCGTGCGGTGGTGGTGCGCATGGCGGATGCGGTAGATGGCCGGGTCGCGCAAGTTCATGTTCGGCGAACTCATGGCATCTTCGCTCATCTTCGCGCGCAGGATGTGCTCGCCATCCTTGAACTGGCCCGCCTTCATGGCGCGGAACAGGGCCAGCGATTCGTCGCGGGGACGGTCGCGGAATGGCGAATTCTTGCCGGCCTGGCCGAAATTGCCCCGGTTGGCGGCCATGTCTTCGGCGCTCTGGCTGTCCACGTAGGCGAAGCCGGCCGTGATCAGGTATTCGGCCATGGCGTACAGCTGGTCGAAATAGTCGCTCGCATAGTGCAGGTGGCTCTGGCCATCGGCCTGCTTCGGTTCCCAGTCAAAGCCCAGCCATTTCACGCTGTCCATGATGGTGTCGACGTATTCCTGCTCTTCCTTGGCCGGGTTGGTGTCGTCGAAGCGCAGGTTGCACTGGCCGGCGTAATCGCGCGCCAGGCCGAAGTTGACGCAGATCGACTTGGCGTGGCCCACGTGCAGGTAGCCGTTCGGCTCCGGCGGGAAACGCGTGATCACCTGGGGCAGGCCGGGACGCACGTGGGTGCCGGCAGCCAGGTCGGCTTCGATGATGTTACGCAAGAAATTGGGCGCCAGCGCTGGCGCGGCGGTATTCGGTTTATCGTTGCTCATTGATCAATGCGAAAGAGTGACAGTAAAAGGCATTTTACCGTACCGCAAGCGCTTTATAAGCACGTATTTGCCCCCATTTCCCGGCATGCAAGGGACGCGGACGCCGTTCTATAGGATAATTCGCCTTTAATTAGCAAACAAAACGTGACCCCGGAGCCTCATATGGAAAATTTATATAACGTCCTCGGTGTCGCGCCCAATGCCAGCGACGATGAAATCAAGAAGGTTTACCGTTCGCTGGCCATGCGCTTCCACCCCGACCGCAACCAGGCCCCCGGCGCCGAGGCCCGCTTCAAGAGCGTGACCAAGGCGTATGAGATCCTGGCCGACCCGGCCAAGCGCGCCGAATACGACCAGAGCGTGAACCACCGCATCATCATCGATCCGGAAGCGGAAGCCTATGCCCTGTGGTGCGGCGTGTTCCGCCTCCACGGCACGGTCCTTCCCGCCGACTGAGCACGCTGGCGGCTGTTCGGTACAGCCCGGATGATTTGAAAAACAACAAACAATGGTGCTTTTGCCTTTATGCAAAAGTACCGCGCATCACATTGGAAAGCACAGCATGAGAAGAGTACACCCTGAATTCGCGTATCAGTCGCGCGAGCTGGAAGGCCAGATCGAAGGCATCCTCGGCGACCCGCCGAACCGCAAGAACTATAAAAGCATGGTCGACGCGCTGGTCGGCGAGTACGCCAGCGGCGGCGGCATCGAAGACGTGAACATGCTGGCCTTCGCGCTGGTCGACTACATCAGCTTCAGCGACCCGAAAGGCTTGCTGGCCGAAAGCGAGGACTACGAGTTCGGCGACCCGGCCCGCGTATTTGCCATGGCCTCGTGCGCCGACCCGGAAGCGGCGAAGATGTACGCCGCCATCGAGGACAGCTTCCCCGACCTGGCGCGCCAGGCCATCATCACGGCCTTCCTGCACAAGAACCCGCGCCTGTGGGACGACGACGACCAGTCGCTCGACCAGCTGGCTGCCAATGACGACGGCGACGACGAGCATGACGAAGACGCCGCCACCGACGATTTCGCCCAGATGTTTGACCAGGATGGAGATGACCATGGCCGATAATGACGACAAAAAAAGCAATCTTCCCGCGCTGACCAGGCAGGTCACGGAACTGGTGCTGTCGGGCTCGCTGGGCCACGCCGAGCAGGCGTTTGCCGACGCGGCCGACCAGTACGGCGACCTGGCCGTGGTGGAAGTGCTGAGCGCCATCCCGCCGCAGGTGACGGCGCTGCACCTGGCCGGTTTCGACGGCGGCAAGATGTCGCTGGCGACCCTGCTGGTGCCGCCCAAGGCCTGGGCCGACAGCCTGGCCTTCATCGCCGCCACCTGGAGCGACGATCAGATCGAGGACGATCCCGAGCGCATCGCCGAGGCGCTGTTCGCGCACATCCACGGCGTCGTGTTTTCCACCGACGACGCCGAGCGCCGCCGCGAGCTGCTGCTCGAAGCGTCCGCCACGGACTGGGGCGCGACGGCGTTCGCCATCCTGTTCTCGATGGCGCCGAAGGAAATCCTCGAAGTGGCGGGCGAGATCGTCATCAAGGGACCGTACGTGACGGGCGTGACCTCGTCCGACAACGACATCGTGCCGCTGGCCATCGAACTGGCGCAGGCGAATGAAGACGGCTGGGACCGCTCGTTGTTCGAGCTGTTCCCCGACTTCCGCCACAGCGCCGACCTGGCCGACGCGGAATACTCGGACGACCCGGACGAAGAGCCGACCATGCTGCAGCGCAGTACCAAGGAATTGCTGTACCGCCTGCGCAAGCAAGTGCCGAGCACGCGCAGCGCGCCACGTTCCAGCACGCGCCGCAGCCTGGGCACGGGCATTTTCTCGTGATGAAAGCAGGGAACGACTGATGCTGCCAGCAATTGTTGTAGAGAATCTTCCGCGCCTCGTGCGCGCCATCAAGCTGTTGCCGAACGACCCGCGCGAGGACGCGGCCCTGAACCTGGCCGACGAACTGACGGGCATCACGGCCATGGTGGCCGAGAAGTTCACGAATGAACGCACGGCCGACGGCATCCAGAAGGCCTTGTACCTGACGGTGGGCGGCGTGTCGCTGGGCCTGGAACAGGCCGTCACGCACGAAGGCGATCAGGCCGCCCTCGACTTCCTCGTCGAGCATGGCGCCGAGCACGCCTTCCAGGTGGGTTTCCGCCTGATCAAGGACCTGGCGCAGCTGCCGGAAGACGCCCTCGTCGGCGAATACGACCAGGACCCCGTGTATCTTGCGCGCCGCCTGCGCGAGCTGTTCATCGATATTTGCCAGGCCGACCCGAACCAGAACTGGGCCGGCTATGAAAAGTATGCGTTGCAGTTGCAACAGCGCAAGGAAGTGCAAGCCGTCGTGCGCCTGGCCAGCTGGCTGCGCCGCCACCACGACAACGGTCCCGTCAGCGACAGCGACTTGAACGCCGAAGGCGTCATCGCCCTGGCCATCATCTTCGCCATCGAAGGCGGCGGGCGCATCGTGGCGCGCACGGGCCAGAAGGAGTTCGAGCGTTTCGTGCGTTCCGTGCGCAAGAACAAGCCCGACTTCGAGGAAGGCTGGGCCGCCCTGGTGGCCAAGGTGCCCGTGCAGCACCATCCCGTGCTGCTCGACCGCATCGAGTCCTACCGCCGCAGCTGCACCGTGGTGCACAAGATCCTCACGCGGGCCAGCATGAAGAGCCTGTTCGAGGACCTGGAAAACTATGCGGGTTCCGAACTGGACGCCGACTACTCGTAAGCGCGGTTCCCATGGGCCGGCACGCGCCGGCCTATGCCTTTCCTTCCATGGCCGCCTCTTCGGCCAGCTTGACGAACGCCGCCACCAGCGGCGACGTCTCTTCTTCCCTTTGTGCAAGTAACAGACTGGTCGTCGCCTGCGGGTCGGCGATGGGGCGGTAGCACACGCCATCCATGCGGATGCGGTCGAACGAGGCGGGCAGCACGGAAATGCCGCAGCCGGCCGCCACCAGGCCGATGATGGTCGACGCTTCGCCCGCTTCCTGCGCCACCTGGGGCACGAAGCCGGCCGCCTTGCACAGGCGGAAAATCTGCGGATAGATCCCCGTGCCCGCATCCTTCGGGTACATGACGAAGCCTTCGCCCGCCATGTCGGTAATCGCGATGCTGTCCTTGCGCGCCAGCGCATGGGCCACGGGCAGGACGAGGAACAGCGGGTCCTGGCGCAACTCCGTGAGGCGGATGTCGTCCGGATACGTCGTTTCCGGCGGGCGCACGAAGCCCAGGTCCATCGTCCGGCCCGAGATCGCTTCCAGCTGATGCAATGTCGCCATTTCGTGCAGGGTCAAGGTGACGTGCGGGAATTGCTGGCGGTAGCGGTTGATGACGGTGGCGAAATACGGCGTAAACGGCGTGGAAAAGGTAAAGCCGATGCGCAGCTCGCCCGCTTCGCCCCGCTGGGCCCGGCGTGCCGTCACGGCCGCCTGCTCCGACAGGGCCAGGATGCGCCGCGCATCGTCGAGGAACAGCGTGCCCGCCTGCGTCAGCCGCACGGAGCGCTTGTTGCGCTCGAACAACTGCGCCCCCAGTTCCGCTTCCAGCGCCTGGATCTGCTGGCTCAGGGGCGGCTGGCCGATGTGCAGGCGTTCGGCTGCGCGCGTGAAGTGCAGCTCTTCGGCGACGGCGACAAAATAACGCAGGTGGCGCAGTTCCATATTCGTCCAGTAATCGTTTTAAAGTATGAGTTGGGCCTTAAATATATATTGGACGATATGAGTTGGCAATCCTAAGATGAAGACTCGCTTCTTTCCCGAAACACGGCCATGTCTGATTCATCGCTTGCCTTTGCCCCCGCCACGTCATCCGCCATCCCGGTTGCTCCCGCTGCCCCCGCGCCCCGCGCGGCCATCGCCAAGGGCACTGCCGAATTCAAGCGCAGCAACCGCGCCCTGTTCTTCGGCGGCTTTTCCACCTTCAGCCTGCTGTACTGCATCCAGCCCCTGTTCCCGCTGCTGTCGCAGCAGTTTCACCTGACCCCCGCGCAGAGCAGCTGGTCCCTTTCCGTGTCGAGCGGCCTGCTGGCCATCTCGCTGGTGCTGCTCAGTGCCGTCTCGGACCGGGTGGGCCGCAAGCCGCTGATGGTGGCGTCCATGTTTTCCGCCGCAATATTGACCATTCTGTCCGCCTTCGCGCAGGATTACGCGCAGCTGCTGGCCATCCGCGCCGCGCTGGGCATTGCACTTGGCGGCATGCCGGCCGTGGCCATGGCGTATCTGGGCGAGGAAATCGAAGGCCCGTCCCTGGGCCTGTCCATGGGCTTGTACATTGCCGGCAGCGCGTTCGGCGGCATGTCGGGACGGCTGGTGGCGTCCATGCTCAGCGATTTCCTGTCGTGGCGCTGGGCCCTGGGCGTGCTGGGCGTGGCCGGCGTGCTGGCGGCGGCGGAATTCTGGCGCAGCCTGCCCGCGTCGAAGAATTTTGTGCCCAGCACCAAAGGCTGGAATGCCTTGCCGCATGCCGTCAAGCAGCATTTTTCCGACCGGGGCTTGCCGTGGCTGTTCTGCCTGGCCTTCGTGCTGATGGGCTGTTTCGTCAGCCTGTACAACTACATCGGCTACCGCCTGCTGGCCGCGCCATTCGGCTTGCGTCAGAGCACGGTCGGCTTGCTGGCCTTCCTGTATTTGATCGGCATCTTCAGTTCCGTCTGGGCGGGCCGCCTGGTGGACCGCCTGGGGCGCCGGGGCGTGCTGTGGATCATGCTGTTGGTGATGCTGTCCGGCATATTATTGACCCTGTTCGATTCACTGCCGCTGATCGTTATCGGCATGGCGCTGGCCACCTTCGGCTTCTTTGCCTCGCACTCGATCGCCAGCAGCTGGGTCAGCCGCCGGGCCCGCGCGCCGCAGGCGCTGGCTTCGGCCTTCTACCTGCTGTTCTATTACCTCGGTTCCAGCCTGATCGGTTCCGCCTCGGGCATGATGTGGGGCTTCGACGGCTGGACGGGCGTCATCGCCATGCTGGGCCTGTGCCTGGGCGGCGGCGTGCTGATCGCCCTGCGCCTGCGCCACCTGCAGCCGCTGGGCGCGCGCGAGGCCGTAGGCTGAGTCCTCCTATTTGGGGCAGTTGCCGATCATCGTTTCGCCATTCTTGCCCGCCCGCGTCGTCACGCACAGGGTGCCCAGGGCGCTGGTGATCTTGTAGGTGCGGCTGCCCCTGGCCTCGTTCGCCCCCACTTCCTCGATCCTGGACGCCTCGTACCATTTCGGCGGCACGGCCGCGTAGGCGTCGGCAAAGCCCTGCTGCATGCGCTTGTACGCCGTATCCTCGAATTTTTGTTCACCGCGCTGGGGGAATTCCTTGCGCAACTCCTTGTCGATCCTGCCCACGTCGCGCCTGGCCTGGGCCAGGATGTCGGCCGCGCTGGGCGCCGCCGGCGCC
>NZ_RFSK01000008.1 GCF_009923995.1 Janthinobacterium sp. | reverse complement strand
GACAGGGCCGCGCCGGCCGCCGTGTTGTCGAAGATGCACCAGCTGTCCGCCCGCGCCGGCGCGCGCAGTTCGGCGGCCAGGGCGGCCAGGCAAGGGGCGGCATAGTCGGAATAGTAAATCCGCGGGCTGCCGTGCAGGCGCAGATACGCCGCGTCCGTCGTCGGCACGTGCGGCCCCGGCTGGCCGGCGGGCGGATCGGCGCGCACGCGCGTGATGCGGCTTGCGCCCAGCAGTTCGGTGGCTGGCGCATCAAACCAGCTGGGATGGCGCGCCTCGCAAGCCAGCATGCCATCGAAGCGCTGGCGCAGCGCACTGAAAAATGCGGCGGTCACGTCCGCTTCGAGGCGCAGGCTGGGCGGCAGCTGCACGAGAACACAGCCCAGTTTATTTCCCAGATGCATGACCTCTGCCGCAAAGCGGTCCAGTTCCACGGCGCAATTGCGCAAACGCAATTCGTGCGTGATGCGGCGAGGCAATTTCACGCTGAAACGGAAGTGTCCGGGGACGCTGGCGGCCCAGCGCGCATACGTGGCGCTCTGGTGCGAGCGGTAGAAAGATGTATTGATCTCCACGCAGTGCAGCACCTGGGCGTAGCGCTGCAGGTGGCTGCCATCGGGCGGGAAGTGGCTGGCGGCCGCGCTGGAAATGCTCCAGCCGGCCGTGCCGATGTAAACGGTGTGCATGGCACGATTACAGCAAATCCAGGCGGGCGCGGCTATCGGACAAACGCCCGCAGCGGGGTCGGCGCACGCCTAGTCGATGATATTGCCGTCGAGGTCGTGGCGCGTGATGTTGCCGCGCGCATCGATGGCGATCCAGCCGCCGCGCGGTTGCTCCGGCGGCGTCACGTCGCACTCCCAGTCCGGCAAGACATAGCGCAAGGTATTGCCGACCTGATGCAGGGCAGGGCGATGCGTATGGCCGTGGATCATGACGGTGCTGGCGTGTTCGGCAAATACCTGGGCGACGGCATCGGGCGTGACATCCATGATGTCCATGGTTTTTTCACCATTGTGCGCGCGGCTGCTCTGGCGCAAGCCGTCGATGATGGCCTTGCGCTGCGCCAGCGGCATGGACAGGAACTGCTGTTGCCAGGCAGGTTGGCGCACCATGGCGCGAAATTCCATGTACTGGACGTCTTTCGTGCATTCGGCGTCGCCGTGCAGCAGGACGATGCGCCGGCCGGCGATGGTGGCCACGTGCGGTTCGCTGAGCAGGGTGGCGCCGGCGGCGGCGGCAAAGCCGGAGCCGACGAGGAAGTCGCGGTTGCCGGCGATCCAGTAGACGTGCACGCCCGCATCGCTGACGGCGCGGATGGCGGCCGTCATGCGCGCATTGAACGGATCTTCCAGGTCATCGTCGCCGGCCCAGTATTCGAACAGGTCGCCTAATAGATACAGTGCTTGCGCATATTGCGCATGGTGTTCCAGGAAAGACAGAAACGCCGCGCTGGTGCGCGGGTGCGAGCTCTGCAGGTGCAGGTCGGAAATGAAGAGTGCGGCAGGCATTGTCATCGTTCAACGCTCCCGTAGTGAAGGGACTGCTTGCTTGCGGGACGCATGATTGCTGCCTGGCTTGTTTGGTGTATGGAATGAATTGTTGAAGGCGGCTCTGAAAACCGTAGCGAGCAAGCCCGATGCCGGGTCGAGTCGCGGAGCCGTACCTTGGGTACAGCGAGCAACGGAAACCCGGCAGTGGGCTGCGCAGCAGGTTTGCAGGGCTACCTTAAGCGGCTTCTACTTTCTCGATGATGACATCGGTCACTGGCACGTCGGCGAACATGCCGGCGCGCGAGGTTTTCACGGCGCGGATGGCATCGACGACTTCCTTGCCGTCCGTCACTTTACCGAACACGGCGTAGCCCCAGCCGTCCTGGCCTGGGTAGTCCAGGAAGCTGTTGTTCTGGATGTTGATGAAGAACTGGGCCGATGCCGAGTGCGGGTCCGACGTGCGGGCCATGGCCAGGGTGTAGCTGTCGTTTTTCAGGCCGTTCTTGGCTTCGTTTTCCACGGTGGCGTCGGCTGGCTTCTGTTTCATGCCTGGCTCGAAACCGCCGCCCTGGATCATGAAGCCGTCGATGACGCGGTGGAAAATCGTGTTGTCGTAGTGACCAGCTTTCATGTAAGCCAGGAAATTGGCCACCGTTTTCGGCGCTTTGTCGGCGTCCAGTTCAGCGGTGATCTTGCCCAGATTGGTGGTGATGATGACGGAGGTCATGATGATCCTTAATAAATTGGATGAAAAATTGATTTGGGGCCGAGGCATGCCACGGCGGCAAAAACGCTATTTTACAGTTTTGCGGGCGCTGTCTTGAGTAAAGTCGCCGATTCGATCACCACGGGCGTGACGGGCACGTTCTGGTGCGGGCCCTTGTCGGCCACGGGCACGGCCTTGATCTTGTCGACCACGTCCATGCCTTTGACCACTTTGCCGAACACCGTGTAGCCGAAGCCGTCGCGGCCAGGATAGTCGAGCGCGCCGTTGTCATTGACGTTGATAAAGAATTGCGAGGTGGCCGAATGCGGGTCGCCCGAGCGCGCCATGGCGATGCTGTAGGTGACGTTGGGCAAGCCATTTTGCGATTCGCTCTTGATCGGTGCTTTCGTCGCTTTCTGCTTCATGTTCTTGTCGAAGCCGCCGCCCTGTATCATGAAGCCATCGATGACGCGGTGAAACACGGTGCCCTTGTAGTATCCGCTTTTGACATACTGCAAGAAATTGGCGACGCTCTTCGGCGCTTTTTCCTGGTCCAGTTCCAGCACGATCTCGCCCATGCTGGTTTTCAGGGCCACGTGGGGCGTGGGATCGATGGGGGCCGCCGGTGCGGCTGCCACGACGGCGCTGCCCAGGGTCAGGCCGGCAAACAGGGTGCAGAAGCGGGCCAGGAAAGACAGGCGCTGCGGTTTGGTTTCTTGCATGAAGGCGTCCTTAATCGTTATTTTTCTCTAAACTTGCTTTAATTGTAAAGAAATGAAAATTCGGTTGAACATCGTAAAAACCTGATTCATATCGGGCCAGTATGGTTTTTATCAATGTTATACTTGACCGCTAACGCCCTAATTCTAACAAACAAGAACAACAATACAGCGGGTCGTCCCGTCTTGGCGCACACGGCAGTTCAGTGGCGCGGCACCCCCGGTGTCCGCGCCTGTCTGTCGTTTTGCCTGGCTGGCGGCCGCTCCACTTGCAAAGTACGATGAGCAATCTAAAGATTTACAACACCCTGGCTCGCGAGAAGCAGGTATTCGTCCCGATGGAAGCTGGCAAGGTACGCATGTACGTCTGCGGCATGACCATCTACGATTATTGCCATATCGGCCATGCGCGCATGATGATGGCGTTCGACGTCATCTACCGCTGGCTCAAGGCCTCGGGCTTCGACGTCACCTATGTGCGCAACATTACGGACATCGACGACAAGATCATCCGCCGCGCCGTGGAAAACGGCGAGACGATTTCGCAGCTGACGACGCGTTTCACCCGCTACATGGATGAAGACACGGCCGCGCTGGGCATCTTGACGCCCGACCACACGCCGCGCGCCACCGAATACGTGCCGCAGATGCTGCGCCTGATCGAGCAGCTGGAAGCGAAGGACCTGGCCTATCAGGGCGCGGATGGCGACGTGAACTATGCCGTGCGCAATTTCCCCCACTACGGCAAGCTGTCGGGCAAGTCGCTCGACGACCTGCGCGCGGGCGAGCGCGTGGACGTGAACACGGGCAAGCGCGATCCGCTCGACTTCGTCCTGTGGAAGTCGTCGAAGGAGGCGGAGCCGGAAGAAGTCAAATGGGATTCGAAGTGGGGCAAGGGCCGCCCGGGCTGGCATATCGAGTGCTCGGCCATGTCGTGCGCCTTGCTCGGCGAACAATTCGACATTCACGGCGGCGGCGCGGACCTGCAATTCCCGCACCACGAAAACGAGATCGCCCAGTCCGAAGGCGCGTTCGGCCATACGAGCGTGAATTACTGGATCCATAACGGCTTCGTGCGCCTGGACAATGAAAAGATGTCCAAGTCGCTGGGCAACTTCTTCACCATCCGCGAAGTGCTGCAAAAGTTCGATGCCGAAGTGATCCGCTTCTTCATCCTGCGCGCGCACTACCGCAGCCCCCTGAATTACTCGGACGTGCACCTGGACGACGCGCGCCTGTCCCTCACGCGCCTGTACACGGCGCTGGCCGACGTGGCCGTGGAAGAGGGCGCCATCGACTGGAGCGAAGCCCATGCCGTGCGCGTGCGCGAAGCCATGGACGACGATTTCAACACGCCGCTGGCCGTGGCCGCCCTGTTCGACCTGGCGACGGAAGTCAACAAGAGCAAGTCGCCCGCCCTGGCGCGCCAGTTGAAGGGCCTGGCGGGCGTGTTCGGCTTGCTCGAGCGCACGCCGCAGCAATTCCTGCAAGCCACCGTCGGCGCCGCCGCCGGTGGCGTCGACGAGGCGGCCGGCATCGAAGCGGCCATCGCGGCCCGCAGCGCGGCGAAAAAGGCGCGCGACTTTGCCCAGTCCGACAAGATCCGCGCCGAATTGTTGGCTGCGGGCATCATTCTCGAAGACAAGCCTGACGGCTCGACCAACTGGCGCCGCGCATGATGGCGACGTCCAGGGACAACGGGGAAGCCCCGGTGGCGGCGCAGGTGATCCAGGTGCCGCATTACTGGGAAGAGGCGAAGATCGAGCTGATGAAGCGCGACCGCATCATGAAAAAGCTCATCCCGCAATTTGGCGACCTGCACCTGGTTGGCCATAGCGACCCGTTTACCACCCTGGCCCGTTCGCTGGTGGGGCAGCAGATCACGCCCAAGGCGGCTGATGCTGCCTGGAAAAAGCTGCTGCTGGCTTGCCCGAAATGCACGCCCTCGCAAGTGCTGAAGGCGGGCGCCGAGCAGTTGTCCGCCTGTGGTTTGTCCAAACGCAAGACCGAATACATCCTCGACCTGGCCGACCATTTCAAGGCCAAGCGCGTGCACGCCAGCCAGTGGGACCAGATGGATGACGAAGCCGTCATCGCCGAGCTGGTGCAGATCCGCGGCATCGGCCGCTGGACAGCCGAGATGTTTTTGATATTTAATCTGCTGCGACCGAACGTCTTGCCGCTCGACGACCCCGGTTTGATCCAGGGCATCAGCGTCAATTACTTCTCCGGCGAACCAGTTTCCCGCAGCGATGCGCGCGAAGTTTCCGCCAATTGGGAACCGTGGCGCACCGTGGCGACGTGGTATTTGTGGCGCAGTCTCGACCCTGCAGCCGCCCCTGCCGCACCCGATGCAGCCCCCGGCGCACCAGCCGGTACGGTAAAATAAACATAGATGACGCCGCGCGCCCTGGCGCCGTGGCCGGTAAAACCTGGAGGTACAATGACTAAAACGACTTTCCTCAATTTTGAACAGCCGATCGCGGAACTCGATTCCAAGATCGAAGAGTTGCGCTTCGTGCAAGACGATTCGGCCGTCGACATCTCGGAAGAGATCGACCGCCTGGCCAAGAAGAGCCAGCAGCTGACCAAGGATATCTACGCCAAGCTGACGCCTTGGCAAGTGGCGCAGATCGCGCGCCACCCGCAGCGCCCCTACACCATGGATTACGTGAATGAAATCTTTACCGATTTCCACGAATTGCATGGCGACCGCAGCTACGCGGACGACCTGTCCGTCGTGGGCGGCCTGGCCCGCTTCAACGGCCAGCCGTGCATGGTCATCGGCCACCAGAAGGGCCGCGACACGAAAGAGCGCGCCATGCGCAATTTCGGCATGCCGAAGCCGGAAGGCTACCGCAAGGCCATGCGCCTGATGAAAGTGGCGGAAAAGTTCAACTTGCCGATCTTTACCTTCGTCGATACGCCAGGCGCCTTCCCCGGCATCGACGCGGAAGAGCGCGGCCAGTCGGAAGCCATCGGCCACAACCTGTACGTGATGGCGGAACTGAAAGTGCCGCTGATCGCCACCATCATCGGTGAAGGCGGTTCCGGCGGTGCGCTGGCCATCGCCGTGGGCGATGCCGTGCTGATGCTGCAATACTCGACCTATGCCGTGATCTCGCCGGAAGGCTGCGCCTCCATCCTGTGGAAGAGCGCCGAGCGCGCCTCCGACGCGGCCGAAGCGCTGGGCCTGACGGCGCATCGCCTGAAAGCCATGGGCCTGATCGACAAGATCATCAACGAACCGCTGGGCGGCGCCCACCGCGATCCGAAACAGATGGCCACCTTGCTGAAACGCGCGCTGGCCGACACCCTGCGCCAGTTCCACGGCATGAAAACCAAGGACCTGCTGGCCGCGCGCCATGAAAAGCTGTTGAGCTACGGCAAGTTCAAGGAAACCACGCCGAGCGAGTAATTTGTTGAAACCCAACGGCAGAGTCCGGGGTCAGACCCTCAGGGTCTGACCCCGGCAGTTAAGGTCTTGGGTTAAAGCAAGCATCAAACACCAGGGACAGGCAGGTAGCCGAACACACTCGGCTATCCACCTGTCCCTCTTTGCATTCCCGGAGTCCGAATTGAAAAAGCAACAAACCGCCACCGTCGCCGATATCTTTGCCCGCGCGCTGGACACCTGCGCGCCGCCAGCCGGCGGCGCCGTCGGCATCGCCCTGAGCGGCGGCCTCGATTCCGCGGCCCTGCTGCATCTGGCGCATGCCTGGGCGCAGGAGCAGGGCATCGCCCTGCATGCCTTCCACGTGCACCACGGCCTGAGTCCGAACGCGGATGCGTGGCTGGCCCACTGCGAGCACGCGTGTGCGGCTCTGGGCCTGCCTTTCGAGGCGCGCCGCGTGACGGTGGAGACGAACGCGAAGACGGGCACGGAAGAGGCGGCCCGCAAGCGTCGTTACGCGGCCCTGGGCGAGCTGTGCGCCGCGCATGGCGTGCGCCTGCTGCTGACGGCCCACCACCAGGATGACCAGGCCGAAACGGTGCTGCTGCAGTTGCTGCGCGGTTCCGGCACGGCAGGCCTGTCCGGCATGGATGGCGCCAACAGCGCGCCCGAACTGCTGGGTAATCCTGACCTGGTGATGGCGCGGCCATTGCTGCCCGTGTCGCGCAGGCAACTTGAAGCGTACGTGGCGAAGCACGCCATCGCGCATATCCATGACGAATCGAACGACGATCCCCGCTTTGCCCGCAATGCCCTGCGGCACCAGGTGATGCCCGTGCTGGCGCAGGCCTTTCCCGGTTTCCAGGAGCGTTTCGCCCGCAGCGCCCAGCATGCGCAATCGGCGCAGCGCCTGCTGACGGAACTGGCGACGCAGGACCTGACCGCCTGCCTGGACGGCGAGTGCATCGAGCTGGCGAAATTGCGCGCGCTGAGCGCGGACCGCTGCTACAACCTGCTGCGCCACTGGTTCGGCACGCGCGGCTTGCGCATGCCGTCGACGGCGTGGCTGGTGGAAATGCTGGCGCAGCTGCTGGAAGCGCGGCCCGACGCGCAACTGCTGGTGACGCATCCCGATTGCCACGTGCGGCGCCACCGCGACCGCTTATATCTGACGCCGAAACTCGGTGACCTGGCCGGCATGCGCGAGCGTGACGACGCGGGCATTCCCGGCCTGGAAAAGGTCAGCCAGGAGTTCACCTGGAAAGGCGAGGCCAGCCTCGCGTTTCCCGCATATGGCGGCGTGCTGCACTTCGATACGGTGGAAGAGGGCGGGCAGGGCATCGATGTTGCCTGGCTGCAAGCACAGACTTTGACGATTGATTTCCGCCAGGGCGGCGAGCGCCTGAAGCTGGCCCTGAACCGTCCCACGAAGAGCTTGAAATACCATTACCAGGCGTTCGACGTGCCCGCCTGGGAGCGTGAACGCCTGCCTCTTGTCTGTGCGGCGCAACAATTGCTGTATGCGGCTGGTATTGGCCTCGACTGTCATTGCCTGAGCTTGCTGGATCGTCCCCGCATCACCCTGCGCTGGCAGTCCTGCTGAGCGCAGGAGCCGCTGCCACGGCCACTTGCAAGGTGGCCGGCGGACGGCTGTACAAGCCAGCTGGACTGCATGAATTGGTTATTTCCATATGTGTAATTGGTATGAGCTAATGCGCTTTTTAGCTTGTTATTTTGCATTGCGGCATGTAGAGTAAAGCCCTCCTTTTTTATTCTTCTTGAGCGGAAACTTCACTCTTATGGCTTTAATCGTCCACAAATATGGCGGTACGTCGATGGGCTCGACTGACCGTATCAAGAATGTCGCCAAGCGCGTTGCCAAGTGGCACGACGCTGGGCATCAAATCGTGGTGGTGCCATCCGCCATGTCGGGCGAAACGAACCGCCTGATTGGACTGGCCAAGGAAATCATGGATCAACCCGATCCCCGTGAACTTGACATGATCGCCTCGACAGGCGAACAGGTGTCCGTCGGCCTATTGTCGATGGCACTGCTGGCGATCGGCAAACAAGCCGTATCCTATGCTGGCTGGCAAGTCGCGATCAAGACCGATTCCGCCTTTACCAAGGCACGCATCCAGTCGATCGATGACGAAAAAGTCAAACGCGACCTCGATGCGGGCAAGATTGTCATCATTACCGGTTTCCAGGGCGTCGACGAACACGACAACATCGCGACCCTGGGCCGCGGCGGTTCCGACACGTCGGCCGTGGCCATCGCCGCCGCCATGAAGGCGGCCGAGTGCCTGATCTTCACGGACGTCGACGGCGTCTACACGACCGACCCGCGCGTGGTCTCCGAGGCGCGCCGCCTGAAGACCATCACCTTTGAAGAAATGCTGGAACTGGCTTCGCTGGGCTCCAAAGTGCTGCAGACGCGTTCGGTGGAATTCGCCGGCAACTACCGCGTGCCCACGCGCGTGCTGTCGTCGCTGACCGACCCGATGTTGCCGCTGGAAATAGAAGCCAATTCAGGCACCCTGATTTCGTTTGAGGAAGATACAAACATGGAACAAGCAGTCATCTCCGGCATCGCCTTCAACCGCGATGAAGCCAAAATCACCGTGCTCGGCGTGCCCGACCGTCCAGGCGTGGCCTACCACATCCTGGGACCGGTGGCGGACGCGAACATCGAAGTCGACATGATCATACAGAATCAGTCGGTCGACGGTAAAACGGACTTCACCTTCACCGTCTCGCGCGGCGAATATGCGCGCGCCCTGGCCGTGCTGGAAGCGAACCGCGAATCGCTGGGCGCGGCCAGCATCACGGGCGACGCGAAAGTGTCGAAATTGTCCGTCGTCGGCGTGGGCATGCGTAGCCACGTGGGCGTCGCTTCGCAGATGTTCCGCACCCTGTCGGAAGAGGGCATCAACATCATGATGATCTCCACGTCCGAGATCAAGATTTCCGTGCTGATCGATGAAAAGTACATGGAACTGGCCGTGCGCGCGCTGCATAAAGCGTTCGAGCTGGAAAAAGCTTAAAAATGTAAAAATATTGCCCCACGCCCTTGACCAAAGGGGGGGCAATCGATATTATGACGTTCGTCGCTGCAGCGCAGTTAGCTACAGAGACATAGTTGAGTAATCAGCTAGGAGACGTGGCCGAGTGGCCGAAGGCACATCCCTGCTAAGGATGCATACGGCTTATACCTGTATCGTGGGTTCGAATCCCACCGTCTCCGCCAGAATCAAATAAAAAAGCCTCCCCTGCGGGAGGCTTTTTTATTTGTCTGGACGGAACGGTGGGATTCGAAGGGCTGGGCCGTGCCGGCCCGGCCCTCTCCGAATCGCCCAACCACCGCGCTGCGCGCGGCCGTTGGCCGCGCAGCGGCCAACGCCGTCCCCTCATCTCAGGCCGTAGCAGCCAGCGCAAACGCAAACGCAAACGCAAACGCAAACACAAACGCAGCCCACCCCTCCAGCCACCCGTGCGCCGCCCCCCTTACGATACAGTGCGGTCTTCGCCCCTTCCGTCGCAAACGCAAGCCCCATGACCACAAACAAACACGCCGCGGCAGCCCTGGCCCTGTGCGCCACCCTTGCGCCCGCGGTGGCGACGTCCGCCGCCAGCACGCCGCCGTTCCTGGACGTGCTCGCGTATGAGTATGGCCAGTGCGTGCAGCCGGCGTATCGCCAGGCCGATCTGCAGATCTATGACGGTCCGGGCAGCTACCGGCTCAAGGTGAAGGACGAGGCTTACACGCTCGCCTTGCAGGTACGCATGGGATTTTCCGTGCAGGCCGGTATCGACGGTCCCGTGGGGGCCGTAGTCACGCTGGAGCGTCCGCCGGCGGCGCAATTCCAGGAGCAGGCGTTGTGGCGCGAGCGGAGCTTGCGCGACGTGGCCGACCGCAGCGGCGTCGCGCTGGAAGCGCGGGTGCTTGCAGACGGCGCGCGCCTGCTGATCGTCAACAAGAGTCCGATCGCGGGCGCTGACGTGGGCCAGTCGCTGCTGATCCACCCGCGACGCCAGTTATTTGCCGGCATGGCATGGCCGAACAGGCTGCCGGGCTGCCAGGGACCCGACGGCATGGCGCTGGTACGCAAGGTGCAGGATGACGTCTGGCAACGCATGCAGTCCTGTCCTCCCGCTGCCTGGCGCGAGCGTCGCGCCGCCTATACCCCTACACCGCGCACGCGCATAGATAAATAATAATGATTCTCATTTATAATGCAATGCAACGGGATGAAGAGGGGCGGGCGCCTGTGCGCCGCGCGCAGTGGAGGAGGGCAGAATGGGCAATTCGTACGACATCGACGACAACATCGCGCACGAGCACCGCGTGCTGCTGCGTGAATACGGCCGCGCGCAGGCGCGCTGCAGCACGATGCAGGCCGAGCAGGTGGCACAGGCCGACCGCATCGCGCAGCTGGAAGCGCAGCTGATGCGGGCGCGGGCGCAGGTGCTCATCCGCGACACGAAGCTGGCGCTGGCGCGCGAAGAGCTGGCCGAGCTGGCCGCCGCGGCGCCTGGCTTGCCCACGCGGGCGCGGCTGGCGCGCAAGGTCGAATGGCTCAGCGAGCGGGTGCAGGACCTGATGCGTGAATTGCTGCGCCTGCAGTGGGTGCCATCGCCCTCCGTCACGCCCGTGTCTGCACTGCAGCCCGCACTGCAGCCCGACCTGCTGGCCGGCGTGCGCGAGAAAGCCGTGCTGTACGTGGGGCAGTATGTCGACCGGGCCGTCAGCGACGATGCGCAAGGGGCCAAGGTGGCGCAGCAAGCCATCGAGCAGGCCGGCGGGCGCTTCCTGCACCATGCGGGCGGCGATGACGGCGCCGACGACGTGGCGGCCCTGGAAGCGAGCCTGGTGGCCGCCGACCTGGTGATCTGCCAGACGGGCTGCGTCAGCCACGACGCCTACTGGCGCGTGCACGACCACTGCAAGCGCACGGGCAAGCAGTGCGTGCTGGTGGACCAGCCGCAAGCCATGCATTTCGTGCGCAAGGAAGCGCTGTCCGCGTTTTAGCGTCCGTTTTAACGCCCCTTTAATTCGCATCGGGCACAATGGCCGTCCATTCGACGTCATTGAAAGAGTCCATGCTGTCCGTGCAAATTGGCCCCCTGGCCTTGCCTGCGGGCCTGGTCCTGCTGTTCCTCGCCCTGTGCGCCGCCTACGGCGTGGCGTGGTGGCTGCGGCGCTACCGCCAGTTGCCCGACGCCGGCCCCCTCGTTTCCGACATGCTGATCGCCGGGCTGCTGGCGGCGCGGCTGGCCTTCGTCCTGCGCTGGCATGAGCAGTATCTGTCGGCGCCCTGGTCCATCCTCAATATCCGCGACGGCGGCTTCATGGCGCCGGCCGGCATCGCCGGCGCGCTGGCCATCGCCGCCTGGCGCTGCCGGCGTCCCGCCATGGCGGCCATGCGCCGTCCGCTGGCGGCCAGCGCGGCGGCAGGCGCGCTGGCCTGGGGCGTGTTGAGCGCGGGCCTGGGCCTGGCGTACGACAAGCCGACGGCCTTGCCGGCCGTGGCGCTGCAGACGCTGGATGGCGCGTCCACCCGCCTGGCGGCGCTGGCCGGCGGCAAGCCCATCGTGGTCAACCTGTGGGCCAGCTGGTGCCCGCCATGCCGACGCGAAATGCCCGTGCTGGCCGCCGCGCAGCAGGCGCGTGCGGATGTCGTTGTCGTGTATGCGAACCAGCGCGAGGATGCGGCCGCCATCGACGCCTCCCTCGCGCCGTCCGGCCTGGCCCTGCGCAACGTGGTGCTCGACGGCGAGGCCGCGCTGGGCAAGGCGGCCGGCTCCTCGGCCCTGCCCACGACCCTGTTCTATGACGCGCAAGGGCGCCTGGTCGACACGCATCTGGGCGAGCTGTCCGATGCCTCGCTGGCCAGCAAGCTGCAGAAGATCGCGCCGCCCGCGCCATAGCGCCCATGCCTGCTTGCCCGGCCGCCCATCCGCGAGGATGCGCGGCTTTTTTTGCGTCCTGGCGCAGGCTGCGCGCTTTCTGATAGTATACCCCCCTATAGTATTTATCGGAGCGGGACATGGGACACACGGCGCACAACAAGACCAAGCTGCTGAATCGGATCAAGCGCATCAAGGGGCAGGTGGAAGGCCTGGAGCGGGGACTGGAGGAAGGGCGCGACTGCGGCGAGGTGCTGCAGCTGATCGCCGCCGTGCGCGGCGCCGTCAACGGGCTGATGGCGGAAGTCATCGAGGAGCACTTGCGCGAACACGTGGCCAGCCCCGACATCGCCAATGAAGAACGGGCCAGGGGCGCCGACGAGATCGCCGGCATCCTGCGCACCTATCTCAAATAAGGAGAACACCATGCACACGCAACCCCTCGGCGAAGACCTCTCCGCCTGGCAGCACGAGCACGTTTTTGGCAGCAGCAATGGCCGTGCCGAGAGCCGCGCGCGCCTCGTCATGTGGATCACCCTGGCCACCATGGCGCTGGAGATCACCGCCGGCTGGTGGTACAACTCCATGGCCCTGCTGGCCGATGGCTGGCATATGAGTTCGCACGCGCTGGCCATCGGGCTGGCCGCCTTTGCCTATGCAGCCGCGCGCCGCTATGCGCGCGACCCGCGCTTCGCTTTCGGCACGTGGAAGATCGAGGTGCTGGCCGGCTACACCAGCGCCATCCTGCTGCTGGGCGTGGCCGTGCTGATGGTGGGGGCCTCCGTCGAGCGCCTGTTTTCGCCGCAGGCGATCCACTATCCGCAGGCGATGGCGGTGGCCGGCTTCGGCTTGGCTGTCAACCTCGTGTGCGCGCTGATCCTGGGCGGCCACCATGACCACGGCCATGAGCACGGCCACGACCACCACGGCCACGACCACCACGGCCACGATCATCACGGCCACCACGGCCACGGCGAAGACCTGAACATGAAGGCCGCGTACGTGCACGTGCTGGCCGATGCCGCCACGTCCGTGCTGGCCATCGTCGCGCTGGCGGGCGCCTGGCTGTATGGCTGGCGCTGGCTCGATCCCGTGATGGGCATCGTCGGCGCCGTGCTGGTGGCCCTGTGGGCGAAAAAACTGATGCTCGACACAGGCAAGGTCTTGCTGGACCGCGAGATGGATCACCCCGTGGTGGCGGAAATCCGCGAAGCCGTGGAAGTGGACAGCGGCGGCGATACGCCGCGCATCGTCGACCTGCACGTCTGGCGGGTCGGCAAGCAGCTGTACTCGTGTGCGCTGTCGGTGGTCAGCCGCGACGCCAGCCTGACGCCCGCCCAGCTGCGCGCGCGCATCGGCATCCACGAGGAGATCGTCCACAGCACCATCGAGATTGTGCGCCGGACTTGATAATGATGGGGAAAAAAGCCCGCTGATGCGGGGCGTAGGCGGTATAATGTCGGCTTTTACAGCACAGCGCTGTTCACCAGACAGAGAGAAGTATGAGCACATTACCACCATGCCCCCAATGCAAGTCCGAATTCACGTACGAAGACGGCAGCCAGCTGATCTGCCCCGAGTGCGCGCATGAGTGGTCGGCCACGGCTGGCGAGGCGGTCGAAGAGGGCGCCCGCGTGTACCGCGATGCGGCCGGCAACATCCTGCAGGATGGCGACACGGTCAGCGTCATCAAGGACTTGAAATTGAAGGGCGGCGGCGGTGTCGTCAAGATGGGCACCAAGGTCAAGAATATCCGCCTGGTCGACAGCGACCACGATATCGACTGCAAGATCGACGGTTTCGGCTCCATGAGCCTGAAAACCGAGTTCGTGAAAAAAGTCTAAGCCGTATATTGCCATCCGCGGCGCGCCTCGCATTTTTGCCGGCGCGCCGTTCTTCATTCGGACGCCATGCAAATCGACCATCTCCGCCAGCGCCTGCGCACCCTGGGCGCCAAGCCCCTGCACGAACAGCGCGTGCTGCGCGACTGGATACAGGCGCAGCCGCACGACCAGGGCCGGCGCCGCGCCGAGGATTTCCTGCCGCTGCCCGTGCGCGAGGCCTTGCCCGCGCTGGACGCCGAATTGCAGGGCATGCTGAAACTGCTCAGCACCCATCCCGCTGCGGACGGTTCGGCGCGCCTGCTGGTGGGACTGCACGATGGCCAGACGGTGGAAAGCGTGCTGCTGCCGCGCGACGGCCTGTGCGTCTCCAGCCAGGTGGGGTGTGCCGTCGGCTGCCAGTTCTGCATGACGGGCCGCGACGGCTTGATCCGGCAAGTCACCAGCGGCGAGATCGTGGCCCAGGTGGTGCTGGCGCGCACCCTGCGTCCCGTGAAAAAAGTCGTCTTCATGGGCATGGGCGAACCCGCGCATAACCTGGCCAATGTGATGGAAGCCATCGAGCTGCTGGGCACCGAGGGCAATATCGGCCACAAGAACCTCGTGTTTTCCACCGTGGGCGACCCGCGCGCCTTCGAGCGCCTGCCGCAAGGGCGGGTCAAGCCGGCGCTGGCGCTGTCCCTGCACACGACGAAGCCGGAGCTGCGCGCGCAGCTGCTGCCGCGCGCGCCCCGGCTCACGCCGCAGGAACTGGTGGACTTCGGCGAGTCGTATGCGCGCCTGACGGGCTACCCGGTGCAGTACCAGTGGACCCTGATGGAGGGCGTCAACGATGGCGCGGACGAGATGGACGGCATCGTGGCGCTATTGAAGGGCAAGTACGCCGTGCTTAACATGATCCCGTATAACACCATAGCCGACTTGCCGTTCCGGCGCCCCAGCTGGGAAAAGGCGCGGGCCATCGCCGCCGCCCTGCACGCACGGGGCGTGCTGACCAAGCTGCGCGATTCGGCCGGACAGGACGTGGAGGGGGGCTGCGGGCAGTTGCGGGCGCGGGAAGCGAAGGGCAAGGTCATTGCCATCCGCGCGGCGTAACGGCACCCAGCCGAGAGCCGGGGTCAGACCCCCGGATACGTTGGCGCTGAGCTTGACGCTCACGGCGTTGAGGGGCTGACCCCAGTCCAGGCTTACGCCCCGCCCAGCAAATCGTTTTCATTCAGGATCGCAAAGGCGATCTCGGGATGCGCGGCCAGGCAGCGGCGCACGGCGGCGGGGATGGCGGCGCGGGTCTTGCGGCACAGGCCGGGCCGCTCCAGCAGGCGGATCTGGAAGCCGCGCACGGTGCGCACTTCGCCGCTGCCGGGCGCGATCTGCAGCTCCACGCCCAGGTTGTCACGCAAGCGCTGCTGCAGCTTCTTCAGCTGCGCATAATCGCCGATGTGCTCGATATGCGCGAGCAAACGCTTTTCTTCCGTCAGGTTCAGGCGCAGGATGGCGATGTCCGCCTGCGGATCGCGCAGCAGCCGCTCGCGCTCGCAGTCGCACAGCTGCGGCGGGCACTCCTTGCGGACTTCAAAATCGACGATGCGCATGCTGGCGTTCCAGTGGCGGCGGCTGAAAAATCAAGTATCGGCCGGTACCTGGCGCCTGTCAATCTGCGCCGCAGCACGATGCCGCATCAGCGCGGGCTGACGATCAGGCGCCAGCGGATCGGCCCCTGCTCGCTGCTGTGCTGGTGGTGGTTTTGCGGCGGCATGACGTGGCCTTCCGTGGAGACGATTTCATGCGCGCAGCCGTCGCAGCGGTAGATGCCCGAATACGGCACGGCTTCGCCCGGCGACGTCAGTTCATCGAAACGCGGATGCATGGAGCGGGCCACGTAGCTGGGGTTCTTGTAGTCGGCCATGGGTTCCTCGGGAAGTGGACAAGGCCCCATTCTGGCACACAATCGCGCGCGGCCTTGACCGCGCGCCTTGGCGTGCGCGCCACCCTGTGTTGTAATGTTGATCATCCCAACGGAGCACGCCAGGCCATGAGAACCCGCATCAAGATCTGCTGCATCGCTTCCATCGACGAAGCGCAGCTGGCCATTGCCGCCGGCGCCGACGCGCTGGGCCTGGTGGCGGCCATGCCGTCCGGTCCCGGCCCGATTCCCGACGCGCGCATCGCGCAGATCGCCGCCTGGACGCCGCCGCCCGTGGCCACCTTCCTGCTCACCGCCGAGACGACGGCGCAGGCCATCGCGCAGCACGTGCGCGCCACGCAGCCATCCACCGTGCAGATCGTCGGCCATGTCGACCCGGGCGAGGTGGCCGAGCTGGCGCGCCTGCTGCCCCACGTGCGGCGCGTGCAGGTGATCCACGTGGAAGGGCCGCAGGCCTTGGACCTGATTCCCGTCTACGCGCCCCACGTGCATGCCTTTTTGCTCGATTCGGGCCGCCCCGGCGCGGCCGTGCCTGAACTGGGCGGCACGGGCCGCACGCACGACTGGAGCATCAGCGCGCGCTTCGTGCGCGCCAGTCCCCGTCCCGTCTTTCTGGCCGGCGGCCTCGATGCCAATAATGTGATGGACGCGCTGCGCCAGGTGCGGCCCTACGGCATCGACCTGTGCTCGCGCGTGCGCACGGACGGCAAGCTCGACGTCATGAAGCTGGCCTTGCTGATGGCGGCCGTGCGCGACGCGGATGCGGCGCTGTATGCGGAAGGCTAAACGGCCGGCAGTGCGGCCATCTCGCGCACGAACGCTTCCGTAAATGCGGCCACCATGCCGCTGGCCGCGCGCGGCGAGATCAGGCCCACGATGGAATGCGATTCCTCGTCGGGCAGGCCGATGAAGCGCACGCCGGGCGGCGCCACCAGGCGCATGCTGTCCGGGACGATGGCGATGCCCATGTTCGCCTCGATCAGGTTCAGCTGCGACGTCTTGCGCGACAGGGCGCGCGCCGCCTTGGGAAAGAAACCCTGCGCCAGGCACAGGCCCGCCACCAAATAGCTCAGGCCGCCCCGGTCCTTGTGCGGTATCGAGACGAAGGCTTCGTCGCGCAGGGCGGCAATCGTCGTGCTGCCCAGCGATGCCAGCGGCGAGGCCGACGACACGGCCACCACCAGCTTTTCCGCAAACAGTTCGCGCACGACGATGTTGGCGTGCTTGCGCAAGGTCGGCAGGCGCACGAGGCCCAGGTCGGCGCGGCCTTCCTCGATGTCGGCCGCCTGGTTTTCCGACGAACCCTTGGAAATGTCGAGCGAGACGCCGGGAAACTGCGCCAGCAGCCGGTTCAGCACGGCACCGATGGCGGGCGTGAGGGTGACGGAACTCGAATGCAGCAGGCGGATGATGCCTTGCGCGCCCTGTCCCACGTGGCGCGTCTGGCGCACGGTTTCCTCGATGTCTTCCAGGATGCGCCTGGCCCGCTCATAGAACACCTGGCCGGCCGGCGTGAGTTCGATATGGCGCGCGTCGCGCGTGAGCAGCAGCGCCTGCACCTCGCCTTCCAGCTCCTTGATCTGCCGGCTCAGGGCCGACTGCGCGATGTACAGTTTTTCCGCCGCGCGCGAGTAGCTGCCCGCATCGACGATCTCGACAAAGTACTTGAACTGTTTGAGAGAAATCAATCGTATGCCTTTTCGAGATCGGTGACTGCCGGATTTGATATTAGCCTGGCCCCGGGGTTCGCGCTACAGTGGGCTGGTCTGCTGTCACTGCAAAGGAAAGACCATGCTGGAATTGATCGGGGTGCTGGGGCTGCTCGTCAGTATTATCGCAAAACTGATTTTCGTCCAGATCGGCGGGGCGGCCGAGGGTAAAGAGGATTGATAGGGCGTCAACCCAACAGCGTAAAGCTGGGGTCAGTTCCTTCGGAATCGGAATACGGTCTATCAGACCGTATTCCCCCTCAGGGTCCGACCCCAGTTGTTTTCCGTGGGGTTGCCAGCATCGCGACAAATCCGTCCTCCAAGGCGATGGGCAGTACATTGCAATTCAGTGGCATGTCATCCCATTCCGCCAGCTGCCTGCCTGCACACTTGAGCGCCGCCTCGCGCGCCGTCCACGCCTGCGCCAGGGCCAGGGGGCGCTGGTCGGCAGGGCAGGCGCCCAGCTCGACGGCCACCTGCGGCCCCAGGTAATCGCGCGCCACCTGCTCCCAATCGGCAATGTCCTGCACGCGCATCACGTCGATGCCGACGGCACCATGCAGGTGGACGGCCGCCAGCGAGATGCCCTCGTCATGGCTGAATGACAAGCCCGTCCCGCGGCCATCGAGCCGCAGGCGGGGAGGGGCGCCCGGCGCCGATTCCACCGAAATCGCCCCGATGTCCATCTTCAGCCACAGCGCCGCCGCTTCCCGCACGGCGGCGCGCAGGCGCAGGCGCGCCTCGGTGCGCGGCAGCACGGCGGCGATGCCGATGACCAGCACGCCGTCGCCCGACAACAGAACCGTATGCTCCATCAGCTGCGATCAGTTGCGCAAGGGCGCAGCCGGGCAGCCCGCCCAGTTGCTTCCGGCGGGGATGTGTTCGCCCTTCATCACCAGGGTCAAGGGACCCAGGCGCGCATTGTCGCCCACCTTGGCGCTGTACAGCACGGAGCTGCGCGGACCCATGTAGACGCGCTGGCCGATGTCCACGTGGTCGATCTTCATCACGCGGTCTTCGAACAAATGGGTTTGCGGGCAGGTCAGGGCATTCAATTCGCTGTAGTCGCCGATGTGCACGCAGTCGAATTCCGTGATGTCCGTCGTGTCCATGTAGACGCCGCGGCCGATCTTGCAGCCCATCAGGCGGAAGGCCAGCGGCAGCCACGGCGTGCCGCGCAGGTAGCGCATGAAGTTGGGCACGGCGATGCCCTCGTACAGGTTGGTGACGCCTTCGGAAACCCAGACGAACGGCGTCCACATGGGCGCCGCATGCTTGCGGTAGCGTCCCAGCAGCAGCCACTTGAACAGCACCACCACGAGGAAATTGCCGATGCCGTAGGCGATGCCGGCAATGGCCAGGTCGCCCACCACTTCGCCCCAGCGCCCGGCGCCCGCGATGGGCATCACGTCCAGCACCAGGGTGTAGCCGACGGCGATCACCACCGCGTGCGGCGCGACGATGCGGAAGGCCTCGATCAGGCTGCGGCCCAGGCGGCGCAGCATGGAGGGCTTGAAGGTCAGGTGTTCGGCAAAGCCACTGACCTGTTCGCGCGCGGGCAGGTGCATGGGCGGAGAGCCCAGCCAGGTGTCGCCGCTGTGCATCTGCTCATTGCGCGGCGCATGCGTGTGCACGCCGATCAGCACGTGCTCGGGCAGCATCGTGCCGTCCGGGATGTAGCTGCCATTGCCGACGAAGCTGCGGTGCGAGACGACGGTGGGGCGCATGGTCATCCAGCCGCCGTCGATCTGCTCGTCGCCCAGCATGACGGCGTCCGCGATGAAGGTGTCGTCGCCCAAGGTCAGCATGTCGGGCACCACGCCCAGGGCCGTGGAAATTTCCGCGCCCTTGCCCACCTTGGCGCCCAGCAGGCGGTACCAGTAGGGGGCGAACACGGTGGCGTAAATGCCGTGCAGGACGTTCAGGCTCGATTCCTGGATGTGGCTGACGAGCCACTTGGCGCAATAGATATTGCTGTGCACGGGCGAGATGCCGGGCTTGAGCCGCGGCAGCGCGCCCCAGCGGATGGCGGCCGACAGCAGGGCCGTGAGCAGGATCAGTACGGCGCTGGCGGGGAAGGCCAGCAGGAAGTAGCGGGCCAACTGGGTCGTCACGTCGCGGCCCTGCAGCCACGGCATCATTTCGCGTTCGTCGAACCAGTCGATCAGCACGAAGCTGGGGAAGACGGGCATGAAGAACAGCACGGCGATCAGGACCATGCCGAAGCAGAAGAACACGGTTTCCCCGGTCAGGCGCAGGCGCGAGACGGCGGGGCGGGGCGGCTGGCTGGCACGGTCGTAGGGACCGATGTCGCGCGCGGGCGAACCCGTGTACACGCGTCCGGCCGGCACCGTGGCGCCATCGGCCAGCGCCGATTGCCCCTCCAGGTGGCCAAACGCGCCCATGCTGGAGTTGCCTTCCAAAATCGCATAGGAACTGATGCAGCAGTCGTCGCCGATGCTGATCTGGCCCAGCAGCAAACGGCCCCGCTCCACCCGCGCGTTTTCAAAGTTGACGGCATTGCCCACGCTGACGTTGTCGCCGATGGCCAGCAGGTCGGGGGCGCGCAGGGTCATCGAGCCGATGACCACTTCCTTGCCCACCTTGGCGCCCAGGGCGCGCAGCCACCAGCTGTTCAGCGAGGAGCCGCTGAGCAGATAGGCAGGCGCCGATTCGACCAGGCGGTCGGCCAGCCACCAGCGGTAATACGTGACGCCCCAGAGCGGGTAGCTGCCCGGCTTCAGGCGCCCGGCGATCAGCCACTTGCCGGCGATCGCGATGGCAAATTCGGCCAGGGTCGCCAGCAGGAAGACGCCGATCGAAGCGGCGATGGCGCGCGGCACCGTGTCGCCCGCGTCGCCCGTGAAGAAGTGATAGGTAAAGAACGGCGCCATCCACTGCGCCATGCGCAGGGTGACGAGGCCCGGCACGGCCGCCGCCTGCGCCGCGCCGCAGATCCAGCGCTTCCAGGTCGATGGCGGCGTCCATTCCGCTTCCGGCGTGGCCAGGGCGGGCGCTTCGCCCAGCACGGCGGCGATCTTGCCGATCTCGCGGTTGTGATAGATGTCGCGCACCGTCATGTGGGCGTAGGCGGGATCGGCGCGCAGGGTGGACGCCAGGCGCGCGGCGAGGAAGGAGTGGCCACCGAGGTCGCTGAAGAAGTCGAGCCGGCGCAAGATCGCCTGGCCCGGGAACAGCTTGGCCAGCGCCGCGAACAGGGCCGCTTCGGCCGGCGTCTCCGGCACGTCCGATTCACCCGCCTCGCCCGGGGGCGGCGCGGACAAGGGCATGGCCTTCAGGGCCTTGCGGTCGATCTTGCCGGATGTCAGGCGGGGCATCAGCGGCAGCAACTCGAAGCGTCCGGGCACCATGTAGGGCGGCAAATGCAGGTTCAGGGCGGCGCGCAGGGTTTTCGCCGCCAGCGCGTCCTCGGGCGCATCGTCACTGCCGACGATGTAGGCCACCAGCTGGTCGATGCCGTCATCCTTGCGCAGCAGGACGGCCACCGTGCCCACGCCTGCCTGCTGCGCCAGCACGGCTTCGATCTCGCCCAGCTCCACGCGGAAGCCGCGGATTTTCACCTGGTCGTCGGCGCGGCCCAGGCACAGCACCTGGCCGTCCGCATCGATGCGCGCCAGGTCGCCCGTGCGGTACAGGCGGGCGTCATCTTCGCTGGTCGCCCACGGATTGGGCAGGAATTTTTCCACCGTCAGGTCGGGCCGGCCCAGGTAGCCCTCGGCCAGGCCGGGGCCGATGATGCACAGCTCGCCCGTTTCGCCCCGTGGCAGCAGGGTCAAGGGACGGTTTTCTCCCGCTTCGGCCACCTGCAGCACCAGCAGGCCATAGTTGGGCAGCGGCGTGCCGATGGTGACGGGCTCGCCGGGGCGCAATCGCGCCAGGCTGCACGAGACAGTCGCCTCGGTGGGGCCGTAGGTGTTGAACATGGCGCGGCCCGGGCGCGACCACCGTTCGACGAGCGACTCCGGGCACATCTCGCCGCCCAGGTTGATCAGGCGCAGGCTCGGTACGTCTTCGGCGAACAGGGCCAGCAGGGTCGGCACGGCGTGCAGCACCGTGACGTGGTTGGCGGCCAGCGCCCGTGGCAGCGCTTCCGGGTCGCCCGAGATTTCCTTCGGCCCCAGCCACAGGGTGGCGCCCACCAGGTAGGCGATCCAGATTTCCTCGAACGACATGTCGAAGGCGACGGAAAAGCCCTGGTAGACGGTATCGGCTTGCGTTACTTCCAGCACGGCGTTTTCGCTGCGCAGGAAGTGGCAGATGCTGCGCTGGGAAATCAATATGCCCTTGGGTTTGCCCGTCGAGCCGGACGTGTAGATCACGTAGGCGGGGTCTTCGGGCTTGACTTTGCCGCGCGCGGGCAGGTGTTCGCCCGGCGCGGCGGGCGCCAGCAGGCTTTCCGCCGTCCATACGGGGCGGCCCACGCCGGCCTCCGCCAGGCGCGGCGCGAACTGCGCGCAGCTGACGACGCCCGCGCCATTGGCATCGTCCAGGCACACCTGCAGGCGCTCGACGGGCGTGTCCTCGTCGACGGGCAGCCAGGCGGCGCCCGCCTTGGCAATCGCCGCCTGCATCAGCAGCAGGGGGGCGCCGCGCGGCAGCCACAGGCCCACGATGTCGCCGGGCTTGACGCCGGCGGCCACCAGGCGGGCCGCGGCCAGGCTGGCCTGCGCATCGAGTTCGGCGTAGCTGATGCGGCGTTCGCCGTCGATCAGGGCAATTTGCTGGGGGCAGCGGCGGGCCGTCGCTTCGAGCAGGTCGGCCAGCACTTCCTCGCGCAGCAAATCCGGTCGCGGCGGGCCGTACAGGATGTCGGCATGGTGGGGGACGGTGGTGCCTGGGCTGACTGCGGTGAAATCGTTCATGGATGACGCTTATCTGTAATGCTGAATGAGGGAGCAAACGGGCCGCGCGTGGTGCGCGGCACAGTTGATACATTACAGCACGCAAGCCATTTCAGCGTTGCAGAACGGGTAATTTTGCGGGGCTTTCCGAAATTATGTGGCTGCCGGCTTCATTGCCATGATTACGGAATGTAAAACGGGGAAACATGGCGCCGATTTGCGCCAGGGTGCGCTCCGCCGGATAGCCGTGCAGGGGGCGGCCCGCCAGCGCCGCATCCAGGCAGCCGTCGGGCCGGAACTGCTGCAGCACATAGTGCTGGACGCCGCTGGCGGCCAGGGTGGCGGCCAGGGCCAGCAGCTGTGCGTCCGGCAGCAGGTCCGGGTGCACGGTGGTGCGGCATTCATGGGCGACGCCGCTGGCGAGGATGGCGTCCAGGCAGGCGCGCGCCGGGTCGCCGCTGCCCGCCACGCGGGTCACAAGACGATAGTCGGCGAACGGCGCCTTGATGTCGAAACCTACCCAGTCGACGAGGGGCAGCACTTCCTGCAGGCGCTGGGGGTAGATGCAGGCCGTGTGCAGGCCGATGCCGAAACCCAGCGCCCGGGCGTCCAGCATGGCCTGCGCCAGGCCCGGGTCCATGCACGCCTCGCCGCCGCTGAAGACGACGGCGTCGACGAGGCCCACCCTGCGGCGCAGCCAGGCCAGCACGTCGCGCCAGGGCATGGCGCCGTCCCGCGTGCGCGGCTGCAGATGGGGATTGTGGCAATAGCCGCAACGCCAGGGGCAGCCCTGCACGAAGACGACGGCGGCCAGCTTGCCCGGATAGTCGCTGGCGGAAAAGGGCGTCAGGCCGCCCACTTTCAGTTCAGCCGCCATGGCAGGCGGGCTGGCCGACCTTGGCGCTCGCTTCCGTAAAATACTGGCGCTCGTGGAATTCGCCCTGCTTGCCGATGTTGAACGAGGCGACGGGTCGGTGGTAGCCCATCACGCGGGTCCAGATTTCGCAGCGCTGGCGTTCCGTATCGAGCAGGGTGATGGCGGGAGTGAAGTCGGGACGTGCATTCATGGTGTTTCCTCCAATGATGGAACAGGGTGGGCCTGCTTGCGGGCGATCAGCTCCGCGTCGCAGGTGGGGCAGAATTCGTGCTTGCCGGCCAGGTAGCCGTGGCGCGGGCAGATGGAAAAGGTGGGCGTGACGGTGATGTAGGGCAGCGAAAAGCGGCTCAGGGCGCGCTTCACCAGTTCGCGGCAGGCGTTGGCGTCCGACAGCGCTTCCGTCATGTACAGGTGCAGCACGGTGCCGCCCGTGTACTTGCGCTGCAGCGCGTCCTGCAGCTCCAGCGCCTCGAACGGGTCGTCCGTGTGGCCCACGGGCAGCTGCGAGGAATTCGTGTAGTACGGGTTGTCGGGCGTTCCCGCCTGCACGATGGCGGGATAGCGCTTGCGGTCTTCGCGCGCGAAGCGGTAGGTCGTGCCTTCGGCCGGCGTCGCTTCCAGGTTATACATATGGCCCGTCTCTTCCTGGAATTGCAGCATGCGGGTGCGCACGTGGTCGAGCAGGCGCACGGCCAGCGCATGGCCTTCGGGCGTCGTGATGTCATGGGCGTCGCCGCTGAAATTGCGGATCATCTCGTTGATGCCGTTCACGCCCAGGGTGGAAAAGTGGTTGCGCAGGGTGCCCAGGTAGCGCTTCGTGTAGGGAAACAGGCCTTGCTGCATCAGGTCCTCGATGGTGCGGCGCTTGATTTCCAGGCTGGTCTTGCCCAGTTCCAGCAGACGGTCCAGGTCCGCCAGCAGGGCCGGCTCGTCGCCGCGCCACAAATGACCCAGGCGCGCGCAGTTGATCGTCACCACGCCCAGGGAACCCGTCTGCTCGGCGGACCCGAACAGGCCATTGCCCCGTTTCAGCAGTTCGCGCAGGTCCAGCTGCAAACGGCAGCACATCGAGCGGATCATGTTCGGCTTGAGTTCCGAATTGATGAAATTCTGGAAGTAGGGCAGGCCGTAGCGGGCCGTCATCTCGAACAGGCGTTGCGCATTCTCGCTGTGCCAGTCGAAATCCTCGGTGATGTTGTAGGTGGGGATGGGAAAGGTGAACACGCGGCCCCTGGCATCGCCCGCCATCATGATCTCGATGTAGGCGCGGTTGATCATGTCCATCTCCGCCTGCAGCTCGCCATAGCGGAAGTCCATCTCCCGGCCGGCGATGACGGGCACCTGTTCGCGCAGGTCGTCCGGGCAGACCCAGTCGAAGGTGAGGTTGGTGAACGGCGTCTGCGTGCCCCAGCGCGACGGCACGTTGAGGTTGAAGATCAGCTCCTGCATGTACTGGCGCACGTCTTCGTAGCGCAGGCTGTCCTGGCGGATGAACGGCGCCATGTAGGTATCGAAGGAACTGAAGGCCTGCGCGCCGGCCCATTCGTTTTGCAGGGTGCCGAGGAAGTTGACGATCTGGCCGATGGCGCTCGACATGTGTTTCGGCGGGCCTGACTCGATCTTGCCCGGCACGCCGTTCAAGCCTTCGTGCAGCAGGGTGCGCAGCGACCAGCCGGCGCAGTAGCCGGCCAGCATGTCGAGGTCGTGGATGTGCAGGGCCGCTTCGCGGTGGGCCGCGCCCACGTCCGGCGGATAGACCTGGTCCAGCCAGTAGTTGGCGATGACCTTGCCCGATACATTGAGGATCAGGCCGCCCAGCGAATAGCCCTGGTTGGCGTTGGCGTTCACGCGCCAGTCGCGCCGCTCCAGGTATTCATTGATGGATGCGGCGACATCGACCTGGCCGCGCGGGGTGGGAACTGCGTTTGTCGTCATGAAACCTCCAATAAACACAACATGCGGTGTTTTTATTGAGGTTAATCACTAAATGTAGTGACGTCAAAGGGCGCGCACAGCGGCTTGCCGAATCCTTGATGCAGGTGAAAAAAAGCGCCTCAGCGGCTTTTCTTCGCGCCCGCCTGGCGCAGGATCAGCCACGCGGCGCCAAACCAGGCGGCGCCGCAGAGGGCGATGCTGACGACGGAGGCGGGCAGCACGTGCAGCCAGATTTCCAGCGCCGAGTAGGTGCTCCAGCTGGCCACCCGCGCGTCGAAGGTGACGTAATTGGCCAGCAGCCAGTAGACGGCCAGCATGCCCGTGCACAGGCTGGCCTGGCGCAGCGCGGACACCTGGCGGCGCGCGAAGACGGCTTGCAGGAACAGCAGCAGGACGCCGGGCCAGGCGCCCAGCACCTCGGGCGAGAGGATGGAGAGGGACTCGGCATCGTAGCCGTCGGCGGGCGACGCCCACTGTATTTGCAGCACGGTGAGGAACAGGGTCAGCAGGAAGATGAGCAGCGGTTTGCGGGGCATGGCGGTCGGCGGGATCGGATAAGGGGGGACATTTTACAGCGCGGTCAAGCAAGTGGAACACGCGCCCGCCATGCGTGCATTCCTTCACCTGCGTCAAGGACTGCGCGCCCTGCGCGGCGCTATAGTCTGCACCCTGAGCCGACACGGGAGTGAACATCATGATGCTTGAAGCAACCACCGCCACCCGCGTGGCCGGGCCGCTGGAACTGGTCTGTCCCGCCGGCAGCCTGCCCGCCCTGAAGGCGGCAGTCGACAATGGCGCCGACACCGTCTACCTGGGTTTTCGCGACGCCACCAATGCGCGCAATTTCGCCGGCCTCAATTTCGACGAAAAGGCCATCGCCGAGGGCGTGCGCTATGCCCACCAGTACGGGCGCAAGGTGCTGCTGGCGCTGAACACCTATCCGCAGCCGCACAACTGGGCCGTGTGGCGCAGCGCCATCGACCGCGCCGCCGATGCCGGCATCGACGCCATGATCGTCGCCGACCCGGGCCTGATGGCCTACGCGGCGCAGCACCACCCGCAGCTGCGCCTGCACCTGTCCGTGCAGGGCTCGGCGACGAATTACGAGGCCATCAATTTTTATCACGAACACTTCGGCATCGCCCGCGCCGTGCTGCCCCGCGTGCTGTCGATGGCCCAGGTCGAGCAGCTGATCGCCAAGACGGACGTCGAAATCGAGGTGTTCGGCTTCGGCAGCCTGTGCGTGATGGTCGAGGGGCGCTGCGCGCTGTCGTCGTATGCGACGGGCGAGGCACCGAATACGCATGGCGTGTGTTCACCCGCGAAATCCGTGCGCTGGCTGGAAACACCGCAGGGCCTGGAATCGCGCCTGAACGGCGTGCTGATCGACCGCTACGCGCCCGGCGAGAACGCCAGCTATCCCACCCTGTGCAAGGGGCGCTTCGAAGTCAACGACGAAGAATATTACGCCATCGAGGAACCGGCCAGCCTGAACACGCTGGCGCTGCTGCCGCAGCTGATCGCCATGGGCGTGCGCGCCGTCAAGATCGAAGGCCGCCAGCGCAGTCCCGCGTATGTCGCGCAGGTGACGCGCGTGTGGCGCGAAGCGATCGACGCCTGCCGCGAAGGCAATGCGCGCTACGCCGTCAAGCCGGGCTGGATGGCGGCCATGGACAAGCTGGCCGAAGGGCAGCAGCACACCCTCGGTGCGTACCACAGATCTTGGAAATAAAGGATGAACATGCTGAAGCTTTCACTGGGCCCCTTGCTGTACTACTGGCCGCGCGCCACCGTCTTCGAGTTTTACCAGCAGATGGCCGCCACCGCCGTCGATATCGTGTATCTCGGTGAAACCGTCTGCTCGCGCCGGCACGAGCTGCGCTTGGCCGACTGGCTCGATATCGCCGACATGCTGGCCGCTGCCGGCAAGGAGGTGGTGCTGTCGACGCAGGCGCTGATCGAGGCGGGCGCCGAGCTGGCGACCCTGCGCCGCATCACGGGCAATGGCCGCTACGGCGTCGAAGCGAACGACATGGGCGCCGTGCACTGCATGGAAAAGGGCGCGCCCTTCGTCGCCGGTCCCCACCTGAACCTGTTCAATGGCCCCAGCCTGCAATTGCTGGCGCGCCTGGGCGCGCGGCGCTGGGTGATGCCGCTGGAAATGGGGCAGGCGGCGCTGGCGGAAATGCAGCGCCAGAAGCCGGACGGCCTGGAGACGGAAGTGTTCGCCTATGGCCGCATGCCGCTGGCCTTTTCCGCGCGCTGCTTCACGGCGCGCAACCGCAACCTGCCGAAGGACGATTGCGGCTACAGCTGCCTGGAAGAGCCGGATGGCCTGCTGCTGCGCACGCGCGACGAAGTGCCGTTCCTGGTCCTGAATGGCACGCAGACGCAGTCGGCACTCGTCTATAACCTCGTGCGCGAACTGGACGCCATGCGCGACATGGGCGTGGGCGTGGCGCGCATCAGCCCGCAGGCCATGCATACGGAAAAAGTCATCGCCATCTTTGACCGCGCCCGGCGCGGCCAGGTCAGCGGCATCGGCGCCCAGGCGCAGCTGGCAGCCTGCCAGCCGGCCGGCGCCTGCGACGGCTACTGGCATGGCCAGCCCGGCATGGAACAGCGCACCGCCCATTGATCGCCTCGAAAGGAACTACCATGCAAGAGCAACTGGAAAGACTGCCCATTCCCGCCCCGGCGCCCGTTGCCGCCGCGCCCGGCCTGTGCAAGGGGGGACCGTCGTACCGCCTGCCCGAACCGCTGGCCGAGCTGCTGTCCAAGCTGCCGCCGTATCCCGCTTCCTGGCTGTTCGTGCAGGGCTTGAACCGCCTGCTGGCGCCGCAATTGCCCGACGACGTGCGGCGCAGCCTGGAAGGGCGCAGCCTGCGCCTGCGCCTGCTGGACGCGGGCATCGCCTTCGATTTCGAGTGGCAGGGCACGGTCTTCGTGGCCGAGCGCTATGTGGACGTGCCGGAGCTGTGCATCGCCGCCAGCGTGCACGACCTGATGCTGCTGGCGCGGCGCCAGGAAGACCCGGACACGCTGTTCTTCAGCCGCCGCCTGAGCCTGGAAGGCGATACGGAGCTGGGCCTGCTGTTCAAGAATACGCTCGACGCCATCGAGCTGCCGCCGTTCGACCTGCATGCGCTGGGGCCACGCCGCGTGCTGGCCCATTTGCGCGACCGGGGTGCGCGGGGAGGGTGAGCGGCAGGCGCGCGGCAGGCGGGGTTCAGTGGCGGCAGTGGCCGCAGGCGCCGCTGCACGAGGCCAGCTGTTCTTCCTCCGTCGCCTCGCCCATGAAACCGGCGTCGTTGACGGCCGCCAGCAGGCGTTCCTGCGTGGCCAGCCGTTCGTCGAACTGCACCGTGGCGCCGTGACGGGCCAGCGAGACGCACACGGTGGCCACGCCGGCGACCGCTTCGAGTGCGCCCGTCAGCCGGTCGGCGCAGCCCTCGTGGTCCATGCCGATGATGTTCAAGCGTGCTGTTTGCATGTGTTCCTCTTGTTTTTCAAATAAAAAAACAGCGTAGGCGAGGGGCGCGCATGCCGTCCAGCGCCGCACGCAAGATTTATTTTCTATTTGCGCTTTTATTGATCTGGATTAATTCTTCCCTGTCCCGTGTTCCCGTGTATTGCTGTTGTTTTGTACACAGTTTCCATATTCCAGTCGACAAGCCATCCTCGCTGCGCGATACTGTCATTCTGATAAGAACGCTATGAAAGCGCTGGAAAGGAGGGGCCATGCGGCGCCGTCCCGTGCTCATGCTTGCCTGCCTGTGGCCGCTCGACAGGGTCCTGGCTGCCCCGGCCGCGGTGCCGCAGCCGCAAGCGCTCGTCTATCCGCGCCACCAGGCGCTGGACGATCCCCAGCAAGCCTATGTCACGGCCTTGCTGCAGCTGGCATTGGAACGCTCGGGGCATGCTTACGCGCTGCGCCGCTCCACCTTGCGCATGGTGCAGACGCGCGCCATGCAGGAGATCGCCACGGCGTCGGGCAGCGTGGACATCGTCTGGGCCATGACCAGCCGCGCGCGCGAAACCCAGCTGCTGCCGGTGCGCATCCCCATCGACCGGGGACTCATCGGCTGGCGCGTGGCCCTGATCCAGGCGCGCCAGCCGCAGCTGCTGCGTCAGGTGCGCAGCCTGGCGGACCTGGCGCGCCTGTCGGCCGGCCAGATGAGCGACTGGCCCGATGCCGCCATCCTGCAATCGAATGGCTTGCGCATCGATACTTCCAGCACCTACGAAGGCCTGTTCCAGCAACTGGCGGCGGGCCGCATCGATTACTTTCCCCGTTCCGTAATCGAGGCGCAAAGCGAGCTGGCCAGCCATGCGCAGCTGCCGCTGGCGCTGGACGGCCACCTCGTCATCCGCTACCCGGCGGCCCTGTATTTTTTTGTCGGCAAGCACCGGCCGGAGCTGGCGCGCCATCTTGAAACGGGACTGGAGAAAATGCTTGCCGATGGCAGCTTCGGCCACTTGTTCCAGCGCCATTTCGGCCGCCTCGCGGACGGGCTGAAGTTGCCGCAGCGGCAGGTGCTGGACTTGCTCAATCCCGACTTGCCGGAGGAAACACCACTGGCGCGCAAGGCACTCTGGTACCGTCCCAAACATTACTAATAGTATTGTTGATCAGTGTCAAACAAGTCATTCAATCGTGCGCAGCTTGTTTGATGAAACGCAAGACGAGTTCAACAGAACACCTGTTGACACTTATAAAATTTTCGCCGAACATAATTCCACGTTACAACATTTTCCCAGCACAAACCTCCATGGCAGGTCGTGCGCGGGACGTATGCGCCCGTTCAAAAGCAAGCCCCTGCCAGCCTGAGAACGCCCAGATTTTCAGTAACCATCCGTCTCTTTTCGAAGGTTTGCCCATGCTCGATTCGATCGCGTCGGTATTGCACCAGGTACCGGAACTGGCCTTGTTTCTGGCGCTGGCGCTGGGCTACGCGGTGGGGCAGATACGCTTCGGTCCCATCCAGCTGGGCGGCGTGTGCGGCACCCTGATCGCCGCGCTGCTGATCGGGCAGGTGGGCATCACGCTCGACGCCAGCGTGAAGAATGTTTTCTTCATGCTCTTCATCTTTGCCCTCGGCTATGCGGGCGGCCCCCAGTTCTTTGCCAACCTGAATGCCAAGGGCTTGCGTCTGGGCATACTCTGCCTGATCGAAGTGGTGGCCGTGCTGGCGCTGGTCTTGCTGGCCACGCGTCTCATGGGCCTGGATCAGGGCACGGCGGCCGGCATGATGGCGGGCGCGGCGACCGAGTCCGCCGTCGTCGGCACGGCCACGGACGCCATTTCCAAGCTGGCCCTGCCCGTGGCGCGCATCGCCGAGCTGCAGGCCAACGTCGTCACCGCGTATTCGATCACGTATATCTTCGGCCTCATCACCATCGTCATCATCACCAGCCAGATCTTCCCGCTCTTGCTGCGCGTCAATCTGCGCGAGGAAGCGGACAAGCTGTGGGCGCAGATGGGCGGCGCGCAGGCGGGCGCCGACGACTTGCAGGCGACGCCGGAAATGGTGGGACGGGCTTACCGCATCAGCCGCGGCGCGGGACGGCGCCTCGACTCGCTGCAAACCATTTTTGCGGGCCGCGCCAGCATCACGCGCGTGCGCCGCCATGGCAAGGTCCTGCCCTTGGTGCCGGAACTGCGCCTGCGCGCCAACGACGAGGTGCTGGTGATCGGCCACCGCCCCGCGCTGGTGGCGGCCGAATCCATCCTCGGCGATGAATTTGCCGACACGACGGGCCTGAACATGGCCGTTTCCGCCGTCGAAGTGGTGCTGCAGCAAGCGTCGCTCGTGGGCCAGCCCCTGCGCCAGCTGGCCTTGCCCGCCGGCGTGCACGTGGCGGCCGTCATCCGTGGCGAACACAGCATGCCGCCCCTGCCGGACCTGGCCCTGCAGCGCGACGACGTGCTGCGCCTGTACGGCACGACGGAAGGGCGCGAGCTGAACACGGCCCTGGCCGCCATCGGCAAGCGCGTGCCCACGGGCGACCGCAGCAATATCGTGTATGCCAGCATCGGCATCGTGCTGGGCGTGTACATCGGCGGCTTTTCCGCCAAGCTGGGCGGCATTCCCTTTTCACTGGGCACGGGCGGCGGCGCCTTACTGACGGGCCTCGTGTTCGGCTGGTACCAGGCGAGGAAGCCGGGCATGCCGGGCATCCACCCGAGCGCGCTGGACATGATGAAAGACATCGGCCTGGCCACCTTCATCGCCTGCGTGGGCCTGGCGTCCGGGCCGCAGGCGATCGACCTGATCCGCCAGTACGGCCTGTCGCTGCCCCTGATGGGCGTGCTGATCGCCGCCGTTCCCGCCTCGATCTCGCTGTGCGTGGGGCACTTTTTCCTGAAACTGGAAGCGCCCGTGCTGTTGGGTGCCATTGCCGGCCAGCAATGCAGTACGCCGGCCCTGTCCGCCGTGCAGAACGCGGCCGGCAATTCCACGCCCTTGCTGGGCTACACGATCACGTATGCCATCTCGAACGTCGTGCTGCCCCTGCTGGGGCCGCTCATCGTGGCCCTGGCCGGCTCCGTGCACGCCTGAGGCGGGGGCTGGCGCATGGGACAGCAGTAAAGAGTTGTCGTCGCAGTAAAGAATTCCTTCAAAACGAAAGGCGGTCAGCATGGAATGGTTGCACGAGTTATTCAAGAAGTCGCCTGAAATTGCCCTGTTTCTCTCCCTGGCAGTGGGCTACTACATCGGCAAGATCAAGTTCGGCTCCTTCCAGCTGGGCGGCGTCGCCGGTTCACTCCTGGTGGCGGTGCTCGTCAGCCAGGTGGGCGTCGCCATCGATCCCGGCGTCAAGTCGGTGCTGTTCGCACTGTTCATTTATGCCGTCGGCTATGAAAGCGGGCCGCAGTTCTTCAATTCCCTGGGCCGCCAGTCCGTGCGCGAAATCATCCTGGCCGTGGTGCTGGCCGTGACGGCGCTGCTGACGGTGGTCATCATGGCCAAGATCTTCGACCTGGACAAGGGCCTGGCGGCCGGCGTGGCGGCGGGCGGCTTGACGCAGTCGGCCATCATCGGCACGGCGGGCGACGCCATCGCCAAGCTGGGCCTGGCGGCGGACGAAGTGGCGCGCCTGCAGGGCAACGTGGCCGTCGGCTATGCCGTCACCTATGTGTTCGGCTCGTTCGGGGCCATCATCGTCTGCGTCAACATCTTGCCCAAGCTCATGGGCCGCACCATCCGCGAAGACGCGATCAAGGCGGAAACGGCGCTGCAGGCAGGCGTGCAGGTGCTGGGACCTGGCCAGACGCCCGCCGCGCCCGACCTCATCGGCCGCATCTATGAAGTGGGTCCGGGCGCCGGGCGTTCCGTGGCGGACATCGAAAGCGCCAATCCGAACACGGCCATCACCATCGAGCGCGTGAAGCGCAACGGCCAGGTCATCGACGTCAGCCAGGACCTGGTGCTGGCCGCCGACGACATCGTGCTGCTGGTGGGCCGCCGCGAAGCCATGCTCAGCGTGTCTTCCCAGCTGGGCAAGGAATTGCATGCCGTCGAAGGCATGGAACTGGTGATGCAGCGCCGCGACATGGTGCTGACCAACAAGATCTATCACAACAAGACGGTGGGCGAGATCCGCAACGCGACGGCGCCGGGCGTGCGTCACGGCATCTTCGTCGTGCAGCTGAGCCGCATGGGCAAGATCCTGCCCATGCAGTCGGAAACCGTCGTGCAGACGGGCGACGTGGTGACCATTTATGGCGCCGAGCAGGACGTCAAGCGCGTGGCGGCCGAAGTGGGCTACATGATCGTGCCGAGCGCCAAGACGGACTTCGTCTACATGGGTGCCGGCCTCGTCGTCGGCCTGCTGGTGGGCTTGCTGGTGGCGCGCATCGGTTCCATCCCGCTGACCCTGGGCAGCGGCGGCGGCGTGCTGCTGTCGGGCCTCGTGTTCGGCTGGTTCCGCGCCAAGCGCCAGACCTTCGGCTACATGCCCAGCGGCGCCGTGCAGATCCTCAAGGACCTGGGCCTGGCCGGCTTCGTCGCCGTCGTCGGTCTCACCTCCGGCCTGCAAGCCGTGGAAACCGTGCGCCAGCATGGCCTGACCCTGTTCGGCGTGGGCGTCGTCGTCACCATCCTGCCGATGATATTGACCATGCTGATCGGCCGCTACGTCTTGCGCTATGACAACGTTGCCGTGTTTGCCGGTGCCTTGTCCGGCTCGCGCAGCGCCAATCCCGCCTTCGGCGAAGTGCTGAACGCGGCGCAGAACTCCATTCCCACCGTGCCATTTGCCATCACCTATGCCTTGGCCAACGTTTTCCTGACCTTGCTGGGCCCGCTCGTCGTGGCCTTCGTCTGAGTCAGCGAGTATCAGTACTATCCAGGCCGCCCGCACGGGGCCTCCTCACTTGTCTAATAAGGAGTAGCAGAAATGGATTTCAGTAACCCAGCCAAACTCGCCCTGTTGAGCCCATTCGAACTCAAGGATGCGCTGATCCAGACGGCCAAGCAAAGCAACCGCCTGATGCTCAATGCGGGCCGCGGCAATCCGAATTTCCTGGCGACGACGCCACGCCACGGCTTCTTCCAATTCGGCCAGTTCGCCATGACGGAAGCGGAACGTTCCTACGTGTACATGGAAGGCGTGGGCGGCTTCCCCACGCGCGACGGCATCGAGGCGCGCTTTGAAATCTTCGTGCGCAAGAACGACGGCACGCCGGGCGTGCATTTCATCGAGGCGGCCGTGTCCTACGTGCGCGACCAGCTGGGCCTGAGCGCGGGCGACTTCATCTACGAGATGTGCGAAGCCATCCTCGGCTGTAACTATCCCGTGCCGGACCGCATGCTGCGCCTGTCCGAGAAAATCGTCGGCCAGTATATTCACCGCGAAATGGTGGGCGAGCACCCCTTCGTCGGCAATTTCGACATGTATGCGGTCGAAGGCGGCACGGCGGCCATGACCTACCTGTTCGCCAGCCTGAAATCGAACCACATCATCCAGGAAGGCGACACCATCGCCCTGGGCATGCCGATCTTCACGCCCTACATCGAGATCCCGCAGCTCAATGATTACCAGTTGAACACGGTGCATATTGATGCGCCGCAATCGAACAATTGGCAATTCACAAAGAAAGAGCTGGACAAGCTGCTCGACCCGAAAGTCAAGGCATTCTTCCTCGTCAACCCCAGCAATCCACCCTCGGTCAAGATCGACGACGAGACCCTGGAATACATCGCCAAGATCATCAAGAAGCGGCCTGACCTGATCATCCTGACCGATGACGTGTACGGCACGTTTGCCGATAATTTCGTCTCCCTGTTCGCCATCTGCCCGTACAACACCATCCTCGTGTATTCGTTCTCGAAATACTTCGGCGCGACGGGCTGGCGCATGGGCGTGGTGGCCACGCACGAGAACAATATCCTCGACGAAAAAATCTCCAAGCTGCCGGAAACCGTCAAGAAGCAGCTCGATGCGCGCTACCATTCCATCACGACGGAGCCGCGCAAGCTCAAATTCATCGACCGCCTGGTGGCCGACAGTCGCACCGTGGCGCTGAACCACACGGCCGGCCTGTCCACGCCCGTGCAGGCGCAGATGACCCTGTTCTCCCTGTTCTCGCTGATGGACGAGGAGCAAAAGTACAAGCAGTCGATGAAACATATCGTGCTGCGCCGCAAGCAGGCGCTGTACCGCGAACTGGGCTTGCCGATGGTGCACGACGCCAACTCCGTACGTTACTACCATCTGCTGGACATGGAATCGCTGGCCGCGCAAATGCATGGCGAGGAATTCTCGCAGTGGCTGCTGAAGAAACTGAAACCGAACGAGGCGCTGTTCCGCCTGGCCGAGGAAACGGGCGTCATCCTGCTGCCGGGCCGGGGCTTCGGCACCACGCACCCGTCGGGCCGGGTTTCCCTCGCCAACCTGAACGAGTACGACTACGCCAACATCGGCCGCGCCATCCGTGGCATGGCGTCGGAATTCTTTGCCCTGTTTGAAAAGGAAAAGGGCGGCAAGGGCGACAAGAAGTCGAAAAAGTAAGTTTCTCCATGCTTGATTGATGACCACGGGCGCCCCGCAAGAGGCGCCCGTTTTTGCGTGGAAGCGACACTTTCCTCCAGTGCAGGCTGGAATGGACTTCCTTGCATATAATTGCTATTGTGAAAGTATAAACATGGCAATCCCGTGCTTTCCCCTCATTCATTGACTGGACGCTACATGGGCAGATTGCAAGGACATTTATTACTGGCTGGCGCGCTGAGTATCGCTTTGCCAGCGCTGGCGCAAGTGCCGGCCGGCGCGCCTTTGAGTTTCAACGAGGCGCTGCAGCAAGCCGCTGCCGCCTCGGGTGCCGTGCAAGGTGCCGTGCTCGACGTGCGTGCCAAAACGCTCAAGGCCGAGGCGCTGTCGAACATCGACGGCCCCTCGGTGGATTTGACGGCGTTCCGTGGCCGCCTGTCGACGGACTTGAACATCGATACGAGCGGCCTGTCCGGCGTGGTGGGCGGCATCGAATCCGTGCTGCCGCCCATTCCCGGCTTGCCCAAGCCACAGATTCCCAATTCCCTCAGCCGCGAAGTGGTGACGGACCTGACCTCGTTCGGCTTGCTGGGCATGTGGCCCATCTACACGGGCGGCCGCCTGGACGCCGTCAAGGGACTCGCGTCCAGCCTGACCCAGGCGGCGCAGGCGGAGCGCGTGGAAGCGGAAGAGCAGCTGGCCACCCTGGTGGCGCAGCGCTATTTCCAGCTGCTGCTGGCCAAGCGCGTCGTCGCCGTGCGGGCCGAAGTGACGGCCGGCGTGACGGAACACCAGCGCGACGCGGCCAGGCTGGAAAAGGGCGGCCTGATTTCGCGCGCCGAGCGCCTGCGCGCCGACGTGGCGCTGGACGGCGCCCGCAGCGACGAGGCGCAGGCGCGCAGCGACGAGGAAATCGCCCAGGTGGCACTCGACCGTTTGCTCGCCGTCAATACGCAAGTGCGTCCCAGCACGCCCTTGTTCGTCAACAGCTTGCCCGTCGGCACCTTGCAATCGTTCATCAGCACGGGCATGCGCGAAAACGCGAACTGGAAAAAGATCGACAGCAAGCGCGCGCAGGCCGAACAGGCCCTGAAGCTGCACGGCAAGGAATACACGCCCACGGTGTTTGCCATCGGGAACTACAACTTGAACCGCGGCAGCGAAAAGCTCGTGCGCTCGAACTGGGCCATCGGCCTCGTCGTGGCCGTGCCGCTGGTGCACCGCATCAACACGGGCAAGATGATAGCCGCCGCCAAGCTGGACCAGGAGCGGGTGGAAGTGGTGGCGCGCCAGGCCGAGCGCGACATTCCCACCCTGATCGAAAAGAACTGGCGCGCGCTGGAAAACGCCCGCATCCAGTATCTGTCCACGGCCTCGTCGGTGGAGCTGGCGCGCGAAAATATCCGTTTGCAGACGGTGGCCTTCCAGCAAGGGCAGGTGACGTCGCTGGAAGTGGTCGATGCGCGCCTGAACCTGGCCAAGGTCGAGACCCAGCGGGCGCAGACGGCCTATAACTATGTGATGGGACTGGCGCAATTGCTGGAAGCGACGGGCGAGACGCAGCGCCTGGGCAGCCTGGCGGCAGCGGCCGACATCCAATTACCTGTGGACACCAAATAATGAGCACATCCAAAAAACCGTTGGCCATAGTCGGCGCCGTCATTGTCCTGGCCTTCGTCGGCTGGGGCTTGTACCAGGCTTTCCAGCCCCAGCGCCTGCCTCTGCAGGGACAGATGGATGCGCAGGAAGTCAATGTGTCGTCGAAAGTGCCGGGCCGGGTGGGCGAGCTGTACGTCAAGCTGGGCCAGAACGTGGCCAAGGGTCAGCTGCTGTTCCAGCTGACGAGCCCGGAAGTGCAGGCGAAGATCGCGCAGGCGACGGCGGCCACGCAGGCGGCCGATGCCGTGGCGAAGAAGGCGGAAGCGGGGGCGCGTCCCGAGGAAGTTGCCGCTGCGAAAGCCAACTGGGAACGGGCGCAGACGGGCGCGAACATCGCCAAGACCACCTATACCCGCGTCAACAATATGTACGAGCAGGGCGTGATCGCCCAGCAGAAGCGCGACGAGGCGCAAGCCCAGTGGCGCGCCGCCGAGCAGCTGGCGCAGGCGGCCCGCGCGCAATATGACATGGCGCAAAAAGGCGCCCGGCCGGAAGACAAGACGGCCGCCGCCGCCCAGGCGCGCCAGGTGGGCGCCGTGCTGACGGAAGCGGAAATCGCCCTGGCCGAAACGAAGATCGCCGCGCCGGTGGCGGGCCAGGTCAGCAAGATCCAGATCCAGCCCGGCGAACTGGCGCCGCAAGGCTTCCCCGTCATTACCATGGTGAACCTCGATGACGCCTGGGCCGTGCTGCAGGTGCGCGAGGATGAAATGGGCGCGTTTTCCATGGGCAGCACGCACACGGCGAATGTGCCGGCCTTGAAGCAGCAGCTGAGCTTCAAGGTCAGTTCCGTGGCCGTGCTGCCGGACTTCGCCACCTGGCGCGCGGCCCGTCCGGGCGGCACGGACTTGCGCACGTTTGAAATCCGCCTGCGGCCTGCCATCAAGGTCGATGGCTTGCGCCCGGGCATGTCGGTCGTGTTTCCGCCGCTCTGATAGCCGATGAGCGAAGCGGATAAAGGGCTGGGTTCGGCGCTGGCGCGCGAATGGGCGCGGCTGCGCGGCGATTTCTGGGACCTGGGCATGCTCAGCTGGATACCCGTATTGCTGTGCGGCATACTGTGGCTGGTGTTTTCCGCCGGCATCGCGCGCGACTTGCCCATCGTCGTCATCGATAACGATAACTCCACCCTGTCGCGCCAGCTCACGCGCTGGCTCGACGCTTCGCCCGGCATCGCCGTGACGGCGAAGGTGGCCTCCAGCGACGATGCCTTGCACCAGTTGCGCGAACGCACGGCCTTCGGCTACCTGGTGATCCCCGGTGATTTTGAGAAGAAATTGCTGGGCGGCCGCCAGGCCACCGTGCAATGGCTGTACAACGCGCAGTTTTCCTCGCACGCGGGCGCCTTGCTGCGCGACGTGCGCACGGTCAGCACGACCTTGTCGGCCGGCATCGAGATGACGGCCCGCGTCAAGAAGGGCATGGCGCCCCTGCAGGCGGCGGCCCAGTTCGAGCCGATACGCACCACCCTGAACAGTTTATATAACGAAAACATCAGCTATGAAGCCTTCCTCACGCTGGCCCTGATGCCGTCCATGTTGCAGATTTTCATCGTCGTCGCCATCGTCACGAGCATCGGGCGCGAATTGCGCGACGGCACCGTGCCCCAATGGCTGGCCTCGGCCCAGGGCAGCTGGCCGCGCGCCGTGGGCGCCAAGCTGCTGTTCCCCCTCATCGCCTATGTGGCGCTGGCGCTGCTGTATTTGCTGTTCTTCAGCCTGGCGCGGGGCTGGGCCGTGGCGGGCAGCTTGCCGGCGCTGCTGCTGAGCATGCTGCTGCTGGTGCTGGCCTATTGCGGCCTGGCTACCTTGCTCATCGCCGCCACCCTGTCCATGCGCCTGGCCCTGTCCGGCGCCGCGTTCATCACGGCGCCGGCATTCGCCTTCGCAGGCCAGGCTTTTCCGCTGCTGTCCATGCCGCCGCCGGCGCGCGCGTGGGCCGAAGCCTTGCCGCTCACGCATTATCTGCAGCTGCAAACGAAATACTGGCTGGCCGGCGCGCCGTGGCGCTATGGCGTGCAGGAAATGCTGATACTGGCCGGTATCGCCATCGGCTGCGGCGCCGTGGGCCTGTTCCTGCTGGCGCGCCGCGCCAACGCGCCCACCGCCTGGGGGCGCACATGAGCTGGGCCGCCTTCCGCGCCACGTGGCGCGCCATGCTGACGGACAAGGGCGCGCTGACCTTGCTGTTTATCGGCGGCATCATTTACTCGTTCTTCTATCCCTTGCCGTATTCGACGGAAATCGTCCAGCGCGTGCCCGTGGCCGTCGTCGACCAGGACCGCAGCGCCATGTCGCGCCAGCTGACGCGCTTTGCCATGGCCCACCCCTCGCTGCAGGTGATCGCCGTCACGCCGGACTTGCCCGTCGCGCAGGATTTATTGTGGCGCGACCAGGTGATGGGCGTGCTGATCATTCCCGACGGCTTGCAGACGGACGTGCTGGCCGGGCGCGCCGCCCACGCGCAAGTGGCGGGCAATGGCTTGTATTTGATGCTGAACAAGGTGGCCTTGAATGGCCTGGCCGAAGTGGTGGGCACGGTGTCGGCCGGCATCGAACTGAAACGCCTGGGGGCGGGCACGCCGTCGACGGTACAGGCCAACGAGCAGCGCTCGCCCATCGCCTTCGACGCCGTGCCCCTGTTTAACGTGCGCGAAGGCTATGGCGCCTACGTCGTGCCCGGCGTGGCTACCCTGATCGTGCAGCAGACCTTGCTGATCGGCATGACCATGCTGTTCGGCACCTGGTACCAGCGCAAGAGTTTCCCTCTGGCAGGAAAACGCACGGCCGGTGGCTACGCGGGCATGCTGCTGGCGTTTGCTTCCGTGGCCTTCCTGAATTGCTGCTATTTCTTCGGCTTCGTCTTCTGGTTCCAGGATTACCCCCGTGGCGGCAATTTCGGCGGCATGCTCGTGCTGCTGGTGCTGTTCTCGCTGTGCGAGGCGGCCTTCGGCATGCTGCTGGGCATGCTCTTCCGCACGCGCGAGCGGGGCACGCAGCTGATGATCGCCACCTCGATGCCCGTGCTGTTCCTGGCGGGGCTGACGTGGCCCATATCGTCCATGCCCGTCGTGCTGCAATGGCTGCGCTGGCTGCTGCCATCCACGGCCGGCATCCAGGGCTTTGTTGCGCTCAACCAGATGGGTGCCTCGCTGTATGAAATCCGCCATGAAGTGGCGGGCTTGCTGGCCCTGCTGCTGGCCTGCGTGGCGCTGGGCTGGTGGCGCTGGCGCAAGGGGGAAGAGACGCTTGTTGATTTGAACAAGGCGTAACTGGGGCGGTATGCAATAATTTCGTTTCCACATTAAATAATGACGCCTGCCAAAACCGTAGCGAGCGGAAGGAAGTTACGGCCGAGAAGCGCAACTGTGCGGATGCACAGTGAGCATCGCCGGCCGTAAATACCGACGCGCAGCAGGTTTTTGCAGGCGTCAACCAATCATGTCCGCTTTTAACCTGTTCCAGCGCCTGTCCCAAGCCCCCACCAAGCCCAAGGCGGCGCCTGCCGCGCGGCGGTTCGACGTGGCGGACCTGTACCAGGGACCCATCGCGCTGGGCGGCGACGGCGAGGCGCAAGCGCGGCCTTTCGATGAAAAGCTGCGCCAGGCCTATTTCTGGATCGTCAACCACGCCATCATCAGCCCCCATTACGACATCGAGTACAACGACGGCCCGTCGCAGACGTATGCCGTGGGCGACAGCCGGCGCACCCTGAATTTGCCGTCGGCGCAAAGCTATTCCAGCTTCATTCTGCTGCCCCTGCTGACCTTCGCCACGCGCCGCAAATGCCTGTTCGTCGGCGGGCCGGGGCGGGGCAAGACGGCCAGCGCCCTGTTGATGGGCGTGCTGGCCGGTTCCACCGTCAAGGAAGTCAAGCGCGCCATGCAGCATGGCCACCCGCAGATGACGGTGGCCGACCTGCTGGGCAACCCGCTGCCGGCGGACCTGGTTAACGCGCAAAGCATGGACGACATCCGCATCGCCTGGCGTGCCTGGCTGGGCATGCGCGTGAAGATCGTCGATGAATACAACCGCATCCCCACGCGCACGCAAAGCGCGCTGCTCACCGTCATGGGCGACAACTACGCGGAAGTGCTGAACCATATCTACGAGTGCCCGGAAGCGGCCTGGTATCTGACGGCCAACGACGACCAGGGCGGCGGCACCTACCAGGTGATCGAGGCGCTGCGCGACCGGGTCGACGTGACGGTGCAGGCGCTGGCCTTCAACCCCCGCTTTTTAAATGAGCTGCTGCTGCGCGTGGAAGAAAATGTGCGCCCCGAAGAGCTGGTGCCGCCCGAGATCATCTTCACGGAAGCAGAAGTGGACCAGATTGGCAACGATATCCGCCAGGTTGTCGTGCCCGAGGCCGTGCGCCGCCGCCTGGAATTTTTCGCCAGCCAGTTCGAGCTGTTCGAAACGGCGGGCGGCCAGTTCGAATACATGACCAAGGATACGGCCCGCCTGGCTGGCGCCGATCGTGGCGCCGCGCAGGCCGCCGACAATGGGCGCGATCGCCTGAAGGACCTCGGTTGCCAGACCCTCAACGGCATTTCCGTGCGCACCCTGATGGCGCTGCTGATCTACGCCAAGGCCATGGCCTACTTCCGCGGCAATGGTGAAGTGGCGCTGGACGACTTGCGCCAGGTATTGCCGTTCGTCCTGCATAACAAGCTGCAGCCGGACCCGGACGCGCCATTCTTCGCGCTGCCGGAAAACGCCGCCTACCGCAGCGACAGGCTGGGCTGGCTGCGCCGCCTGTTCGACCTGTCCAACGATGAATTCAACCGCCTGGACCTGGACCGCGACGATCCCGTGGGGGTGCTGTCCGCGGAATTCGACCTGGGCCTCGACGGCGTGAGCGAGCGCGACACCCTGGCGCGCCTGAACCGCATCGAAAAGCTGATCGGCGAGCGCACGAAGGGGCGCAAGCTGTATGGCCCCCTGTACGACGACCTGCTGAAATTGAAGTATCTGCATCAGCGCTATACGAATTACCGCAGCTGGCTGCGTTCGCAATGAATGACGCGCTGAACATCGATCACTGCCGGGGCTTTCTCGACGCGCTGGCCAGGTTGAACAGCGAGGCCAGCGACCTGTGCGCGAGCTATGAGCTGCAGCGCCTGCCCGACGCGCCCGACCTGGCCACGGCGCTGGGCTTGCGCATCGAGGATTTCGCCTTGCATGCGAGCGCCCCGGCACGCGCACTGCCGGCGCCCCTGTGGCAGATCACGGTGGCGCCGTGCGGGCGCGCGCAGCTGGAGCAGGCATGCCAGCGCTGGTTCTTCTCGTCGGAGCACATGCAGGCGGCGCCGCCGGAGCGTTTTCGCGCCTGCCTCGTCAACGCCTTCCTCGAAGCGCTGGACATGTCGCTGGCGGGATTCACTATGCACGCGGTGACGATGACCTTGCCGCCTGGTGTCTGGTATGCGATTCACTGGGATGAGATCGCGTTCGAATCCGGGAACGAGCGCTATCTGCTGCATTTTTCGCATAGCGATTGAGGAGGATCCATGATTTCTCCTGCCTTTGCGGCCATCCTGGCCAGCGGCCGTGCCCAGTTCAACGGCCGCGCCGCGGAAGCGCGCCGGCGCTTTCCCGCGCTCGACATGGCCGCCTTCGGCGCCTTTCTGCATGACGGCGTCGATCCGCTGGTGGCGGCCGTGGCCGCCGCTGCGCCCGAGCGCGCGGGCAGCGTCACCCTGGCCGCCTACGACATGGCCCTGGAACTGGTGGGCCACGGCCTGGCGGGGCCGGCGGCGAAAAATCCCTTCCTCAATACCGTGTGGCGCGAGCTGGCGCCGTCGTTTGCGCCGCTGCTGGCGGCGGCGCCCGTCGAGGTGCTGGGCATGCTCAGCAACGCCGCCATCCACCTTGGCGCCGTGGCGGCAGCGCGGCCCGCGCAGTGGCAGCGCGAGCTGGCCGCCCTGGCACCGCAGGTCGCCACCGTGGCGCAGTTGCGCGCCGTGGGCCAGGTGCTGGCCTGGCGTGCCGGCGTGGCACATTTCCGCCAGGGCGCGCTGGCCGCCGCCGACACCTTGCCGCCCGCGCTGGCGCTGGCCGCCTTTGGCGAGCCGGGCGCGCAGTGGCAGCAGGTGCATGCGCAGCTCATGGCCAATCCCTGGCGCGGCAATGCCGATGGCCGGGAATTCGGCAGCTTCGCTGGCCTCGGTGGTGACTTCGGCACGCCGCCGCAGGTGCGCGCCACGCCGGACGGCTTTGTCGTGCGCAGCGCGGAGCGCCATTATCTGCTGGTGGCGGACGCCTATGGCGCCGTGCTGCATGGCGCCACGGCGCAGGAATTTGAGCTGGCGCAAGCCGGCGTGCCGGCATCCGTGCGCCTCGATGGCGCCACCGTGCACGTCGGCGCGCGCAGCATCGCGCTCGACCTGCCGGCCGGCGACATCGGCATGGTCGCGAATGCGCATACCCTGGCCATCACGTCACCGTGGACGCATGCCATCCGGCTGCTGCCGCTCGCATGAAGAACGATGCCGACATCGCGCTGATCGACGCCTGGCGCGCCGCCTGGCCCGAAGCCCTGGCCGTGTGGAGCAAGTTTACGCGATTGCGCGACCCCAGCCTGTGCGCCAGCCGCGTCGAAGCCGGCAAGCAGGGCCTGTCCGGCAGCTTCGCCATGATCCGGCTGCTGGACCAGAGCGTGGTCGTCGACTTGCCGCTGGTGACGGAACTGGGCCTGGACGACTATGCGCTGGAAATCCTCGCCCATGAAATCGGCCACCACATCCTCGCGCCGGGCAGCGCCACCGACCAGTTCCGCCTGCTGGCCCGCATGCGCCGCGCCTTGCCCACCCTGGAGCAGCACGCGCCCATGGTGGCCAACCTGTACACGGACCTGTTCATCAACGACCGCCTGCAGCGCCAGGCGAACCTGCGCATGGCGGACATCTACCGCAAGCTGCAGCAGGGCAGGGCGGCGGATGGCAAGGCGAAGGCCAGCGGCGGCGTGTGGACCCTGTACATGCGCATCTATGAAAACCTGTGGCAGCTGGAGAAGGGAGACCTGGGAGGAGGGCAGGCCGACGAGCGGCTCGATACGGATGCCTGGCTGGGCGCTCGGCTCATTCGCGTGTATGCGAACGACTGGATGCTGGCGGCGGGCCGCTTCGCCACCTTGCTGCTGCCTTACCTGGTGGAAGACACGGATGCCCTGGGTGGCAACCTTGATCCCAGCCGCTATCTGCAGGACACGCGCGACGCGGCGCGCGGCTGCCAGACGTATGGCGCGCAGCAGATCGAGGATGACGAGGCGGACGGCGCCATCCATCCCGTGCACGATACGCGTATTTCCGGCCTCGATGGCGAAGAGCCGCAGGGCGATGCGCCGGCCAGGCCCGGTGGCGGCCAGCTGCGCGAGCCGTTCGAACTGGGCGACATCCTGAAGGCGTCGGGCGTGGACCTGAGCGACCATGAAATCGCCATCCGCTACTACCGCGAGCGGGCCTTGCCGCACCTAGTGGCGTTTCCCAGCCGCCCCGCGCCCGAGTCGCTGGAGCCGCAGATGGAAGGGCTGGAAGCGTGGGAGATCGGCGACCCGCTGGAAGACATCGACTGGCTGCAATCGGTGCTGCAGTCGCCGCGCCCCGTGCCGGGCGTGACGACCGTGCGCCGCGTGTATGGCCGCGAGCCGGCGCGCGCCATCGACGCCGTGCCCGTCGACCTGGACATGTACGTGGACAGTTCCGGTTCCATGCAGAATCCGCAGGCGCACACCTCCTTCCTGACCCTGGCCGGCGCCGTCATCGCCTTGTCGGCCCTGCGCGCGGGCGCCAAGGTGCAGGTGACCCTGTGGAGCGGCAAGAACGAGGTAATGCAGACGCCCGGTTTCGTGCGTGACGAGGACATGATCCTCGGCGTGCTGACGGGCTTTTTTGGCGGCGGCACCTGTTTCCCCATCCATTGCCTGGGCAAGACGTATGCGGGCAAGCGCGAACGGCCCGCGCACATCCTGATGATTTCCGACGACGGCATCACCACCATGTTCGACCAGGATGAACTGGGCAACAGCGGCTGGGAGATTGCGGCGAAGGCGCTGGCCCAGGGCGGCGCGGGCGGCACCATGGCCCTGAACCTGGCGCGCGACTGGGATGGCGCGGCCAGCCACAAGTGGCTGCAGCAGACCTACGACGATCTGAAGCGCGCGCGCCGCGAACAGGGCTGGGATATCCACGCCGTCGAGCGCTACGAGGATTTGCTGGACTTTGCGCGGGCGTTCAGCCGCAGGCACTATGTGAAGAGCTAAACAAGATGAATATGCGCAGCAAAATTCCGGGGTCAGACCCGGCGGGTCTGACCCCAGTATTTGCCGTTGGGTTAAGGTAAGGACATCATGATGCAAATCGGTCCCGACCTCGAAACCCTGACCCACCGCCTGGCCGACACGCCCGTCGAATTCCTCGCCGAGCCCCGCATCGCCGGCGTCGCCAACGCGCAGGCCGTGTCCGTGGCGGCGCTCGTCAACGACATCCTGCTGCTGCATGGTGCCCGCGCGCCGGCCGCGTCCCTGCAGGGGTTTATCGGCGCGCAGGTGAAGGCGGACCGCAACCGCCTGGCGCTGGCCATGATCGCGTGCTGGCTGCTGGCCGACGCGTGGTTCATCGGCCAGCGGCTGGCGCAGCAGGATCTGCTGCAGGTGCTGGGCGAGGCGGCGCGCGAGCTGGCCGCTGCCACGCCGGCCCACCAGTTCACGCAAGACCCCGAGCGGCGCGAGGAGCTGGCCCGCATGGTGCTGGCGCGCCTGGGTTTCCGTCCCGCGCAGGAAAGCGTGGCGCAGGCCACGGACAGGCTGTCCGCCATCAGCGGCACGGAGCGCCGCCGCCTGCTCGAAGCGAGCCGGCTGGCCGAGCAGCGCGCGCGGGAAATCCGCGAAGCGCTGGCGAAGAAGGCGGCCGAGGAATCGGCCGACAAGTGGTCGCGCGAATGAGCGTGGATGTCAACCTGCCCGCCGGCGCGTGGGAATCGGACCGCGACTACTGTCCCACCCTGACGCCGGCGGGCGCGCGCATGCTGGAAACCCTGCGCAGCCATCCCGCGGCCCCCCGCTACCGCAACCGCAGCGGCAACAAGCTGCAGGCGGCGGAAGTGGCGGCCTTGCGCGCCTACGAGCAGGAAGTCGTGCAGGCGGATATCGGCTGGAGTGCCAATGCGCCGCCAGCCTGGCTGCCGGGGTTCCTCAAGGCGACGTATGCCACGGTGCCGCATTACCGCGCCTGCGGTTCGCCGCCAGCGCGCTTGCAGGACGTACAGCCCGTCAGCCGCGCCGAGCTGGCGCATGACATCGCCGCCTTCGTGCCCGACGATGCGGACCTGGCGCGCATGATCAATTTCCAGACGACGGGCACCACGGGCCATCCGCTGCTGATCGCCTCGCACCCGCTGGTGGCGGGGCGCTACCTGGCCTTCCACAAGCGCGCGCTGGCGCGCTTCGGCGTGACCCTGCGCCATGGCGCGGGGCAGGTGGGCGTGATGCTGCTGGGGCACCAGCGCCGCTGCTTCACCTATGTCTCCGTCACGCCCACGATGAACGAGTCGGGGCTGGCGAAGATCAACCTGCATCCGGACGACTGGCGCGATCCGGACGACCGCGCGCGCTACCTGGACGCCATGGCGCCCGAGCTGATCGCGGGCGATCCCATCTCGTTTGCCGAGCTGCTTACCTTGCCCATGGCGCACAAGCCGGCCGCGCTGCTGTCCGTTTCGATGATGCTCCTGCCCGGCATGCGCGCACGACTGGAGGCGGCTTTCGGCTGCCCCGTACTCGACATCTATTCGCTCAATGAGGTGGGGCCCGTCGCCGTGTATGACGAACGGGCGGGCGGCCACGTGCTGCTGCAGCACCGGCTGTACGTGGAAATCCTCGATGGCGACGGCCAGGCCGTGCCCGACGGGGAGCGCGGCGAAATCACCGTGACAGGAGGTTTCAATTTCTGCCTGCCCCTCGTGCGCTATCGCACGGGCGACTACGCATCGCTGGCGCATGGCCCGCATGGTCCCGTGCTGGTGGGGCTGGCGGGCCGCAGCCCCCTGCGTTACCGCACGGCGCAGGGCGAGTGGATCAATAATATCGACATCACGCACGCCCTGAAGCCTTTGGCCATCGCCGTGTTTGGCGTGCACCAGCATGGGGATGGCAGCATCGCGCTGCGTCTGGCGCCGAACGCCATGCCGCAGGCAGGCCGGGCGCGCGCCTTGCTCGCGCCGTTTTTCGGCGCCGTCGCCGTCGAGACCTTGCTGGCGGAAGACAAGATCATTCAATACACTTCGGATTTGCGGGAAGCGGCAGTATGAGCACGTATAAAAGGGGCCTCGTGGTGGGCAAATTCTGCCCGCTGCACCTGGGCCATGAACTATTGATACGGCGTGCCACGCAGGCTTGCGGGGAACTGCTGGTGGTCAGCTACACGAAACCGGAATTCCCAGGGCTGGAGCCGGCGCGCCGTGAAGGCTGGCTGCGCGCGCAATTTCCGCAGGCGCACATCGTGGTGCTCGACGACGCGCGCCTGGCCGCCCTGTGCGCGGCGCGCGGCGTGCCGGCGCGGACCTTGCCGCATAACGACGACGACGGCGAGCTGCATCGCCACTTCATGGGCTGGCTGTGCTGGACGGTGCTGGACTTGCCCGTCGATGCCGTCTTCAGCAGCGAAGACTACGGCCCCGGCTTTGCCCGGGTGCTGCAGCAGCATTACGCGCAGGGCGCCGTGGCGCATGTCAGCGTGGACCAGGCCAGGACACTGGTGCCCGTGTCTGGCACGCTGGTGCGGCAGGACCCGCATGCGCACGGCGCGTTGTTATCGCCTGTCGTGCGCGCCAGTTTCGTCAGGCGCGTGTGCGTGCTGGGCGGCGAGTCGAGCGGCAAGACGACCCTGGCGCAAGCGCTGGCGCGGCATTTCGACACGGCCTGGGTGGCCGAGTATGGCCGCGAACTGTGGGAAAGCCAGGATGGCGTGCTGGCCTATGACGATCTGCTGAAGATCGGCAGGGAGCAGCTGCAGCGCGAAGCCGCCGCTGCCGGACAGGCGCGGCGCTGGCTGTTCTGCGACACGTCGCCGTTGACCACGTATTTTTACTGCGTCGAGATGTTTGGCCGGGCGGAAGCGGCACTGCTGGAGCTGGCCGGCCATGATTACGACCTGGTCGTGCTGTGCGCGCCCGATTTTCCCTTCATCCAGGATGGCACGCGCCGCGACGACAGCTTCCGGCTGCGCCAGCATGCGTGGTACCAGGCGGAGCTGGCGCGGCGAGGGATCGCCTTTGTCCATGTCGCTGGTTCCGTGGACGAGCGGGTCAGGCAGGTGGCGCAGGTGCTGGCGGCGTAGGCGCATACGCGGCCTGTACCGCCGCCAGGATCTCGTCCGACAATGCGCCATCATCGACGGCGCGCGCCAGCGCCACGGCGCCCACCATGGCCGACAGCATGACGATGGCGTCCTGGCGGGGATTGCGTTTTTTCCGCCACGGGAAATGCGCCGCCAGCTTGCCGATGATCGATTGCAGGTGGATGCCAAAGGCGGGGCGCACGGCCGGCTGCTTGCGCGCGTCGCCGGCCAGTGCCGCCAGCAGGCAGCCGTTGCCCGGCGCATCGCGGTGGGCCGCGCTCATATAATCGCGCACATACTGGCGCATGGCTTCCGGGCTGCCGGTTGCCGCATCGAGCGCCGCGCGTGAATGTTCCGAGCCGTGCAGGGTGCTTGCCGCCATCAGCGCTTCCTTCGAGGCGAAGTGGTTGTAGAAAGGGCCGTGCGTGAGTCCCGTCGCCTGCATGATCTGTCCCACGCTGACGCCGTCAAAGCCCTGTTCGCGGAACAGGCGCGCCGCTTCCTGCAGGATGCGCTGGTGTTTTTCTGCCGTCTCGGCGGCTGGGTATCGCATGGCGTGCTCCGGGTCATCAATTAATTTCTGTTGACATCATACATGACGTACGTCATGCTTGCGACATTAATCATGATGATCGTCATGTTTAATGTCGTGCCAAAGCATGATAATCATCATGCTTGCTATCCATGCATTTTCAATTTGAAAACCTTAAAGGAACCATCATGAGCACAAACACTACGCAGGGCACGGCCCTCGTCACCGGCGCCTCCTCCGGCCTGGGCGCCGTCTACGCGGAGCGCCTGGCCGCGCGCGGCTTCGACTTGATCCTGGTGGCGCGCCGGGTCGAGCGCCTGGGCGTGCTGGCCAAGTCGCTGGCGGAAAAATATGGCGTGGCCGTGCGCGCCATGGCGGCAGACCTGGCCGACGCGGATGATTTGCGGCGCGTGGCCGGCGAGCTGTCGTCGAACGCCGCCATCACCATGCTGGTGAATAACGCGGGCGCCTCGACCCTGGGGGCCGTGGTGGATGCGCCCCGCGAGGGCATCGCCGCGATGGACAAGGTCAACGTCACCGCGCTGGCGGAGCTGAGCTACGCCGTGCTGCCGCAGTTCAAGCAGCGCAACAGCGGCACCATCGTCAACATCGGTTCCGTGCTGTCCTTCCATATCCTGCCCGTCAGCACGATCTACAGCGCCACCAAGGGCTATGTGATGAATTTCACGCGGGGCTTGCAGCAGGAACTGGCCGGCACGGGCATCCGGGTGCAGCTGGTGCTGCCCGCGTCGACGGCGACGGAAATCTGGGAATTGAGCGGCGTGCCGCTGGCGCAGCTGGACCAGGCCACCATCATGCGCGCGGAAGACTGCGTCGATGCGGCGCTGGCGGGCCTGGACCAGGGCGAACTGGTGACCCTGCCTTCCGTGGAAGAGCAGGAGCTGTGGGAGCGCTTTGACGCGGCCCGCCTGGCCCTGTTCGCGGGCGCGATGCGCGGCAAGCCGGCATCGCGCTACGGTGTCAAAGGCTGACAGGCGGGCTGCCAGCGCCGCGCGCCGGCGTTACAGGGGCCGCACGGGGATGCAGATCTCGCAAGAGAATTCGCCCGTGGCCGGGTCCAGCGCCGTGGCGGCGGAAAAGCGCTCGAAGCAGGGCCGCTCGTCCCACTGCAGGCCGCTGGACGGCAGCCATTCGCGCGTCATGCGCGTCCACGCGTCGGCGATGGCGCTGGACGGCCCCTTGAATTGCGCCACCGCATAGCGCCCGCCCGGCAGGGTGGCGATGCTGGCGCGGCCGCCCGAGTGGAAGCCATCGGGCACGGCAACGCAGGCGTCGTAGCGGCATTTGTCCGGCGGCGTGATGCCGGGATCGTCATGGCCGATGCCGTAGCAGACCGCGTCGCCCAGGCCGTGCGACTGCATCCAGGGCGCGACGGTGTCACGCCAGAAGGCGCCGATGGCGGGACCGTAAGGGCCGATATGGCGCTGGCACGCCACGGTGGCGGGCGGCAGGTCGAGGATGGTGACTTGCATGGGACTCTCTCTGTGAAGTGGATTGGAGTCGTCATGGTGCTGGAAGTTCGGCCCGTTTTCCTGACCGGGATTGCGCATGGCCTGATCCGGATTGCTATCTTGCCGGCGCAGCCGCATGGCCGCGAGCATGGCAGCGTTTTTTGCGGCCACGCCGGCGCGCCAGGCCGTCGGCGTGCAGCCGAATTTCAGCATGAAGGCGCGCGCAAACGCTTCGCCGGAGCCGAAGCCCGTCGCCAGCGCGATGTCCAGTATCGCTTCGTCAGGGCGGCAGGCCAGCCGCAGGGCGGCCGTTTCCAGGCGCCGGCGGCGCGCATAGTCGCCCAGCGTCTCGCCCATCCAGGCGGCGAACACGCGGTGAAAGTGGAAACGGGAAAAATGCGCGACCTCGGCCAGCTGGGCGAGGTCCAGCGGCGTGTCCAGGTGGCGGTCGATATGATCGAGCACGGCATTCATGCGCCGCGCATATTCGGCGCGGAACAGGCCGGACGCAGTCTGTTCCGGCGATGGGAGCGGGGAGTTCATGTTGCCGATTATGCCATGAAGCCCCCTGCGGGCGGGGTGGGAAGACGCTTACGCCGCGTTCAAGGCCTGCTCCAGGTCTGCGCGCAAGTCGTCGATATGCTCGATGCCCACGGACAGGCGCAGCATGTCTTCGGACACGCCCGCCTTGGCCAGTTCTTCGGCATTGAGCTGGCGGTGCGTGGTGGACGCCGGGTGCGTGGCCAGCGACTTGGCGTCGCCGATGTTGACCAGGCGTGTAAACAGCTGCAGGGCGTCGAGCACGCGGGCGCCGGCCGCGCGGGGATCTTCGCCGCTGGCCAGCTTCAGGCCGAAGGACAGAATGCCCGAGGCGCGGCCCTGCATGTATTTTTTCACCAGCGCGTGGTCCGGATGGTCTTCCAGGCCCGCGTAATTGACCCACGCGACTTTCGGGTGGTTTTTCAGGTGCCTGGCCAGGGCCAGCGTGTTGTCGCAGATGCGGTCCATGCGCAGGGCCAGGGTCTCGATGCCCTGGATCAGCTGGAAGGCGCTCAAGGGGGCAATGGCCGCGCCCATGTTGCGCAGCGGGACGACGCGCGCGCGGCCGATGAAGGCGGCGGGGCCGAACGCTTCCGTGTAGACGACGCCGTGATACGACACGTCCGGCTCGTTCAGGCGCTTGAAGCGTTCCTTGTGCTCAGCCCACGGGAACTTGCCGCTGTCGACGATGGCGCCGCCCACGGTGGTGCCGTGGCCGCCCAGGTATTTGGTCAGCGAGTGGACGACGATGTCGGCGCCATGCTCGATGGGGCGGAACAGGTACGGGCTCGGTACCGTGTTATCGACGATCAGCGGAATGCCGTGCGCGTGCGCGATCTCGGCCAGCTTGGCCACGTCCGTCACATTGCCCAGCGGGTTGCCGATCGATTCGCAGAAGATGGCCTTGGTGCGCGCGTCGATCAGGGCGGCGAAGGTCTCCGGCTGGCGCGCGTCGGCAAAGCGCACTTCGATGCCGATCTGCGGCAGGGTGTGGGCGAACAGGTTGTAGGTGCCGCCATACAGCTGGCTGGCGGAGATGAAATTGTCGCCCGCTTCCGCGATGGTCTGGATCGCATAGGTGATGGCCGCCATGCCCGACGCCACGGCCAGTGCGGCCACGCCGCCTTCCAGCGCCGCGACCCGCTTTTCCAGCACGTCCTGCGTGGGATTCATGATGCGCGTGTAGATATTCCCGGCCACCTTGAGGTCGAACAGGTCGGCGCCATGCTGGGCATTGTCGAAGGCGTAGGCCACCGTCTGGTAGATGGGGACGGCGGCGGCCTTGGTGGTGGGGTCGGGGGTGTAGCCGGCGTGCACGGCCAGGGTTTCGATTCTCATGTGGTCTCCGGTTCGAATGGTCTGCGATGGTGAAATCCGCAGCCATTGTGCCATGCAGCCCTTGCCAAGTTATCACGCTTGATAGAATTTTAAGTCATAAGCTAGTGCCATCTTGATATAAGTCATGCAGCTCTTCGCGCCCGATGAAGCGTTCATGCGTGCCATGCTGGGCGCAGGCAAACGCGCCGGCGATGGCGCCGCGGCGCATGGCGGCGTCGATGCCGGCGCCAGCCAGCCAGGCGTGCAGGAAGGCGGCCACAAACGAGTCGCCCGCGCCATTCGTGTCCACCACGGGCAGGCCCAGTGGCGCGCAGGGGAAGTGGCGGACCTCGTCGCTGCCGCGTTCCAGCAGGTAGGCGCCGTCCGCGGCGATGACGGCGAGCGCGCGGCCTTGTTCCACGATGGCGCGCATGACGGTGTCCTTGCGCTCGCCCAGTGCCGCCGTGCTGAGGAAGACCAGGTCGGCGCGCAGGGCGAAGACCTTGTGGTGCGGGTTGACGCCGTCCCAGTCGTGCAGATCAGTCGACACGGTGGTGCCGCACACGAGCGCATCGTCAAACAGGTCGGCCACCCAGCCCATGATGGAAAAGTGGGCGTGGCGGGCCGGTCCCAGGTAGGGCAGATAAAAGGCGGCCGGCATGCGCACGCCTTCCGGGTGGCGGCCGTCGTACAGCGACATCCTGCGCCCCTGCGGGTCGACCAGGTTGACGCTGCGCCGCGTGCCGGACGGCTCCACGATGTGCGAGAAATCGAGTTTGGCCTCCTTGTAGCGCTGCAGGATGGCCGCGCCCTGCGCGTCGTCGCCGATGAAATCGATGAACTTGCAGCGCAGGCCCAGCGCGTGGCAAGCGAGCGCCACGCCGTTGCCCGTGTGCGCCACGTAGTCGCGGATGGGGGGCACATGCACGGAATCGGCCACCGGCAGTTGCAGGTCGGGGACGCGCACGATGGTGTCGATGCCGGCGCCGCCGACCACTAGAATGTCATAGGTACTCATGGTGCAGCTTTCTCCAGCAGGACGGTGCCGCCAGCGGTCACGGTGACGGTGCCATTGCTGACGGTGTAAGTGTGATTGGTGTAGGCGTCGCGCAGCAGGGCGCCATCGGCGAACACGCCGTGCACCTGCAGTGCGAGCGTGCCTTGCGCTTCGGGCACGGCGATGACGGCGTCGCCATCCGTTACGCGGGCAAACGCATACGGTTTTTCGGCGATTAGGCGATGCTCGCCGCGCGCCAGGGCGGGGTGGCGCAAACGGAACTGGCCCAGCTTGCGCGCATGCGCGAGGGTGGCCGCATCGAGCGTAGTCCAGTTCATGCTTGACCGCGTCGCCTGCTGCTCGTCGCCGGCGGGCGCCGCGCCAGGCTGGCGCGCGCTTTCATCGCCGTAGAACAGCTGCACGCCGCCGGGCGCCAGCAGCAGGGCGGACAGGCCATGCCGCAATTGCCCGCGCGGGAACAGGCTCGTGTCGTGCGAAGAGATATACGACAGGATGTCATGCGGGGGGCTGGTCCCCAGCAGGCCCGCGTACTGGCGGTACACGCCATCGATGCTTTTCCAGTCGCCGCTCGCGCGATGCTGGAAATCGAAATTGATCATCGAATCGAAGCCCGCGTCGTGCCAGCTGCTGCGCTCCGGGCCATGGCCCCACGCTTCGCCCGTCATCCAGAACGGGGCGTCGTCGATCTTCTGCTGCGGGTGGCGCGCCTTCCAGTCCTTGAGGGCATCGGTGGCGGCCGCGCGCAGGGCCAGCCAGCTGGCCGGCTCCACGTGCTTGACGGTGTCGGCCCTGAAACCGTCGACGCCGAATTCGCGCACCCAGTCGGCCAGCCAGTGCACCAGGTAGCCGCGCACGGTCGTCTCGGGCAGGGCGACGGCGCGCGTGTCGCTTTTCCGCTGCAGGATGGGCGGCAAGCCCACGGCCTTGGCGCTTTCCGTGCGGAAGTCGGGCAGATAGGCCAGCTGCATGGTGTAGTCGTCCTTGCCGCCGTCGGGATAGCCTGGCAGGCCGGCGCGCACCCAGTCCGGGCCCCACCATTGTGCGAAATCAAAGTTGTTGTAGTCGATGTAGCTATGATAGTCGCGCAAGGTGGCTTTTTCGTGGCCCGGCCACAGCACGGGCACCTTGTATTGCGCCAGGGTGCGCAGGTCCGCGTAGCCGGGATGGTTCAGCACCACGTCGAACAGCACGCGGATGCCTTGCGCGTGGGCCGTGTCGACCATCTCGCGCAGCTCGTCGCGCGTGCCCATGTTGGCGTCCATGGTGGTGTAGTCGAGCGCCCAGTAGCCGTGGTAGGCGTAGTGCTGGAATTGCTGCTTGCCGCCCACCACCCAGCCGTGGATCTGCTCGTACGGCGCCGTGATCCACAGGGCATTGACGCCCAGCGCCGTGAAATAACCGGCCTTGAGCTGCTGCGTGATGCCGGCGATGTCGCCGCCGTGGAAGCTGCCCACGTCGCCGCCTTGCGGGTCGGCGGCGCGGCCATAACTGTGGTCGTTGCCGGGATTGCCGTTGGCGAAACGGTCCGTCACGGCGAAGTAGACGATGGGATTGTCCGCGAAGCTGACGCTCCCTGCCTGCGCCGAAGCGCTGAGTAACAGGGCGGCCAGCGTGGTCAGGGAGCTGCGCATGGTCAGCCCTTCACGCCGCCAGCCGTCAGGCCGGAGATCATCCACTTCTGCGCCAGCAGGAACACAGCCGTGATGGGCAGGCCGGACAGGATGGCTGCCGCGGCGAAGTCGCCCCACAGGTATTTTTGCTCGTACAGGAACAGCTTGGAGCCGACGGCCAGGGTCAGGTTGTTCTGCTCATGCAGCAACACGGAGGCGATCGGATACTCGATGATGGCGCCGATGAAGGACAACAAAAACACCACCATCAGGATGGGCACCGTCATCGGCAGCAGCACGTAGACGAAGGCTTGCCATTGCGTGGCGCCGTCGACCTTGGCCGCTTCCTCGATCTCGATGGGAATGGTCTGGTAATAGCCCTTGATGGTCCAGATATGCAGGGCGATGCCGCCCGTGTAGGCCAGCACCAGGCTGCCGTGGTGGTCGATGCCCAGCCATGGCACGTAGCTGCCCAGCACGTCGAAGATGGCGTAGATGGCCACCAGGGCCAGCACGGCGGGGAACATCTGTAGCAGCATCAGCGCGGAGAGGGTCTGCGACTTGAAGCGGAACTGCATGCGCGCGAATGCATACGCGCAGGTGGTCGACAGCAGCACGGTGACGCTGGCGCTCATGGTGGCCACCTTGATGGAATTCCATAGCCACAGCAGCACGGGGAAGTCCGGCTCGACCAGGGCGCCGTTGGGCGCCTGGTAGGACATGCCCAGCGCCAGGCGCCAGTGCTCGAAGCTGATCTCGGGCGGTATCAGGTTGCCCGAGGCGAAGTTGCCCGGACGCAAAGAAATCGACAAGATCATCAGGAAGGGAAACATCACCAGCGCGATCAGCGCGATGACGGCGACGTGGGCCGCGAGGATGCGCCAGCGGTTGGAACGGTCGACAACGATAGCCATGGTCTGTCCTTTATGCTTTGTTCATGCGCGTCAGGCGCATGTTGACCAGCGAAATCGCGGCCACGAGGAAGAAGATCAGGGTCGAGATGGCGGCGGCCAGGCCGAAGTTCTGGCCCGAATCCTCGAACGCGATGCGGTAGGTGTAGGACACGAGCAAGTCCGTCGTGCCGGCCGGTAAGGTGGTGTCGAGGAAATCGGGACGCCCGCCCGTCAGCAAGCTGATCAGCACGAAATTGTTGAAATTGAAACCCAGGCTGGCCACCATCAGGGGCGTCAGCGGCTTGATGATCAGGGGCAGGGTGATCTTGAAGAAATTCGTCAGCGGTCCCGCACCGGCCAGGGCCGACGCTTCGTACAGGTCCGACGGGATCGCCTTGATCAAGCCCATGCACACGACCATCATGTAGGGGTAGCCCAGCCAGGTGTTGACGATGAGGATCATGGCCTTGGCCAGGGTGGTGTCCGAGAACCAGGCGGGCTTGATGCCGAACAAGGCGTCGAGCACGAGGTTGATTTCGCCAAAGTTGTTATTGAACAAGCCCTTGAAGACGAGGATGGAAATGAAGCCGGGCACGGCATACGGCAGGAACAGCAGGGTGCGGTACAGGCCGCGGAAGCGCAGCGCATCCCAGTTCAAGAGCACGGCCAGCGCCATGCCCAGGCCCGTCGTGGTGGCCACGCTGATCAGGGCGAAGACGATGGTCCACACGAAAATGCGCAGGAAAGGGCCGCGGAATGCCTCGTCGGAGAAAATCTTCACGAAATTGGCGAAACCGACGTTGACCTTGAAGCCCGGTTCCAGTTTCGTGCCGTCCGGCATTTCATAAAAGCCCGTCTTGAAGTTCGGCTTGACCAGTTCGCCCGTGGCGACTTTCTTCAGCGTGTTGTCCGGCAACTGCTTGTAGACGTGCGCGACGGGGCCGAATTCGCGCAAGCCCACCATGCGCAGCTCGATCCTGTTCGGCAGCACGAGGGTGAGCAGCTTCAAATCCTTTTGCAGGGCGATGATGTCCTTGATGGGCAGCGGCGGGGCCAGCACGGGCGCCTGCACGGGGTCGAGCGGCGCCACTTCCACGTTCAGGGGCACGGCGCGCTTGAGGGCCAGCGGCTCGGTGAGCAGCACTTCGCCCGTGTCCGGGCTTTCCAGGCGCAAACGGTATTCTTTATTCTCTGGATGCACGGTCAAGGCATAGCCCGTGCTTTCCACGCGTTGCGTCTCGTCGAGCAGGTATTGCGTGGCCCGCTCATAGGTGAGCAGGTTGCGCGAGCTGAAATTGGTAAAGCCGATCGACACCGTGTACACCATCGGCAGCAGCACAAAGACGATGACCGCCGTGATGCCGGGAAACAGATAACGGTAGGCATAGGCGCGCGGCGACGTGAAGACAAACGTCGTCAGGGTCAGCAAGCCGAGGAAGACGGCGGCCAGCATGGTCTGGCCGGAAATGTACAACATGAAGAGCAGATACAGACCCAGCGCCATGCTGATGGTCAATACCGTAGGGCCGATAAACTTGCGCACGATGGGATACCTGTGAAAATGAAGCGCTGTAAGATGGTGCGGGAACGATGTTGGCGTGTTGATGGCTGAACCCGTTGAACGGCAGGGGTCGGACCCTGAGGGGCCGACCCCTGATGTCGTTCAGGGCTGAGGGTTGATTTATGTTGAAAGTATCAACCAGGCCAACGATATGTCGCTTAATTCGCCGTCGTAATCCGCTTCGCCGCCGCATCCAGGCCATCCTTGGTGGTCTGGCGGCCTTGCGTGATGTTTTCCAGCGCCGATTGCATCGACGACCAGAAGCGGCCCATTTCCGGGTTGTTCGGCATCGGGCGGCCCGCCTGCGCGCTTTCCATCGTCGCCTGAATGTTCGGGTTGGCTTTCAGTTCTGCGAAGAGCACCTTGTTCGCAGGCGTGCCCAGCGGGACGTCGGCGTTGATGGTTTTCAGGCCGTTGAGCTGCAGCATCTGGTTTTCCAGGAATTCCGTCGCCAGGTCCTTGTTCGGGCTGGCCTTGGAAATCATCGCGCCCAGTACGCCCACGAACGGGGTGGCCGTCTTGCCGGCCACGGTAGGGATCGTTGCCACGCCGAAATTGATCTTCGACTTGCGCGCGTTGTCCCACGACCAGGGACCGTTGATCATCATGGCGATCTTGCCCTGGTTGAATCCCGCTTCCATTTCCGCGTAGCCCGCGCCCTTCGGCATGGCGCCGCTGTTGATCAAGGTCATCAGCGCATTCACGCCCGCCTGCGAACCGGCATTGTTCACGCCTGTCTTGGCCGCATCGTAGCGGCCGTCGGCCTTGACTTCAAACGGGAAGCCGCCGCCCGCGCCCAGCAAAGGCCAGGTAAAGTAGGTGTTGGTGTAGTCCCACAGGATGGCTTTCTTGCCCTGGCCAGACAGTTTCTTGTCCAGCGCGGCGATTTCCTCGAAGGTCTTTGGCGGGGTGGGCACCAGGTCCTTGTTGTAGACGAGGGCGACGGCTTCGATGGAGATCGGGTAGCCCCAGGTTTTGCCGCCGACCGTAAACGCGTTCCAGGCCAGCGGCAGGATGGCGGCGCGTGCTTCCTTGCTTGGCGTCAATGGCTGCAGCAAGCCCGCGTCGATCCAGGTGCCGATGCGGTCATGCGGCCAGATCCAGATGTCCGGACCCTTGCCGGCGGCGGCCGCCTGCTGGAATTTGTTCGGTGCATCTTCCGGATGCTCGACGACGACCTTGACGCCCGTCTTCTTGGTGAATTCCTCGCCGACCTTGGCCAGGCCCTTGTAGCCCTTGTCGCCATTGATCCAGATCAGGAGGGTGCCTGCTTCGGCCGCGTTCGCCATGCTGACGGCGGCCAGGTTGCCGATGCCGGCCAGGGCGGCGGCGAGCAGGGTGGTTTTGATGAAGCTGCGTTTTGGGTTCGTGTAGGACATGTCGATCTCCAGTATCTTTTTTTATGCTAAGTTTATGTTGAGTATCAAGGCTGAAACATGCAACCAGGCCAGGCGGCGCCTGTAGCGCCTGGCCCCTAAAGCGGATAGATCAGGTGCGGGTCTGGCCGTGCTCGTCGAATACGTGGACGCGGGCGGGCGCCACTTGCAGGGAAACCGATTGCCCGATGCTCCAGTCGGTTTCCGCGTCGGCGCGCACCACCAGCGGCTCGTCGCCGCCCGGCACCTGCACATACAGATAGCTGATGTCGCCCAGTTTTTCCACGGCCTGCACGGTGGCCGTGATGGCGGCAGCCGCGCCGGGTGCGCACGCCTGCACGTGTTCGGGGCGCGCGCCGATGGTGACGGGAGTGCCGCTGGCCAGCGGCTGCTTGAGTGCCGCCTGCAGCATGCCGCCCGCGCTGGTGGCGATGGTGGCCACGCCGTCCGCGTGGCTGTGGATCTTGCCCTTGAGGAAATTCATGCGGGGCGAACCGAGGAAGCCGGCGACGAACAGGTTGGCGGGGTGGTGGTACAGCTCCAGGGGCGCGCCCACCTGCTCGATGCGGCCCGCGTTGAGCACGACGATGCGGTCGGCCAGGGTCATCGCCTCGACCTGGTCATGCGTGACGTAGATCATGGTCGAGCGCAATTCACGGTGCAGATTCGCCAGTTCGATACGCATCTGCACGCGCAGCGAGGCGTCCAGGTTGGACAGCGGTTCGTCGAACAGGAAGACGTCGGGTTTGCGTACGATGGCGCGGCCGATGGCCACGCGCTGGCGCTGGCCGCCCGACAAGTCCTTGGGCTTGCGCTCCAGCAAGGGTTCAATGCGCAGTATCTGCGCGGCGCGCTGCACGGCGTCGGCGATCTGGACCTTGCTCATGCCCGCCAGTTTCAGGCCGAAGGCCATGTTTTGCGCCACGCTCATGTGCGGATACAGGGCATAGCTCTGGAACACCATGGCGATGCCGCGCTTGGCGGGCGGCACGTCGTTCATGCGGGTCTTGCCGATGAATAGATCGCCGCCGCTGATCTCTTCCAGGCCGCAGATGCTGCGCAACAAAGTGGACTTGCCGCAACCCGATGGCCCCACGAAGACCATGAATTCGCCATCGGCGATCTCCAGGTCGATGCCGTGCAGGGTTTGCACGTCGCCATATGCCTTCTTCAGGCCTGTTAACTTCAGTCCAGCCATGTCTGTCGTCCTCAATCTCACTGAATGTGCCTGGCCAAATCTACTGCGCGTCGAACTTGCGGCTGGCGATGCTCACCGTGCATTCGCACAGCTGCGCTTCTCAGCCACAACTTTCATCCGCTCGCTACGATTTTGCCAAGCACTGATACTCTGTTGTTCGGCCCCGCTGATGCGCGGGGCTCGTTATTGTAATTGGCGGCATGGCCGCCAATGCCTGCGATTTACGCCAGGGTGCCGAACCAGCCGCCATGCGGGGGCAGGGTGATCTGGCCGGCTTGCTGGCTGCCCGGCAAGCCATGGCCCGCCAGGTCGGCCGCCGGCGCCGCATCGGGCCAGGCGAACGTCACCGCTTGCGTGCCCAGGTTGAAGGCGGCCAGCACGGAGGGCTGACCCGCCAGGTCGCGGCGGAAGGCCAGCACGGGTTCCGGCGCATCGAAGAAGGTGATGTCGCCCTGCAGCAATTGCGGCTGGCGGCGGCGCCAGGCGAGGATGTTCTGCGCGAAACGCAGGGGCGATCCGGCGTCGCGCTGTTCCACGTCGACGGCGCGCGCCAGGTGCTCGGGCGGCACGGGCAGCCATGGTGTGGCAGTGCTGAAGCCGCCGTGCGGCGCCTCGGCCACCCATGGCATCGGCGTGCGGCAGCCGTCGCGGCCCTTGAACTGGGGCCAGAACGGGATGCCGTACGGGTCTTGCAGCGCCTCGAAGGGCAGGTCCGCTTCCGTCAGGGCCAGCTCGTCGCCCTGGTACAGGCACGGCGTGCCCTTCAATGCCGCCTGCACGGCCAGCACCACCTTGGCCAGCGAGGGCGACGGATTCTCGCCGCCCCAGCGCGTCATGACGCGCACGCTGTCGTGGTTGCCCACGGACCAGGAAGCCCAGCCGTCGGCCACTTTGGCTTCGAATTCTTCCACCTGGGTGCGGATGTGCGCGGCCGAAAACTCCGCCGTCAGCAGGTTGAAGCTGTAGGCCATGTGCAGCTTGTCGCCGCCCGTCGTGTAGGCGGCCATGGTGGCCAGGGCATTGTCGTCGCCCACTTCGCCGATGGAAATGGCTTGATATTCGTCCAGCACGGCGCGCACGCGCTGCAGATAGGCGATGTTTTCCGGCTGCGTCTTGTCGTACACGTGCGACTGCATGCCGTAGGGATTGATGGCCGACACGCTGCTCGCATCGCGCTGCGCGGCCGGCGGATTGTCGCGCAGCAACTGGTCGTGATAGGGGAAGTTGCAGGAGTCGAAACGGAAACCGTCGACGCCCCGTTCCAGCCAGAAACGCAGGTTGTCCAGCTGGGCCTGCTGTACGGCCGGGTTGTGGAAATTCAGGTCGGGCTGGCTGGCGAGGAAATCGTGCAGATAGTACTGGCCGCGGCGCGGCTCCCATTGCCAGGCGGAACCGCCAAACACGGACAGCCAGTTGTTCGGTGCCGTGCCATCCGGTTTCTGGTCGGCCCACACATACCAGTCGGCCTTGGCATTGTCGCGGCTGGAGCGGCTTTCCACGAACCACGGGTGGACGTCGGACGAGTGCGACAGCACCTGGTCGATCATCACTTTCAAGCCCAGTTCGTGGGCGCGGGCCACGAGGCGGTCGAAATCGGCCAGGGTGCCGAACATGGGATCGACATCGCAGAAGTCGGCCACGTCGTAGCCGAAGTCTTTCATCGGCGACGTGAAGAAGGGCGAAATCCACACGATGTCGGCGCCCAGGGCGGCGATGTAGTCGAGCTTGGAAGTAATGCCCGGCAAGTCGCCGATGCCGTCGCCATTGCTGTCGAGGAAGCTGCGTGGATAGACCTGGTAGATGACGGCGCTGCGCCACCAGTCGGCGGGCAGGTGGGCGAGATTATTCTTGATGGTAGACATGAATGATTTCTTAAAAGTGCCTGGAGCTTCAGCTATCAGGGCGGCGCTGCTGGTTGGTAGGCGAACGTCTTATTTTAAAATTCAAAGCGCTTTGGGTCTGAAATGAGTATAGTTCAAAGCGCTTTGAAAAGTAAAGCGATACCGTGTGCGGAAACCGGGAATTTTTTCGCTGCTGCCCGGCCCGGCGCCGCGCGGCGGGAAGCTGCCCGTCGCGGGACGGCGCTGCACGGGCGGCCTGCGCCGTCCCGGTTTTCCAGCCCCTGTCCGGGTGGAACAATTGCATAATGGCGGCATCGTCCTGTGGCGAGGAAGCCTGTTCCGGCCCTGCGCAAGGCGAAGACACGAGGGTTGCGCTTTCCACCGATGAAAATTCTTTACCACCAAGCATTACGCGATTGTTCTATCGCGATATTTTTCCTGCTGTTCACACTCGGCGCCCCTGCGGCCAGGGCCGACGTGGTTGCCGATGGGCATGCCGTCACCGTCAGCGGTCGCATCGGGTTGGACGAGTATGAAAAATTATCTGTAATTCTTGCAACTGAGAAAATTTCCAAGGTTGTCTTCAAGAATTCTGGCGGCGGTTCATTTTCCTGGGGGCTCAGGATCGGAAAATTAATTGCAGAACAAAAATTAACAACGGTTGCCGAAGGCATTTGCGCATCGGCATGCGCCATCGCATTCATGGGCGGGGAGGTGAGGCAGTTTTCCGCCGAGCAGCCCGATTCGGCCCTGATGTTTCATCCTGGCTTTGAGCCAGGGCAGCAGGTGCCGGCCCTGGAGACCAAGGCGATCTTGCTGGCATGGCTGGAAGCGAGGACCGGGCTGGCTTCGCCGCCTGATTTTTCGGCGGCGATGAACAGGATTACAAAACGCAAAGGCGGCGTGTATTTTCTGGCGCCCAGCCATGGACTGGCCCTGAAGAATGGCGTTTCCGTCCTGTTCTGCGAGGGGAGCGAAGACAAGGTCAGCCAATGTGCGGGACAGGCCGCGGCAAGCGCGCAGCAACTGCGGATTATCTCGGCCAGCCAGGCCCGCTGAGGCGGGCGCCGCCCTCGTTCGTGCCGGCAGGGCGCGCTCCCGCTGCGCCAGGGTGGCGGCACTGCCATGCATCGACGTTGCCCCGCGCCGGGAGCGCGCCCACCGCGCTGGCGGCCCCGGCGGCGCGGGGTATCAGGCGGCGGCTGTCAGGCGGCTACCGGCCCGGCCGACTCGCCCGGCAGCAGTTCGCACGGCCACAGTTCCTGCAAGTCGGTGACGGGCGTGCCGTCGAGCAGGGCCAGCAGCATCTGTATCATCTTCGCGCCGGCGCCGCGCGGGTCGGGCTGGACGACGGTGGTGACGTTGTGGCCGGCCAGGGAATCTTCCATCACGCCCCAGACGATCAGCGACATCTCGCGGCCGATGGCGATGCCCGCGTCGAGCAGGGCGCGCACGGCGCCCACGCCCGACATGTGGTTGTCGACGATGACGGCGGTAGGGCGGGGCGAGCGTGCCAGCAGGCGCTGCATGGCCTGGTAGCCGGCGCGGCGGTCGTGCGCGTTGTCGACCAGGTTGTCCGGATCGACGGCCAGGCCGCCCGCCTGCATGGCATGCTGGAAACTCTCGACGCGCTGGCGCACGAAGTTCAGGTCCGGCGTGGCGCTGATCAGGCCGATGCGCTGGTGGCCCAGCTGCGCCAGGCGCTCGACGGCCAGGCGCATGCCCGCCTCGTTGTCGTAGTCGAACCACGCATGCGGCTGGTTCAGCTGCGTGCGGCCGTGGGCGACGAACGGCATGCCCTGCTGCGCCAGGTAGGCGATGCGCTCGTCGAACGGTTTCGTGCGCCCGACGATCAGGCCATCGATGCGGCGCCCCTTGACCATGCGTTCATAGGTGGAAAATTCCTTGCTGGCCGAGGCGGGGGCGATGATCATGTCCATCTGCTGCGCTTCCAGCGCTTCCGACATGCCGCCCACGATCTCGATGAACATGGGGTCGGCCAGGTCGTTGGGCATCAGCGGGTAGATGATGCCGACGATGTTCGTGCGTCCCACGGCCAGGCTGCGCGCCATGGGATTGGGCCGGTAGCCGGCCGCCTGCGCGGCGGCCAGCACCCGTTCGCGCGTGCGTTCACTCACTTCCGGATAGCCATTCAAGGCGCGGCTGACGGTGGTTTCGGAAATTCCTAGCGTTTTGGCGAGATTTTTGAGGTTCATGGATGCTGCAGTCGGGGTCTTTCCTGGGTGGATCTTGCCGCTGCCGGTGGGCGGAAGCGGTGCGGTGCAGTGCAATGCGATTAGGGGTAGTTTATCTGATAAATGCCGGATTGATCAGGGTAGTGACCAGCGGCGGCGGCGCCCAAAAAAATACGCGGGCAAACCCAGGGGCGCCCGCGTGAAAAGAGGATACTGCTGAATCACTACATTGAAGCTGCCGGCCATCGCGTGCAGCGGCGAAATGGTGGGTCCGGGTACTGCCTGCCCCTGGATAAGCGGGCGGTGCTGCTGCCACCGGCAAGCGTCCGGGGACGCTTGCCAACGTTCTAGAGTCCCGCGCTTACCACCAGGATTCCACCTGGAAACCCATCGAGCTGCCATTGGTCTTGCCGCCGAATACGCCCGTCGACGACAGGGCCGATTCCGCCGCGGCGGCCGACTGGGCTGCCTTGTTCCACTTGGCGTAGGTGTAGAAGGCGCGCAGCACGGGGCGCGACCAGAAGCTGTTGCCGGCCGACAGTTGCGGCGCGAAGGTCAGCTTGGTCAGGTTGCGGCTCTCGCCCCCTTCCGGCTTGACGATGTCGTGGCCCAGTTCCACGGCCAGGCTGTAGTTGTCCGTGAAGTGGTAGACGGGGCGCGCGCCGATCGACGTCCACTTGCTGCTCACGCCCGCCGTTTCCTTGTCTTCGTAGACGAAGGTGCCCATGCCCGACCAGGCGCCCTTCGGCTGGATCATGATCTGTTCCGTCAGGCGCGTGACCTTGTCATTGCTGTTGGCGCCCAGGCTGAAGCCGCCCGTGTTGGCGGCGCTGCCCTTGCCGAACTGCAGGGCTACCTTGTTGAAGCCGCCCAGCAGGTTGCCTTGCGTATGCATGATGGTCAGCAAGTGGCCGCTGGCGATGGGGGCGGCGCCCTGCGCATTGCGTTTCTGGTTGTATTGCAGGCCCAGGGTCAGTTCGCCGTCCGGGTTGACCTTGATGCCGGAGAAGCGCAAGTCGTGGGACAGGCCCATGCGCTTGCTGTCCGTGTCGTCGGCCGTGCGCACGATGGCGTAGGCCAGCTTGGCGGCGCCCAGGTCGATGTTTTCCAGGCCGGCGCCGGGGCCGCTGTTATTCCAGAAGTAGTAATCGGTGATGTGCACGTCCTGGCGGTCGTAGTAGCGCTTGCCCACCCAGGCGCGCGCATCGGCGAAGGCGCCCGAGCCGATCTTGTCGGCCACCACGTTCATTTCGCGCCACGACGGGTCCGACTGCTCCCAGTCCTGGTTCTGGTTGACGGAAAAAGCCACCAGGGTGTTGATGCGGAAGGTGGTGCCGTTGCTGGCCTTGAAGGCTTCGCCGCCGAACTTCAGCTCGCCGTAGGTTTCGCACTCATTGCCCAGGCGATACTTGGACGAGGCGCCGGCCAGGCCGAAGCAGGCTTCCTTGCCGCCTTCGCTGCTGGTGCCGAAGCCCGAGCGGATGTAGCCGCCGAAGTCGATCGGCAGGGCAGCCTGGGCCGACGCGCTCAAGGCCATCAGTACTGCCGCTGGCAAAGCTTTCAAGAAAAAGGTGTTCATTGTGTCTCCAGTGTTTTTATAGGTGTGGGATCGGCGCGCATCACTTTGCACAACCAAAGCGCTTTAATTCTGTTTCAAAGCGCTTTGAGTATAGTTCAAAGCGCTTTGATCAGTAAACTAGTTTTATTCCTGAAAACTTTTTGCGTGTTGCGGGGAAACATCAGGGAGGGGCGGCGCGCGGGCGCCGCCGTGGACGGCAGGTGGGCGGAGGGATGGGTGGAGGCCGGGTGGTTTAGTGTTGCGCCTTGCCGGCGGGCAGGGCGGCCGTGTCCCTTGACGCATGGCCCGGATGGCGCAGGAAGGCGAGGATCAGCAGGGCCGACGTCGTCGTGATGCCCGCCAGCACATACAGCAGGTGGCGGAAGGCCGTGCCGTACGCTTGCGCCAGGTCGGCGGCGCCTGCCTGCGGCAGCAGTTCTCCCGCATGGCGCAGTTCGCCCAGCGCGAGGAAGGGACCCGCCTGCGCCGCCTGTGCCGCACCGATGCCGGCAATGCCGCCGCCCAGCGCCGCCACGGTGAAGCTGCCCAGCACGGCGCTGACGATGGCCAGCGCCAGGCCTTCGCCCGCCACGCGCGTCGTGTTGAAGATGCCGGCCGCCATGCCGGCCCGCTCGACGGGCACGACGCTGATGGCCAGGCCATCCATCAAGCCCCAGGGCAGGCTGATGCCGCAGCCGATCAGCAGCAGGGGGCCGACCAGGGCGGCGGCCGGCAGTCCCGGCGCGCAGGTGGATAGCCACAGCAGGCCGCCCGCCGCCAGCAGCAGGCCGCTGGCGCAGATGCGGGCGGCGGCAAAGCGCTGCGCCGCCAGGCCCGCCAGCATGGGCAGCACCAGCATGGGCGCCGACAGGGCGATCATCATGCGTCCCGCGTCGAAGGCGCTGTAGCCCTCGATGCCGATGAGGCGGGCCGGCAGCAGCACCAGCAGCACGACGAAGGAAAACGCGGGAGCGGCCGCCAGCAACTGCACGCCGGCAAAGGCGGGCAGGCGGAACAGGCTCAAGTCCAGCATGGGCCGCGCCGCGCGCCGTTCCACCCGGATGAAGGCGGCCAGCAGCAGCGCGGCGCCTGCGAACAGGCCCAGGCTGGAAGCGCTGCTCCAGCCGCTATCGGGCGCCTGCAGCAAGCCATAGGTAAACAGGGACAAGGCGCCCGTAAACGTGATGGCGCCGGGCCAGTCCACGCCCTGCGCCTGCGGGTCGCGCGTTTCGCGCATGGCGCGCGCGGCGGCCAGCAGGGCGGTCAGTCCGGCACCCGCCGTGGCGATGAAAATAGCGCGCCAGCCCGTATGGGCGATGAGCACGCCCGCGAGGAAGGGGCCGAAGGCCAGGCCCACGCCGAAGGCCGTGCCGATCAGGCTGAAGGCGCGCGCGCGGGCCGCGCCATCGAATTCCTGGGCCAGCGCCGCCAGTCCGCTGGACAGGGCCATGGCGCAGCCCAGACCCTGCACGGCGCGCAAGACATCGAGCAGGACCATGGATGGCGCCGCCGCCAGGGACAGCGCGGCGAGGAAGAACAGGGCCATGCCCAGCAAGAAGACGCGCTTGCGGCCATAGCGGTCGGCCAGGGCGCCGGCCACCATCAGGCAGCCGCCAAAGCTGAGCATGAAGGCATTCGTGATCCATGCCAGCGCCAGGGGACTGGCGCGCAGTTCGGCGGCGATGGCGGGAATGGCGATGGCCGGTCCCGTGAAACTGAGCGGCATGCACAGCGCGGCCAGGCAGACGGCGGCCAGGACCAGCGCGCGCCGCGCCGTCGCGGAAGCGGCGTGTGTGCCTTGTGCGGGAAGATTCGTATCCATGGGAAGGTTTCCAGAAAGAGGGAATCTGATGATAATATGGACGCAATAGCTTAAAAAGTGGCTGAAAATCCACTCATAGCGGACAAATATTCCCTAATCGACATGGCATGGATAATCTGAACGGCATTGCCGCCTTCGTCCGCGCGGCGGAAACCTGCAGTTACGTGGCGGCCGGGCGCCTGCTCGGCGTGTCGGCGTCGGCCGTGGGCAAGAGCGTGGCGCGGCTGGAAGAAAAGCTGGGCGTGCGCCTGCTCAACCGCAGCACGCGGCGCATCAGCCTGAGCAACGAAGGCGCGCTGTTCTATGAGCGCTGCCAGCGCATCCTCGCCGACCTGGGCGATGCGGAGGCGGAACTGTCGCACCTGGCCGAGGCGCCGCGCGGCAAGCTCAAGGTAAGCCTGCCCGTCATCGGCTACCGCATCATCCTGCCCCTGCTGGCGGACTTTACGCGGCAATATCCCGAGATCGAGCTCGACCTCGATTTCAACGACCGCCTTGTCGACGTCGTGGCCGAGGGCGTGGACGTGGCCGTGCGCAGCGGCACCTTGACGGATTCACGCCTGATGGCGCGCGAACTGGGGCCGTTCGCCTTTGCCATCGTGGGCTCGCCCGCCTATCTTGCCCGCCATGGCGTGCCGGCCACGCCGCGCGCGCTGGAGCGGCACGCCTGCGTGCGCTACAAATTCCCCACCACGGGCAAGCTGCAGGAATGGGCCGTGCGGCACGCCGAGGGCGATGGCGGCGGCGAACTGCGCCTGCCCACGGCCTTGACCTGCAACAATATCGAAGCCCTGATCGGCGCCGCGGCGCAGGGCGTGGGACTGGCCTATCTGCCGGACTTTATCGTGCGCGACGCCATCGCGCGCGGTGAACTGCAAGCCGTGCTGGACGGCTACCTGGACACTGCCAGCAAGTTCTGGGTGCTGTGGCCGTCGAGCCGCCACCTGTCGCCGAAAATCCGCGTGTTTGTCGACTTCCTCTGCAGCAATCTGCATTTTTCCGCGCCGCTTCCCGCCCGCTGACACGCCCAAGGGCCGCCGTGGCGGCTGCTTGAGGATTATTCCTACCCCAAAAGAGATTTTTCCTAACGTTGCGGAATTTTTATTTGCTGCGCCGCACCACGCTACGCCGCCCGGCATCAGCTTATGGCATTCCTGAATATCAGTCATGCGTTATCTAAATTGCCATATGGAATTTATTTATGTTAATTTCATATCTGTTTCTGCAACATTGTTTCCCTTTTATGCTGGCGGAAACATGGGTGTAATTCAGCGTTGTACGCAGCGAGTAACCAACAATTAGGGGCGCAAGCCCTGTTTTATTCAGGGAGTGTGCATGAAGACAGTCACCACGACGGCGCCAGATCCGGCACCGGCCGTCACGATTCAACCGGCCCGCAAAACGGGCTTGCTGCTCGGTGGCGGCGCACCAAATTCCACCTTGATCGCGGGCGCCCTGGCCGCGTTCCTCGACGAGGGCATCGAATTCGACGTCATTTCCGCGTCCGGCGCCGGTGTGCTGATGGGCTTGCTGTACACCTCGCCGCACGAGGCGACGCCGCGCCAGGCGCTGCAGAGCTGGGCCGACACGGGCGTGGCCGACAGCATTTACAAGATGATCCCGATCAACTACAAGGTATTCCAGAAGCCGGGCATGCACGCCAGCACCTTCCGCGATGCCTTCCAGCCACCGGCCAACAATCCCTTTTTCCAGGCTTTTCAGCAAACGTTTGCGGGCATGCCCACGGCCTGGTCGGACTGGGGCAAGCTGATGGTGTCGTCGCTGTCGCCATCGGACCTGTCGGCAAAGAGCCTGGGCCTGTGCGCGCACTTGCCCTTCCTGGAAAAGGCCGTGGACTTTTCCGGCGTGGCGCGCATGCGTCCCGATTTCTACATCAATGCCTACAACCTCAGCGAGCACCGCATGCAGATCTGGGGCAAGCACGAGATCGCGCCCATCCACGTGCGCGCGGCCCTGTCCTTTCCCTTCCTGTACGCGCCGACGACCATCGCCGGCGATGACTACATCGAAGGCGCGGCCCTCGACACGCTCAATTTCGAGCCGTTTATTGAAGGCAAGGGCGAGCACCATGACGCCGACACCCTCGTCATCCTCGACATCCTCGGCGACGAGCGCCTGCTGCGCAAGCCGCGCAACCTGTACGACGCGTGGGTGCGTTCCATCATCACGCCGCTGGTCAAAATTTCCAAGAGCGAACTGCGCCTGTTCGAGCTTGAACACAACACGGATGCGCGCACGGGCCAGCCCAAGCGGCGCCTGCTCAAGCTCGACCTGATGGGCGGCATCCCCGAGAAACACTGGCCCGATACGCTGGACTGGTCCAGCTCGAACATGCAGCTGCTGTTCGACGTGGGCCACAAGGCGGGCCTGGCGTTCTGCCGCCAGCATGGCGACTTGCTGCGCCGCACGCCGGACGCCGCCCCGCTGGCGGCGTAAAGCCGAGCCGCCCGCTTCCCGATCCCGGCCACCCGATCGGCAGCTATTTATCCTGCCTGGCCCCCGCCAGGCCACCTTTTTACTGTGAAACACCATGAATATCACCAAGCAACTCATTCTGACCCTGACCATCGCCTTGCTGGCCCTGCTATTGCTGGGCGCGGGCGGCGCCATGCAGCTCAAGCGTGCCCAGGAGCGTTTCGATACCGTGCAAAACCGCATCATTCCCAGCATCCAGGGCTTGAACGCGGCCAAGGGTTTTCTGGCCGACTCGCGCCTGGCCGGCTACCGCCTGTCCGTGTTCTCCAACCTGGCCGACAAGACGGCGCTGGACAAGGCCGTCGCCGACGCCAACAAGAATTTCGACCAGGTCATCGCCACCTACCGTTCCGAGCGCATCTATGACGCGACGGACAGCAAGATGCTGGACGCCGACCAGGCCGCCATGGAAGCGTACCGCCGCGCGCTCGTGCCTTTCTTTGCCGCCGCCTACGCGGGCGACATGGATGGCGTGCGCGCCACCTTGCTGGCCGGCACGCCGCTGGCCATCACGGCCGCCGCCGCCAAGAAAAGCATGGATGACCATATCGCCTACAACAACAAGCTGGTCGACGACGTCAAGGCGGAAAGCCTGGCCGCCTACGACACGGCCTTCAACACCATGCTGGCCGTGCTGGGCGTGGCCGTGCTGCTGACGGGTGCGCTGGCCTGGCATATCTACCGCACCATCAGCGGCGGCCTGGGCAATATCGAACACACGCTGGAAAGGGTCAGCGCCTCGCTGGACCTGTCGGCCGCCATGCCCGTCGAGCGCATGGATGAAGTGGGCCGCACGGCCACCGCCTTCAATAAATTCCTGGAACGCATCGTCGACGTGATCGCCACCGTGCGCACCTCGGCCGATACGGTCAGCGTGGCGGCGGCGCAGATTTCCGCCGGCAACGCGGACCTGTCCGTGCGCACGGAGCAGCAGGCGTCTTCCCTGGAAGAAACGGCGTCCAGCCTGGAAGAGCTGACCTCGGCCGTGCGCCAGAATACGGACAATGCGCGCCAGGCGAATTCCCTGGCCGTGTCCGCCTCGGACGTGGCCCGCAAGGGCGGCGCCGTGGTGGCGCAAGTGGTGGGCACCATGGGTTCCATCAATGAATCGGCGAAGAAGATCGCCGACATCATCGGCGTGATCGACGGCATTGCTTTCCAGACCAATATTCTGGCGCTGAATGCGGCCGTGGAAGCGGCACGCGCGGGCGAACAGGGCCGTGGCTTTGCCGTCGTGGCCACGGAAGTGCGCAACCTGGCCCAGCGTTCGGCTGCGGCCGCCAAGGAAATCAAGGGCTTGATCGAGGATTCCGTGGACAAGGTCAACACGGGCAGCGTGCTCGTCGACCAGGCGGGCGCGACGATGGAAGAGATCGTCGCCAGCATCCGTCGCGTGACGGACATCATGGGCGACATCGCCAACGCCAGCCACGAGCAGAGCGCCGGCATCGAGCAGGTGAACCAGGCCATTTCGCAGATGGACCAGGTCACGCAGCAAAACGCGGCCCTGGTGGAAGAGGCGGCCGCGGCGGCATCTTCGCTGCAGGACCGCGCCGTGGAACTGGTCGACGTGGTGGCCGTGTTCCGCCTGCGCGGCGAAGCGAAGGGCAAATCGCTGACGGTGGCGGGCGGCTTGCCAGCCCCGGCTGCTGCCTCGGCCAGCCGGCGCCTGGCACTGCCGGGCCGCAGCGCCCGCGGCTGATCCCCGTGACTGCCCCGGCATGCCGGGGCTTGCTTGCCGCAGCCAGGCATCGGGCCGCCGCCCTATTGACACGGCTCAATAGCCGGGCTGGACTGGTGGGACGCAGGAGGGCGCTGCCGCCAGCCTTGGCGGTGGCCTATGCGGACTTGCGGCAGTGCGCGCGCAACTGGCTGCCCAGTCTGGCGCCGAAGAAGACGAGCAGCGCAAAGGCCGCCAGCAGCGGCAGCGCCAGTAAGGCCAGCCCGTAGGTCACGGCCACTACCGGGAGCCAGCACAGCAATATGCCGCTGAAGCTGCCCAGGCCGATGGTCCGGTGGCGGGCGGGCTGGACGAACCATCCCTGGAGCATGCCGATGGCCAGGCCGCCCAGCACAAGGGCGAATGCATTCACGACCCAGGAATATTTTTCCAGGCTTGCGTAGACGAGAAATACCGCAAGGATGCTGACTAGGGCGCTGACGACGCCGATCGTTCCCGTTTTCGCTGCATTCATGGCTGGCTCCCGCACAGGCTGCAAGCATGGCGGGAAGAGGGGCCGGCATGGAGGGGCGAGGGATCACGCACGCTGTTTGTCCAGTTTTTGCACAAAATCACTTTTGCTGCCATCCCACCAGCATGTCTGGCATCTGCCTGCGTGGAAGACGTGCCCGCACGCCGGCAAGCCATAGAGCACGTGGGCGCATTCGGGACACAAGCTGGCCATGCCCTTGGCGTCGTCGCGGTATGCGCTTGCGCATTCGTCGCAGGTCTTCACGCAGGCCTTCATGGCGACTGCCTGGCCGGCAGCGGAAAGTTTGGCGCCTTGCCTGCATTGGATGCCTTGAATTCTGTCCATTCCTGTCCGGCCAGCCGGTATTCCAGCGTTCTTTCGTAGCGACCCACGCCACCGTACTCGACTGCCAGCACGATGCAATGGGGCGCGGCGCGCCCGCGCAGCAGCCTGCGCATCGGTATGGAGTTGTCAACGATGGCGTCGCTTGGATTGAATTTCCCGCCGATGTCGGCGATGCCCGCAGTGCCCGTCTTGTCGCGCCCCAGCAGATGCAGGACCTGGGGCGGCAGTTCGTCGAGGGAGGCGACGGCCTTTCCTTGCCCCGCATCGCATCGCCCGTCCTGGGCCAGGGCTGGCGCCGCAGCGGCGAGCAGGAGCATCAACGCAGCACCGCATCCATAGTGCATCTTCCAGTGTTCCTTCATCATGCCTGCCCATCCGACGATATTGCGGCGATTTCCCGCCGCAGGATGCGGCTGCGGCAAGCGCGCGTCCGCAGGCGCGACGCTTCCCGGTAGCGGTATTCTAGCGTAAGTCTTTTGCTGCAGTGCATAATCGATAATTATTTTATAAATATTGTTTTCCTGCGAATGTTGTCGTTGATGTATGGCCTGCGTCCGGGCTGCCAGGGGCCCCTTGGCATCTGGATGGCCGGCGCCGTTTCCTCCTTGATTCTAGACAAGCTGCTCCCGGTCAATTCCTTGCAAGCTGCCCCGTCAAATTAACGTGCCGTTCCCGTCATGATGGAATACAATTCCTGCGTGGCAGCCAGCTTGCCTGGCAAGGCCGGGCACGGCGTCACGCCTTGACCTCGGAAAGATGTTTGCTTATGACTCTGCAGTTCCCCCTGCCGAATGTACCTTTGGCGCCCCGTGCGCCCGCCAGACCGTCCAAGCCCTACGGTGTGCTGCTTGCCCTGACCCTGTCCTGCCTGATGCCCGCCGCGTCCGCCCTGGCGGCCACGCCTGCCGGCGCCAGCGTCATGCTGGAAGAGCTCACCAGCACGGAGTTGCGCAGCCGCATCGACCACGGCGCCACCACGGTGCTGGTGCCGATCGGCGGTGTCGAGCAGAGCGGGCCGTATATCGCGCTGGGCAAGCACAATGTGCGCGCCGGGCTGCTGGCCCGCCAGATCGCGCAAACGCTGGGCAACACCATCGTCGCGCCCGTCGTTTCCTACGTGCCGGAAGGCAGCATTGCGCCGCCGGCCGGCCACATGCGCTTTGCCGGCACGATTTCCATTCCGCCCGCCGCCTTCGAAGCCGTGCTGGAAGGCACGGCGGCCAGCCTGCGCCAGCATGGTTTCCGCGACATCATTTTTCTCGGCGACCATGGCGGGTATCAAAAGAATGAGCAGAACGTGGCGAACAAGCTGAACCGCGCCTGGGGCAAGGGGGCGGGCGGCAAGGAGGCGCGCGCCTACGCCTTGCTCGATTACTATGACGTCACGCAATCGGCCTACGTGGCCGAGCTGCAGAAGCGCGGCTACAGCAGCGCCGAGATCGGCCTGCACGCGGGCTTGGCGGACGCGGCGCTGATGCTGGCGACGGACCCGTCGCTGGTGCGCAGCGAAGCCATGGCGCACGGACCCAGGCCCGGCGTGGCCGACGGCGTGCGCGGCGACGCCACGCGGGCGACGCGGGAGCTGGGCCAGATCGGCATCAAATTGCAGGTCGATGCCTCGGTGGCGGCCATCAAGCAGTTGCTGCAGCGCAAATAAACAAGACGACAATCAGGATGACAGAATTTCAGTAAAGCTGACCCGATATCCCGCTGGAAGTGACGAACTTCCGGCTTTTGCAACGAAAAGACGCGAAATCACATGAAAAAATCTCAACGACGCACCATCGTCACCCTGTCCGCCCTGGCTGCCGCACTGGCGGGCCTGGGCGTGGCCAGCCAGGTCATCGGCGCCAGCACGCCGGCACCTGCCGCCTCTGCTCCGGCCGCCGCGTATTCGCCGCTGCCCGGCATGCCGCCGCTGGTGGACCCGAAAAACGTGTATGGCAGCATCGCCGCCAGCAATATGAGCCCCGTCGTCAAGGATCACCTGCGCCGGGTCTACGTGCCCAACCTGCGCTCGAACGACGTGTACGTGATCGACCAGGACAGCCTGAAGGTGGTGGACAAGTTCAAGGTCGGCAGCGGCCCGCAGCACGTCGTGCCGTCGTGGGACTTGCGCACCCTGTGGGTGGCGAACAATGCGGAACGCACGGACAAGGGCAGCCTGACGCCGATCGACCCCTTGACGGGCAAGCCGGGCAAGGAAGTGCCCGTGGACGATCCCTACAATATGTATTACACGCCGGACGGCAAGTCCGCCATCGTCGTGGCCGAGGCGCGCCACCGCCTCGATTTCCGCGATCCGAAGACCATGGCCGTGCAGTATTCGATCGACACGCCCCAGTGCGGCGGCATCAACCACGCGGATTTCTCGAATGACGGCCGCTACGCCATGTTCACCTGCGAGTTCGACGGCACCATCGCCAAGATCGACCTGGTGGGCCGCAAGGTCGATGGCTACCTGAAACTGCAGATGCCGGCCAAGCGCTTTGCCGAGTCCGGTCCCGTGGGCGGCCCGGCAAATGAGATCTGCAGCGTCAAGAAGGGCATGCCGCAGGATATACGCATCTCGCCGGACGGCAAGAAATTCTTCATCGCCGACATGGACGCGGACGGCGTGCACATCGTCGATGGCGCCACCCTGAAGGAAATCGGCTTCATCCAGACGGGCGTGGGCGCGCACGGCCTGTACCCTAGCCGTGACGGCAAGAAATTGTACGTGGCCAACCGCGGCACGCACCGCATCCATGGCAAGCCGAAGGGCAAGGGCAGCGTCAGCGTGATCGATTTCGCCACGGAAAAAGTGGTGGCGAACTGGCCCATCCCCGGCGGCGGCAGCCCCGACATGGGCAACGTATCGGCCGATGGCAAGTATCTGTGGCTGTCCGGCCGTTTCGACGATGTGGTGTACCGCATCGATACGGCCAGCGGCGACGTGTCCAAGGTAAAAGTCGGTCAGGAACCGCACGGCCTGACCGTGTGGCCGCAGCCGGGTCGCTATTCGCTGGGCCATACGGGCAATTTGCGCTAGGCATCGCGCACATCGGCCCGTCGCCGCCATCCCGGCGACGGGCCGGATGACCGGGGGCAGGCGGGCAGGACTGGCCCGCTGGCAACCCGGGAACCGGTGGTGGCCGTGATGCCCCAGCCTGTCGTTTTTTACTTGGCAGGAAGGTAACGTTACGGCATACTGCGCTTCCTGTCTTTTACATCCACGGTATGCCATCATGATTCTTGATCACATCGGTTTGACTGTCAGCGATACACAGGCCAGCAAGGCCTTTTTCTCGGCCGCCCTGGCACCCCTGGGCGTGTCGGTGGTGATGGAAGTGCAGGGCTGGGTCGGCCTGGGCAAGGACGGCAAGCCTGACTTCTGGTTCGGCGCGGGCGGCACGCCGCACGCCGGCATGCATCTGGCCTTTACGGCTGGCAGCCGCGAGCAGGTGCGCGCGTTTTACGCGGCCGCGCTGGCCGCTGGCGGCACGGACAATGGCCCGCCTGGCATCCGCGAAATCTATCATCCGAATTATTACGGCGCCTTCGTGCTGGGCCCGGACGGCCACAATGTCGAAGCCGTCTGCCACCTTGCCGAGGACTGACATCGCTCACTCTCTGAAAAGAACCGCATGACACACACCGCCACCCTGTTTGCGGACGACGCTGGCCGCTACGCCTATGTGCAGTCGGGCTTTTCCTGGCCGGCGCTTTTGCTGGGGTCGTTCTGGGCCGTGGCCAAGCGCCGCTGGTGGCTGTTGCTGCTCATGCTGGCGATGGATGCGTGCCTGTGGTTCGGCAGCCAGCTGGCGAGCGAATCGCGCATCGGCCCCATGATATTGCTCATGGCCGGCGCCGAGCTCAGCTACCTGCTGGCGCGCGGCTGGTATGGCAACCGCTGGCTGGAAGCCTCCTTGCGCAGCCATGGGTACCGGCCTGTCGTGCCCGGCACCGGCAATTGATTGTTGCTGACACAAATTTTCCTTCCCGATACTGACGCTCGCCAAGGGTGAGCCGTCCAGCCAAAACTTTCTGCGCAGCTTAGCGCACCTTTGATCCAGATCATGCCTCGCCCACGGTGCTCACGTAGCCTTGGGACTCGCGTTGCAAAGCATCTCTCCACCCATCGGATATGTTTTTCGCGTCTCGTGGCCTGTGGCCACCTACTAAGCAGTTCATTCCAACCGTTATTTAATGAGGAAACTCCATGTATCCATATTCCCGTAGTGTTACCCCTGCTGCTAAAAACCATCTGGAAGCCCAACTGGCGTTTTTTAATGGCTTGTCGAAGTCCCTGTTTCATTCGGCGCAGCAGTTCAATGACCTGAACATGCAACTGGCGCAAGGCTTGCTGGAGGAAGGCTCGATCACGAGCCAGAATCTGCTGACGGTCGAGCGCGTGGAAGATGCGCTGCAGGTCGCCGCCGCGGCGGGCCAGCCTGCCGCCGAGCACCTGCGCAAGTATCAGCAGCAACTGTCGCGCCTGGCCGCCGATACGCAGGTCGAACTGGCCAACGTGGCCGAGCAGCATGTGAATGAAACGAGCCGCACGGCCAAGGCCCTGGCGGAAGAAGTGGCGCGCACGGCGTCGGAAGAAACGGAGAAAAACGTGCGCAAGCAGCAGGAAGCCATGCAGCGCATCGCCGAGCCGTTCCAGTCCTACCACCAGAACGGCGCCAACCGAGACCAGCGCAGCGCCCAAAGCCGTGATGGCCAAAGTCTGCAAAGCGCCAGCCATCAGGGCAGCCAGCAGTCGGCCGGCAGCGAAAGCGTGGCCAGCGGCAGCGCCTCGCAAGCGGCTGGCGCACAAAGCAAAAGCACGAGCGCCAGCCGCAAGGAGTAAGCCGGCGGCGGCTGCCGGCTGAGCCATCGCCCCAAGGGCCGAGCCTTGGGGACTGGTGTGGGCCGTCAGGCGGCCCCGCGTCGAGCGGGGCTGCTGCGTCGGGCAGGGGCGGTATCGCCTGTCTTTGCCTGTCCAGTCAAAGCGCCCGTCCCTCAGGGGACGGGCGTTTTCTCGTCCAGGGCCAGGGTGGCGGGGTGGGCTGGCGCGGCCGCCGTGGCTGGCGCCGCCGTGGCGGGGCCGCCCTGGGCGTCGATGAAGGCGCTCACGGCATCGAGGGTGGGTGCCAGCATGCGCAAGGGGGCGGCCAGCGAGGCGACCAGGGTGGCGTGGCTGACGGAATCGAAATATGTTTCCGTCACGGGGCGTCGCTGCGCGCGCAAGGCGGCAGCCAGGCCGCCCGTGTTGCGCCGTGGATTGACCAGCTTGTCCTTGCCCGGCGCCGGCGCGATCAGCAGGGCGGGCGGTGCCTCGGCCGTCACGTGGTGGATCGGTTGCGACGCCAGGGGCGTGTCCGGGTAGAAGAAGACGGGGCGGGCCGTGGGATTTTCGATGGGCAGGAAGTCGTAGGGGCCGGCCAGTCCTATCCAGCCCCGCAAGTCGTGCGGATGCATGCCGTGGCGCGCCAGCAGGCTGGCGTCGAGCGCCACCATGGCCGCATTGTAGGCGCCGGCGCTGTGGCCCATGATGAACAGGCGCGTCGGGTCGCCACCGTGGCGGCTCGATTCCATCGCGGCCCAGGCCACGGCGCGGGCCGCATCCTGCAAAATCTCGGGGTAGTGCACGTCCGGATACAAGCGATAGTCGGCGATGACGGCAAGATAGCCGCGCGAAGCGAGCGCATGGCCGACGAAGGCGTAGTCGGCCCGTTCGCCCGAGGTCCAGTTGCCGCCGTAAAAGAAAACCACGACCGGCACGGGCCCGGCGTGCACTTTCGGCGCATACACATCGAGTTTCTGCCGCGGCAGGGGGCCGTAGGCCAGGCCGTGCGTCACCTGCGAGGCGCTGCCGGATGACAGGGCATTGATGGCCGTCAAGGGCGAACAGGCGATCAGGCCGGCCGTCAGCGGCAGCGCAGCCAGCAGGCCGAGCACGGTAGTGCGCAGGATCGTCATGCTTGCCCCTGATCGTGTTGTATGGTGCTTGCAGTGTAGGCCACAGTGGCCAGCATGCGCACGAGAAACTTGTATGAAAACATGGATAATTGTCTGTAGTGTGACGGCAGGCGCCGGATGCATGGCGCGGCGCCCGTCTGGCACCATGCCTCGGGCGCCATCAATCCTGCAGCAGCCACTTGCGCGCCGTGGCGATGACGGCGTCCGACAGGGTGCGCGTGAGCGGCGTCTGGATATCCCAGGCGTGCCAGATCAGGGGCACGTCGAGCGCCTGGCCGGCGGCCACGTCGACGAGCCGTCCCGCGGCCAGCGCCGTCTCCGCCTGCAGCAGGGGCACCATGCCATAGGCATAGCCCGCTTCGATGAAGCGCACGAAATCGCGCGCCGACCCCAGCACGTGGTGCGGATAGCGGCCCGCGTAGCCGAGGCGGTGCTGCAGGTAGCGCTCGTGCAGCGCATCCTTGCTGCCGAACGTGATGGCGGGCGCCTGGCTGACGGCCTCCACCGTAAAACCATGAGGAAACCATTGCCGCGCGAACGCGGGCGAGGCTACGCACAGGTAGCGCATGCCGCCCAGCGGCGTGGCCGTGGTGCCCGCCACGAGGTCGGTGGCGCTGGTGACGCAGGCAAACACGCGGCCTTCGCGCAGCTGGCTCAGGGTGTGGTCCTGGTCGTCGAGGCGGATGTCGAGCAGGCACGACGGCGGCGTCAGCAGCGGGCCCAGCGCTTCCGGTATCCATGTGGCGGCGCTGTCGGCATTGACGGCGATGGCCAGTTCCGGCAGCTGCGTCGTCGGTCCAGGCTGGGCATCGAGGGCCGCTTCTAGCAGCTTGACTTGCCGGTAGTGGGCGATCAGGCGCTGGCCCGCTTCCGTGGGCGCGGGCGGGTGGCTGCGGATGATCAACAAGGTGCCTTCCAGGTTTTCCAGCGTGCGGATGCGCTGCGACACGGCCGGCTGGCTGATGGCCAGCGCATGCGCGGCCTTTTCAAAGCTGCCCAGGCCGATCACGGCGTCGAGGGCGGCCAATCCACGGTAGTCCACGACGCGCATAAGTTTCTCTTATATATGGTTAGAATCATTCATTATACTTATATTTACTTTTTCTTTACACTGTTGAAATAGGGTAACAACTCCACTCTGCCGCGCGGTCCCCCTGGTTCCGCACCACCCTCCACCTACCACTGATGACTTTGCCGTTGCCGGCAGAGCGTGGGCGGCCGTGCGCGTGATGGAAAGCAATAGAAAGGAATCGATATGGACAGCGCAATTTTCTTGAAAGGTATGGGACTCGGGGCCAGCCTGATCGTGGCCATCGGCACGCAAAACGCCTTCCTGCTCAAGCAGGGTCTGAAACGCCACTACGTGCTCACCTGCATCCTGGTGTGCCTCGTGTGCGACGCCATGCTGATCACAGCCGGAGTGGCCGGCATGGGCACCTTCATTGCAGACAATCCCAATTTCCTGCTGTGGGCCAAGGCTGGCGGCGCCACCTTCCTCATCGCCTACGGCTTGCGCGCCGCCAAATCGGCGTGGCGTCCTTCGGCCATGACGGTGTCGGCCGCCAAGTCGCCGGAAGGCTACTGGGCCGTGATCGGCGCGGCGCTGGCGTTCAGCCTGCTGAACCCGCACGCCTTCCTCGACACGGTCATCCTGCTCGGCTCGATCGGCGGCCAGCATGAAGGCGTGGGACGCTTCTACTTCGCCGGCGGCGCCATCATGGCCTCGGCCCTGTGGTTCTTCCTGCTGGGCTTTGGCGCCCGCTACCTGGCGCCCGTGTTTGCCAAGCCCATGGCCTGGCGCGTGCTTGACGGCATCATCGCCCTCGTCATGTGGGCCATCGCCGCCTCGCTGTTCCTGTAATCAGCGGGTCAGGAAGGCCAGCACGCGGCTGGCCAGCCGGCCGTACGGCGGCCACAGCAGTTTCAGCGCGCTGTAGCGGGCCTGGTAAAACACGGGCCGCAGCTTGCTGAAGGTGTGGAAACCTTCCACGCCGTGGTAGTGGCCCATGCCGGACTCGCCCACGCCGCCGAAGGGCAGCTCGTGCTGGCCGACATGAAACAGGGCATCGTTGACGGACACGCCGCCCGACATGACGCGGTCGATGAGCAGTTGCACCGTGCCGGCGTCGTTGCTGAACGGATAGATGGCCAGCGGGCGCGGCCCCCCGTTGATGCTGGCGATCACGCTGTCCAGGTCGGTGTAAGCCCTGAGCGGCAGGATGGGGCCGAAGATTTCCCGCGTCAGCAGCAGGCTGTCCTCGGGGGCGTCGAGCACGATGTGGGGCGCGATCTTGCGCGTGGCCCGGTCGAAAGCCGGCCCCGGCAGCAAGGAAATGACTTGTGCGCCCCCCGCCCGCGCTTCGTCCAGCGCCTGCAGCAGGCGCTCAAAGGCGGCTTCGTCGATGATGGACGTGTAGTCGGGCGTGTCCAGCGTGGGGTAGCGCGCAGGCACGATGGCGCGTGCATGCTCGACGAAGGCGGCGATGCCGGCCTGCGGCAGCCAGGCGTGGTCCACGCTGGTGCAGATCTGTCCCGCGTTCAGGTATTTCACGTACAAGATGCGCTCGGCTGCCGTGCGCACGTCGAAACCGGCGCAGACGATGGCGGGCGCCTTGCCGCCCAGCTCCAGGGTCACGGGGCACAGATTGCGCGCGGCGGCCGCCATGACGGCGCGGCCCGTCTGGCCGGAGCCCGTAAACAGCAGATGGTCGAAGGGCAATTGCGAAAACGCGATGCCCACGCCCCCCGTTTCTTCGAAGAACTGTAACTTTTCCGGCGGGAAGTAGGCGGGCATGGTCGCGATGAGCAGCCGGGCCAGGTGGCGCGAATTTTCGCTCATCTTGACCATGGCGCGGTTGCCGGCGGCAAAGATGTAGGTCAAGGGCACGAGGCTCAGGTTGACGGGGAAATTCCACGGCACGATGACGCCTACCACGCCCAGCGGCTGCGGGATCACGCGGTTGCGGGCGCCCGGGAAAGTGCGCCAGTCCACGCCACGGCGCTGCGGCCGCATCCATTTCTTCAGATGTTTCAGCACATGCTCGATGCCGTCGATGGCGGGAAAGATTTCCGCCAGCAAGGTTTCGTGCCTGGAACGGTTGCCATAGTCGGCGCTGATCGCCTCGCACAGGGCTTCCCTGTGGTCGCGCAGGTAGCGCTGCAGGGTCAGCAGGTCGCGCTTGCGCTCGGCAAGCGTGGGCGCGGGCCAGGCCAGGCAGGCGGCCCGCTGGCGCGTCAGGGCGGCGTCGAGTGCGGCGTGCGCCGGGGAAGCGGTCATGTGCATGGGTCTCCTCGCGTGGATGGGCGATATTGTCATGGGCAGGGTACAGCAATCGGACGGCGGTGTGCGTCCCGCCGCGTGCGGAAGCGGGTGACGGTGGTCTGGCGTCAATCGTGCGCGCAAGCAATGGGGTGCTGCGATTCGCCGTAGAATGGCTGATCCGCCGGTAGCGCCGGCTTGCATTCAGGAATGCCATGACTACGACCACGCCAGATTCCCTGCACATCGTGTGCCCCCATTGCGACGCCGTCAACCGCCTGCCGGCCGCCCGCCTGCGCGAGCAGCCCACGTGCGGCAAATGCCAGAAAGACTTGTTCACGGGCCAGCCCGTGGACCTGGCCAGCGCCCGTTTCCTCAAGCATGTCGAGCGCAGCGACATCCCCGTGCTGGTGGATTTCTGGGCGCCGTGGTGCGGTCCCTGCCGCAGCATGGCGCCATACTATGCCCAGGCCGCCAAGGCCCTGGAGCCCGCGTTCCGCGTCGTCAAGGTGAATACGGAGGCGTCGCCGGACCTGGGCAGCCGTTTCAATATCCGCAGCATTCCCACCCTGGCCCTGTTCGTGCGCGGCGTGGAAGTGGCGCGCCAGCCGGGCGCCACCGATGCGAATGGCATCATCGCCTGGGCGAAGGACAAGGCGCGTTCCTAGGCCGCAGGGAAAACCGGTAAGGTTTTCCATTTGACATTTAATATGGCGCCATATTATATTGCGCCATATGATACAACTCGAACAGAAATACACGGCCCTGCTGGGCGACGTGCAGCGCCGCGCCAGCGGTCTCGACATGGCGCAGTCCACCGCGCGCCTGCGCCTGTGCTTTGAAGTGCTGGGCCTGGCGTCCGCCATCGATGGCGATTGCGCCACGCGCCTGGGCCGGCATGGCTTGTCGGAAGGGAAGTTCGTCCTGCTGTCCCTGCTGCGCGACGTGCCCGAGGGACTCTCGCCGCACGAGCTGGCCGAGCGGGCGGGCGTCACGCGCGGCACCATCACGGGCTTGCTCGACGGCCTGGAGCGTGACGGTTTCCTGGCGCGCCACGCGGACCAGTCCGACCGGCGCAAGCTGCTGGTGCGCCTCGATGCCAAGGGCGTAGCGGCGGCCGCCATCCTCGTCGACGAGCACGCGCAGTGGATCGCCAGCCTGTTTGCCGATTTCACGGCGGAGGAAATGCAGCTGCTCAGCTCACTGCTGGAAAAAGCCTGGCGCAGGACGGATAAAGGTGACATGCAGGGGGCGCCATGAGCCGCGGCATCGCCGATATCGCGCCCGCGCGCCTGGCCCTGCTGAATGCGGGGAGCGTCGCCAGCGCCACCCTGACGGAAGGGCTGGCCATCGATTTTGCCCGGCTGCTGGCCGCCGCCGTGCCCGCCATCGGCGGGGATGGGCTGGCGCGGATGGAGGCGCAGGCCGAGGCCGGCATCACGCGGCGCATGGCCCTGGCGGCGCAACTGCTGCTGGAAGCCAACGTTGATCTGGCGCAATTGCAAGTCCACCCTTCCGATACGGTACGGGGCTGGGCCTGCTTTGTCATCGCCGCGCAAGCGGGCCTGACCTTGCCGCAGCGGCTGGCGGCCATGCGGCCCTTGGCCGACGATGGGCATTTCGGCGTGCGCGAATGGGCCTGGCTGGCGCTGCGGCCCCGGCTGGCCGCCAGCCTGGAAGAAGCGCTGGCGCTGCTGGTGCCGTGGACAGGCGAGGCGTCGGAGCGCCTGCGCCGTTTCGCCTGCGAAGCGCTGCGCCCGCGCGGCGTGTGGTGCGCGCATATTACCGAGCTAAAACAGCAGCCGCAGCTGGCCTTGCCCCTGCTGGAGCCCTTGCGCGCCGACCCGGCCGTCTACGTGCAGGATGCCGTGGCCAACTGGCTCAACGACGCGGCCAAGACCCGGCCGGACTGGGTGCGTGGCGTATGCGCCCAATGGCTGGCGGACAGCCCTGCTGCCGCGACCCTGCGCATCTGCAAGCGGGCCCAGCGCTCGCTTTCTTAACTTTTTGGAGGAAAAACATGCATTATCTGCTGGAACTGTACAGCCCGAAACCGGCCTGGCTGGCCCTCGACGCCGCTGCGCGCCAGGCATATTTCGACACGGTGGGCGCCGGCATGGCCGCCTTGTCCGGTACGGGCGCCGAAGCGCTGGCAATGGGCGCCGTCGACGGCGGCAAGCTGCATGCGGCTGCCCAGCAATTCTATGCCGTCTGGCGCTTCCCGGACGCGGCGGCACTGGACGCCTTGCTGGCCGGCATCGCCGCCACGGGCTGGCATGATTATTTTGACACCGTCAATGCGGCGGGACCCCCCGCCGTGGATTTCCCCGCCCACCTGGCGCAGCTGGCGGGCGCGTAAGCGTACGGCGGTGTCGCCGCCACTGCGTGACAGTTGGCATGTATCTCCACGCAGCGACCTTGATGCCGATCAAACCGCTCTCCATCCTGCTGCTGGCGCTGGCGCCCCTGCCGGCCCCGGCCGCTCCCGCCACGGCCGGCCCCGGACCGCAATATCGACCACCGCCGCGTGCCCAACCCGGGCACCTATTTTGCCCCCCACGGCACCAGCTTGCCGCCAAGTAAAGAAGCGCACGCTTGCCGAGCGGGCGACATCGTCACGTGACGTTTGCCGCGCAAGCTGACCCACATCGGCATCGGCATCGTCAGCGACAGGCAGGCATGGGGCGGCGTGCCGCTCATCATCCACAACATCGGCGCAGGCGCGCGCGAGGAAAATATCCTGTTCAGCTATGCGATCACGGGACACTATCGCTGGCAACCCCGCTGAGGGGCAGGGGCGCCATGTCCTGCAGGATCGCCAGCACGATGGCCAGCGCCGTGTCGATGTCGAGCCTGTCGATGGCGCCATAGCCGAGGAACAGGCCTTCGTGGCGGGCTGGACCATGGTAAAAGCTGGACAGGGCATACAGGCTGACGTCGGCCAGGCGCGCGCGGCGCAGCAGTTCGGCAATGTCGAGCGGCGCCTGGGCCAGGGCCGCCACGTGGAAGCCCGCGCTGGCCGGCACCAGGCGGAACCACGGCGACAGCGGGCCGTCGAACCAGTGCTGCAGCCGCTCGCGCCGCCCCGCATAGATGTCGTGGCAGCGGCGGATATGGCGCAGCAGATGGCCGTCGTGGATGAACTTGGCCAGCGCATGCTGGCCCAGGCTGGCCGTATGGCAATCCGTCAGGTATTTCACCGTTTCCACGGCGGCCACGATGGCTTGCGGCAGCACGACATAGCCGAGGCGCAATTCCGGCAACATGATCTTGGAAAAGCTGCCCACGTGCGCGACGACGCCGTAGCGGTCCATGCTTTGCAGGGAATCCTCGGGCCGCCCCTCGTAGCGGAAGGCGCTGTCGTAATCGTCCTCGATGACGATGGCGCCCAGCTGCCGCGCCCGCTCCAGCAGGGCATGGCGGCGCGCCATGCTCATCGGCATGCCGAGCGGGAACTGGTGGGCGGGCGTGACATAGATCAAGCGCGTGCCATCGGGGATCTGCCCGGCGAGGATGCCATCCTCGTCCACCGCCACGCCCACCACGCGGGCGCCCTGGCTGGCGAACACGGCGCGCGCCACGGGGTAGCCGGGTTCTTCCACGGCCACCGTGTCGCCCGGCTCCAGCAGGGTCTGCGCCAGCAGGCTCAGGGCTTGCTGGGCGCCGCTGGTGACGAGTACCTGCTCCGGCGTGCAATGGATGCCGCGGCTGAAGGCGGCATGGCCGGCGATCGCCGCGCGCAAGGCGGGCAGGCCGGGCACGGGACCATAGCGGCCCCGCGCCTGGCCATCCTGGCGCAGCGCATGCAGCACGCAGGCGCGCCACTCATCCTGGGGGAAGTGCGAAGGCGTCGTGCGCCCGCCGATGAAGGCGTAGCGCGCCGGCTGTTCCTGGCTGGCGCGGCGCAGGGGCGTGGGCGTCGCTTCCCAGCGGGCGATGCGCTGGGCGCTGGCCAGTGGCGTGCTGGCGTGGCGGCGCTGCGGCGAGGCGTGCGGTGTCTGCACGAAGCTGCCCACGCCGACTTTTCCTACCAGCAGCTTTTCATAGCTGAGCTTGTCATACACGTCGGACACCGTCTTGCGCGACAGGCCCAGCTGGCTGGCCAGCAGGCGCGAGGGGGGCAATTGCTGGCCATCGGCCAGGCGGCCGGAACGGATGGCCTCGCTGAGCTGGCGATACAACTGGCCGCCCAGGTCGCGCGTGCCGTCGATCAGGATATGTAATTCCATGGGATGTCTGCTGGTGGTCTGCCGTTTTTCGGCGGGATTGGCCTGCCGCGCACGCTTCTTGCGCTTCTACAATGATGCATCTCTACTTTATCAAGGAATGCATCATGACACAGCAACGTATTGATTTTGCACAAGCTTCGCCGGACGTCGTCAAGGCCATGTACGCGCTGGAAGCGGCCATCGCCAAGCTGGGCGTGGAGCACTCGCTGCTTGAGCTGATCCGCCTGCGCGCCTCGCAAATCAACGGCTGCGCCTTTTGCGTGGACATGCACACGAGCGATGCGCGCAAGGCGGGCGAAACGGAGCGCCGCCTGTATGCCGTGTCCGTCTGGCGCGAAACGCCGTTCTTCACGGCGCGCGAACGGGCCGTGCTGGCCTGGACGGAAGCGCTGACCCTGCTGCCGCAGAACCATGCGTCCGACGATGACTACGCGGCCCTGGCGGAACAATTGACGCCGGCCGAAATGGTCAACGTCACCCTGGCCATCGGTTCCATCAATACGTGGAACCGCCTGGCCGTGGGTTTCCGCAAGATGCCGGAGTAATAACTGTGTTCGCTGGCGAACAGACGGCCGGCCCCGCATCGCCTACCTTGGCGTCATGATCCATCAGCCGGAGAAGCATCATGCAAGCGAGCGTAGGAGACGGCGTCGACAAGACGCCACAGGAACTGGACGCGCCACAGGAAGCGGCGCGCCGCGAATTCATCGCCGAACTGTGGCGGCGCTTCGAGGCGCTGCAGGAATGGGCCGTCAGCCACTGGCCCGACCAGGAACATCCGCTCAGTTCCGCCGACTTCGTCGAGGCGCGCAAGGAAATCCTGAGCCTGCGCTCGCCGGCCGGTTCCCTGAACCAGCCGGCGCAGCGCAATGAGGCGGAACCGGAGCAGGGCGGGGCGCAGTATGTGGACGTGACGCCAGCGCCGTGGCCTTGAGGAGCGCCTGAGAAAACGTCCATGACTGCGTTGCCGTGCCTTGCCGTACTAGCGTACTGCCTGCGGCACGGCGCCTTGTCCTGAACGTTTTTCAGGTGCTCCCGACCTGAAAAATCCACTCTAAAAGCTACTGCTTGACCGCTTCCGCTTGCCCTCCCTGCGCAAACACCCAGCACAATAAACTCACCAGCAGGCCCGCCATCACGCCATACGCCAGGTTCAGGGCGCTGTCGAACAGCAGCGGCGCCACCAGGCCCGAGACGAGGGCGAACAGCAGCATCTGGATGAAGGACTGCATCGACGATGCCAGGCCGCTGTTGTGGGGGAAGTGGTTCAGCGCCATCAGGGTCATCGGCGGCATGGCGATGGACAGGGCGAACGAGTAGAAGAACAGGGGCAGCACGGCCCATGGCACTTCGGCGGCAAAGAAGTAGTTGTAGCCGATGTTGGCCAGCGCGGCGACGAGCATCAGGATGAAGCCGGCCCAGATCATCTGGCGCTGGCTGTAGCGGTGCGCCACCTTGCCCGACAGGGCCGAGCCGAACACCATGCCGCTGATCAGGGGAATGAACAGCCAGGCGAATGCCGTCTCCGGCAGGTGCAGGATGTTGATGATGAAGTAGGCGGCCGAACCGATGTACAGGGCGAAGCCGCCAAAGGCGGCGCCGATGGCCGTCGACAGCAGCAAGAACTGGCGGTGGCACAGCACTTTCCAGTAATTGACGGCGATGTCGCCCAGGTGGAAGGCGTGGCGCTGCTCCTTCGGCAGGCTTTCCGGTAAGGCGCGCCAGACGACGACGAACATCAGCACGCCGAAGGCCGTCAGGAACCAGAAGATCCAGCGCCAGCCCAGGCCCACCTGCAGCCAGCCGCCCAGCACGGGCGCGATGGCCGGCGCGAGGGCAAACACCATCATGATATGCGACAGGATCTTCTGCGCGGCGGCGCCCGAATAGCGGTCCTGCACGATGGCGCGGCCGATGACGGAGCCGGCGCCGGCGGACAGGCCCTGCAGCACGCGCCAGGCCAGCAGCCAGCCCAGCGACGGCGCCAGCGCGGCGCCCACGGAAGCGATCACATACAGCACCAGCGAGACGAGGATGACGGGACGGCGGCCGAACGAGTCGGACAGGGTGCCGTAGAACAGCATCATGAAGGCGAACGTGAACAGGAAAAAGCTCAGGGTTTGCTGCACCAGCAGGGGGCTGGCATTGAAATCGTGCACGATGGCGGGGAAAGACGGCAGATACGTGTCAATTGCGAGCGGTCCGACCATCGCCAGGCCCGCCAAGATCCAGGTTAATAATTTAGTCATGTTGAAGAGTGTTTTTGTTAGTCCGTCATTTTACGCTAGCGGCAACAATCGGGTTGGCGCGGGCGCGGTTTGCCTTTGATATGCGTTTTTCGCATATCAAACCTTGAAAACCTTCGTTGGCTTTGCCGTGCGCCGCCGCTAAGCTGGGGCGACCCGGCCTGTTCGCCATTTTTTCGGAAGTGATACACCATGCACAGCATTCATCCCGCGGCGCCCGCCGAGGAATCCGTCCAGTGGAACCTGGGTCCCGTGATCCAGGCGCTGCGCAGCTCGCGCGAAGACACGCACAAGATCCGCCATAACGGCAGGGTGCGCGAACTGCCGTCGCGTGAAGCGCTGACCACCATCGTCAACGGCCTGTCGGCGGCCCTGTTCCCCACGCATTACGGGCGGCCCAACCTGACCGATGAAAGCATCGACTATTTTGTCGGCGATACCCTGAACACCACGCTGAACCGCCTCAGCGAGCAGGTGCGGCGCGGCCTGCTGTTTTCCGCCCCGGCGCACGCCGCCGCGGCCGGCGACGACGCTGAGGGCGCGGCCGACGACGCGGCCCTGGCGCAGCAGGCGCGCGACATCACGCGCGCGTTCGCCGCCAGCCTGCCCGGCATCCGCGCCCTGCTGGTGTCGGACGTGCAGGCCGCCTACGCGGGCGACCCGGCCGCCACCTCCGTGGCCGAGATCATGCTGTGCTACCCGGGCACCATCGCCATCCTGTACCACCGCCTGGCGCACCAGCTGCACGCGCTCGGCGCGCCGTTCCTGGCGCGCCTGATCGCCGACATCGCGCACACCCTGACGGGCATCGATATCCACCCGGGCGCGCACATCGGCGCCAGTTTCTTCATCGACCATGGCACGGGCGTGGTGATCGGCGAGACGGCCATCATCGGCCAGCGCGTGCGCCTGTACCAGGCCGTCACCCTGGGCGCCAAGCGCTTCCCGGCGGACGCTTCCGGCGCGCTGATCAAGGGCACGCCGCGCCACCCCATCGTCGAGGACGACGTCGTGATCTACGCGGGCGCGACCGTGCTGGGGCGCATCACCATCGGCGCCGGTTCGACTGTGGGGGGGAATGTGTGGCTGACGCAGAGCGTGCCGCCACATAGCAATGTCTCGCAGGCGCAGATGCGCAATGACTAGGTGCGGTGGAGGTGGAGCAAGCCCCGAACAGGTGCCGGGGTCGTACCCTGAGGGTACGACCCCAGTCTTTGCCTTGGGGGAAGGCAGCAGTTTTACTTCACCGTCAGCGCTTCATAGCGCGCCACGGGTACGCCATCCTTGAGCAGCAGCAGTTCCTGGTCGGCGTAGCGGTAGCCGTTGACTTCGCCCAGGGTGGTCAGCAGCTCGCGCTCGAGGTCCATGTCCTGCGGCTGGCACATCATCATGGTGCCGGCCAGCTGCGAAAAGTTCAGGGTGCTGACGCCGTCGCTGGTGTAGCCGCCCATCATCTGGTTGCAGCCGCTGTGGCCACTGGCGCGGCCTTCGGCCAGCAGCAGGGTCACTTCACGCTGCTCGGGCGCCTTGCGCACGACTTTCTTGCCCTTCAATTCCTTCAGCTTCCACTGCGTGCCCGCCAGCTTCGGCGCCGGCTGGGCGGGCGAGGTGGCGCCGGGCGCGGCGGCGGCCGCATCGGAACGCACGGGCGTTTGCGCGCAGCCGGCCGTGATGGCGACGATGGCGGCGAGGGGAATCAGTCTGGCGAGTGTGAACATGGCATTTCCTTGTTGAAGTGATGGCCTCCAGCGTAGCAGATACCCGCCACGCCAGCGTGCACGGTTGACAAGCCTAGTCCTGCTTTTCCTGTTCCAGGCGGGCATCAAGCAGGGTGCGCGCCGCCGCCACGTAGGTGCGGCAGGCTTGCGGGTCGACGAAGGCCTCGCTGCCCGCCGTGGCGCTCGCTTCCAGCCGCTCCCATAATTGCGACGCTTCCGGGTGGGCCGAGATCAGCACGTCGCAGGGCAGCTTTTCCAGCATCTCGAAGCTGTGCCGGAAGTCCGCCAGCGCATTCGGATACTCGCTGCTGGCGCTGAACCTGAAGCCGGGACGCGAGACGGCGTTGATGCTGTCCGCGTACACCATGTTCAGGCAGCGGGGGCCGTCGCACGATTGCCAGGTCCAGCTCAGGCCCCCGGGCGTGTGGCCCGGCGTGGCGTGCGCCGTCAGGGCAATGGGGCCCACGTTGAAATGGCTGCCGTCGCGCGCCAGGCGCATGTCCTTCACGGGCGGGTACTTGGGCAGCGCATGGTATTGCGGATCGTCCGGTCCCACCTCGCCCGATGCCAGGTCCAGCGCGGCCGACGGGCTGGCGGCCACCAGCGCATTGCTGCGCTGCTGCAGTTCGGCCAGGCCGCCCGCATGGTCGATATGGCCGTGCGAATTGAGTATCAGCTTGACATCCTCGATGCGAAAACCCAGCGCGCCGATATTGGCGATGATCTTCTGTGCCGATTCCGGCAAGCCGCCGTCGATCAGCACATGGCCCTGCGGCGAAGTGATGAGCACTGAACTGAGGCCCTTCACGCCCACGTAATAGGTATTGCCGAAGATGCGGAACGGCGCCTGGTCGGCATTCCAGGCGGCGCAGGCTTCGCAGCCTGGCGTGGGCGGCGTGGCGGGCGCCTGCGCCAGCGCCAGGGAGGCATGGCCGGCCAGCAGCAGGGCCAGGGCCAGCGTGCGGGTATGAGTGAGGGGCATGGCTATCCTTGTCCGTGTTGCCGGGTTAGCTATGCTGACACGGAACGGGGCGCGACGCAAACGCATCACAAGGATGCGGGCGCCGCGCCGGCGGCATCCAGATATACCAGTTCGATCAGGGTATCGTCCGCATAGCGGGTGTTGCCGATCGGCGCGAGGAAGGTCTTGCCGGCATTGTTTACCGGCAGCGCGATGCGCTGGGCGCCGTCGAGCAGCGTGGCGCTGGCGATGGCCACGTCGCTGCGCGTGCCCATATTGAGCTCCCTGGCGGAGCACCAGTCGGTGGTGCGCAGCATGGTGCCGACCAGGGTGCGTACCCAGAACGGGATCTCCTTCTTGGCGATGGCGATCGTGACCTGGCATTGCAGGCGCAGGTCGCCCAGGCGGCGCATATTGGCGGGCACGCCATCGCTGTGGATGGATGCCTGCCAGCGGTACTGGCCCTTTTTCTTGTTGGTGATCAGGTCCGCGTCCTCGCTGTCGGCTTGCGCGCTGCGCGGCAGCACGAAGCTGCCATTGGCTGACAGGGGCAGCGTAATCGACGTCTCGTTGCCGGCGATGCGCAAGGCCAGGTCCTGCATGGCGTCCGCCGGCGCGCCGGTGCCCGCATTGAGCTGGAAGCGCACGTCGCGCGCCTGCGGCGCCAGCGCATGGTACTCGTCAAAGGCGTCGAGGCCGGCCGCCATCACGCGGTAGGATTTGAGTTCCGGGTTGCGGATGCTGTTGATGTGGATGGAGCGGCCCGTCTCTGCAGGTGCCTCCGCCTGCGCTTCGGGCGGCTGGTCGGCCGTGGTCCCGGCCTGCGCCGCGGCGTGGCTGGCGTACAGCAGGCCGGCGGCCAGGGCTGCGCAGGAGAGGAGGAATACGGGTTTGCCTGGAGAGAAAAAGGAGTGCACGCGCTTGTCCATTTATTTTCAACATGGCAAGCTAACATGAATGGCAAGGCTTGTCACTGGCCCCCTGGCCCGTGCTCATGCCGCGGCCAGGGTGGCGCTGCCCGAACCGATGCTGACCTGGCGTCCCGCGTGGCCGGCCGGCAGGCGCGGACCCTGGCCGAAGACCTTGTGGCGCAGGGTGCCTTCCTCGTACTGCGTGCGGTAGCGGCCCCGCCGCTGCAGTTCCGGCACGATGTATTGCACCACGTCGGCCATGCTGTCGTGCGCCACGGCGAAGGCGAGGTTGAAGCCGTCGATATCCGTTTCATCGAGCCAGCTTTCCAGCTGGTCGGCCACCTGGCCCGCGTCGCCGACGATGACGGGGCCGCGTCCGCCCAGGCCGATGTATTCGGCCGCCTCGCGCACCGTCCATGTCCGCTCCGGGTCGGCCTGGCTGAACGAGGCCAGCGCCGAGCGGCCGGCCGGGGAGTCGATGTAGTCGATGGTGGCGTCGAGCGGGTAGCGGCTGAAATCGACGCCCGTCCAGCCGGACAGCAGCACCAGCGCCGCCTCGATATTGATATGGCGCAGATAGTCGGCGTGTTTGGCGCGCGCTTCTGCCTCGGTGGCGCCCGTGATGACGAGCGCCTGCGCGTAGATCAGCAGCGCGTCGCCGTCGCGGCCGCTTTGCCGCACGGCCGCGCGCAAGTCGTCGGCGTAGCGCTTGACGACTGTCTTGCTGGGGCCACTGACAAAGGTCGCTTCCGCATGGCGCGCCGCAAAGCGCGTGCCGCGCGGCGAGGTGCCCGCCTGATACAGCAGGGGCGTGCGCTGCGGCGACGGCTCGCACAGGTGGATGCCGGGCACCTGGTAGTGGCGTCCCACGTGATGGATGGCATGCACCCTGGCCGGATCGGCGTAGATGCCGCGCGCCTTGTCGTTGACGACGGCGTCGTCATCCCAGCTTTTTTCCCACAGCTTGTAGACGACGTCCAGGTATTCGTCGGCCAGGTCATAGCGCTCGTCGTGGCCCAGCTGCTGCTGCAGGCCCAGGTTGCGCGCCGCGCTGTCGAGGTAGCCGGTGACGATATTCCAGCCGATGCGCCCTTGCGTCAGGTGGTCCAAGGTGGACATGCGCCGCGCGAACGGATACGGATGCTCGTAGGTGAGGGCGCAGGTGACGCCGAAACCCAGGTGCGTGGTGGCCTGCGCCATGATGGGCACCAGGGCCAGCGGGTCGTTCAGCGGCACCTGCACCCCGTGTTCCAGGGCCGCATCGAGGCTGTCGCGGTAGACGTCGTACACGCCCAGCACGTCGGCGAGGAACACGGCGTCGAACAGGCCCGCTTCCAGCAGCCGCGCCAGCTCCGTCCAGTGTTCGGGATCGGTATAGCGGTGGCTGCGGTCGCGCGCGTGCGTCCACAGCCCCGGCGACTGGTGGCCCACGGTGTTCATCTGGAAGGCGTTGAAGCGTATCGTCTTCGCCATGGCTTATTTCGCCGCCGTCTGCAAGGCTTGCTGGTAGTCGGGTTTCGAGTAGCCGGCAAAGTGCTTGTTCGTGATGTCGAGGAATTCGCGCGAGCGGTAGGCGGCCGCCAGGTCTTTCGCGAACTGCTTGTCCTTGTCGGCCGTGCGGATGGCCACCAGGTTGATGTAATTGGGCGAGATTTTCTCGGCCACCAGCGCATCCGTCAGCTTCAGCCCCGACGCCAGCGCGTAATTGCCGTTGATGAAAGAATAATCGGTGTCGCCCAGGGAGCGTGGCAGCTGCGCCGCTTCCAGCGGCAGCAGCCTGATTTTCTTCGTGTTGACGGCGATATCCTTTTCCGACGCGCGCACGGGGTCGAAATTGTCGCGCAGCTTGATCCATTTCAATTGGTCGAGCAGCACCAGCGCGCGCGCCTGGTTGGTCGGGTCGTTCGGCAAGCCCACCGTCGTGCCTTCCTTCACGTCGTCCAGGCTCTTGTGCTTCTTGCTGTAGATGGCGATCGGCGCCGTGGGGATCGTGATCAGGTCCGTCAGCGCCAGCTTGTGCTCCTGCGCGAATTTTTTCAGGTAGACGATGTGCTGGAACACGTTGGCGTCCAGCGAACCCTCGGCCAGCGCGAAGTTCGGCTGGATGTAGTCGTTGAATTCCACCAGCTTGACCTTGTAGCCCTGCTTTTCCAGGATGGGCTTGATGCCCAGCTTGATCTGGTCCGCGTACGGCCCGGCGCTGGTGCCGATGGTGATGTCCTTCGGGTCCTTGGCGTGGGCGAAGCTGGCCGTCAGGGCCAGCGTCAGGGTGGCAAGAAGGACGGTGCGGCGGGCGATGGTCATGGTGGCTCCTTGGTGGGTAAATTATGAATACGCGGTCGGCTCGGGCACGCTGCCGGTCAAGGCAAAGCGTCCCAGGTCGCGCAGCTTGTAGTCGATGGGGTCGTGCAGGGTATGCACGCGCACGTTGCGCCAGTAGCGGTCGTAGCCGTACTGGGCCGAGGTGGAGCGGGCGCCCGTCAGTTCGAACATCTGGCTGCTGATTTCCAGCCCCGCCTTGTGCGCCAGGCACTTTGCTTCTGCCACGGCCACGGCCAGCAAGCCCCGCTCGTGGGCCGTCACCAGCGCGCCCTTGCGGAACACGGTTTCCAGTTCCTGCGCCGCCGCGTCGGCCAGCACCTGCGCGGGGCGCAGCAAGAGCCACAGCTGGCCATAGCGGTGCTGCACCAGCGGGTCATCCGTGGCCTGCGCCACGCTGGAGGCAAACCAGGCTTTCGCCTGCTCGCCCGTGTAGCGCCGCGCCGCCTCGAAGGCGCCTTCGGCGATGCCCAGGTACAGGTTGGCCATGATCAGCTGCGCGATCTGCGAGCGCACGGTGGCTTGCGGCGTGGCCGCTTGCGCAGGCGCCTGCAGCACCAGCTCGCGCGGCAGGGCGACGCCGTGGAAATGCACATTGCCGCTGTCCGTCTGGCGCTGGCCGAAGGCGTCCCAGTCCGCCTGCACGGTTACGCCGTCCTGACGCGTGGGCAGGGCGGCGATCAGCGCCGTCTGCGTGGGCGCGTGCCAGGCGGAGACAGTCAGCCAGTCCGACCCCACGGAGCCGGAAGAAAAGCTCTTGATGCCGTCGAGGAGGTAACCGTCGGCGCTGTCGGTGGCGGTGGTCCTTTTGTCGAGCGGATTCAGGGCATTGCCCCAGAACAGGCGCTCGTCGACGGTGAGCGTCAGCAGTCGGCGCTGTTGCTGCGCGCTGCCATACAGCTGCAGGCCGGCCAGCTGCAGGTGGTGGAAGCCGAAGACATGCGCCAGCGCGCTGTCGGCGCGCGCCAGGATGCGGATCACCCGGTACACGAGGGGCCAGGAGGCGCCCTGGCCGCCGAATTCGACGGGAATCGACAGGGTCAGCAAGCCCGATTCGCGCAGCCATTCCCGCTCCTGCGCCGCGTGGCCGCCCGCCCGGTCGCGGGCATTGGCGGTGTCGGCCAGGCGGGCAGCCAGTGCCGTGGCGATGCGGATGGCATCCTGCAGCGGTTCCGGTGCGGCGGGACGGGTGGCGTGGAGAAAGGCGCTAGACATGGGACAGTTCCAGAAAGACGATGAGGCCGATATTGCACCGCCGGGCAGGCGCCGTACACGAAGAAAACCGCACATGGATATGCGAAAAAAGCCGCACGGCTGCCTGCGCCCAGGCTTGCGGGGCGTCAGGCCCGGATAGTCGGAAAACGCATATCGAAGCGCGAAAGCATTCGTTTTGCCGGGACGCTGATGGCGATAGGCTGCAAGCATCTTGAGCAGGCAAACCAGGCGATCACGTACAGGAACGGACACCATATGAGCATCTTGTTATTGGGCGGTAGCCCCCAGCTACCATCGAGTTCCAGCCGCTTGCTGGCGCATATCGGCGAACAGCTGGCGCTGCAGGGCCACAGCTACGCCAGGCTGCACGTGCGCGACCTGCCGGCGCATGCCCTGCTGCAGGCCGACTACGCCGACGCGGCGATTGCCCGCGCCGTGCAGGCCGTGGCCGATGCCGACGCCATCGTCATCGCCACGCCCATCTACAAGGCGTCCTATACGGGCTTGCTGAAGGCCTTCCTCGACCTGCTGCCGCAGGATGGCCTGGCGGGCAAGCTGGTGCTGCCGCTGGCCACGGGCGGCGGCCACGCCCACACCCTGGCGCTCGACTATGCGCTGCGCCCCGTGCTGCATGCGCTGGGCGCCAAGCAGGTCTTCACCAGCATCTATGCGAATGCGCAGCAGCTGGCCTGGCACGAGGAGCGCGGCCTGAGCCTGGACGCGCCTATCGCCGAACGCGTGCAGGCGGGCATCGACGACGTATCCGCCGGCCTGTTCCTGCTGCAGGGCCGGCGTCCGCCGGCGCCCGCCGACACCGCCGTGCCCGCCCGTTCGCTGCACGACCAGCCCTACGCTGCCCGCTATCAAGCCGCCTGATTATTCACCGACCAAGGAACCGCCATGACACACCGCCACGCACAACGCCTCTCGCGCCGTACCACTTTGGGCCTGCTGTTTGCCGCCGCCGCTGGCGTGATGACGGCCGGCATGCCGGCCGCGGCGCAGGCGCAGGCCAAGGGGGAAGTGCAGGTGCGTATTGGTTATCAGAAGTACGGCACCCTGACCCTGCTGAAAGGGCGCGGCACCCTGGAAAAACGCCTGGCCGAGCAGGGCGTGGGCGTGAAATGGACGGAATTCCCGGCCGGCCCCGTGCTGCTGGAAGGCCTCAACGTGGGCAGCATCGATTTCGGCACCGTAGGCGAGGCACCGCCCATCTTCGCGCAGGCGGCCGGCGCCAACCTCGTGTATGTCGGCAATGAACCGGCGTCGCCGGCCAGCGAGGCCATCGTCGTGCCCAAGGGTTCCAGCCTGCGTACCCTGGCCGACCTGAAGGGCAAGAAGGTCGCCCTGAACAAGGGTTCGAACGTGCATTACCTGCTGCTGAAGGCTCTGGAAAAGGCCGGCGTCGCGTATGCCGACATCCAGCCCGTGTTCCTGCCGCCGGCCGATGCGCGCGCCGCCTTCGAGCGGGGCAGCGTGGATGCCTGGGCCATCTGGGACCCCTTCCTGGCGGCCGCCGAAAAGCAGCTGGGCGCCCGCGTGCTCGCCGATGGCAAGGGCCTGGTGGCGAACTACCAGTTCTACCTCGCCTCGCGCACGTATGCCGAGAAAAACCCGGAAATCCTGCGCATCGTGCTCGAGGAAGTGGCCAAGGTCGATGACTGGGGTCGCAGCAACCCGGACGAAGTGGCGACCATCCTCGCCGCGCAGACGGGGCTGGGCAAGGACGTCGTGGCGCTGGCCGCCTCGCGCTATGCCTATGGCGTCAAACCCGTCTCCGTCGACGTCATCGCTTCGCAGCAAAGGGTGGCCGATGCCTTCTCCGGCCTGAAGCTGATCCCCAAACCCATCGTCGTCAAGGACGCCCTGCTGCCGGCGCGCCAGCTGGCCACCAGCAGCAAATAATCAAGGAATCCCACTATGTCATTGAATGTCTTCTGGTTCATCCCCACCCACGGCGACAGCCGCTACCTGGGCACGTCGCAGGGCGCGCGTCCCGTCGATGCCGATTATTTGCGCCAGGTGGCCGTGGCCGCCGACACCCTGGGCTACGACGGGGTGCTGCTGCCCACCGGGCGTTCCTGCGAAGATGCGTGGGTGGTGGCCTCGTCCCTGATCAGCGTGACGCAAAAACTGAAATTCCTCGTGGCCATCCGCCCCGGCCTGTCCACGCCCGGCCTGGCCGTGCGCATGGCATCCACCTTCGACCGCCTGTCGAACGGGCGCCTCCTGATCAACGTCGTCACGGGCGGCGACCAGGGCGAACTGGAAGCGGACGGCCTGTTTGCCGACCACGCCAGGCGCTATGAAATCTCCGATGAATTCATCAAGGTGTGGCGCGCCACCCTGGCGGGCGAGGGCGGCGCGGCCGGCTACGATTTCGAGGGCAAGCATATCCAGGTGAAGGGCGCGAAAACCCTGTATCCGCCCGTGCAGAAGCCGTATCCGCCCCTGTATTTCGGCGGCTCGTCGGAACCGGCGCATGAACTGGCGGCCGAGCAGATGGACGTGTATCTGACGTGGGGCGAGCCGCCCGCCGCCGTGGCGGAAAAGATCGCCGACATCCGCGCGCGCGCGGCGAAACGAGGCCGCACGGTGCGCTTCGGCATCCGCCTGCACGTGATCGTGCGCGAAACCAACGAGGCGGCCTGGCGCGCGGCCGATGAACTGATCAGCCACCTGGACGACGAGGTCATCGCCAAGGCGCAGGCGGCGTTCGGTAAGATGGATTCCGTGGGCCAGCAGCGCATGGCGGCCCTGCACGGCGGACGGCGCGACAAGCTGGAAGTGTCGCCCAACCTGTGGGCCGGCGTGGGCCTGGTGCGCGGCGGCGCGGGCACGGCCCTGGTGGGCGACGGCCCGACGGTGGTGGCGCGCATGCAGGAATATGCGGATCTGGGCATCGATACCTTCATTTTCTCCGGCTATCCGCACCTGGAAGAGTCGTACCGCTTCGCCGAACTGGTATTCCCCCTGCTGGGCAAGGGCAAGGCCGTGGGCGAACAATCCTTGAGCGGGCCCTTCGGCGAAATCATGGCCAGCAATATCGTGCCGGCGGCGCCGCAGAAGAAGGCGGCCTGAGATGGCGGCCAGTTCCATACAAGGGGCCGGTGCCGCGCCCTGGCGCAATGCCCTGGCGCCATGGGCTTTGCCCGTGGCGCTGCTGCTGGCCTGGCAGCTGGCGGCGCAGTGGGGCTGGCTGTCGAGCCGCATCCTGCCCGAGCCGTGGGCCGTGGCGAAAGCCTTCTGGCACCTGGCCGCCTCGGGCGAGCTGTGGCTGCACCTGAAGACGAGCTTGTGGCGCGCCACCGTGGGTTTTGCCGTCGGCGCGGGACTGGGCCTGCTGCTGGGGCTGTTGACGGGCAGCTTCCGCCACGCGGAAACCCTGCTCGACACGACCCTGCAAATGGTGCGCAACATCCCGGCCCTGGCCCTGATCCCGCTGGTGATCCTGTGGTTCGGCATCGACGAGACGGCGAAACTGTTCCTGCTGGCCGTCGGCGTGTTCTTTCCCGTCTACCTGAACACCTTCCACGGCATCCGCTCGGCCGACCAGGGCCTGATCGAGATGGCGAAAAGCTATGGCCTGTCCGGCTGGCCGTTGTACCGCGACGTGATCCTGCCGGCCGCCATGCCATCCATCCTGGTCGGCGTGCGTTTTTCGCTCGGTCTCGTGTGGGTGCTGCTGATCGTCGCCGAAACCATCTCGGCGCAGGCGGGCATCGGCTACATGACCATGAATGCCCGTGAATTCCTGCAAACGGACGTGGTGCTGGTGGGGATTTTGCTGTACGCCCTGCTGGGCAAGCTGGCGGACCTGTTCTCGCGCCGCCTGGAACGCCACTGCCTGCGCTGGAATCCCGCCTACCGATAGTGACTGAAGAAAGAGGACACCATGCTGCTCGCCCCCATCCAGATCGAAACGGACTTTTTGTCGCACTTCGTGCAGTACGACCCGGCCAGCGCGCCGCCGCAGGCGAGGGAAGCGCCACCGGTGCCCTTGGAGCGGCGCGGCGTGCCGCTGGCCCTGACGAAGCTGAGCAAGTCCTATACCAGCCGTCCCGTACTGAAAAACGTCGACCTGCAGCTGGAAGCGGGCGAGTTCGTCGCCATCGTGGGACGCAGCGGCTGCGGCAAGAGTACCTTGCTGCGCTCCATCGCGGGCCTGGAAAGCATCGATGAAGGCAGTCTCACGGTCGGCGCGGGCATCGGCGCGCCCGACATCCGCATCATGTTCCAGGAGCCGCGCCTGCTGCCGTGGAAATCGGTGCTCGATAACGTGGCCCTGGGCCTGCCCCGTTCCGTCGGCGCGGCGGCCGCCTCGCTGTGGACGGTGGGCCTGGCCGAGCGGGCGGACGACTGGCCGGCGGCCCTGTCCGGCGGGCAGAAGCAGCGCGTGGCGCTGGCGCGCGCCCTCGTGCACGAGCCGCAGCTGCTCTTGCTCGATGAGCCGCTGGGCGCGCTCGACGCCCTCACGCGCATCGAGATGCAGCAGCTGATCGAGTCGCTATGGCTGGCGCGGGGTTTTACGGCCGTGCTGGTGACGCATGACGTGGCCGAAGCCGTGGCCCTGGCCGACCGCGTCCTGCTGATCGAGGAGGGGCAGATTACCCTCGATGTGCAGGTGGACCTGCCGCGCCCCCGCCAGCGCGGCACGGCGGCCTTCGCCGCGCTGGAGCAGGCTATCTTGTCGCGGGTGCTGCAGCCGACTCCGACAGCACGATGAAGCCGTCGCCATCGGCCGTTGCGACGATGCTGTCGTAGCTGTCGATGACGGGATGGCGCGTGGCCAGCGGATGCGCGTGCGTGGCCGTGACCACCATGACTTGCGCGCCGGCCGCTTCGCCCGCCTCGATGCCGACGGAGGCATCCTCGAACACCAGGCAATCCCCGGGCGCCACGCCCAGTTTTTCCGCCGCCAGCAAATAGCAATCGGGTTTCGGCTTGCCCGCCTTGACGTCTTCCGCCGTCACCATGACGGCCGGTATGGGCATGCCGGCCGCTTTCAGGCGGGCCGTGGCCAGCGCGCGCGGCGCCGACGTGACGATGGCCCACTGCGCGGGCGGCAGCGACGTCAAAAAGCGCAGCGCGCCCGCGATTTCAATGATTCCCTCCACATCGACGATTTCCGCATCCGTGATGCCCTGCGACTCGCGCTGCGCGTCGACGCCCGGCAAGGCCAGTCTGGCGATGGTGTCGACGGAGCGCGCGCCGTGGATGGTGGGCAGGAAGGCCGCCACGTCGAGGCCCTGGCGCTGCGCCCACGTGCCCCAGATGCGTTCGGCGGCGGCGATGGAATTGATGACGGTGCCGTCCATGTCGAAAAGAAAAGCGCGGTAGCGGCCGGCGGCCGATGGCGGGGGAACTGCAGACGGCGAGGGCAGGGCGGGCATGGATTCCTTCCAGGCGGGTGGGGTGGCGCTTTTTTTGCAAGTGCCCATTGTAGAGTGAAAGTGTAATATGCGTGCGGTGCTGCATTCAACGCATCGGCCATCCTGGCTCGAACGGCAGCGACAAGGACAAGGGTGGATAGTGGCAATCGAATTTTCGTTGGAAGCGGATGCGCAGCTGGAACAGGGAGCATTGACCGATGTTCTGACGCGCTGCGGGGCGCAGGAATTCAAACGGACCGACAGAGGCTTCAATGGCTGGTTCCCCGATTCGGGCCTGAATTTCTATGTCCGCATCAGGAGCGTCGAGCAGGAGCTGGGGAGCGCTAGCCCGGAAGCGGTGCTTGCTGAATTTCTGCCGTCGCCGCAGGACTGGCGGGTGGAATACAGGATCAATTTTCGCTACAACAGCGGCGAGTACGACGCCTGCCGCAATACGTTGCGCGAGGTCGTTGCCTGCCTGGTCGAATCCAGCCCCTGCAAATTCGTCGTCTCATGTCAGTACGAGAATGTGTACTGCCTGCGTAATCAGGGGGGGCTGGAAATCTTCAAGGTCATTTGACCTGCCGCCGGATGACCGCCTACAGGTAGACCGATTCAAACTTGGCCACGGGCGCGCCGTCCTTGAGCAGGATCAGATACTCGCCATCGAAGCGGTAGCCCGTCACGCTGTTCAGATTCGCCAGCACGGCGCTTTCCAGCTGCATCACGGGCGGCGGGCACGCCATGCGCGTGCCTGCCAGCTGCGTGAAGCGCAGGGCCGTGCCGGCCAGGGTGTAGCCGCCCATGACCTGGTTGCAGCCCGTGAAACCGTGCACCTTGCCTTCATCGGTGAGGGTGATGCGCACTTCGCGTTCTTGTTCCGGCGCCATCGTCACGGCGGCGCCATCGAGTTCCGTCAGCTTCCAGTAGGTATTCGTCAGGCTGTAGCTGGGCGTCAGGCCGCTGTCGGGCGGGGCGCTGTCCGGCGTGGCGGCGCAGCCGCCCGCCATGGCGATGGCGGCGGCAAGGGAAAGAGAGGTCAGGCGAGGCAGCATGGAAGGCTCCTGTGAATGAGAACAGCCGCCAGACTAGCAGCTTTCCCGTGCCGGCCCGCGTACGGCAGCGGCGGATGTTTCCATTTTGCCAGTACTGGCATTACACTCATGCTTTCTGCTGTATTCACTTTGATCGGGGAGCCTGGCCGATGCTGCAAGCGCAAGCGCTGGATAATCGACTCGTCGCCACCAGTGCCGACGACGTGCTGGTCGACCGCATCGTGCCCGGCGCGCCGCTGGTGATCGCCTTTGGCTTTGTTTCGTGGACGACGCGCCCCGCCTTCGATTTCTACGGGCGCCTGCGCAAGCTGGAGCAGGCCAGCGGCCAGCACCTGAACAAGATTCTCGTGCGCGATTCGGGCAATGCCTGGTACCACCGCTGCATCGCGGGCCTGGGCGATCACGTGGACGAATCGGCGCAGACCCTGCGCGAGCTGGTACGCAGCATCGCGCCCAGCCAGGTCACCACCATCGGCCAGTCCATGGGCGCGTATGCGGCCGTCATGTATGGCTTGCTGCTCGAGGTGCAGCAGATCGTCGCCTTCGGCCCGCTATCCTTTCTCGACGTGGAGCAGGCGCATTTGTACCATGAGCTGCGCTGGCTGTCCGTGATGGAGTCGCTGGCGCAGGACCCGCCGCCTTCGGGCCATTACGACCTGGCGGCCCTGTGCCGCGCCCGGGCGACGCCGCACACGCACATGCACCTGGTGTTCGGCACGCGGCCGGACGCGGCCAATGCTGGCGCGGGCGCCAGCGAATCGGTGAACCTCGACGCCATGCACGCGCAGCGCCTGGCGCCCTTTGGCCGCTGCACCCTGCATCCGTTTCCCCATTCGGGCCACGCGGTGGTGCAGCACCTGATCGACACGAAGCGGATCAACGGCTTGCTGGCCGCATGCATACTCGGTCTCGCCCTGGCGCCGGAGCCCATGCCGGAAATCAGCCGCGCATGGCAGGACTGGGTGGCGGAAAACCTGCGCCTGGGCTGCGCCGGCGCCCAGCTGGTGGCGGTGCTGCAGCAGCACGGCTTTTCGCACGCCAGCAGCGTGGCCGCCGTGGCAGCCGCCGGCGCCGCGCCGACAGCGCCATGACGCCGCGGTTCGAACTCGAGACCCTGAAAATCCGCCTCGCCGCGCCTGAACTGGCGGCGCTCGACCTGCGCGTGCGCGTGCAGCGCGCGCTGCGCCAGCTGATGCTCGATGGTGTGCTGGCGCCCGGCCTGCGCCTGCCGGCCACGCGCGCGCTGGCGCAGTCGCTGGGCGTGTCGCGCGATACGGTGGAACTGGCCTACGCGCAGCTGCGCCTGGACGGCTATGTGCGGCGGCAGGCGGGATCGGGCAGTTTTGTTTCGGCCTCGATCGGCGCGAGCTTGCTGGGCAAGCCTGCGAACGGGCTGGCGCCCGTGTCCGCGCAGCCGGTGGCGCTCAGCGCGCGCGGCGCGCAGATCCTCGCCAGCGGCGGCGTGACCGACCAGCAGCGCGTGCAGGCGTTCGCCACAGGCTTGCCGGAAACGCGGGCCTTCCCCGTCGACGTGTGGGAGCGGCTGCGACGCCAGGCCGCCGGCGAACACCGTGCCAGCGTGCTGCTGCACGGCGACCCGCAAGGCGCCGAACCTTTGCGCCAGGCCATCGCCGACTATGTCAACCTGGAGCGGGGCGCGCGGGCCACGGCCGGCCAGGTGCTGGTGCTGAGCAGCACGCGCCAGGCCCTGTACCTGTGCGCGCAGGTGCTGGCGGACGCGCACGGCCCCATCCTGATGGAAGATCCCGGCTATTTCGGCGCGCGCAAGGCCTTCGAGCTGGCGCAGCTGCGCGTGGTGCCCGTGCCCGTCGATGCGCAGGGCCTGCGCATGGACCGCCTGCGCGCCGATACGAGCGGCGCCAATACCGTGTACGTCACGCCGTCGCACCAGTACCCGACGGGCGTCACCCTGGCGCTGGAGCGCCGCCTGGACCTGGTCGCCTGGGCCGCCGAACGCCAGGGCTGGATCATCGAGGACGACTACGACAGCCAGTTCCATTACGCGGGCTTGCCGACGGCCTGCGTGCAGGGGCTCGATGCACGCCAGCGCACGATTTACCTGGGCACCTTCGCCAAGTCGCTGTACCCGGGCCTGCGCCTTGGCTACATGGTGCTGCCGCCCGCGCTGGTGAAACCGATGACGCACGCGCGCAGCATCCTCGATGGCCACACGCCGCAGCTGGACCAGCTGACCCTGGCCCGCTTCATCGCGGACGGCCATTTTGCCGCCCATCTGCGCGCCATGCGCAAAATCTACGCCGTGCGCCGCGATGCGATGGCGCAGGCCGTGCAGCGGCACCTGGCCCACGTCGTGACGGCGCAGCTGCCGCCGGGCGGCCTGCAGATGCCGTGCCGGCTGCGCGAGGGCAGGGACGAGCTGGAGACGATCCGCCTGGCGGCGCAGGCGGGCATCGTGCTGCCGGGCCTGAGCCGCCTGTACGCGACGCCGCCGCAGCAGGGCGGCTGGCTGCTGGGCTTTGCGGCCCTGACCCCGCACGACATCGACAGCGGCATCGCCCGCCTGGCACGCGCGCTGGACTGACACCGTCGAAGTGGTCTGCCGTATCTGCTGGAATTGGCCTGCTTGGGCAGGCCATCTGGCCGCTACCATGCTCCCTTTCAATGGCAGGGAGGCATCCGCATGACAACAAACGCAACAAGCACTGCAAGTTCCACCGTGGCGGACGGGCTGCGCTGGCACGATCTCGTTTCGCCGGCCATGGCGGCCTGCATTTCCGTCCTCGTCAACTATGGCGGCACCTTCGTGCTGGTGTTCCAGGCGGCGCAGCTGGCCCAGCTGAGCGCGGCGCAGACGGCATCCTGGGTCTGGTCGCTGAGCATCGGCGTGGGCGTGACGGGCATCTGGCTCAGCTACCGCTACCGCGCACCCATCATCACGGCCTGGTCCACGCCCGGCGTGGCCTTCCTGGCCACCGTCATGCCGCATACGCCGTATGCGGAAGTGATCGGCGCCTACATGCTGTCGGCCATCGCCTTCATCCTGCTGGGCCTGTCCGGCGCCTTCGAGCGCCTGGTGCGGTTGATTCCTGGTGGCATCGCCGCCGGCTTGCTGGCCGGCATACTGCTGCAGTTCGGCGTGAATGCCTTCGGCGGCGCCAGCGCCGATCCCGTGCTGGTGGCCGTGCTGCTGCTGTCGTATGCGCTGCTGCGCCGGTTTACGGCGCGCTATGCCGTGGTGGGCATCATGCTCATCGGGGTGGCCTGGCTGCTGGCGCAGGGGCGCATCGACGTGCAGGGCATCGAGCTGGCGCTGGCCGCGCCCGTGCTGGAGATGCCGCGCTTTTCCCTGTCGGCCCTGCTGGGCGTGGCGCTGCCCCTGTTCCTGATCACCCTGACGGGGCAATACATGCCCGGCATGCTGGTGCTGCGCAACGACGGCTACCGCGTCAGCGCCAATCCCATCCTGGCGGTGACGGGACTCGGCTCGCTGCTCATGGCGCCGTTTGGCGCGCATGCCTTCAACGTGGCCGCCATCACGGCCGCCATCTGCACGGGCAAGGATGCGCATGCGGAGCCATCGAAGCGCTATGTGGCGGGACTGGCCTGCGGCGTGCTGTACATCACGGTGGGCATCTTCGGCGTGACCCTGGCCAGCCTGTTCATGGTCTTGCCGCGCACCTTCATCGCCACCCTGGCGGGACTGGCCCTGCTGGGCGCCATCGGCAACAGCCTGGCGCAGGCCATGGCGGACGCGCGCACGCGCGAGACGGCGCTGATCACCTTTCTCGCCACGGCGGCCAACGTGACCCTGCTGGGCGTGGGCGGCGCCCTGTGGGGCCTGGTAGCGGGGCTGGCGGCGCATGGGCTGATGCATGGCTGGCGCAAGCCGGTGGCGTACTGAGCGGAGAAATCGGCGATTTTTTGTCCATTTTGCCGGCCGCCGCATACAATTGCTGCCGTTCGTGCCGGTTGGCACCTTGCTATCGATTGTATCTGCATGCTGTCCGAATTCACTTCCCTGGCGCCCTACCTGCTGGCGATTGCGCCCGCCGGTCTCGTCTGCGCCGCCTTGCTGCTGGTGTTGCCACGTACTGGGCAACGGCCGGTGCCGCTGCTGCGCGTGATCGTGCACATCCTGTTTTTCGTGCTGGCGCGCGATGCCATGACGGCGCACGGCTACTGGCAGGTGGCGGCGGGCGGCCTGCGCTTCACGGCGCCGCCGCCGATCCTGCTGGCGCTGGGCGCCATGTCGCTGGCCCTGGTGGCAAGTACGTGCTGGCTGGAAAGCGAGGCGCGCCGCCAGATCCGCTGGTGCGGCACGCTGCCGCTCCTGTCCGTGCTGCAGGGTGTGGCGGGCGCCGCCCTGATCGTCGCGCTGGCGACGGGCTTGAAAGCCCTGTTCGGCCTGCCGTCGCTGCCGCCCGTGCCCGCTTCCGCATGGCCCTTGCTGCTGGGCTTTGCGCTGGCGGCCAACTGTTACGAGGAATTGCTGTTTCGGGGCTTGCTGCAGCAGCAATTGCGCGCCTGGCTGCCCGCCTGGCGCGCGGCGCTCGCGTCGGGCCTGCTGTTTGGCCTGTGCCACGCCTTTCTCGCCACCACCGTGACGCAGGTGGGCGCGCCCATCCTCGTGTTTACCGTGATCGAGGGCGTGGTGGCGGGACTGGTATATTGCCGTGCCGGCTTGCTGGGCGCATCCCTGGCCCATGGCCTGGCGATTTTCGCGCTGGCCGCCGGCTGGGTGTGAATGTTTATTTATTAATGAAAAGCGAGAAAGCGATGCCTGTCAGTTCCTACCTGAATACCCGTCCCGTGCTGGGCGAGCGCGTGTACCTGCATGACACGGCGCAAGTGATTGGCGATGTGCAGATCGGCGACGACTGTTCCATCTGGTGCAACAGCGTGCTGCGGGGCGACGTCAACCGCATCGTCATCGGCGAAGGCAGCAATATCCAGGATTTTTCCATGGGCCATGTGTCGCACAGGAATGCGGCCAAGCCGGATGGTTCACCGTTGACCATCGGCAAGTACGTGACCATCGGCCACTCCGTGATCTTGCACGGTTGCACCATCGGCGACGAGTGTCTGATCGGCATGGGCAGCATCGTCATGGATGACGTGGTGGTGGAAAAGCACGTGATGCTGGGCGCGGGCAGCCTCGTGTCGCCGGGCAAGGTGCTGGAAAGCGGCCACCTGTACGTGGGCCGTCCCGCCGTCAAGGTGCGCCCCCTTACCGAGGCCGAGATCGCCTACCTGCGCTATTCGGCCGAGCATTACGTGCGCGTGAAGAACAATTACCTGGCGGGCAGCGAGCCCGCCTGAGGCGCCGTCCTAGCGCGCGGCTGCCGCATTGATGCGCGCGGCCATGGCGCGCGCGTCGGCGACCCCCAGCACCAGGCGGGCCCACTTTTCGTCCTGCAGCTCGATCACCAGCGGCTGCGTGCCGCGCGTCATGAAGACGAACTGGCGGTCGCCGCCCTTGTGGTAGGTGCCCGCTGAAATGACGCCCGGCAAGCCGGTGCCCGGCGCGCGCAAGCCCAGTGCCGTGCCGCGGAAGCCGTCGTCGTCGGTAGCGCCGCGGACATGGCGCAGGGGAATGCGCAGATTGCCCTGGAAGGACGCCAGCTTTTCCCACAGGGCCAGGCGGACGGTCAGTGCATCATCGTTCAATTCGAGGGTGGGCATGGTGTTTCCTTGCTTGGGTGGTTGAGGTGGCTTAACAGGCGTTCGCCCAGCAGGCGGGCCGTATCGGCGCCCGTTTCCTGCACGGCGGCACGGCATTGTTCCGTGATGGCGGCATCCGACGGCGCCAGTTCCTTCAGCGCGATGATCAACAAATCCACCGCTTCTTCCCGCGCGGGCCAGCCGGCTTGCAGCGCCTGGGCCAGCACGCGCTCGAACAGGTGGTGCTTGGAGCCGAATGCCTTGTACAGGCTGCCGCGCAGCAGGCCGGTCGCCTTCACCAGGTCATCGATGGATGCGGCGTTGTAGCCGAGCTGGCCAAACACAGTGGCGGCCTGGGCTACGACGGTTACTTCTTCAAAGTTGCGTGGTCTGGCCATGTTCGGTCCGCAAAGGGGATGGGGCGGCATGCCCTGTCCATGGCCTAACTATAGGCATTGGTGAACGATTGGTCAATAACTATTTTGCTGGTGCCATGGCCGCAGTTCCGGCCGCGGCGCCAGGTCTTGCGGCAGGCGCAGGTCGGACACCAGGCCCATGCGCCGCCACAGCAGCAGCACCCACCAGCCCGGGTCCCACTCGCCCGGCAGCAGGCCCAGGCGGGCCGAGCCGGGATAGGCATGGTGGTTGTTGTGCCAGCATTCGCCCATGGTCAGCAAGGAGGCGAGGCGGATGTTGTGGCCCTGCACGGCGGCGCCGTCGACGTGGAAATGCCGCTGGCCATGGTTGTGCGCGAAGTAGCCGATCAGCCAGTGGCCCAGCACCCCGGCGCTGACCCGGGCGCAGACGCCCCAGCAGGCCAGGCCCCAGCCGCCCCACAGGTACAGCGCGATGGCCCACGGCAGTTGCTGCAGCATCCAGGTTCTTTCCAGAAAACGATAAAAGCGGTCGTGCGCGATGCGCGCTTCGATGCGGATCCGCGGCGAATGGTCGAGTTCCAGGCGGCAGTGAAGTTGCCACCAGGCATCGCGCCAGAAGCCGCCGCCGTGGCGCAGGTAGGGGTGGCAGGCGGGCAGGCGCTGGGCGTAGTCGCGCAGTTCGTGCTGGCGCAGCAGGCCCAGCGGGCCGCCGAGGCCCACCAGCACGCCCAGGTAGACGAGCAGGTATTCCAGCCAGAGGGGACAGCGGTAGCTGTCGTGGATGAGTTTGCGGTGGCTGCCCAGGGAGTGGCCGAACAGCAGGACGGTGGCCGTGCTGGCGAGGAACAGCGCCAGGCCGGTCCAGCTGAAGGCGAGGGTGGCGCCCAGCACGGCACCGGCCAGCATGGCCGCCAGCCACAGCGATGTCACGGGCGCGTAGCGCACGGCACCATGGAGCACGCTGTCGGCGCGGGGCGCGCTGGCGCGGTGGCCCGCCAGGCTGGCCCTCGGCATCAGCCCTTGGGGGCGGCCGACGGTTGCGTGTACTTGTCGAAATTGGCGATGTAGTCGTTGAAGTTATCCGTCAGCATGCGCTTGTACTGTTCCGTGAAGAAGGCCACGGCGTCATCCTTCTCCTGCTGCATCTTGACCACGTCGTTGGTCTTGCTGGCAACGAGGAAGGCGTTGAAGCGGGCTGCCGCGTACAGCAGCGAGGTGGCCACTTCGTTGCCGCGGCTCTGTTCGCACTGCTCGTTGGCAAGGGCGATGATCTGGTCGGCGCGTTCCCAGAATTCCGGGCCTGGGGCTGGTTTGGTGCTGGCTGTGGTCATAACTATCCTTCATGAAAGTGCGCGTCAGTCTACACAGCGGGCCGCTGGCTGTCCAGCGCGCGGCGCGTCAGGGCGTTTGCAGGATCTGCCCGACCAGCACGGCGGGCGGCTGGCGGATGTCGAGCACGATGCCCGCCTCGTCCGGCTGCAGGGGTTGCAGGGTGGCTAGCTGGCTGTCGAGCAGGCTGGGCGGCATGAAGTGGCCGGGCCGCTGCATGCGGCGTTCCAGCACGTCGCGCGGCCCGTCCAGGTGGGCGAAGCGCAGGGCCGGGTCGCCCCGGCGCAGCACGTCGCGGTAGGCCCGCTTCAGGGCCGAGCAGGACACGACGAGGCCGCTGCCCTGGGCGCGGGCCGAGGCGATGCGCTCGCGCAGGGCGTCCAGCCAGCCGGCCCGGTCGGCGTCGTCGAGGGGGATGCCGGCGGCCATTTTCGCCACGTTTTCCGGCGGATGCACGTCGTCGCCTTCCACGTAGGGCACGCCCAGCGCGCCGGCCAGCGCACTGCCGACGGCGCTCTTGCCGCAGCCGGACACGCCCATCACGACCCAGCGCGCGGCGGGTGGCGCCATGCTCACGGCGCCGTGACGATGATGGTGACGCGGCGGTTTTCCGCCTGGCCCGCCTTGGTGGCGTTCGAGGCCACGGGCTTGCTCATGCCCAGTCCCTTGACGATGAGGTTGTTGCGCGGAATGCCTGCCACGCCCATCGCATCGGCCACCACGTTGGCGCGCGCCAGCGACAGCTTGTTGTTCAGCGCTTCGGCGCCCTCGTTGTCCGTATGGCCTTCCACGCGCATGTGCGTGATGCCCACTTTCAGCAGGGCGGCGCTGATTTTCTGGATGGCAACCCGGCTCGGCGCCGTCAGGCTGGAAGCGGCGAAATCGAACAGCAGCTTGTCGGTAAAGCTCAGTTCCCAGCCCTCATCCGTCTGCACGAAGCCTTGCTCCGTCAGGGTGGCGACCTGTTCGGCATTGAACGGCGATTTCTTGGCCGGCGTGCTTTGGCAGGCGGCCAGCAGGCCCAGCATGAGCATGGCGAGGAAGCCGAGGCGGAATTGCTTGAAGAGGAATGGCATGGTGTTGCTCCTTGCGGTCAGGGGTGAGTGTGGGGCAGGCGCGCCACCTGGCGCGTGCCGCGCTGGGCCTGCTTGGCGCGGTACATGGCTTCGTCCGCCGCGCCCACGAGCGAGGCGGCGTCGATGGCGTGGTCGGGAAAGACGGCCACGCCGATGGTGAGGGAACTGACGATGCTGTTGCCCGTGGGCAGTTCGATGGCTTGCGCCATGGCGGCGATGATGTTGTCGGCGATGTGCATGGCATCGCTGCTGTTGCGCAGGGGCTTGAGCAGGATGGCGAACTCGTCGCCGCCCAGGCGCGCCACCAGGTCGCCTTCGCGCAGCTGCTGCTTGATGCGCGCGGCGATCGTCACCAGCACGCGGTCGCCCGAGGCGTGGCCGAAGGTATCGTTGATGTACTTGAAGCGGTCGCTGTCGAGGAACAGCACGGCCACCTTGCCATTGCCGACGCGCGCTTCGATGATGGCGCGTTCCAGCTCCGCTTCCATGAAGGCGCGGTTCGACAGGCCCGTCAGGCTGTCGTGGTTGGCGCGGTGCGACAGCGAGGCGTTTTCCTTCTGTAAATGGCTTTGCCATGCTTCCAGTTCGTCGAGCAGGGCGTTGAAGTCGTCATTGATCTGGTTCAGCTCGGCAATGTTGGCCGGCGGCACGCGCAACTCGAACGAACGGTCGCGCCGCACGCGGTGCGCCGTTTCCGCCAGGTGGCGCAGGGGCGCCGTGATTTCCGTTTCCATGCGGCGCGACAGGCGCACGGCGACGATCAGGCTCAGCGCCAGGCAGGCCAGCAGGCAGGACAGGCCGCTGAGCAGGAAGGGCAGCAGGCTGCGGCTGTGCGGTATCAGCTTGATGCTGCCGATCACCTGTTCATCGTGGGCGATGGGGAAGGTCAGCGAGTCGGGCAGCATCCAGCCCGTCAGGGTGCGTTCGATGAAGTAGCGCGTGCCGTGCTCGCCCCGTTCCCAGCGGGCCAGCACCTTGCCATCCCGGTCGCTGACCTGGGCCTGGTCGATGTCTTCATTGACGCCGATCAAGGCCAGCGCTTCCTTGGCGGCCATGGGGTCGCCGAAGACGACGGCCGCTTCCACCGTGTAGCTCATCGAGCGCGCCACGAGGCGCAGGTTCTGGTCCGAATACACGCGCAGGGCCAGCAGCGCCACGGCCGTCAGGGTCAGGCCGGCCGCCAGCACGGCGATCAGCGACACGCTCAGGTGGGCGCGCCGCAGCACGCTGTCGAGCGTGGGCCGCGGCAGGCGGGCCAGCTTGCCGTTCAGGCGCGCGTTCATGGCTGAGGTCCCTTGCGACGTGCAATTTGCAAGGCGTTCGGATGCACGCGCAGGCCGCTGCGGGCGATGGAGTCGAGGTTGACGTCAAAGCCGATCTGCGCCTCGGTCAGGCGCAGGCAGAACATGGTGCCCACGGGGCAAGCGGCCCCCGGTTCGCTGACGGACAGGATGGGCTTGCCAATGATCTGCGCCAGAAGCTGGTCGCGCTCGCTGTCGGGTAGGCTGCCCATGTAGACGACGTCGCATTCGTTGACGGCGCCGGCCGCCGGCTGGACCTTGACGCGGATGCGCTGGCCCACGCTGGATGCTGGCTTGTCGACGATGGCCGAGCCGTAGTGGGGCGCGCCCACCATGCAGACGCGCACTTCGGGGCGCGCCACGGGCCAGCGCACGTAGCTGATGATGCCGAACAGGACCTGGGCCACTTCGGCAGGGCGCCTGGCGTCGGGCGCCGCGCTGCCCTGGGCCCACGCGGCCTGCGATGCCAGCACGGTGCAGGCAAGCGCCAGCAGCACGGCGGCAAGCAGGGCGGGCGGCGCGGCGCGCTGCCGGTGGCAAGGGGAAGAGGGCACGGCGTCGTGTGTCTTTATTCAGGTCGGGTTGGCTACGCGTATTGCTACTCATCAACACAGACTGTACGGAACTGCGTGCGGAAAGTAAATCGCTGATGCCCTATAACCTTGCATTATAAACACTAATGCAAAAACTTGCATTCTTTGCCATGAGAATGTCCCGGCATCATGAAAAATACCGGGCCGGACTGTCTCTATTCTTCCAATGTCGCTTCCAGCAGGTCGATTTCGCGCAGCAGGCGCAAGTGGATGGTGTCATCCAGCTCGCCCGAGATGCGGCGGCGGAACAGTTCGTCCCGCTCCGCATTCAGCGCTTCCAGGCGCAGCGCCCGTTCGGCCTTGGCCAGTTCCTGCATGCGCGTCGCTTCGTCGTTGCTGCTTTCGCCATACGCGAGGCGGCGCCGGTAGGCTTCGATCAGGCGGTTGGCCGCTTCCGTGACGACTTGCTGCTTGCCATCCTTGTCGATGCCGGCGCAGACTTTTTCCAGCCGCGCGATGGCCGCTTCGGCGGCGGCGGCGCGCGCATTGCGCTCTTCCGTGGAACGCCGCGCGGGCGGGGCGAACACGAGGCCCTTGGTCAGCAGGGGCAGGGTGACGCTGGCCAGCAGCAGCGACAGCAGGATCACGCCCATGGCCAGGAAGATGACGAGGTCGCGCGCGGGGAAACGGTTGCCGTCAGGCAAGAACAGGGGCAGGGTCAGGATGCCGGCCAGCGTCAGCGCGCCGCGCACGCCCGCGAACGAGGCCACCAGCAGCAGGCGCAGGCTGGGACGCGCCAGCAGGGCCGCTTCCTTCGATTCGCCCGCTACTTTCTTGTTGTGTTTGAACAAGGTCAGCTTCATCGAGATGAAGACCCAGACGAAGCGCATGAAGGTCAGTCCCACCGTGATGGCGACGACGAACAGGGGCAGTTTCCAGGCGCTGCCGGCGCCCACTTCGATGGAGGCGGCGGGCAGGCCGGCCACGGTGGCAGGCAATTGCGCGCCCAGCATGACGAAGATGGCGCCATTCAGGACCAGTTGCACGGTATCCCACACGGCCTTGCGCTGCGTGCGCGTGGCGGCCAGGGGACGGCCGATCAGGTCGGCGTAATGCATGGACACGCCCGCCGTGGCGGCGGCGAGGATGCCGGAACCGTGGATCTGCTCGGCGCCCAGGTAGGCGGCAAACGGGATCAGGATGCTGATGAGGATCTGCAGGCCCGGCTCTTCGCCAACCTTGCTCACCAGCCATTTATTCGCCAGGCCCACGCCCCAGGAGATGGCCAGGCCGATGACGATGCCGCCGCCCGCTTCCTGCAGGAAACTCAGCGAGGCGGCGCCGATGGAAAAGCCGCCCGTCATCATGGCGCCCACGGCAAACGTGAAGCAGACGAGGCCGGAAGCGTCGTTCAGCAGCGATTCGCCTTCCAGGATATGCATCAGGCGCGGCGGGATCGGGTTGCCGGCCGCGATGGCCGACACGGCCACGGGGTCCGTCGGCGACAGGATGGCGCCCAGGGCGAAGGCGACGGCCAGGGGCACGCTGGGGATGAGCCAGTCGATGAAGAAGCCCATGCCCAGCACGGTAAACAGCACCAGGCCGATGGCCAGCATCAGGATGGAGCGCGCATCGGAAAAGAAGGCGCCCTTGGGAATGCGCCAGCCGTCGAGAAACAGCAGGGGCGGAATGAAGAGCAGGAAGAAGATGTCGGGATCGAGCGGCACTTGCACGCCGAACATGGCCAGGCCCGTGCCGCCGGCGATCTGGATCAGGGGCAGGGGCAGCTTGACCCAGCGCGAACGGGCGATGAAGCCGCACAGGACGACGGTCAGGACCAGGATGAGGATGATGGTAACGGTATGCATGGGGGGCAGGAAGGCGGGGAGCGTGCTGAAAAGGTGATTATAAGGGGCAGCCCGCTGATGGGGCCGCCTGCGTGTCATTGCGTACATACAACAAGTCACAATCGCGGTAAGATTGTCATTGTGGCCCTGTTGCCGCCGCCAGCCGCTGGCGGCAGGGTCCGCCTTGCTTTCACTCTGACGGGTCCCTGTTTTGTTCAAAAAGATTTTCACCGGCCTGCTGCTCCTGCTCGCCCTGCTCATTGCCGCGGCGCTGGCCGCATATTTATATTACTGGCGTCCCGCGCTGGCACCCATCGACCCGCCCGCCGCCACGGCGTTTTCGCCGCAGGTGGTGGACAAGGGCCGCATCCTGGCCGGCATGGGCAATTGCGCCGCCTGCCATACGGCCACGGGCGGCGCAGCATTTGCGGGCGGCCACGGCCTGGCCACGCCGTTTGGCACGATTTATGCCACGAATATCACGCCCGACCCGCAGACGGGCATCGGCCGCTGGTCGCTTGCCGCCTTCCAGCGGGCCATGCGCGAAGGCGTGGGCCGCGACGGGGGCCACCTGTATCCCGTCTTTCCCTACACGCATTTCAACGGCGTCTCGGACGGGGACCTGACGGCCCTGTACGCCTACTTCATGACGCGTCCGCCCGTGTACGCCGTGGCGCCAGCCAATACCGTGCCCTTTCCCCTCAACCTGCGGCCCCTGCAGGCGGGCTGGAAGTTGCTTTACTTCAAGCCTGCCAGCTACCGGCTGGACCCTGCGCAAGGGCTGGACTGGAACCGGGGCCGCTACCTGGCCGAGGGCCTGGCCCATTGCGCCGCCTGCCACACCCCGCGCAATGCGCTGGGCGCCGAGATCGCCGGCGCGTCCTACCTGGGCGCGGCCATCGACCACTGGTATGCGCCGCCCCTGACCAGCGCCAATACGGCGCCGCTGCCGTGGACGCGCGAGGAACTGTATGCCTTCCTGCGCACGGGCGCGACGGCACTGCACGGCGTGGCGGCAGGACCCATGTCGGCCGTCGTGCACGAGGGCATGGGCGCGTCGCCGGACAGCGACATCCGCGCCCTGTCCGTGTATTTTGCCGGCGTGGCCGGCGCTGACGGGCGCAAGGTGGATGCCGATGCCGTGATCGAGGCCGGCATCACCCGCTCGCAGCGCGTCAGCCTCGTCGACAACGACCGCGGCGCCAGCCTGTACGTGGCCGCCTGCGCATCGTGCCACTCGAACAGCAACGGCCAGCCCGTGGCATGGCGCCCGGAACTGAGCCTGAACAGCGCCGTCAGCGCGCCCGACCCTGCCAACCTGGTGCAGGTGATCCTGCACGGCATCGGCAAGGACGCGGGCATGCCCGGCGTGCTGATGCCCGGTTTTGCCGCCTCGCTGACGGACAACGACGTGGCCCAGCTGGCGGCCTATTTGCGCCGCAGCCGCAGCCACCAGCCGGCCTGGACGAACCTGGAAGCGGCCGTGGCGCGCGCGCGTGCCGCGGGCCAGTAATTATTGAAAGTTTCTTATGTATACAATTACCGTGAATGGCCAGCCTTTCGGCACTGAGGTCGATGGCGAGACGCCCCTGCTGTGGGTGCTGCGTGACGAAGCCCATTTGAAAGGCACCAAGTTTGGCTGCGGCATCGGCATGTGCGGCGCCTGCACCGTGCACGTGGATGGCCGCGCCATGCGCTCGTGCATCACGCCCATTTCCGCCGTGGCCGGTTCGGCCATCACCACCATCGAAGGCCTGTCGCCGGACGGCACGCACCCGCTGCAAAAGGCGTGGATCGCCACGCAGGCGCCCCAGTGCGGCTATTGCCAGTCGGGCCAGATCATGCAGGCGGCCACCTTGCTGAAAGACTATCCGCAGCCGACGGACGCGAACATCGATGCCGTCATGAGCGGCAACCTGTGCCGTTGCATGGCGTACGTGCGCATCCGCAAGGCCATCAAGCTGGCGGCCGGCATGCAGGCGGAGGCGCCGCATGCTTGAGTTTCCAGGCAAACTGCCGAAAGAGGGCGGCGCCGGCCGTTCGCCCTCGCCGGGCCGGCGCGGCTTCCTGATCGCCGCCGCCGGCACGGGCTTTACGCTCGCCTTCCTGCGCGCCGACAGCTCCCTGGCGGCCGGCAAGGGGGCGCAGGCGCCGCAGGCCAGGGCGACCGCGCCCGTGTTCGATCCCAGTATCTGGTTCCAGATCGACCGCGACGGCATGATCACCGTCAATATCGCCAAGGCGGAAATGGGCCAGCATATCGGCACGGCCCTGGCGCGCATCGTGGCCGACGAGCTGGAAGCGGACTGGAGCAAGGTGCGCCTGCATTACGTCGACACGGACCCGAAATGGGGCTTGATGGTGACGGGCGGCAGCTGGTCCGTCTGGCAGAATTTCGATCCGCTCAGCCGTGCCGGCGCGGCCGGACGCATCGCGCTGGTCGAGGAGGGCGCGCGGCTGCTGCGCGTGCCCGTGTCCGCCTGCCATGCGAAACTGGGCGTGGTACATGGCCGCGGGCGCTCGATCAGCTATGGCGAGATCGTGCGCCGAGGCAAGCTGGCGCGCCAGTACACGCCCGCGCAACTGAAGGCCATCGTGCTCAAGACGCCGCAGCAGCGCAGCCTGATCGGCCAGCCCGTGCAGGCGCTGGACATCCCGGCCAAGACGAATGGCACGGCCGTGTACGGCATCGATGCGCACGTGGACGGCATGCTGTACGCGAGGCCGAAGATCCCGCCCACGCGCTACGGTTCGAAAGTGGTGTCCATCGACGACTCGGCCGCGAAAAAGGTGCCGGGCTACCTGCACTCGGCTGCCCTGCAGGACCCCAGCGGCACCGTGCCCGGCTGGGTCATGGTGTATGCGCAGTCGTACGCCGCCGCCCTGCGCGCGGCCGACCTGGTGCAGGTGAAATGGCGGGCCGGTGCGGCGTCGCACGTGTCGGAGCAGGATATCCTCGGCTATGCGGGCAAGCAGCTGGCCGATGCCACCCTGGGCGCCCGCGTCGTCGACGATGACGGCGTGGAGCAGGCGTTCAAGGATGCCAGCCTGAAGCTGGAACGCCACTACACGACGAGTACGGTACTGCATTTCCAGCTGGAACCGGTGAATGCGCTGGCGCAGGAAATCGACGGCGTCTGGCACATTCACGCGGGTAACCAGTGGCAGTCGCTTATTTTGCCCGTGCTGGCCCAGGCCTTGAAGGTGCCGGAAGACAAGGTCATGCTGCATACCTATCTGCTGGGCGGCGGCTTCGGCCGGCGTTTGAACGGCGACTATTGCGTGCCGGCCGCGCTGGCCGCGCAAGCCGTGGGGCGGCCCGTCAAGATGATCTGCACGCGCGCCGACGATGCGCGCTTCGATTCGCCCCGTTCGCCCTCGGTGCAGCATGTGCGCATGGCGTTCGATGCCGCCGGCAAGGTGTCGGCCATGGTGCACGAGGCGAGCGCGGGCTGGCCCACCCAGGCGATGATCCCCGCCTTCCTGGCCAAGGACAAGGACGGCCACCCGTATGACCCGTTCGCCATCGCCGGTGCCGACCACTGGTACACGGTGGGCGCGCAGCGCGTGCGGGCCGTGTCGAACGACCTGGCCAACAGCAGTTTCCGCCCCGGCTGGCTGCGTTCCGTGGGGCCGGGCTGGACGAATTGGGCTGTGGAAAGTTTCATGGACGAGGCGGCGCAGGCGGCGAAGGTCGATCCCCTGGCCTTCCGCCTGTCCTTGCTGCAGGCCACGGGACGCAACGCGGGCAGTGCGCCGAATGCCGTCGGCGGCGCCGCGCGCCTGGCCCACGTGCTGCGGCGGGCGGCGGAAAAGGCGGGCTGGGGCACGGCCATGCCGCCCGACACGGGCCTGGGCATCGCCGCCACGTTCGGCCAGGAACGCGACATGCCCACCTGGACGGCCTGCGTCGCCAGGGTCAAAGTGGACCGCAGCACTTGCATGGTGAAAGTCGAAAAACTCACGATGGTGATCGACGCGGGCACCATCGTTGATCCGGACGGCGCGCTGGCGCAGGCGGAAGGGGGCGCCCTGTGGGGCGTGAGCATGGCCCTGCATGAAGGCACGGCCTTCCTGAACGGGCAGGTGAAGGATACCAACCTGAATACCTACACACCCCTGCGCATGGCCGACGTGCCCGAACTCGATATCGAGTTTGTTGTCAGTACGGCAACGGCGACGGGCCTGGGCGAGCCGCCCACCACGGCCGTGGCGCCCGCCATCGGCAATGCCATCTTTGCCGCCGTGGCGTCGCGCGTGCGGCATCTGCCGATCCGCCCGGAAGCCGTGCTGAAGGGGCTCGACCGGCACGGCGCCGTCTGACCTCGCCGCGTGGCCTGCCATGCGCGAACGGCCGCATACGGGGCCGCGCAGGAACGGCCGCAGGCTGCTACACTGAGGACTGCCGCTGCGGGCATGCATTCATGCCCGTCCCGGCAAGATCAGCTGGACCACCAGCCCGATAGCCGGCGCGACAGCGCGGCTACAGACCAGCCCGATAGCGGAGGCAGCCATGCAAGAACAATTTGTCAGCATTACGGCGGATGAACTTCAGATGGACGGCGTGCTTGAATTGCCGGAACGCCCGGTGGGCATCGTCCTGTTTGCCCATGGCGCCGGCGCCGATAGCGACTATCTGGGCGCTTCCAGCCATGCCACGTCCCAGGATTTCCTGCGGGCAGGCATCGCCACCTTGCGCTTTGACCAGGCCGGCGTCGGCCCTGGCGGCGGCAGCAATGGCCATGCCTACTTCGTGCGCAGCGATATCGTCCTGCTGGCGCGCCAGCTGGAAAAGGCCCTGGGCTGGCTGCAGGTGGACCCGTCCACGCGGCGCCTGCCCTGCGGCCTGTACGGCTACGGTACCAGCGCGGCCGTCGTGATGCAGCTGGCGGCCTGGCGCAGCGCGGACATCGCCGCGCTGGCCGTCTGCGATGGCCAGGTGGAAATGGCAGGCAAGGCGGCGCTGGAAAACGTGCGCGTGCCTTCCCTGCTCATCGTGGGCGGGCGCGATCCCGACGTGGCGGGACTGAACCGCATGGCCTTTGCCACCTTGCGCTGCGACAAACAACTGGAACAGATCGCCGCGCCCGGCGGCCCCGACACGCGGCACCAGGCGGCCGTGCTGGCCACGGACTGGTACACGCGCCACTTCAACGGGCATACCAGCACGGCGCTGTAGGCACCGTTCAGGGAAGGGTGCGCAGATTGTGCGCATGGAAGCGCAGATGCTCTTCCATGAAAGTGGCGATGAAGTAATAGCCATGGTCGTAGCCGGCCTGGCGGCGCAGCTGCAAGGGCTGGCCCGCGTCGCGGCATGCCGCCTCGAACACTTCCGGATACAGTTGATCTGGCAGGAATTTGTCGGCCAGGCCCTGGTCGATCAAGATGCCGTTAGGAAATAGCGCCGGCTTGCCCGACAGGCTGCGCATCAGCGCGCTGGCGTCGTACTGCTGCCAGCTGGCAGCGTCGCTGCCCAGGTAGCCCGTGAATGCTTTCTTGCCCCACGGACATTGGCTTGGCGCGGCGATGGGGGCAAAGGCGGACACGGAACGGAACAGTTGCGGATTGCGCAAGGCCAGCACCAGGGCGCCATGGCCGCCCATCGAATGGCCGAAAATACCCGTGCGCTGCGCGTCGATCGCCAGTTCCTGCTCCAGCAGGGCGCGCAATTCCAGGATGTAGCTGTACATGCGGTAGTGGCTGCTCCATGGCGCCTCGGTGGCATCGACGTAAAAGCCGGCGCCCGCGCCGAAATCCCAGGCATCCGTCTCGCCCGCGATACCCGCGCCGCGGGGGCTGGTGTCGGGCGCGATCAGGATCAGGCCTTCCTCGGCCGCCACGCGCTGGGCGCCGCCCTTGATCATGAAAGTTTCTTCGGTGCAAGTCAGTCCCGCCAGGTAGAACAGGGCGGGGCGCCTGGCGGTAGCCACGGCACCGGGGACGGTGTCCGGAATGAAGGCCGAAAAACGCATGGGCAAGCCGATGGTTTGCGCGTCGTGGCGATAAAAACGTTGTACGCCGCCAAAACAGGCGTGTTCACTCAACAGTTCCAGCATGAATTCTCCTCGTCAATCCCACAGTATAGCCAGAGCGGCATGCCGCCGGGCGCGGATCAGCCCAGCATGGCCGCTAACGCTGGCAAGATGTCCTGTGCCGGCGCTTCCGTCTTGAACGCGAGCAAATGATCGGCGCGCGTCATGCCCAGGTTGATGGCGGCCACGGGTTTGCCCGTTTCGGCCGCCATGCGGCACAGGCGAAAGCTGGAATACACCATGACGGACGAGCCGATCACCAGCAGGGCGCCGGCTTCGCGCATCTTGCGTTCGGCCTCGGCGGCCCGCGCGGCCGGCACGCCGTCGCCGAAGAACACCACGTCCGGCTGCAGGGTGCCGCCGCAGTGCGGGCAGCGTGGTACATGGAAAGTGGCCAGCTGCGACGGCTCCAGCAGCGCGTCGCCATCGGGCGCCGGCGTGGCCGTGGCGCCCAGCAGTTGCGGATTGTCGTGTTCCAGCATGTCCTGGATCGTGCTGCGTGGAAAGTCGGCGCGGCAAGCGAGGCAGACGACGGCATGGATGCTGCCGTGCAGCTCCGTCACGGCCGTGCTGCCCGCCTGCTGGTGCAGGCCATCCACGTTTTGCGTGACGAGGCTGCCAATTTGCCGGCGCTGCGCCAGCCGGGCGATGGCCAGGTGGCCGGGATTCGGCGCGGCGCGCGCCAGGACCGGCCAGCCCACCATGCTGCGGGCCCAGTAGCGGCGCTGCACGGTTTCCTGGCGGCGAAAATCGGGTCCCTGCACGGGCGCATTGCCGCGCCGCACGCCGTCCGGGTCGCGGTAGTCGGGGATGCCCGACGCCGTGCTGATGCCGGCGCCCGTCAGCAGCAGCGCATCCGGGTGGCGCTGCAGGAATTGGGCCAGCTGGTCGAGGGCATGGTGCGTGCTGGCGGGCCGCTGGCTGGCGAGGGAAAAGGTGGACATGATGCGCCATGCTAACCGAAAAGCACGGCGCCGTTGCGAGGCGACGGTTTTTATTCCAGCTTCATGCCGAAGCGCTGCAGGCGGGGCTGCCAATGCTCCTGGATGTTGGCCGACACGAGGATGCGTTCAGCCTTGCCGATCAGCAATTCACGGGGCACGAAGCCGAAATAGCGCGAATCGGCGCTGTTGTCGCGGTTGTCTCCCAACATGAGGAAATGGTCGGCCGGCACCGTCACGGGGCCGAAGCTGCGCGCCGCGCCGGTGAGCTGCGGCAAGACCTGGATGCGGTGCTGCTCGGTACTGTTGCGTTCGCTGATGCGCTGCGCCGTCAACTGGCCCAGCTGGGCGATGGTTTCGGGCGCCGTGTCGAGCGCCGTGTACAGGGCGGGCTGGCCGTTGATGACCAGCTGTTCGTTGCGCATTTCCACCGTATCGCCGGGCAGCGCGATGATGCGCTTGATCAAACGCGTACCATCTTTCGGCGAAGAAAAAGTGACGATGTCGCCCCGCTGCGGCTCGCCCAGGCGCTGCAGCACGATATCGGTCAGCGGCACTTTCAGGTTGAAGGCCAGGCGGTTGACGAAGACCACGTCGCCTTCGAGCAGGTTGGGGCGCATGGACGCCGACGGGATCGGATTCCAGTCCGCCACGGCCGTGCGGAACACGCCGAACAGCAGCAGAAACATCAAAAAGCCTTTGTTGGCGCGCATCCAAGTTTTCATCGTGTCTCGCTTTCGGCCTGTGCCTGTGATCGTTGGGAAAGGCGCCAGCGGTGCTGGCGTCCTGTTCACGATGCACGGCGAGGCTGAAGCCAGTCTTAAATGGGGCGGCAGCGCAGGCAAAAGGCAGGCATGGCGTGCGCGATGGCGTGACTGCTGTTGCGTGAACGCATCATCCTGCCTCAGGGGGGCTGGCATGGCGCATGCGTGTCGTCGCTGCCGTTCTGCAGGCGCTTGCCGTGCATGTCATCCCACAGCTCGCCCAGCGCCACCAGCAAGCCGCCGGCGACCAGGGGGATGGCCACCAGCCAGGGAAGGCTGTCGAGCCAGGGACCCAGCAGGATGGCCGAGGCCACGGCGATGACGATGGCGCTGCTCCAGAAGCGGCGCGGATGCTGGAGCGTGAACAGGTAGCGAAGATCGTTCATAAATCCTCCTTGGTGAGCAGGCGGAACAGCCGGGCGGCCAGGATGCTGCTGACGGCAACGACGATGCAGCCATCCAGGAAAAACCACACCTTGCCGACCAGGTGCATGCCCTGCACGAGATAGGCGGGCAGTGCCTGCGCTTCCGCCCACTGCGTCATGCGTGCCAGCACGATAGCGGCGAGAAAGATGGCGACGGCCAATGTCAGCACCAGCAGCACATGTTCGAACAGGCGTCGCCGCAATTTCATGTTGGACTTGGCAAGGTTTGGAAGATTCCCGAACCTTGACGTTAGCAGTCCACTATCGTCCGGCTTTGCGCTGGCACAAAGTCGCGGCCGATAGGGTAGCAGTCGCGTGGGTGCCGGGAAATGCGGCTTTTCAGCCCGTGGCGTTGCCGTTGCGCCGCATGGCGGCTGCTCTGAAGGAGGGGCGCCTTATAATCAGGCGGCGCACCCTGGCGCGTACCCGATCGAACTCACGAAGGAGCGGCATGCTGTCCCATATTTGCCTCGGCACCAACGACTTTCCCCGCGCCTACGCGTTCTACACGGCCCTGCTGGCGGAGCTGGAGCTGGTCGAAAAATTTCATGACCCTAGCAAGCCCTGGGCCGGCTGGATGAAGCAGGACGCGCCGCGGCCCCTGTTCGTGCTGGGCGCGCCCCATGACGGCTTGCCGGCGACTCCCGGCAATGGGCAGATGACGGCCTTGCTGGCGGCCAGCCGCGCCCAGGTGGACCGCTGTTACCAGGCCGCGCTGGCGCAAGGCGCCGCCTGCGAGGGGCCGCCGGGCCTGCGGCCCCATTATCACGCCCATTATTATGGCGCCTACTTCCGCGACCTCGATGGCAACAAGCTGTGCGTCTGCTGCCACGGCGAGGAATAGGTCAGCGCAGGCCCCAGATGTCGTCTTCCGTCCAGCCCAGTTCCGCAAAATCCTGTGCCCGTTCGTCCGCTTCGCCGGCGCAGAAGAATTCATCGAGCTGCGGCGGCGCCACGCGGGTGCCGGCCAGCATGGCGTGCACCTGGCCCCGGTGATGGATCTGGTGCTGGAACAGGTGCGCCAGCAGGCGCAGGCGCGTGTCGACTTGCGGCGTGTCGCGCAGGATCGTCACGGGCCGCGCCAGGTCCGCATCGCACAGGCTGCGGCAATGCGCGATGAGGCGCGCATCCGAGGCGCGCTGCGCCGCATGCAGTGCGGCGCAATCGCTGAACGGTTCGTCCTGTGCAAAGAAGACATAGCAGTCCGGATGCGGCGCGTCGCCGCGCAGCTCGCGCTCGAGCGCATCGAGATAGAACCAGTCGCAGGTGAGGATGTGATTCAGGGTGAACTGGATGGTGGGGAAGAAGCTGACCCGCGTGGCCTGGAATTCGGCGCCGGTCAGCTGCCCGCACGCTGCCAGCAGGCGGTGGTTGGCCCAGGCGTTGTTATATGCCTGGCTGGTGACGTAGCGGGCCAGCATGTTGCTCATGATTTTCCTTGCAAAAGCAGGGGGACCTGCGGGAGCACTACTGTAGCAGCTTGCGGGCGGAGGACGAGGCTGCTCACGCCTGCCGCGCCGGTGCGGCCGGCATCAAGTAAAATCGCGGGGCGGATGTCGCGATAATGATGCATATAAGGCAGTATTGGCAAAATGGGCTGGATAGGAAAACTACTCAACGGCGGCGACGCAAAAAACAAGCCGGCGCCAGCCACCACGGCGGCGCAGCCCGAGGCGGCGCGGCAGCCCGCCACCAGCGCTGAAATCGATGCCGTCTATTACCGCTGGCTGGCGGCCGCGGGGGCGACGCAGGCTGCGCCACAGGAGGAACAGCAGATTCTGGACGCATTGATGCGCCTGGCCAGTGAACCGGTCGCCGGCGCTGCGCTGGTGCCGCGCATTCCGGCCATCATCCCGCAGCTGATGCGGACCTTGCAGGACGAAAACATGAGCGCGGCCGAGCTGTCGCGCCAGCTGGCCCAGGACGTGCCGCTGGTGGCCGAGGTCTACCGTGAAGCAAACCGGCCCTGCTACCATTCGCGCTACAACGCCAGCCCGTCGATCAACAACATGGAAGGCGCCATCATGCTGCTGGGGCAGAACGGCATGCGCATGCTGCTGGCCCGCGTCGCCTTCCGCCCCATCGTCAGCATGCAGAGCGGCGGGCTGACCATCCGCACGGCGCCGCTGATCTGGCGCCAGTCCGAGAAATGCGCGCTGGCGGCCAACCTGCTCGCGCCTGCGCTGCAGGCCAACGCCTTCGACGCCTATCTGGCGGGACTGATGGCCAATGTGGGCCTGGTGGTGGCGTTCCGCCTGATCGACCAGATGCATGCGCCCGATGCCTTGCCGCAGTCGGACGCCTTCATTGCCCAGGTGTTTGCGCAAGCGCGCATCCTGTCGGCACGGATCGCCGAATTGTGGGAGTTCCCGGAGTCCGTCACCCGCGCGATTGGCCAGGCCGATGCCCACGCCGATGCCGATCCGCAGGCGCTAGCGCTGGCGCAGGGCGAGCGCTTGAGCAAGCTGCGCATACTCGTTGATACGGGCCGCTTCCCCGCCGACGATCCCTTCGTGACGGCAGGACTGGGCAGGGGCGACCTGCAGGTGTTCGACAAACTGGCCGACGACGGGGATTGACGGCCGCCGGCCAGTCAGGCCCCGCGCCGGGCGAGCCGCTCAGCGCGCGAAATACAGGGCGTGCAGGTGCTCCAGGTCGACGTCGGCGGCGGCCTGCGACAGCGCCACCTTGCCGCTTTGCATCAGGTAGACGTGATCGGCCACGCCGACGGCGCGCGCCGTGTTCTGCTCCACTAGAATGATGGTGCGCCGGCCGTCGTTCAGGCGCGCGAGGATCTCGAACAGCTCGTTGACCACCAGCGGCGCCAGGCCCAGCGACGGCTCGTCGATGATCAGCAGCGACGGGTCCGACATCAGCCCCCGCGCCATCGCCAGCATCTGCGCCTCGCCGCCGGAGAGGGAGCCGGCCAGCTGGCGGCGCCGCTCGTGCAGGCGGGGAAACATGGCGTAGGCTTCGGCCAGGCGGGCCGGCATGTGGCTGCGGTGTTCCTTGGGGAAGGCGCCCATGATCAGGTTTTCTTCCACGCTCATGTCGCGGAAGGTCATGCGCCCCTCGGGGATCATGGTGACCCTCGCGTCGCTCATCTTCCACGTGGGCGTGCCGTTGATGGGCGTGCCATCGAGCGTGATGCTGCCCGCGCCCACGGGCAGCAAGCCCATGATGGCGCGCAGCAGGGTCGTCTTGCCGGCGCCGTTCGGGCCGATGATGGTGGTCAGCTTGCCCTGCGGGATGGACAGCGACACGTCCCACAGCACGTTGATGGCGCCGTAGCCGGCGCGCAGTTTATTGACTTCAAGCATGCGCGGCTCCCGTATAGCTTTCGATGACGGCCGGGTCGCGGAACACGCAATCGGGCGTGCCGTCGGCGATCAGCTGGCCAAAATTGAGCACGGCCACGCGCTGGCACAGATTGCTGATGGTTTCGATATCGTGCTCGATCATGACGATGCCCACGCCAAACTGCGCATGCAAATCCTTCAGCATGCCCATGAAGCGGCGCTTGCCGTTCGTTTCCAGGCCCGCCAGCACTTCGTCGAGCAGCAGCAGTTTGGGGTTGGTCGCCAGCGCCTTGGCCACTTCCAGCGCCTTCAGTTCCGTCAGCGCCAGTTCGCTGGCCGCGTCGCGCTGCGCCTTGTCCAGCAGGCTCGTAAATTCCAGGATGGTGTCGATCTTGTGCATGTCCACCTTGCCCGTGCCGAAGCGCTGCGCCACGACGAGGTTTTCGCGCACCGTCAGTTCATGCATGGGTTGCGGAATCTGGAAGGTGCGGCCCAGTCCCAGGCGGGCGCGCTGGTACATGGGCGTGGCCATGATGTCGCGCCCCTCGAAGCGGATGCTGCCGCCGGTGGGGCGCACCAGGCCGGAAATGGCGTTGAACAGGGTGGTCTTGCCGGCGCCGTTCGCGCCCACCAGGCCGATCACGTCGTGGCTGCCCACCTTCAGGGTGACGGAATCGACGGCCGTCAGGCCGCCAAAGCGCACGGAGACATTATCGAGTTCAAGCATGTGCTTTCTCCTTGGCGTTGAACGCGTTTTTCAGCCATTTCTGCAGCAGCGGCAGCAGGCCGTTCGGGCTGAAGACGATCATCGCCACCAGCAGCACGCCCAGCACCAGCTGGTGCCCGGTGGGGATCAGCGACTTGAAAATGAGTTGGTCGACGAGGTAGACCACCACGGCGCCCAGCACGGGGCCGAGGATGGTGCGGTAGCCGCCGAAGATGGCCGCCACGATGGGCAAGGTCACCCACAGGCTGTTGAAGGCGTAGTCCGGTTCGAGGAAATTGATGTAATGGGCGTTGAAGGCGCCGAACAGGCCCGCCATGAAGGCCGACACGAGCAGCATGGCGCCCTTCAGCAAGGTGCTGTTGACGCCGACGACGCGCGTGGCGTCTTCGCTGTCGTGCATGGCGCGCAGGGCGATGCCGTAGTGGCTGGCGCGGATGCGGCTGTAGGCGAAGGCGCATGCCACCACCAGGGTCAGCACCACCAGGTAGGCGCCCGTCTTGCTGGCCAGGTCGAAGCCGAGGACGGCGGGCAGGGCCGGGATGTTGTTGATGCCGCCGGCGCCGCCCGTGACGGAACTCCATTCCGTGGCGAGGATGCGGAAGATATGCGCGTAGGCGAGGATGGCCAGGGCAAAATACGGTCCGCGCAGGCGCAGCACGGGCAGCATGATGACGGCGGCGATGGCCGCGCCCGCGCCGCCCAGCAGCATGGCGGCAAACACGGGCACGCCCAGTTTGACGGTGGTCAAGGCGGAGACGTAGGCGCCCACGCCGAAGAAGGCCGCATGGCCGAAGCTGACCATGCCGCCCAGGTTCCCCAGCAGGGCCCAGGACATGGCCACGCCGCCGATGATCAGGGCCGCCACCACCATGCTCATGACATACTGGTTGGCGCCCAGCGCCAGCGGCACGGCGACATACGCGGCCAGCAGCAGGCCCGCCGTTGCAATGACTGTCGAACGCTTCATCCGCGCCTCCGTTGTGCGCCGAACAGACCGTTCGGCATGATGAACAGGACCAGCAGGAACAGCACCATGCCGGACAATTCCTGCAGGGCGGAGCTGGCCAGGGTGACGGTCAGCGCTTCGGCCACGCCCAGCAGCACGGCGGCGATCAGCACGCCGGGGATGGAGCCGATGCCGGCCAGTACCGTGATGATGAAGGCTTTCACCGTCAGCGCGCCGCCGTAGGCCGGCTGGATCACGCCATAGCTGAACAGGGCCACGCCGGCGAAGGCGGCCAGGATGCCGGCGACGAGAAACGACACCAGTTCCGTGCGGCCCGGGTCGATGCCCATCAGCTTGGCCGCGTCGCGGTTGCTGGAGACGGCGCGCACGGCGCGGCCATACCAGCTGGTGGACAGCCAGCGCCACAGGGCCGCCATCAGCACCAGGCTGACGCCAAAGAAGATCACTTCGCTGCGCATGCTGAAGAAAGGGCCGATTTCAAAGCCTTCCTGCAGCCAGCTCGACGACGTGGAGCGGATGTCGGCCTTCCATACCAGCAAAATGAAATTGGTGAGGATGACGCCGATGCCGTAGGTGAGGATCAGCGAATTGATTTCACGGTCTTTCCTGATGCGGCTGACGATCAGGTAGACGCCCACGGACGTCAGGCTGACGATCACCAGCGCGATGGGAATGGCGAACATGGGACCCAGGCCCAGGCCGGATTCCACGCTGTAGGCGATGTAGGCGGCCAGCAGCACCAGTTCGCCGTGCGCCAGGTTGATCACTTTCATGGTGCCGAACACCAGCGCCAGACCCAGCGCGATGAGGGCATAGGAGCCGCCCTGCAGCAGGCCCGAATACAGGGCCTGCAAGATTAATTCTGTCATGTCGTCATCCCGTCAGGCAGGCCGGCGCATCGCGCGCGACGCGTGGCGCTGCCGTTCATCGGTGCGTGCCGTGGCACGCGCGTGTGCAGCGGGAGGCTGCTTACCAGGGCACGGCGGGGTAGTTCAGCTTGCCCGTGGCGTGTTCCTTCGGCCAGACGATCACCACCTTCTTGTCCTGGTGCTGCGCCATGCGGTGCACGAAGTTCTGGTTGTCGCCATTGGCGGCGAACTGCACCCGGCCGATCAGGGTTTCGCGGTCCGTCTTGCGCATTTCCTCGGCCACGCCGCCCTTCTTGAGCGTGCCCTTGTCGGCCGCGCGCGCGATGGCCTCGAACAGCAGCATCGACTGCACATAGCCGAACTGGCCCAGGTAATCCGGTTCCTTCTTGTACAGCTGCTTGTAGGCGTCGCTGAAGGCCTTGCCGTCGGCCGTCTTGAATTCCGTGGGGAAGGGCAGCAGGGCCGTGCCGAAGACGTTCGGCATCAGGTCGGGGAAGTCGGCCGCCATCTTCGGCGTGGCCAGCGACCACACGCCCACCATGGCCTTGATCTTCGGCTTGAGCACGCGGGCGGCGCGGATGATGCCCACGTAGTCGTTTTCATAGCCGACCATGGCCACCACTTCGGACTTGTCCTGCAGCTTGATCTTGTTGATGATGGGCTTGAAATCGGTAATGGCCGGGTCGAACGAGTGCGTCGTCACCTTCACGCCCCTGGCGGCCAGGGCCTTTTCCACATCCTTCGCCAGGCCCGTGGTGGCATCCTTGGTCGAATACACGATGGAGACGGACTTGGCACCCACGTCGGCAAGCAGGCCCAGCATGGCTTTTTCGTAGCCGGCCGTGTTATTGATGCGGAAAAAATTCTTGCGCCCGCTGGCCACCAGGCTGTCGTCCACGCCGCCCGAGGTGATGTAGACGAGGCCCAGCTTGTTCGCCGTGTCCGAGGCGGGCGAGATATTGTTCGAGCCGTAGCCGCCCGTGATGGCCACCACGCCCTGGCTGGCCAGCTTTTCCACGGCGGCGATGGCCTTGGCCGGCGCCGATTCGTCATCGACGGTGACGATCTTGATCTTGTGCTTGCCGTTGGTCTTGTTGAACACTTCGGCCGCGACCATGATCCCTTCCTGCATGCCGGCGCCGACGCGCGCCAGGTTGCCCGTCAGGGGGATTTCCGCGCCGACGAGGAATTCGTCGGCGCTGGCCTGCGTCATCCAGGCGCCGGCAATCAGTGCTGCCATGGCGATGCGTGTGTATGTGCGTTTCATCGTGTCTCCTCCGGTGATGTGGCCGGCGCCAGGATCGGCGCCGGCGAAGCTGCCCGCGTGGGTTTTATTGTCGGGTCTCTTGAAACCAACTGCAATGCTGAATTTACTGCCTTTCCTGGGCCATCTGCCGCAGTTGTCCTTTTAATATCTTGCCGGTGGCCGCCGCCGGCAGGGCTTCCATGACGATGATGGCCGACGGACATTTGTAGGGCGACAGGGTGTGCGCCAGCCAGGCTTGCAGGGCTTCCACCGTGGCGGGCTGGCGCTGGTCGATTTCGACGTAGGCGATGACGTCTTCGTTGCCGTCGGCCAGGCTGCGCCCCACGACGGCCGACTGCACCACGGACGGGTGGGCGTTCAGGGCCGTTTCCACTTCCAGCGGATACACATTGAAGCCGGAGCGGATGATCAGTTCCTTGGTGCGTCCCACGATGAACAGGGCGCCATCGCGCTCCTGGCGCGCCATGTCGCCCGTGTTGAGCCAGCCGCCGTCGCGCATGGTGGCCGCCGTCATGGCCGGTTCGCGGTAGTAGCCGGCCATGACGTTCGGCCCGCGTATCCACAGTTCGCCCGCCTCGCCCGGCGCCACGTCGACGCCGTCGAGGCTGACGACGCGCACTTCCACGCCGGGAATCGGCGTGCCGACGGAATCGTCCATGCGCGGCGCTTCCAGGCGCGTCTGGCTGATGGTGGGCGCGCTTTCCGTCATGCCGTAGCCATTGTGCAGCGCGGTGCCCAGCAGCTTTTCCACGTCGTGCTTGAGCGACGGCGCCAGCGGCGAGCCGCCCGCATACGCAAAGCGCAGCCGCGTGGGCAGCGGCGTATCGGCGCCGCCCAGCGTTTGCAGCAGCTTGGCGTACATGGCGGGCACGCCCTGCACGATGGTCAGCTCGTCGTCCTTCAGGGCCGAGAGCAGGCCGTCGACGGAAAAGCGCGGCACCAGGTACAGGGCGGCGCCCGCATACAGGGTACCCAGGGCCACGGAAGCGAGGCCATATACGTGCGAAATGGGCAGCACGCCATAGGCGCGGTCGCTGCGCGTCAAGCCCCGCAAGGTGCTGGAGACGGCGGCGATGAACAGCAGGTTGCGGTGCGTCAGCATCACGCCCTTGGACTGACCCGTGGTGCCCGTCGTGTAGATCAGCGCGGCCACCTGCTCGTTGCCGGGGACGCAGGCTTCCGCGATGGCAGCGTCGTTCAATTCGCCCGCCAGCAGCTCGCCCATGCCTTCGACGGTGACGGCGCTGGCCGCGCCCAGACGTGCGGCGTGCGCGGCCGCTTCCGGCGAAGCGCCGGCCAGGAACAGCACGCGCCGGGCGCTGGAATGCCCGGCGATGGTGTCGATCTCGCGCGCCGACAGGCGGGCATTGACGTTGACGATCCAGGCGTCGATGCTGGCGGCCGCGAAGATCAGCGCCACCTGCAGCGCGCCATTCTCGCCCACCACCATCAGGCGGTCGCCGGCGCGCACGTCCAGCTCGCGCAGCAGCCGTGCCGCATTTTCCACACCGTGCTGCAGCTGGGCGTAGGTCCAGCTGCGGCCGTTTTCATGCAGCGCCGGCGCGTGGGGCGTGCGCGCGGCCCAGTGGGCGGGAATGGCCGACAGGCGCGCCGGCAAGCCGGCCAGCAGGGCGGGAATGTCCATCGCGGCCTCCTTCACTTTTGCGCTGCCTTGATCATGTTGCGGGCGATGACGATCTGCTGGATCTGCGTCGTGCCTTCGTAGATGCGGAACAGGCGCACGTCGCGGTAGAAGCGCTCGGCCGCGTATTCGCTGATGTAGCCGGCGCCGCCGTGGATCTGCACGGAGCGGTCGGCCACGCGGCCGCACATTTCGGAGGCGAACAGCTTGCAGCACGACGCTTCCGTCGAAATGTCTTCCTTGTTGTCGCGCCGGCGCGCGGCGTCGAGCACCATGCTGCGCGCCGCGTAGATTTCCGCCTTGCTGTCGGCCAGCATGGCCTGGATCAGCTGGAATTCCGCGATGGGTTGGCCGAACTGCTGGCGCTCCATGGCGTAGGCCAGGGCGTCGGCCAGCATGCGTTCGGCCGCGCCCACGCAGACGGCGGCGATGTGCAGGCGGCCTTTGTCGAGCACCTTCATGGCCGTCTTGAAGCCCACGCCTTCCTTGCCGCCGATGAGGTTCGCGGCCGGGACCCGGCAATTTTCGAAGATGACGTCGCAGGTGTGCGCCCCTTGCTGGCCCATCTTTTTATCGATTTTTCCCAGCGAGAGGCCGGGCGTGTCCTTTTCCACGATGAAGGCGGAAATGGCCGAGGCGCCCCGCTTGACGGGGTCCGTGCGGGCCATGACGGTGAAGATGCTCGCTTCGGGCGCATTGGTGATGTAGCGCTTGCTGCCGTTGAGGATATAGAAGTCGCCGTCGCGCACGGCCGTCGTGCGCAGGGAGGCCGCGTCGGAGCCGGAACCGGCTTCCGTCAGCGCGAACGAGCCGATGATCTCGCCCGCCGCCAGCTTGGGCAGGTAGTACTGCTTTTGCGCTTCCGTGCCGTCGATGACGATGCCTTGCGAGCCGATGCCGTTGTTCGTGCCGATCAGCGAGCGGAAGGCGGGCGAGGTGCGGGCGATTTCAAAGGCCACGCGCACTTCCTCTTCCATGCTCAGTTCCAGGCCGCCGTAGGCTTCCGGGATGGACAGGCCGAACAAGCCCAGTTCGCGCATCTGCGCCACGATGGCGGGCGGGATGGTGTCCGTTTCGGCCACCAGCGCCTCGTTCGGCACCAGCACGTCGCGCACGAAGCGGGCAATGCTGTCGAGCAGGATGTTCAGGGTTTCTTCGTCGCGTATCATCGGATTGATTCCTTGGCGCTGTGATTGGAGCTGTGATTGAGAGGGGGCGCGCAGTCTACCCGCGGCCCAGGTTTTTTTCCACTGTCTTGACGAGGGCCACCAGGCGCGGTCCCAGGTCGGTTTCGAGTTTTTCGCGCGACAGCAGGAAGGCGGGGCCGCCGCAATTGAAGGCCATCACCTGTTCGCCATCGGCACCCAGCATGGGCACGCCCACGGCATGTACGTCGTTCTGCCATTCGCCGGCCGAGATGCAAAAGCCCCGGTCCTGGTAATCCTTGAAGCCTTGCTCGATGCCGGCCTTGATGCGCGGCCAGCGCTCCGTCTCGTGCACGCGCGCATGGTCCATCAGGTAGTCGCGCTCGGCCTGCGGCAGGATGCACAGCAGGGCCTTGCCCATGGCCGTCGTCATCAGGGGGATGCGCGAGCCGACGTCGAGGCGCAGGGTGACGTTGGCGCTGCTGCGGCACGTCTCCACGTAGACCATGCTGAGGCGGTCGCGCGTGCCCAGCGAGACGGAGGCCTGCGCATGCTCGGCCAGTTCTTCCATCAGGGGGCGCGCCATCTTGCGCACGTCCAGGTTCGACAGCATGCGGTAGCCCAGGGCCAGCACGCCGGCGCCCAGCTGATACTTGCCCAGGCTGTCCGAGTAATTCAGGTAGCCCAGTTTCGTGAGGGTATAGGTCAGGCGGGAGATGGTCGGTTTCGGGATGGCCGTGCGCTTGGCCATGTCGGCGTTCGACAGGAACACTTCGCCGGGACGGAAGCAGCGCAGCACTTCCAGGCCCCGCGCCAGCGCGTTGACGAACTGGCGGTCCTTGCCTTCCTCGTCGTCGCTGAAGACGATGAGTTCCGGATCCGCTGCGGCTTGAATATTTGTCATATTTGCATTCATTTTCAGGCTCCCTGGAAATCAGTTTGCCTAGCCCTCATCCGGCTGTCAATCGTTTTGTGAAACATTCGTTCGCACAGCGAAATGCTGCGATGCGGGAAAAATGCGGGAAAAATTGACTTGCGCGCGCACTTTCGGCCTTGTCGCTTGAGCATCGCTATATACGTCTGTATATTGCGCTGTTGGGTGACGGCCGCCGCACGGGTGGCCGCTTTTCTGAATATCGCTATATAAGACGATATACAACGAGAGTGGAAAGATCTAGACGATGTTGAAACAGGTAATGGCAGGCGCCGTGATGCTGGCGCTGGCGCAGATGGCGCATGCGCAGCAAACAGGGAGCCGGGAGGACGCGGAGGCGGCTGCGCCGTTCGTGCTGGGCACGATCACGGTGATCGGCCAGCGCGAGCAGGCAGGCCAGGCGGAACCGCAGGTGGGCACGCAGGTGAGCCGCGCCGAGATGCGCCGCTTCAACCGCGACAACGTGGGTGACGCCCTCAATTTGCTGTCCGGCGTGTCGCTGTCGACCAATTCGCGCAACGAGAAGACCGTGGCCATCCGCGGCTTCGATGCGCGCCAGGTGCCCCTGTACATCGACGGCATTCCCGTCTACGTGCCGTATGACGGCTACGTCGATTTCAACCGCTTCACGACAGCCGACCTGGCGGCCATCCAGGTGGCCAAGGGTTTCAGTTCCGTGGCCTATGGCGCCAATACCCTGGGCGGCGCCATCAACCTGGTGTCGCGCAAACCCGTGGCGCGCCTGGAAGGCGACACTTCCATCGGCTTCGGCTCTGGCAGCGAGCGCCAGGCGTCGGCCAACGTGGGCACCAACCAGGGCCTATGGTATCTGCAGGCGGGCGTGTCGTACATCGACAGCGACGGCTTTCCCCTGTCGTCCGACTTGCGCGCGACGGCCACGGAAGACGGCGGCATGCGCAACAACGCGTATCGCAAGGACCATAAACTGTCGTTCAAGGTGGGCCTGACGCCCGACGGCGCACGGGCGGGCGACGAATATGCGCTCAGCTACTACAAGCAGCATGGCGAAAAGGGCCAGCCGCCGTCGACCAATCCCGTCGGCGCGCGCTACTGGCAATGGCCGTACTGGAACAAGGAAAGCGTGTATTTCGTCTCGCAGACGCGCCTGGGCGAAGTGGAACGCCTGAAACTGCGCCTGTACCACGACAGCTACGACAATGAAATCACCTCGTACACGAACGGCAGCTACACGACCCTGAAGACCAGCGGCCAGGGCAGCGTCAGCGGCGGGCGCAGCATCTACAACGACCGCACGAATGGCGGGGCGGTGGAACTCGAGTCGTTCCGCCTGGCCGCGCACAGCCTGCGCTTCGTTGCCAGCTACAAGGCCGACGAACACCAGGAACTCGACGCCAAGGGCGTGCGCACCACCTGGTACAAGGATGCCCTGTGGACGCTGGGTGCCGAAGACAGCATCGCCCTGAGCGGAGCGACGGAACTGTCGCTGGGGGTGTCGCGCAACGAACTGCGCCCGGATACCGTCTACAGCTCCGGCAATGCCTACACCTTGCCGGGCAATCAGGCGGCCACCGACCTGCAGGCGGGTGTGTTCCACACGATGAGTCCCGAAGCGAAGGTGTACGCCACCGTGGCGCGCAAGTCGCGCCTGCCGACCCTGAAGGACCGCTATTCGCAGCGCCTGGGCACGTATATCGAAAACCCGTCCCTGCGCGCCGAGGAGGCGCTCAACTATGAAGTGGGCTACCAGGCCCGCGTGCGCGGACTGGCGCTGGACGCCGCCCTGTTCTACAGCGACGTGAAGGACAAGATACAGAGCGTGGCGAATGTGGCGGGCGTGCGCGCGCAGATGCAGAACGCGGGCAGGGCGCACATTAGCGGCGTGGAACTGGGCGCGCGCGGCAGCGCCGGCGCCTGGCTGGACTTCGGCGGCAACTACACCTACACGGACATGAAAAACGTCAGCGACCGCGCCATCCGCCTGACGGACGTGCCGCGCCACAAGCTGACGGCGCACGCCGTGCTGCACGCGGCGCGCCAGTTCGACGTGGTGGCCATCGCCGAGACGAACAGCGGCCGCTGGGTCTCGAACACGCTGGAGCTGGGCGGCTTTACCACCGTGAACCTGAAAGCCGTGTACCGCCCCATGCCGTCCCTGAGCCTGGAAGCGGGCGTGAGCAACCTGGCTGACCGCAACTACGCGCTGGCCGACGGTTTCCCCAGCGCGGGACGCACGTGGCTGGCCAATGCGCAGGTCCAGTTCTGATTTTTTGACTTTTATTGAAAGAGAGGACATGGCATGATCAAGACACTATTCGCAGCCTGCACGGCCGCTTCGCTGCTGGCCGCGGCACCCGCGTGGTCGGCCGCTCCCCCGCCGGCGCGCGACAACATGAGCCACGCGCTCGCCGTGACGGGCGTGGTGGAGACGCCGTTGACCTTGAAGGTGGCCGACCTGCGCCAGTTGCCGCCGGCCAACGGCGGGGAGATCGCCGTCACGCGCCAGAACGGCGACAAGGCCGAAACCATCACCAGCTATCGCGGCGTGCGCCTGCGCGACATCCTCGACAAGGCGGTGCTCGACGCGCCGGGCCACAACGACGTCAAGAAGCTTGCCATCATCGCCACGGCCACCGATGGCTATGCCGTGGTGTTTTCCTGGGGCGAGCTGTATAACGCGCCGGCTGGCGAGGGCGTGATCGTCTACTACGAGAAAAACGGCAAGGCCCTCGACGAGAACGATGGCGAGATCGCGCTGATCTCGGCGAAGGATATCCGCACGGGTCCGCGCCACGTGAAGTGGCTGAATGGCATCGAGGTGCGCAAGCTGGTGGAGTGACGCGCAGCTGATGGACAAAAAACGCGCCGTGGAGCCATCCCCGGCGCGTTTTTTTATGCCGCCAGCGCCGTGCGCATGGCGGGGCCGGCCACGTCGAACAGGCCGCGCGCCTTTGGTGCCAATCCCAGCATGTGGATGGACGCATGGATCATGCCGTCGAGCCGCACGCATTGCGCCGCCACGCCATCGTCGCGCAGGCGCTGCGCATATGCCACGCCCTCGTCATGCAGCGGGTCGTACTCGCATACCAGCACGGTGGCCGGCGGCAGATCCTTCAGCGAGCCTGCCCGCATGGGCGCCGCATGGGCGTTCGCGCCGTCGGCCGGGTCGTTCAGGTAGGCCGACCAGCAAAAGCGCATGGCTTCCCGCGTCAGCGAATGGCCTTCCGCATAGCGCTGGTAGGATGCCGTGTCGAAGGCAAAATCCAGGGCCGGGTACAGCAGCAGCTGGTGCGCCAGGGCGGGACCGGCCTGGTCGCGCGCCATCAGTGCTGCCGCCGCCGCCAGATTGCCGCCCGCGCTGTCGCCGCCCACGGCCAGGCGCTTCGCGTCGATGCCCAGCGCCGGTGCCTTGTCCGCGACCCAGCACAGGGCCCGGTAAAAGTCCTCCAGCGGCACGGGGAACTTGTGCTCGGGCGCCAGCCGGTAGTCGACGGAAAAGATCACGCTGCCGGTGGCATTGGCCAGTGCGCGGCATGGGTTGTCGTACAGGTCCAGAGAACACAGGCACCAGCCGCCGCCATGGGCGAAGACGATGGCCGGCAGGAGCTGGCCCGCATCCGCGCCGGCCGGCACGTAGGCGCGCACGGTGAGCGGATGCTCGCCCGGCACGATGTAGTCGCGCACCGACGCGACCTCTTCCAGTGGCCCGTGCAGCTGGCGCAGGCCCGTTTCCGTGGCGGCGCGCAGGTCCGCCAGCGAGGCGGGCGGCGGCGCATCCCTTGTCTGTTCCAGCCAGGCGGCGATCAGCGGATCGAGGCTCATGCCGGCTCTCCCGCCAGGAAGGGCAGCAGGTGGGCGATGAACGCTTCCGGCTGTTCTTCCATGATGAAGTGGCCGCATTCGGCGACGATGGCGCCTTGCAGGTTCCTCGCCTTGCCCTGCATGGTCAGCAGCGGCGCGTCATTCGTCGCGTGGTCGGCGCCGATGGCCAGCACGGGCATGGCCAGGCTGCGCTTGGCGCGCTCGAGGTTTTGCCGGATGGTTTCGGGAATGGCCCGGTAGTAGGCGAAACCGGCGCGCAGCGCGCCCGGCGTGGCGTAGGCATCCGCATACACGTCGACGGCCACCTTGTCGCGGCGGTAGGACCAGCGGTCCAGGATGAAGCGGATGTATTCGCGCTCCTTGCCCGCCGTGAGCATTTCCGGCAGATCGAGCACCTGGTTGAACATGAAGTGCCACAGGAAGATGTTGTCCGATGGCGCGACAAAAATCGGCGGCGCCGGTGCCAGGCCTGGAATCACGGCTTCCGTCAGCGCCAGTTTCGTCACTGCCTGCGGGAAGTCGCTGGCCAGCGCATAGCCGACCCACATGCCGATGTCGTGGCCGACGACGTCGTACTGCGCATGGCCCAGGGCCAGCATGGCGCGGTGCAGGGTGGCGGCAACGGCGCCCGTGTCGTAGCCGCCGGCCGGGCGTTCCGAGTGGCCGCTGCCGGGCGGATCGATGGCGATGGCCTGGTAGCCCTGGGCCGCCAGCGCCGCCATCACATGGCGCCACGCGTACCAGGTCTGCGGCCAGCCGGGGATCAGCAGCACGGGTTTGCCTTCGCCGGCGATGACGCAATGCAGGCGCTGGCCGTCGATGCGCACGTAGTCGTGGGTGTAGCTGTTGTCATTCTGATGCATGGCAAGTCCTTGTATTGATACAGTTAATTCGTTGATTAGTCGTGCGTGATGCCGAGCAGGGTATTGATCTGCTGCGCGCTGACGGGGGCGCCGGCGAAGTCGTCGAAGATCTTGTCGGTCACGGGAATGATGTGGGCGTTGATGAACGCCACGCCTTCGCGCGCGCCCACCTCCTGGTCCTTCAGGCAGCATTCCCATTCCAGCGTGGCCCAGCCCGCGTAGTCGTTCTGCGCCATCTTCGAGAAGATGGCCTTGAAGTCGACCTGGCCATCGCCCAGCGAACGGAAACGCCCGGCGCGGTTTTCCCACGACTGGTAGCCGCCGTAGATGCCTTGCCGTCCCGTGGGATTGAACTCGGCATCCTTCACATGGAACATGCGGATATGGTCCTTGTAGATGTCGATGAATTCCAGGTAGTTCAGCTGCTGCAGCACGAAGTGGCTGGGATCGAACAGCATCTTGCAGCGCGGGTGGCGGCCCACGCGCTCGTGGAACATCTCGAAGCTGATGCCGTCATGCAGGTCTTCGCTGGGGTGGATTTCGTAGCACAGATTGACGCCCTGTTCCTCGCACACGTCGAGGATGGGCAGCCAGCGGCGCGCCAGTTCGTCGAAGGCCGCCTCGATCAGGCCGGGCGGGCGCTGCGGGAACGGGAACAGGTAAGGCCAGGCGAACGAGCCGGAGAACGTGCCCATGTCCGTCAGGCCCAGGCGTTTCGAGGCCATGGCCGCCAGTTTCACCTGTTCGATGGCCCACTCGGTGCGCGCGGCCGGCTGACCTTGCAGGTGGGCCGGGGCGAAGCTGTCGCACAGCGCGTCGTAGGCCGGGTGCACGGCCACCAGCTGGCCGAGGATGTGCGTCGTCAGTTCGCTGATGACGAGGCCATGGCCCGCCAGCATGGCGACCAGGTCGTCGCAGTATTGCTGGCTGTGCGCCGCTTGCGCCACGTCGAACAGGCGCGCATCCCAGGCGGGAATCTGCAGGGCCTTGAAGCCCATGCCGGCCGCCCACTCGGCGATGGCGGGCAGGGTGTTGAAGGGCGCCGTATCGGCGGCGAATTGTGCCAGGTGCAGGCTTGGTCCTTGGATGGTTTTCATATCGGCTCCTATTGTTTGTCGATCGACAAAGAATAGGCGAAATTTTCAGCGCGGTCAAGGCCGTGATGCAAAATAAATGCGGGACGCGCCATGGCGTGCAGGCGTTATACTGGCCGCCAGTTTGCAAGCAGAGGATGAAAATGGCAGGAAGACCGAGGGAATTTGACCGTGCGCTGGCGCTGGAAAAGGCGCGCGATGCGTTCTGGACGCGCGGCTACGAAGGCGTATCGATGGCTGACCTGGTGGCGGCGCTGGGCATCGCCTCGGCGCGCATCTATGCGGCGTTCGGCTCGAAGGAGCAGCTGTTCCGCGAAGCCGTGGAATTGTATGAAACGGGCGAGGGCGCCTTTGCCGTGCATGCGCTGGCCGCCAGCCTGAACGTGCGCGACGCCGTGGCGCGCATGCTGGAGGAAGCCGTGCTGCTATATACGCGCAGCGGCCAGCCGCAAGGCTGCATGGTGGTGACGGCCGCCACGAACACGAGCGCGGAAAACGCCGGCATCGCCGACTGGCTGGCGCAGCATCGCCGCGCGCGCACGCAGGCCGTCATCGAGCGCCTGCGCGCGGCGCAGCTGGCGGGGGAGTTGAAAGAGGAGGCGGACGTGCAGGCGCTGGGCGACTACTATGCGGCGCTGCTGCATGGCCTGTCGGTGCAGGCGCGCGACGGCATTCCCGCCGCACGGCTGCTGGCCTTGATCACGCCGGCCATGGCGCCGCTGGCGCAGGCAATGCAGCGCTAGACTATCTTGCCGATAGCCGCACTAGTCAGGTCTTGACGTCGATCAGGCTGCCCAGCGCCTGGTCGGCCGCCTTGACGACGTTCGCCGACAGGTTGAAGCCCGCCTTGTAGACGAGGTTATCCGTCAGTTCGGAGGCGAGGCCCACGCCGTTCGGCCGGCTTTCGGCCGCCTTGGCGGCAGTCGCATTGGCGCCGCTGACGCTCTCGCTGGCGGCCAGCTTGCGCCCCTCGACGGAGAGGGTGACACCCGTGCCGGCCGGACTGGCTTCCTGGAAATCGGCCTGCTGCGGCTGGAAGCCCGGCGTATTCGCATTCGCGACGTTGTTGGCGGCCACATCCAGGGCGCGCTGGTTGGCGACCAGGCCCGACGTGCCGGTGGTAAGGGCGGATATGGACATGACAACTCCTTCTGTATGCCGCCAGTCTACTCCGATGCGCAGGAGAAGTGGTTGGTGCAAGGCAACAATTTTCCCACCTGCGGGGCTGCCGGCCGCTTCCTCAAAAAATAGTGACGTGTCGTAACTTTTTAATATTGTCCTGCTGCATGGCACTGCCTAGACTGGCTGGGAAATCATCCCCGGAGTCCGCCATTTCCTGCCTTGCCCGCCTGTTGTTGCCCGCTTTGCTGCTGGGCTCGTTTTGCCTTCCCGCGCCGGCCCAGCTTGTGCAACTGCCGCTCGACGCACGCCTGAACGAGCAAATCATCATGGTGCCGGCCGGCGACGGCATGCGCGAAGTGCTGGAAACGACGCTCTTTCGCCCCAGCGGCCCCGGGCCGTTTCCCTTGCTCTTGATGAATCACGGCAAGCAGGCCGGGCCGGCCAGGCTGCAGCAGCGCGAGCGCTTCATTTACATGGCGACCGAGTTCGTGCGCCGTGGCTATGCCGTGATGTTGCCTATGCGCACAGGATTTGCCCGCTCCACGGGCACCTACCGCGATTTCGGCTGCGACATGCTGGCCAATGCCCAGGGCCAGGCCCGCGACGTGCTCGATGCGCTGGCCTATGCGCGGCGCCAGGACTGGGTCGATGCGGATCATATCGTCGTGGCCGGCCAGTCGTACGGCGGCATGGCGGCGCTGGCGCTGGCCACGCGGGCGGAGCCGGGCGTGCGCGGCGTGCTCAATTTCGCCGGCGGCCTGCGCGTCGATGCGCCGGGCTGCGACTGGCCATCGGCCCTGGCCAAGGCCTTTGCCACGTTTGGCGCCTACAGCCGCATCCCCAGCCTGTGGCTGTATGGCGCGAATGACGCATATTTCGCGCCGCCGCTGGTGCAGCGCCTGTTCCACTCGTTTGCGGGGTCGGGCGGCAAGGGGGAACTGTACGCCTACGGAACATTCAAGCGCGATGCCCACCTGACCCTGGGCAGCCGCGATGGCGTGGCCGTCTGGCTGCCCGCCACCGAGCGCTTCCTGGAGAAAATCGGCATGCCGGTGCGCCAGGTCTACCGCGTGGCCGACCCGCTGCCGCCGCCCGACACGCATTTTGCCCTGCAGGGCGACATCGCCGCCGTGCCTTACCTGGCCGAGCAGGGGCGCGCCGCCTACCGCAGCTTCCTCGGCAAGGCCACGCCGCGCGCCTTTGCCGTGTCGGCCAGCGGCGCCTGGGGCTGGGCGGAAGAGGGCGAAAGCCCCGACGTGCGGGCGCTGGCGTCGTGCCAGCGCGGCAGCAGCGCGCCGTGCCGCCTGTATTTGGTCGATGAAAGCGTGGTCTGGCCTGGGGACAGCGGCATGGGCAGCGGCAGCGCGGGCGCCGCCGGCGGGGCGGAATAAGCCCCCGCGCACGATAGTTGTCGCCGAAACGGGCGGCGGGCGAATATACTAGGGGAAAAGGGAGGCCTTGCGCTTCCCGTCCGCCCTTATCATCCAGCGAGAATTCACCCTTATGGCGTCATCCCCAGAAAACCTCAGCATGGCCGTGTTTTGCGACTTTGAAAACGTCGCGCTCGGCGTGCGAGATGCAAATTACGAAAAATTCGATATCAAGCCTATCCTCGAACGCCTGCTGCTCAAGGGCAGCATCGTCGTCAAGAAGGCGTATTGCGACTGGGACCGCTATAAAAGCTTCAAGGGCACCATGCACGAAGCGAACTTCGAGCTGATCGAAATTCCCCACGTGCGCCAGTCGGGCAAGAATTCGGCCGACATCCGCCTCGTCGTCGATGCGCTCGACCTGTGCTACACCAAGGCGCACGTCAACACCTTCGTCATCATCAGCGGCGACTCCGACTTCTCGCCGCTGGTGTCGAAACTGCGCGAAAACGCCAAGCAGGTGATCGGCGTGGGCGTCAAGCAGTCCACTTCCGACCTGCTGGTGGCCAACTGCGACGAATTCATCTTCTACGACGACCTGGTGCGCGAAAGCCGCCGCACGGCCGCCAAGCGCGATGCGCGCGACACGCCGGTGGCCAAGCGGTCGCCGGACGAAGAAGTGCGCCGCAAGGAAAAATACGAGTCGCGCAAGACGGAAGCGATCGAGATGGCCGTCGAGACCTTCGACGCGCTGGTCTCCGAGCGCGGCGACAGCGGCAAGATCTGGGCTTCGATGCTGAAGGAAGCAATCAAGCGCCGCAAGCCCGACTTCAGCGAGTCGTACTACGGTTTCCGCACCTTCGGCAACCTGCTGGAAGAAGCGCAGACGCGCGGCTTGCTGGAATTTGGCCGCGATGAAAAATCGGGCGCCTATGTCTACCGCAGCAGCGGCCTGGTGCCCGTGGCTGCGCCCGTGAGCGGGGAAGTGGCCAGCGACGCCGTCGCCAGCGGCGAAGCCGTCGTGACGGCGGAAGAGGGCAATCGCGAAGGCGGCAGCCGCCGCGATTCGCGCCGCAACGGCCGTGGCGGCCGCAAGCAGAACGAGCATCGCCGCAACGACGCGCCGCAGGCCTTCGTGCCCGTGGCCGACGCGGAAACGGTCGCCGTGGAACAGTATGCGCCGGCACCGCAGCCGGAAGTGCTGCATGAAGTGGCCGAGGCGGCAGTCGAAGCGGCAGCAGACGAGGGCAATGCCAAGCGCGGTGCGCGCCGCAATGGCCGTGGCGGACGCAAGAATGATGGCGCCCGCGACGCGCGCGCCGAGGCCGTCGAGGCAGCGCCGGTGGTCGAAGCCGTGCCTGCGCCTGTCCCGGCAAGCGAGCCCGAGCCTGAGCCGGTAATCGCAGCGGTAGTCGAAGCTGTAGTCGAAGCGACGGCCGAAGCGAAGCCGAAGGCCAAGCCGCGCACGCCGGCCCGCAAGGCGGCCGCAGCGAAAAAGCCGGCCAGGAAGGCGGCGGAAGCCGTTGTGGAAGCGGCGCCCGTGGTGGTCGAAGCGGTCGCGGCGGAAGTCGCCCCCGTCGCCGACGACAAGCCGGCCAAGGCGCCGCGCAAGACGCCGGCCCGCCGTCCCGCGCGCAAGAAGGCGGAAGTTGATTGATTGACGCCCCAAAGCAAGAACCGGGGTCAGACGGGGACGCCGAGTCCCGTCGGGTCTGACCCCGGAACTTTGCTGCGTATCAATACGTTCGGTGCATGCGCACCACCACCATTCCCCCAAGCGTGTACGATGAGCCTGTCTTTAACGCGGCGGGCGGTGGTGCATGTATCACGGTGAACGGTTCAACAGCATTTCCCATACGGTGGGCGCCGCACTGGCGGCCATCGGCGGCGTCCTCCTGATCGTCGTGGCGGCCCGCACGGGCGACCCATGGAAGATCGTCAGCTGCAGCGTCTACGCGGCCATGCTGCTGACCTTGTATCTCACATCCACCCTCTACCACAGCGTGCGCGGCAAGGCCAAGGCTGTGCTGCAGCGGCTCGACCATTGCGCCATCTACCTGCTCATCGCGGGCACCTACACGCCCTTCATGCTGGTGACCCTGCGCGGGCCGTGGGGCTGGTCGCTGTTCGGCGTCGTCTGGGGCCTGGCCGTCATCGGCATCGTGCAGGAATACGTCTACGCCAGGGGCGCGCGCATTCTGTCGCTGGTGATCTACGTGGCCATGGGCTGGCTCATCGTCATCGGCCTCAAGCCCCTGCTGGCGGCGCTGGAATGGAACGGTTTCCTGTGGCTGGTGGCGGGCGGCCTGTGCTACACGGGTGGCATCGTCTTTTATGCCACCGACCACAAGCTGCGCCATGGCCACGGCATCTGGCACCTGTTCGTGCTGGCCGGCAGTTGCTGCCACTTTGTCGCCATTTTGTTCTACGTTGCCTGACGTTGGCTGCTCCCTTCACTGTTGCTTTCAATCCATTATAATGGCGCGATATGTGAAGCAAAAGCAAGAATAAGGCATCAATGGACATCAATTCGGACGACCTGAAAATCTTCGTCACCGTCATCGACAGCGGCACCCTGAGCGCCGCCGCCGTGCACCTGGGACAAACCACCTCGGGCGTGAGCCGCGCCCTGTCGCGCCTGGAAGACAAGCTGGCCACCTCGCTGCTGACGCGCACCACGCGGCGCATGGAGCTGACGGAAGAGGGGCAGCTGTTCCTGGACAAGGCGCGCGCCATCCTCGCCTCGATGGAAGACGTGGAGGAGTCGATCCGCATCCGCCGCCAGAAACCGGCCGGCCGCCTGTCCGTCGACGCCGCCTCGCCCTTCATGCTGCACTGCGTGGTGCCCCACGTGGCGGAATTTCGCGCCATGTACCCGGAGATCCGCCTGGAGCTGACCAGCAACGACCAGATCGCCGACCTGCTCGAGCACCGCACGGATATCGCCATCCGCATCGGCGCCCTGGTCGACTCGACCCTGCATGCGCGCGCCCTCAGTGCCAGCCCCCTGCACGTGCTGGCCACGCCCGCCTACCTGGCGCGCCATGGCACGCCCGCCACGCCGGAAGAGCTGTCCGGCCACGCGCTGCTGGGCTTTGCGCAGTACGAACTGGGCAACAACTGGCCGCTGCGCCACGAGGCGGGCAACAGCCTGCAGATCGTGCCCGCGCTGGCCGCCTCCAGCGGCGAAACCCTGCGCCAGCTGGCCCTGCACGACCAGGGCATCGTCTGCCTGTCCGACTTCATGACGAGGGACGACATCGCCGCGGGCCGCCTGGTGCAGGTGCTGCAGCCGTTCTATACGGGCTACCGCCAGCAGATCCACGCCGTGTATTACCGCAACACGCAGCTGGCGCAGCGCATCAGCTGTTTCCTCGAATTCCTGCAGCAGAAGCTGTAACGTTCGCCGTGTGACAAAGCACGTATATTTCCTCGAAGGAAGAATGTTAAGGTTGTAATTTTAACTATTCGGATATCGCATGAAAACATACCTTGCCCTCGTTGTGCTGCTGTGCAGCGGATTCGCCGGTGCTGCCGAGCCCGTCTATGCGGGCAAGGAGGGCTGCCGCGTCGTCCAGCCTCCCCGGGTGGCAGGGCATACGCCCGACTGGAACGGCGCTTGCAAGGATGGCTATGCCAGCGGTCCCGGCGCTTTGCAATGGAGCAAGGCCGGCAAGGAGACGGAACGCTACGAGGGCAATCTGAACAAGGGCATGCCGGACGGCGCCGGCATCGCGCAATGGGCCGACGGCAGCCTGCATGACGGCACCTACCGCAATGGCCAGCTGCATGGCGCGGGCGTCATCGTGTTTGCGGACCAGGGCAAGCTGGCAGGGACCTTCGAGCATGGCCGCGTGGTGGGCGATGTCAAGTTCTTCGCCCCCGGTGGCGACCGCTACGAAGGCGGCTGGCAAGACAGCGGGAACCATGCAGGCGGACCGGAAGGCAGCGGTACCAAGGTATTCGTACTGGGCGGCAGCTACAGGGGCCAGTGGCACCACGGCAAGCCAGATGGCGACGGGGAAATCCTGTATCCCAACGGACAGGTGCTGAAAGGCCGTTTCAACGGCAGTTTCCTGTTGACAGGGAAAGAAGCCGCGCCATCATCGGCGCAGCAATACCAGGTGAAACATGCGGAACCGCCGGTGGGATCGCACCTGGCCGAGGTGGCCGCAACCGGCCATTTCGTGCCGCCTGAAAAATCCTATGCCGCGCTGACGCCGGATCAGCAGCGGCTGGTGAAACACGCCTATCCCTTGCTGCAGGAGGATGACGTGCCGCCCTATCCGGCACTCGGCCATGGCGAGCTGTCACGCAACCTGAGCAACCTGATCCGGCAGATGGACCGGCTCGGCGAAGTGCTTGCGATAGTCAGCATCGACGAGCAGGGCGTGCCGCAAAGCGTCGCGCTGCTGAAAATGCCGAGCAGCCAGGTGGGGAAACTGGTGGCATCCATGCTCATGCTGGCCAAATATACGCCGGGCCGTTGCGGCGGGCAGCCGTGCGCGATGGCGGTGGCTTTCAGCTATGTCTTCACCGGCTGACGGACAGCGGGGGTCTGCGGGATCGGCACGCGCCTGCCGTCCGGGCGGCCGCATGCGCACCGCGGACCGCGTTGCCCGCGCCATGGCGCGGCCACGGCGCTTCCCGCATTTCCGGTAGTACTACGTAAATACAAATGAATAGTTCAGGAGTATAGTGTTCATTCGTACAGCATTTATCGGACCCACACAGTGACGACCGTACTGTGCCGTCGCGGGGCGTCATGTCCCCCGCGTGGCGGCGCAGTCGCCGGCTCGGGCGCGATGGTGCCGCACGGCGTGCTTCATGCCGTGCCGCGGGCGTCGACGCGCTTGTTCGCCGGCGCCGCAGCGACGGCGATGGAGCGCATGACGGTGGTGCTGATCCGATGATGAGCGACTCCCCGACCCCGAGCCGTTTTTTTGTGCTCCTTCTCCTGGACCCACGCGCCGTTCCCACGCGCCGCGCCGATCCGCTGATCCCACAAAAACAGTCGATCATGCCGGCACTGCCGTTATCTCTCTTGTCACCTTGAGCCTGTTGCACAGGGCTCGGATGGCTGTGTATAGACTAACGGAGTACAAAATAAAATGATGAATGATCTTCATTCAAAACCAGGGAACTCTTCAGCGGCAAATCTGGGCAGGATACTGTTTTCCCTCGTTGTCCTGCTGGTGGCGCTGGCGCTCGTGTACGGCGGCGGCAAGCTGGTGGCCCTGGGCGGGTCAAGCTATTACCTGATCGCCGGCCTCGCCTATCTGCTTCTGGCCGTGCTCTTCTTCCTGAAAAAACGCAGCGGCACGACGCTGTCCGTCGTCTTCTTCGTCGCCACCTGCGCGTGGGCCCTGTACGAGGTCGGCCAGCTCAGCTACTGGGAACTGCTGCCGCGGGTGGTCGTCCCGGCCGTGATCCTGATGTTCAGCCTGTGGGTGGGGGCCGCCTTGCCGGGCAGTTCCCTGCGCCAGAAGCGCGTGGCCAACTGGTGCGGATTCGGCCTCTTCGCGGCCTTGCTCGCCACCCTCGTCGCCGCGTTCTTCCCGCACGGCGTGATCGCCAACCCTGGCGCCACGGCGGGCGCGCTTGCCGGCACGCAGGCGGCAGACGGCGCGCCTGAGAACTGGGAATTCTTTGGCCGCAGCGCCTCGGGCACCCGCTTTGCTCCCTACTCGCAAATCACGCCGGACAACGTCAAGGACTTGCAGGTGGCCTGGACTTACCGGACGGGCCGCCGCACGACGGGCGCCGGCGCCGGCGTCGACGAAAACACGCCTTTGCAAATTGGCAATGTCCTCTACTCGTGCACGCCGGAAAACCTGGTGACGGCCCTGGACGCCGACACGGGCAAGCCGCTGTGGAAATTCGACCCGCACGCCAAGAGCGCGGAACACGTGACGTGCCGCGGCGTCGGCTACCATGACATCGACCAGGACGCCAGCCTGGGCGCGGCCGTGAAGGCCTCGTATGCGCCACAGGCGCAATGCCGCCAGCGCATCCTCGTGTCGTCCGTCGATGCCCGCCTGTTCGCCCTCGATGCGCACACGGGCGCCCTGTGCCAGGATTTCGGCGACAAGGGCTACGTCGACCTGAAGAAAGGCATGGGTCCGACGGAAAACAGCAAGCGCTACCACCCCACCTCGCTGCCGGTCGTCATGGGCCACCTGACGGTGGTGGGCGGCTGGGTGCGCGATATCGTGGCCGGCGAGCCGTCCGGCGCCGTGCGCGCGTTCGACGTGCTGACGGGTAAATTGGCCTGGGCCTGGGACGTGGGCGCGCCCGAGAGCGCCGATGCCACGGCGCCGGAGCACCAGTTTGCCCTGGAAACGCCGAACGTGTGGACCGTGCCGACCTACGACAAGGCCCTGAACCTGCTGTACCTGCCGACCGGCAACGGCCCGCCCGACTACTGGGGCGGCGACCGCAACGCCGTCAAGGAAAAATTCGGCACGGCCATCGTCGCCGTCGACGCCTCGACGGGCAAGGCCAAATGGGTCTACCAGATGGTGCACCACGACGTGTGGGACTATGACCTGCCGTCGCAGCCGGTGCTGTACGATATGAAGAATGCCCAGGGCGAGAAGACGCCCGTGCTGATCCAGACCACCAAGACGGGCCATATCTTCGTGCTGGACCGCCGCACCGGCAAGCCGTTTACGGAAGTGCAGGAGCGCGCCGTGGCCACCGCGCCGGCAGCGCAGGGCGAACACCTGTCGCCCACGCAGCCATATTCGGTCGGCATGCCCGTCATCGGCGCCGATCCCCTGACGGAAAAATCCATGTGGGGCATGACCACCTTCGACCAGCTGTACTGCCGCATCCTGTTCAAGGATTCCGTCTACGTGGGGCCGTTCACGCCGCCGAGCGAAAAACCGTACATCGAATGGCCAAGCCTGCTGGGCGGCATGAACTGGGGCGGCATCTCCATCGATGAAAACACGGGCATGATGTTTGTCAACGACATGCGCATGCCGCTGCGCATGTCCCTGGTGACGCAGGAAAACACGAAAAAGTTCAAGGTCTCGACCGACGAGGTGCCGGGCTTCATGGGCACCATCCGTCCGCAAGTGGCCGGTATCTATGGCGGCGTGAAGATCGACATCATGCAGTCGCCGCTGGGCGTGCCGTGCAACAATCCGCCGTTCGGCAGCATGAGCGCCATCGACCTCAATACGCAGAAACTGGTGTGGCAGGTGCCGCTGGGCACGGTCAAGGATACGGGCCCGCTGGGCATCAAGACGCACTTGCCGATCCCGCTGGGCATGCCGACTCTCGGCGGCCCGACGTCGACGGCGTCCGGCCTCGTCTTCTTCGCCGGCACGCAGGATTACTATCTGCGGGCGCTCGATTCGGCCACGGGGAAAGAGGTGTGGAAGGCGCGCCTGCCCGTGGGTGCCGTCGCGGCGCCGCTGATCTACAAGTCGCCGGCGACCGGCAAGCAGTATGTCGTCATCTCGGCTGGCGGCATGAGCCATTCGCCTGACGTGGGCGACTACATCATCGCCTACGCCTTGCCCGATAGCATCACGAAGAAATAAGCCCTTGCTGTAGGCCGTCCCCCCAATAATCCCCACGCGCTGGGGATTATTTTTGTCCGCTCTACGCGGCGGTGACGGTTTCGCTGCCCAGCAGCAGCTCCACTTCCTGCGCCGGCAGCGGGTGGCTGAAATAATAACCCTGCGCCTCGTCGCAGCCATGCTGGCGCAGGTAATCGAGCTGCTGCGCCGTTTCCACGCCCTCGGCCACCACGCGCAGCTTTAAATTGTGCGCCAGCGCGATGATGGAAACGACAATGGCCGCATCGTCCGCGTCGCGCGCCACGTCGCCGACGAAACTGCGGTCGATCTTCAGCACGTCGATGGGGAAGGTGCGCAGGTAGGCGAAGCTGGAATAGCCGGTGCCGAAATCGTCGATCGACAGCTGCACCCCCAGCGCCTTCATGTCGTGCAGCTGGCTGACGGCCAGCGCCACGTCGTGCATGAACAGGCTTTCCGTCAGTTCCAGCTCCAGGCAGGCCGGCGCCAGGCCCGTCGCGGTCAGCACCTCGGCGATCGAGGCCACCAGGTTCGGTTCGTTGAACTGGCGTGCCGACAGGTTTACGGCCAGGCGCAGCGGTCCCAGTCCCGCCGCATGCCAGGCCTGCATCTGCGCGCAGGCCTGGCGCATGACCCAGGCGCCGATCGGCACGATCAGGCCCGTATCCTCGGCCAGCGCGATGAAGCGCTGCGGCGCCACCATGCCCAGGTCCGGGTGCTGCCAGCGCAGCAGCGCTTCCACGCCGACGATGCGGCCGCTGGCCAGGTCCACCTGCGGCTGGTAATGCAGCACGAACTGTTCCCGTTCGAGCGCGTTGCGCAGCGCCGTTTCGATGCGCAGGCGCTCCAGGGTAGCCTGGTTCATGGCCGTCGTGTAGAACTTGATGTTGTTGCGTCCCTGCTTCTTGGCGCAGTACATGGCGATGTCCGCCTGTTCGATCAGGTTCTGCGTCTCGCCGTGCAGGGTCACGTCGCCGGGGGCGTCGTAGCGCGACATGTCGTAGACGGCCACGCCGATGCTGCAGGTGACGAAAAATTCCTTGCCGTCGAGCAATACCGGCTGGGCCACGGCGTCCATCACGCGCTGCACGATGGCGCCGCTGAGGGTTTCATCGGCCTGTTCGCACAGGATGGCGACGAATTCGTCGCCCGACAGGCGCGCCACGGTATCGCTTTCGCGCAGGCTGGCCTGCAGGCGCGTGGCGATGGTTTTCAGCAGCAGGTCGCCCGCCTTGTGGCCCAGGCTGTCGTTGACGAACTTGAAACGGTCGAGGTCGATCAACAGCACCCACAGGGCGCGGTTCTTGCGGCGCGACAGGGCCATGGCCTGCGTCAGGCGGTCGCGCAGCAGGGCGCGGTTGGGCAGGCCCGTCAGCACGTCATGGTGGGCGATATGCTGGATCTGCTGCTCGGCCAGCTTGCGTTCCGTGATTTCCGAGCCCGTGCCCCGGTAGCCGCGGAACTCGCCCAGCTCGTTGAACAGCGGCTCGCCATTGATGCTGAACCAGCGCAGCTTGCCGTCGCGGTCGTGCATCGCGTATTCGAGGTTGGCGAAGGGCAGGTGCGCTTCCAGGTTGGCGATATGCTGCTTGCCCCAGCGCGAGTTGCGCATGTCCGGGTTGTTGTCCCAGCGCGTCATGCCGATGAAGCGTTCCAGCGGCATGTTCGACTTGTCCGTAAAGCCGCTGGTGATGTGGGTGAAGCAGAAGTTGACGTCCTGCTCCCAGTACCAGTCCGAGGACAGGGCCAGCAGGCGGCGGAAGCGCTTTTCGCTTTCCTGCAGCGCCCGCTCGGTGCGCTGGCGCGCGCGCACGTCGGCGCTGAGCAGCTCATTGCTGCGCTTGAGGTCGGCCGTGCGCTGCTCCACCAGCAGCTGCACGCGGCGCGAGCGCTGCGTCAGCGATTGCACGAAGGCGGCCGTCAGTAAGCTGAACAGCAAGCCGGCGATGAGGGTGAACAGCGAGCCCATGTGATCGGCCAGGAAAGGGCGGGGATGGGCCACCACGCGCACGTGCCATGGCCGGCCAGCCGATGAAAAGGCCCGGTTGTAGTGGCTGTGGTAGGCAAATTGCAGCCACGGCGGCAGCGATTCCCAGACGCTGTCGGGCTGTTTGCCCGCCGCCAGGCCGTGCTGGAAGATCAGCTGGCGGGGATCGGCGCCCGCGTCCGCATACACGCTCACTTCCAGCTGCGGGTCGCCCAGCAGGTCGGCGCCGGCCAGGATTTTTTCCACCAGTTCGCTGGCGCGGATGATGGCGGCCGTGTCGCCCACCAGCGCCGCGCGCCGCTGCGCCACCGTCTGCAAGGGCAGGCCGTGGCGGTACACGGGGCGCAGGATGACGAAGCCCCGCTGCGGTCCCTGCGCCAGGGCCAGCAGGCCGGTGGCGGTGGTCTGGCCGCTGACGATGGCCTGCTCCAGCGCGCCGGCCAGCAAGCCGTCCGGGCGCACGTTCAGGCCGAAGGCGGGACGGTTGCCCTGCAGCGGCTCAAGGTAGTCAACCACCAGGTAGCTGGCATGCGTGGCCGCCGGCACGACGACGCCGTCGCGCATTTCCGTCATGACGTAGTCGGGCACGACGCTGCGCAGTTCCGCTTCGAGGGCGGCGCGCTGCGCGTGCGGCACGAAGCGGTGGAAATTGAAGGCCTGGATGAAGGGGTGGCGCTGCAGCAGCGGCGTGGTGAAATCGTGGAACTGCGCGCGCGTGACGGGCACGACGGCGGCAAACAGCTGGTTGGTGGTGGTCAGCACTTCCACCGCGTCATCGAGTCCCTGCTCGATGGCCGCCACGCGGGCGCCGGCACGCTGCTGCAGGCTCAGGCTCATCTTGTCGTATTCGAGCTGGCTGATGGCCGCGAACAGCACGGCCGTCACGCTGACGCCGCAGGCAAGGGTCAATGCGGCCGCGGCGGAAATCGACAATGGCAGGCGGCCACGCAACATGGGGTTTCCTATTTCACTTCATGGATATCATCGTTCGGCGCACCTGCCGGCCCGCGCAGGCCGTAGTTTGTCATAAATCATATCAATCATGCTGATTTTGCACCAGGAGGCTGCTAATAAGCAACAATATAGTTGCCCACGGAGAATGCCTGTCAGCCGCGGGCGGCGCCGGACAGGCGGCGCAGGCGCCATAGCTGCCATGCGGGCAGCAGGCGGTTCAGGAAGGCCAGCCCGGCCGCGCGGCGCCAGCGCACCAGGCGCACGGTGCGCATGGCACGGCCGTCGCCGCGCCGCTCCGGCTTGGCGGCGAAGATGATGCGGTTGTTGCCGGCGATGCCGTCGAAGCTGCACACGGCGCCGCGGAAGGTCAGCATCAGGCGCTCCAGCATGGCGGGGTAGTGCTCGTCATAGCTGAACAGGTTGGCGACGAGCACGCCGCCGGGCAGCAGGGCGCGCAGGCAGTCCGCATAGAAGCGCGCGCTGCCCAGGGCGGGCGGCAAGCCCGTCTCGTCGTAGCCGTCGAGCAGCAGCACGTCGGCGCAGCCCGGATGCTGGCGGATGTAGCTGACGGCGTCCGTCTCGATGATGCGCAGGCGCGCGTCGTCGGGCGGCAGCATGAACTGGCCGCGCAGGGCAATCACGTCGGCGCGCAGTTCCAGCACGGTGATGCGCGCATCGGGCAGGTGGCGATGGCAGAATTTCAGCAGCGAGCCGCCGCCCAGT
>NZ_RFSK01000070.1 GCF_009923995.1 Janthinobacterium sp. | reverse complement strand
GATGGCCAGCGACTGCGTCAGGATGGTGCCGTCATCGTCCAACGCCGGCACCAGCGCCGAGGGATTGACGGCGCGGTAGGCCGGCAGCAGCTGCTGGCCGCCGTCCTGCAGCAGGTGCACGGGGACGCTGTCGTAGGCGATGCCCTTCAGATTGAGGGCGATGCGCACGCGGTAGGCGGCCGAACTGCGGAAATAGGTGTACAGCTTCATGGGCGGCCTCCTCAGGCGCGCGTGGCGCCGGCGTACGGGGCCACCGTCTGCTCGATGCTGCCGAAGATGCTGGCGCCGGCCGCATCGCGCATCTCGATGCGCACCGTGTCGCCGAACTTCAGGTAAGCCGTTTTCGGCGCGCCGTGTTCGATGGTCTCATACATGCGCACTTCGGCCAGGCAGCAATAGCCCACGCCGCCGTTGCCGATGCTGGAACCGAACAGGTTGCCCTGCTTGTTCGACACGGTGCCCGAACCGATGATGCTGCCGGCGCCCAGTTCGCGCGTCTTCGCCGCATGGGCGACGAGCTGGGCAAAGTTGAAGGTCATGTCCTCGCCCGCGTTCGGCTTGCCGAAGGGCTGGTCGTTCAGGTCCACCAGCAGCGGCAGGTGCAGCTTGCTGTCCGCCCAGGCCGCGCCCAGTTCATCGGGCGTGACGGCGACAGGGGAGAACGCGCTGGCCGCCTTCGACTGGAAGAAGCCGAAGCCCTTCGCCAGTTCGCCCGGGATCAGGTTGCGCAGCGAGACGTCGTTGACGAGCATGACCAGGCGGATGGATGCCGCCGCGTCGGCCACGCCGGCGCCCATGGCGACGTCGCCCGTGATCACCGCCACTTCCGCCTCCAGGTCGATGCCCCACTCTTCCGACAGGGCGAAGATGGGGTCGCGCGGGCCGATGAAGCTGTCCGAGCCGCCCTGGTACATCAGCGGGTCCGTGTAGAACGAGGCCGGCACTTCCGCGTTGCGCGCCTTGCGCACCAGCTCCACGTGGTTGATGTAGGCGGAACCGTCGGCCCACTGGTAGGCGCGCGGCAGCGGCGAGTGGCACAGCGCAGCGTCAAATGGCTGCGCGTCGGGCGCCTTGCCGCCGTTCAGGTCCGCGTACGCCTGCTCCAGCTTTGGCGCCACGGCGTCCCAGTTGTCGAGCGCCGCCTGCAGGGTAGGCGCGATGGCGGCCACGCGCTGGTACTGGCGCAGGTCGCGGCTGACGAGGATCAAGGCGCCGTCGCGGCTGCCGTTTTTCAGGGTTGCGAGTTTCATGGTGTTCCTTGTTCGGTGTATGGTTAGTGTCGGTCTGCAGTATTCAAGCTACTGCGTTCAGGCCTCGGCCGGCGCGTGCATCCAGGCGGCGTGCTTGGGCGCGCGGCGCGTCTGCGACCATTCTTCCAGCATTTCCCATTTGACGGCGTCCAGCTTGGCCATCATCTCGGGCGTGCCCACGTTGGCCGCCAGCTCCAGGCGGTGGCCGTTCGGGTCGAAGAAATAGATCGACTGGAAGATGGCGTGGTTGACGGGGCCGAGCACCTCGATGCCGCCGGCCACCAGGCGCTCCTTGGCGGCCAGCAGTTCCTCCATGCTGGCCACTTCCAGCGCCAGGTGCTGCACCCAGGCGGGGGTGTTGCGGTCGCGGTCCATGGGCGGCTGCGTCGGCAGTTCAAAGAAGGCCAGCACATTGCCCTGGCCCGCGTCGAGGAAGACGTGCATGTACGGGTCCGGCGCCTTGGTCGACGGCACCAGGTCTTCGGCGATGGCGAGGACGAAATTCATGTTCAAATGCTTGACGTACCACTCGACGGTCTGCTTCGCGTCGATGCAGCGGTAGGCAACGTGGTGGATCTGCTTGATTTTCATGCGGTCTGTCTCCGATGGATGGCGCCCTGGGCGCGATGTTTTTCAGCTTTTCACCATTAGAATCCAGTTACAGCTATCATACAAACAATATTTAACCATCGATTTATCGGATTATCTTATGAGTCCCAGCCTGCGCCAGATGCGCGCCTTCGTCGCGCTGGCCAAGACCGGCAGCTTTACCCTGGCCGCCGAATACCTGCACGTGACGCAATCGGCCTTGAGCGGCTTGATCAAGGAGCTGGAAAGCGTGCTGGGGGTGCGCGTGGTCGAGCGCAGCACGCGCAAGACGCAGCTGTCGGAAATCGGCCGCGAACTGTATCCGCTGTTCGAGAAGATGATCGAGGACCTGGACGGCGCCATGGCCGGCATCGCCCAGCGCAAGGCCCTGAAAACGGGCATGGTGCGCATCGCCGCGCCGCAGATGATGGCTTGCACCCTGCTGCCGGAAGTGATCGCCGCCTACCGCCAGGCGCACCCGGAGGTGCAGCTGCGCCTCGTCGACTGCCCCGTGGAAAACGTGTCGGCGCGCGTGTTCAGCGGCGAAGTCGATTTCGGCATCGGCCCCGAGCGCGACCCGACGGCGGAAATCGCCGCGCAGGTGCTGTTCGAGATGCCCTTCGTGCTGGTCTTCCCCGAGCAGCACCCGCTGCAGCAGCAGGAGCGCGTCACCTGGGCCGACGTAGCCAACTATCCGTTCATCTCGCTGCAGGGCCAGTTCACGGAACGCCTGCTGCGCGACATGCACGGCAGCTTCCGCGACCTGTCGCTCAATCCCTACAATGAAGTGACGTTCATGACGACGGCGCTGGCCATGGTCAGCGCCAACCTGGGCATCACGGCCTGCCTGCCGTACGCGGAACCGATGGTCAAGCTGTATCGACTGCAGATGCGCACCCTGCACGAGCCGGAGCTGACGCGGCGCTTTTTCGTCTACACGAAGACGGGCCGTTCGCTGTCGCCGGCCGCCGAGAGCTTCATGGCCTTCCTGTTCAAGTACGTCGAGACGCACGAATGGAACGTGGGGACGAACGCCGGCGCACGCGAGGCCCTGCCGGCAGGCGGCCCGGCTGGCAGCGCCTTATAATGGCGCATCGCCCCTTTCCTCCTGCGCCATGACCCAGCCTGCCCCGCCCGACCTGTCCGCCATCGACGCCGCCACCATCGCCATCAACCAACGCATGACCACATTCGACGGCCATGCTCAGGTGTGGCTGTTCGGCTACGGCTCGCTGATCTACAAGGCTGACTTTCCCTACATCGAACGCCGCCCCGCCAGCATCGAAGGCTGGACGCGGCGCTTCTGGCAGGGTTCGCACGACCACCGCGGCACGCCCATGGCGCCGGGCCGGGTCGCCACCCTCGTGCCGCAGGCGGGCGCCGTGTGCGACGGCATGGCTTACCTGATCACGCCCGAAGTCTTCGCCCACCTGGACCACCGCGAAAAGAACGGCTACCTGCGCCTGGCCACCGAGATCACCTTCGAAGACGGCAGCAAGACCGAGGGCCTGGTGTACATCGCCAACGAGGAAAACGCCGCCTTCCTCGGCGCCGCATCGGAACTCGACATCGCGCGCCAGATCGCCCGCTCAAACGGCCCCAGCGGCCCGAACAGCGACTACCTGCTGCACCTGGCCAGCGCCCTGCGCGAACTGGGCAAGAGCGACCCGCACGTCTTTGCCATCGAGCAACATTTGGCACAGATCAAGGAAACCACGGCGGGCGGCACCGACGAGCACGCCCACGGCTAGCGGCCACGGCGGCACTGGGGCGGGCTGTGGCAGCGGGCGCATCTTCCGCCAAGCCCGCCCTGCCCCGCCGCGCGCCGGGGAGCAGTTGACGGCACGCGGATGCACCGCGATGCCAGCTTGCCCGCCTGATCGTACGACCGCTGGAACGACTGCATGACCGACCGCTTGAACGACAGTTGCGACGCCACGAAGGGAATTGACGCATGGACCTGAACAACCTGCCTGCCTTCATCGCCGTGATGCGCGAGCGCAGCTTTACGCGCGCGGCCGCGCAGCTGGGCGTGTCGCAGTCTACCCTCAGCCATACCATCCGCAAGATGGAGGAAAGCCTGGGCATGCGCCTGCTGACGCGCACCACGCGCGGCGTGTCGCCCACCGAGGCGGGCGAGCGCCTGCTGGCCACCATCGGCCCCCACTACGCAGCCATCCAGGCCGAACTGTCGGGCATGCAGGAGCTGCGCGGCCAGCCCGCCGGCACCTTCCGCATCAGCGCGCACGACCATCCGGCCAGCACCATCCTGTGGCCCAGGCTGTCGCCGCTGCTGCCGCGGTATCCGGACCTGAATCTCGAAATCAGCATCAGCTACGGCATGATCGACATCGTCGCCGAGCGCTACGACGCGGGCGTGCGCATCGGCGAGCGGGTGGCGAAAGACATGATCGCCGTGCGCATCGGCCCCGAGCTGCGCATGGTCGTCGCGGGCAGCCCCGCCTATTTCGCCGGACGCGGCAAACCGCGCGCGCCCGCCGACTTGCCGGCCCACAACTGCATCAACCTGCGCCTGCCCACCCATGGCGGCCTGTACGCCTGGGAATTTGCCAGGGATGGCCAGGCGCAGCAGGTCCAGGTACGCGGCCAGCTGGTCTTCAACACCACGCCGCAAATGCTCACGGCCACGCTGGCAGGCCACGGCCTGGCCTACGTGCCGGAAGACGCCATCGCGCGGCACGTGGACGCCGGCGAGCTCGTCACGGTGCTGGAAGACTGGTGCCCCGCCATTCCCGGCTATCACCTGTACTATCCCAGCCGCAGGCAATCCTCGCCCGCGTTCCAGCTGGTGGTCGATACCTTGCGCTATCCCCACGACGGTGATGTAACTTAAAACAGATCGAGCTGCCCCGCATTGCCTCCTTTTGCCTTGTTTCCCAGCGGCGGCACGACGAGCGGCCGGCGGAACTGCGTGCAATCGAGCTGCTTGAAGCGGCCGCCCTTGCCGTGCAGGCCCAGCCGGTGCACGGCTTTCTCGAAGCGCTGACGGATCAGGTCGGCCCATACGCCTTCGCCCCGCATGCGCGTGCCGAACGCGCTGTCGTAATCCTTGCCGCCACGCATTTCGCGCACGCGGTTCATCACGCGCTGGGCCCGTTCCGGGAAATGCGCTTCCAGCCATTGCTGGAACAGGGGACTCACTTCCCACGGCAGGCGCAGCACGACGTAATGGGCGTGGATGGCGCCCGCGTCGCGCACGGCTTCGAGCAGCTGCTCGATTTCCGGCTCCGTCACGAAGGGAATGATGGGCGCGATGCTCACGCCGACGGGAATGCCCGCCTCCGTCAGGGTGCGGATGGTGCGCAGGCGCCGCGCCGGGGCGGCCGCGCGCGGCTCCAGGGTGCGCGCGATGGCGGGGTCCAGGGTGGTGACGGTGACGGCGACGGCGGCCAGGCGCCTGGCGGCCATGGGCGCCAGAATGTCGATGTCGCGCTCGATCAGCGACGATTTCGTGATCAGCGCCACGGGATGGTCGCACTCCTGCAGCACTTCCAGCACGCGCCGCGTCAGCTGCCGCTCGCGCTCGCACGGCTGGTAGGCATCCGTATTCACGCCCAGGGCGATGGGTTCGGGCACATACGAGGACCTGGCCAGTTCGCGCCGCAACAGTTCGGGCGCATTCACCTTGGCATAGATGCGGCTCTCGAAGTCGAGGCCGGGCGACAGGCCCAGGTAGCTGTGGGTGGGGCGGGCAAAGCAGTAGATGCAGCCGTGTTCACAGCCGCGGTACGGGTTCAGGGACACGTTGAACGGCAAATCGGGCGAGGCATTGCGCGTGAGGATGGTGCGCGCCTGCTCGTCGCTGACCTGCGTCTTCCAGGCTGGCGCCTCCCCTTCCCCGGCCGCCTCGTCCAGGCCGCCCACGCTCCAGCCATCATCGAAACCGGCGCGCGCATGCACCTCGTGGCGTCCTTGCAAATTCGACACGGCACCGCGCCCCTTGCGGGCTTTCAACGACTGCGGCGGCAGCATGGCTTGCCCGGCAAAGCTGTCATCGTGCTCTGGAATGATTGCTTTCATGAACGGCCCCATCAACTGTATATACGTACAGTATACTATGCCGCTCCGGGAGCAAGATCAAGGGCTGCCGTGCGCTCAATTCAAGCTTTTTCACCAGGCGGCATGACATAACTCAACTGCTGCGCGACAAAGCCGTCAAAGGCCGTGATCAGGGGAACGAAACGCGGCACGTCCTGCTCCAACTGCATGAGGGCATAGCAGGTCGCTTCCAGGGTCGACAACTGATCGGGCGCGTGCGCCTTGCGGATCAGGTAATGGGAAGCGGGCATATCGCGCAGGGGCAGGCGCGGCAATTGCTGCAGCAGGGGATTTTGATACAGCATCTTGCGGCTCTTGCGCCAGGTGCCATCGAGCACCACAAGCCGCAGTTGCGCGGGATCGAGCAAGATGGCCGGGTCCAGCGCCGGCGGCGGCGCGATGCCCAGCGAACGGTCGCCCGGCGTATCGGGATACAACAGCACATTGTGTTTATCGGCCAGCAGTGCGGCAAGGGTGGCGGGCGCGAACTGCTCGCCCGTCAGCAGGCGGCTGTTGGGCAAGTTCAGGTGCAGCAAGCGGGCGCTGCCTTTGGCGTTGTGTACTTCCAGCGGATGCTGCAGGATCAGCACCTCTACCGCATGGGCAACGGGGGCGATCCAGCGGCAGATGCAGCTGGTGGCGGCACGCAGGCAGACAGGGCAGCGCGCCCGTTTGGCGGGTTCGGCGTGGGGAGGCGATGCGCAGGTGTGGCGGGAGATACGGCGGGTGGTCATGGCGGAGCGTGTTCGCGGCTGTCTTCAAGCCGCGATTGTAGCGCCCGCGCCATGCCAGGGGAACTGCGTGTAAAACTCGTCGCTTAAAACTCTTCCCACTCGTCGGCACCGGACGCCACCGGCGCCTTTGCCGTGCGGGGACGCGCCGCGTCCGCCATTGCCGTCCTGGCGGGTACAGCGACGGCAGGCGCCGGCGCGCGCCGGGTGGCCGATTTTACTGCCGCAGGCGCGGCCACCGGCCTGGCGGCGCCGGAGACACGGGCGGCACTGGCGGTAGTGGCGGTAGTGGCGGCGGCATTGGCGGCAGCATATTGCTGCGTGGCATCGAGCTTGAACAGGCCCACGACGTCGGCCAGTTTGGCGGCCTGTTCCTGCATGGATTCGGCAGCAGCAGCCGCCTCTTCCACGAGGGCCGCGTTTTGCTGCGTCACCTGGTCCATCTGGCCGACGGCCTGGTTGACCTGCTCGATGCCGGCCCGCTGTTCCTCGCTGGCGTCGGTGATCTGGTTCATGATCTGCGTCACATGGCTGATGCTTTGCACGATTTCATCCATGGTGCGGCCCGCCTTGTCCACCAGTTGCGAGCCGGCTTCCACTTTTTCCACGGAATCGTCGATCAAGCCCTTGATTTCCTTGGCCGCCGCGGCCGAGCGCTGCGCCAGGTTGCGCACCTCGGAGGCGACGACGGCAAAGCCCCTGCCCTGCTCGCCTGCCCGGGCCGCTTCGACGGCGGCATTCAGGGCCAGGATATTCGTCTGGAAGGCGATGGCGTCGATGACGCTGATGATGTCGACGATCTTGCGCGAGGAATCGTTGATCGAGCCCATGGTGCTGACCACTTCCGAGACCACCACGCCGCCCTTGCTGGCGATCTGCGAGGCATCGATGGCCAGCTGGTTGGCGCTGCGGGCATTGTCCGCATTGAGTTTCACGGTGGACGTCAGCTCTTCCATGGACGACGCCGTCTCTTCCAGCGAACTGGCCTGCTCTTCCGTGCGCGAAGACAGGTCCAGGTTGCCGGCGGCGATCTGGCTCGATGCCGTGCCGATGGACTCGGTGCCGGCGCGCACCTGGCCGACAATGCTGACCAGCTTGTCGTTCATGTTTTTCAGCGCATGCATCAACTGCCCCGTCTCGTCGCGGCTGTCCACCACGATATGGCTGGTCAGGTCGCCGGCGGAGACCGCTTCAGCCACTTCCACGGCGCGCGTGATGGGACGGGTGATGGAACGCGTGATCCAGTAGGCGCAGGCTATGCCCAGCAGGATGGCGGCCACGCCCAGCGAGATCAGCAGCAAACGGCCGTTTTCGTAGCGCGAGCGGATCTGCGCCGCCGTTTCATCGAGCAATCCGGCTTCCAGCAGCTCCAGCTTTTTCAGCGATGCCAGGTAGATATCGCGCTTGACGGCCATGTCGCCTTCGTACAGGCGCTTGCCCAGTTCCAGGTCGCCCGCGTTCTTGGCCTTGAATACCTCCTTGCGCACCTCGGTGTAGGCTTTGCGCGTGCTCAGCACTTCCTGGTACAGGGCCTGCTCCTGCGCATTCAGCTCGCTCTTGCCGATGTCGTTCTGGATTTCCGTGGCGCGTGCGGACGAGGCCGCCATTTCCGTCTCGAATTGTTTTTGATGGGCGGGGTCGCTGACTTTCCAGGCGGCCGCCGTGCGCGCCGCATTGACTTCGATGACCTTGGTCCATTCGCCGATCAGGCGTTCATTGCGCACCTTCACGTTGACGAGGGCATCCGTTTCCTTGCTGGCACTCTGCATCTGCACGATGCCCACCACGGTCAAGGACAGCAGCAACAGCAAGACTGCGGCAAAACCACCGCCGAGACGCACGCCGATCTTGAGGTTTTTCATAGCAAGATTCCTATCTGAAAGAGCATTGCGCGGCGGCCGCCGGCACGACGACGCTAGCATTCACTATAGCAAGCATTTGTCAGCTGGCAATCACCACGGCGGGACCGCTGGAAGCAGCCGTGTCCGGCCAGAGAGGCGCCGCACATGCACTGCTTTGGTGCTGATTGTGAGTGAATCAGGGTGGCATTGCAAGAATAACATGCGGAAAAGCAACAACCAGAAGGCGCGATGCCGCCACGGACGGGCGGCAGGCAAAAAGAATCAGTTTTGCTTCACATAGATCAATTTGGAAGTATCAAAACCCAGCGCCCTGGCCTTCTCGATCAGGCGCTGCTGCAGCGCCGGTTCCATGGTGGGCGTGCGCGAGAGCAACCACAAGTAGGATTTGTCGGGACCGCTGATGAGGGAATAACTGTAGTCCTGCTGGTCGAGGTCGAAGATGATGTAGGAACCATAGAAGGGACCGAAAAACGACACTTTCAGGTAGCCCACGTCTTTCTTGTCGACAAAATACGCCTTGCCTTCGGCATCCGTCCATTTCGCGTCCGCATCCCTGTAGCCGCGGTTGAGCACTTTCAGGCCGCCGTCCTGGCGCAGGCTGTAGTCGGCCGTCACGTGGCTCAGGCCCCGTTCGAAGGAATGGTCGAGGCGCGCGATCTCGTACCATTTTCCCAGGTATTTGCTGGTGTCAAAATTACTGACAGGCACGATATTATCGGGACGCCCCACGCAGCCGGCCAGCAGCAGCATCGTCAGGAACAGCAGTTTTTTCATCATGGTCTCCAGGGTCAAGGTATCAGGGGAGCAGCGCGCGGTCGACGATGCGGCGGATCTCGCCGCTGTGCTGCATGCGCGCGATGGCGGCATTGAAGCGGGCGATAAAGTCGTCGCGGTAGGGATAGCGGGCCGGCTGCAGCAAGGTGAAGCCCAGGTGGCCCTGCTGGCTGGCCAGCTGCGCCGTTTCGTGCAGCGTCTGCGCCGGCGTGCCCGCCTGCCCGGCGCGGCGGATGCGCTGCCATTCCCACTGCGCCGACAGGCGGTCGCTGACATAGCAATCGATACGCCCGCGCATCAGCTTGAGCAGATTCGTGCGCGTGCCCTTGGCCGCGTCGAGCACGATTTTTTCGGCTTGCAGGGATGCCATCAGCGCCGCATCGCCCAGCAAAAAACCCGCGTTCACGCCGATGTGCAGGCCGGCATAATCGGCCGGCCAGCGCTGCAGCTTGCGCTGCGCCAGCACCTCCTGATTGCAGAACACCACCAGCTGCTCCATCAGCAGCGGCGCGGAATAGCCCACGTACGGCCGTTCGCTGCGCCAGGAATATGGCGGATACAGGGCAAACGCCGCCCCCGTCTGCAGCATCAGCACGCCCCGCTTCCACGGCACGGGACGCAGCTGCACCTGGTACTGCGGCATGTCCCGCACGGCGGCGCGCACGATGTCCGTATAAATGCCTTTCAGCTGGCCATGCTCGACATAGGAATACGGCGGGTAGTCGTCGTCGCCATACAGCAACACGGGCTGTGGCGCGGCAGCACGCGCCGCGGTGCCGGCGGCGGCGACGGACAGGCAGAACGCGGCGGATAAAAGGAGCTGGCTGGACATGCTGGCAGGGTAGCATGGAAGGCGCCGCAAGCATCATCCGTTCGTGCCGCCCATGCCCAGCATCTCGTCGAGCTGCGCCAGGGTGCCCTGGTCCTTGACGACGGCGCGGAGCCACAGGTGCAGGGGCAGCTCGCCCCAGCTGGCCGCCCGCTCGGCCAGGTAGGCGACGGGGCTGTGCGGCTCCGTGCGGCGGAAGAAATCGGCCACCAGGCGCAGCTGCTCCAGCGCCTGCTGGCGCTGCACGATGGCGCCGCCGCTGCCGCCCGCCGGCCCGGTGGCGGCCGGCGTGCCGGCAAGGTCCGCCTCGGGCGCCAGCGGGGCGATGAAGTGGATGGCGTTTTCCAGCGCGTCGCGGGCGGCGCGAAAGCTCGGGCCGTCCGTGCCGAAGCGGGCATCGGCGCTGCGCTCGAGCGCCAGCAGCGACTGCATGCAGTACTGCGCATCGGCCAGCAGGGCATCGGAAAACGCGCGCGTGTTTTTCTGCCGCGCCGCTTCCATCTGCGCCAGCGGCACTGCCTCGTCATGGCGCGACGCGCTCCAGCCCTGCTCCATGCCGTCCTGCGCCTGGCTGGCGGCCGCGCGCTGGCGCGCCGCATCGAAATCCTGCAGCGCGAACTGGCCGTCGGCGCCCGCCGTCAGGGGCATCTCGCGCACCAGCTGCGGCGTGCGCGACAGCAGCCAGTACAGGTTGCCGATGCGCTGTTCATGGTCGCCCTCCTCGGCCAGCGGAAACAGGCCGTCCCAATAGCGGTCGCACAGGCCGGCCAGCAGCGCATAGCCGTCGCCCAGGCCGCGGAAGTGCCGCGTCTTCGCGTGCGCCTCGGCCAGCCAGACGGCCACGCGCAGGTCCTTGCTGTGCGACGCGATCAGCTGTTCGCAGTGCGTCGCCACGAAGGGCCAGTCGGCCTCCTTCAGCGCCGTCACCCACTCGCCCTGGTCCAGGCTGGGATCGTCGTGCTGGCGCGCCCGCGCGATGGCGTCGAGCTCCTGGCTGAAGGTGATGTCGCCGCCGCAGGGGCTGACGGCGCTGACGGGGTGCAGCAACTGCTCCAGATTGAACATGGCAGGCTCCGACGGTGATTTACTTGATCGTGTACTTGAACTGCCCCTGCTTGCTGGCGCCGACGCGGATGGAGGCGATCGGCTCACCCTCGGCCATGCGCGCCAGCACGGCTTCGGCGATGGCCGGCAGCACGCTGCCATTGAGGATCTGGTCGACGTTGCGCGCGCCCGAATCGACTTCCGTGCAGCGCGCCAGCACCGCCTCGACCAGCGCCGCGTCGTGGCTGAACTGCGCCTGGTGGTTGCGCGCGATGCGCGCGCCGATGCGCGCCAGCTTCAGGGCGATGATCTCGGCCAGCACCGCGTCGTTCAGGGGATAGAACGGCAGCACCTTCAGGCGGCCCAGCAAGGCCGGCTTGAAGTGCGCCACCAGCTGCGGGCGCACCAGTTCCTCCAGCGCTGCCGGCGCGGGCAGCTCCTCCGTGGCCCGGTTCAGGCAGGCCGCCATCATGGCGGCCGAGCCCAGGTTCGAGGTGGCGATGATGACGGTATTGCGGAAATCGACTTCGCGCCCTTCCGCGTCATCGAGCACGCCCTTGTCGAACACCTGGAAGAACAGCTCCAGCACGTCGGGATGGGCTTTTTCCGCTTCGTCCAGCAGCACCACGCTGTAGGGCTGGCGCCGCACGGCCTCCGTCAACACGCCGCCTTCGCCGTAACCGACGTAGCCGGGCGGCGAGCCTTTCAGGCCCGCCACGCTGTGCGCTTCCTGGTATTCACTCATGTTGATCGTGATGAGCTTGCGCTCGCCGCCATACAGCAGGTCGGCCAGCGCCAGCGCCGTTTCCGTCTTGCCCGTGCCGGACGGCCCCGTGAACAGGAACACGGCCTGCGGCTTGTCCGGGTCGTCCAGGCCGGCGCGCGCCGTGCGCACGCGCTGCGCCACGGCCGCGATGACGTGCTCCTGTCCCAGCACCCGTTCGCGCAGGGCCGCGTCCAGGGTCAGCACCGTGCGGATCTCGTCCTTGAGCATCTTCCCCAGCGGGATGCCGGTCCAGCCGGCGACGATGCCGGCCACCACCTGCGCATCGACTTCCAGCGGCGCCAATGGCGCTTCCCCCTGCAGCGCCGCCAGCTCCTCCTTCAGCGCCAGCAGCCGCGCCGCGCCGCTCTCGCCCGGGCGCTCCTCGCGCAGCTGGCCGCGCAAGGCGCCGATCTGCGTCACCAGCGCCTTTTCGCGCTCCCAGCGCTGCGCCAGCGCCGCGACCGCCGCCTGCCCTTCCTCGTGTGCGCGGCGCAGCTGCGCCAGCCGGGCAACCGCTGCCTGATCGGCCGCTTCGCCGCCGGCCGCCTCGCGTTCCAGGGCGCCGATTTCCGCCCCCGTGCGCTCCTGCTGGCGGCCGGCGTTTTCCAGCAGCGCCGGCGTGGCGCTCTGCCCCAGCGCCACCTTGGCGCAGGCCGTATCGAGCACGCTGACGGCCTTGTCGGGCAGCTGGCGCCCGCTGATGTAGCGGTGCGACAGGCGCACGGCTTCGACGATGGCGGCGTCGCGCACGCGGATGCCGAAATGGCGCTCCATCAGCGGCGCCATGGCACGCAGCATGGCGCAGGCGATGTCTTCGCTGGGTTCCTCCACCTTGACGACCTGGAAGCGCCGTGCCAGGGCCGCATCCTTTTCAAAATACTTCTTGTACTCGCTCCAGGTGGTGGCGGCGATGGTGCGCAGGGCGCCGCGCGCCAGCGCCGGCTTCAGCAGATTGGCCGCGTCGTTCTGCCCCGCCTGGCCGCCGGCGCCGATCATCGTGTGCGCCTCGTCGATGAAGAGGATGACGGGATGGGGGCTTTGCGCCACCTCGTCGATGACGTTCTTCAGGCGGCTTTCGAATTCGCCCTTCACGCTGGCGCCCGCCTGCAGCAGCCCCATGTCGAGCGCGTGGATGTGCGCGCCCTGCAGCACGGCCGGCACGTCGCCCGTGGCGATGCGCAGGGCCAGGCCTTCCACCACGGCCGTCTTGCCCACGCCCGCCTCGCCCGTCAGGATGGGATTGTTCTGGCGGCGGCGCAGCAGGATGTCGACGGCTTGGCGTATCTCCGCCTCGCGGCCGATCACGGGATCGAGCTTGCCGTCGCGCGCCAGCTGCGTCAGGTCGGTGGTGAACTGGTCCAGCGCCGGGGTCTTGCTGGTCAGGACAGTCACCGGGTCATCGGTCGCATTGGAAAGCTGCGGCACTGCCGCGGTTTCCTCCTCGGCGGAACCGGCCGTCAGCTTGTCCGGGTGGTGCTTCAGCTGCTCGACGCTGAAGCGGGCGAACAGCTTCGAGCCGCGGTAGGCCAGCTGCGCCAGTTCCGGCTCCGTCAGCAGCGCCAGCAGCAGGTGGCGGCTGCGGATGGGCCCTGGCTGCGCCGTATCGAGCGAGGCGATCAGCCAGGCATGCTCGAACAGCAGCGGCAGATGGGGGGAGAACACGGGCGTGCGCGCGCTGCCCGTCCGGAAGCCGCCGATCTCGCGCCGCAGGTCCGCTTCCAGCGCCGTCAGGCTGATTTCGCTGCGCCGCGCGATGGTGACGAAGTCGCTGTGCTCCTGCTCCAGCAGGGCCAGGAACAGGTGTTCGATGTCGACTTCGTACTGGCCCAGTCCCACGCAGATGCCGGCGGCGCGCGTGGCGGCCGTGCGTACCGTGTCATTCAGCTTGGCGATCAGGGTTTTCAGATTGTTGCTCATGCGGCGGCTCCCTTGCGGTTGATCGAATAGCGCAGCGACGATGGCTGCAGCACGGCGTCGAAATTGACCGTCTCGCCGCCGGCCGTCACGGCCAGGGTGCCGCTGATGACGAAGCCGACGCGGTTGATGGCGCCCGCCTCGCGCTCCAGGCGCGCGCGCACATTGCGCAGGCGCGGCTCATGGCGCTCGATGGCGGCCTTCAGCGCGGCGCAGATGCGCGCCCGGTCCTCGCTGCTGGACAGACACATGCCGGCAAAGTCGATCAAGCCATAGTTGACGATGGAGGCGGCGCATTCCGGATAGGCGTCGAGCGCGCCGGGCGGCAGGGCCACGCGCGTGTTGAGCAATTCCTCCAGGTCGCGCGCCACCGCATCCTTCAACTGCTCGAGCGACAGGCGCGCCGGCGCGCCGTCGTCCATCAGGCGGTCGAACAAGCCGGGTACATAACTGTCCATGCCCACTCCTGAAAAATCGGCGGCACGCGGCGGCTGACCGCAGCGTGCCGCGCACGAGGGATCAGGCCACGCGGTTGGCGGCCAGGTCCCAGCCGCCCGAGGTATTGCCGCCGGCGCCGCCGGTGACTTTTTGCTGCGTGTACTTCCACTTCACTTTCGAGAACTTGAAGCCGACGTGTTCACCCAGGATGTCGCCCTCTTCCACGTTCGGCGTGACGGCGCCGATCAGCACATTCTCGATCTCGATTTCAAAGTACTTGACGCGCTCGCCCTGGCCATCGGCGCGCATGAATTCGAAGCGCGCCTTGGGGATGGTCTTGCCGGCCGAGCAGGTCTGCAGTAGCACCGGCGAAGCCAGGTCGGCCAGCTTGGAGATGACGATGTCCTTGTGCTCGCAGCGTTCGGCCGTGTGGCCGCCGCCCGTCGAGGCGGTGGCGGACTTCGGCTGCTCGACGCTCCAGCTGACCGATTTGCACTCGATCCAGTCCTTGTGCTTGTCATCGGTGGACTCGCCCTTGATGCCGTCTATCTGCAGATATACATCGATTGCCATGGTGTGCTCCTCTGGTTGAAAGATGGGTGGATCAGGAATTGGTCGACTTCGGCAACTCCGCGACCAGTCGGAGCGAAACGGACAGCTCATCGAGCTGGAAGTGCGGCCGCAGGAAGGACACGGCGCGGTACACGCCGGCGCGGCCCGGCACTTCATGCACCTGCACGGACGCCTCGCGCAAGGGGAATTGCGCCTTCTGTTCCTGGCTGGCGTTATCGTCGAGCAGCACGTACTGCATCAGCCAGCGGTTCAGGAAGTCTTCCACGTTGGAGGCGGCGGCGAAGCTGCCGATCTTGTCGCGCATCATGGCCTTCATGTAGTGGGCGATGCGCGAGACGGCAAAGATGTACTGCAGCTGCGACGACAGCACCGCATTCGCATTGGCCGCATCGTTGTGGTACTTGCGGCTCTTCTGCGCCGACTGGGCGCCGAAGAATGCCGCATACGCCGTGTTCTTGCAATGCACCAGCGAGATGAAACCGAGGTCGCTCAGTTCCTTTTCGCGCCGGTCGGTGATCGCCACTTCGGCCGGGCATTTCAGGGCCACGTCGCCCTCGTCCGTCTTGAAGGTGTGCGTGGGCAGGTCGTCCACCAGGCCGCCGCCTTCCACGCCGCGGATGGCGGCGCACCAGCCGTAGTCGGCGAAGGCGCGCGTGAGCTTGCTGCCGAACGCATACGCGGCATTGCACCACAGGTATTTGTGGTGGTCGCTGCCGTCGACTTCCTCGATGAAATTGAAGCCTTCGACGGTGGTGCCGTCGACGGGGTTGAACGGCAGCCGGCCCAGGAAGCGGGGCAAGGTCAGGCCCACGTAGCGCGCGTCCTCGGATTCGCGGAAGTCCTTCCATTTTGCGTATTCGATGGTGTCGAAGACTTTCGCCAGGTCGCGCGGCTTGCCCAGGTCGCCGTAGCTTTCCAGGCCAAACAGTTCCGGCGCGGCCGAGGCGATGAAGGGCGCGTGCGCGGCGGCGGCGACGTGCGACATCTGCTCGACGAAATACATGTCTTCCGGCTGGCGCGAGATGGCGAAGTCGCCCAGCAGCGCGGCGAACGGCGCGCCGCCGAAGGTGCCGAATTCCTCTTCATAGACCTTCTTGAACATGCTGCTCTGGTCGAACTCCAGCGCCGCCTGGAAATCCTTCACCAGTTCGCGCTTGGTGGCGTTGAACATGCGGATCTGCAGGCGCGCGCCCGTGTCGGAATTGCCGACCAGGTAGCGCAGCCCCGTCCAGCTCTGCTCGAGCTGCTGGAACGGCGCCGCGTGCATGATCTCGCTGAGCTGGGCGGAGATCAAACGGTCGATTTCCGCCACGCGCGCGTCCAGGGTGGCCGACAGGCTGCTCGACATCAGCACCGTGCCATCGAGCACCTGCGCCACCAGTTCCGAGATCAGGTCGCGCGCGCGCGCATGTTCTGCGCCGGACTTGGCGACGCGGCTTTGTTCGACGATCTGGTCCAGCAAGTCCGTCGCCGGAAGCGGCGCGCTGGCCGCCGTCACTGCATTGACTTCTGCCTGGGCGTTCATCTCAATCCTCCTGCGCCGGGAACTGCGGTTTCAGGGTGGCCATGCTGTCGGTGTTGTTCAGCACCTCCGTCAGCAGGTCTTCCAGCTTGTCGTTGCCGGCCAGCTTGTTGCGCAGGTCGGCCAGCTTGGTGCGCGCCTCGAGCAGCTTGCGCAGGGGCTCGACCTGGCGCACCACCGACTCCGGGCGGAAGTCGTCCATCGAGCGGAAATGCAGGTCGACGGCGAAGGTGCCGCCCGCCTCGCTGACGCGGTTCGGCACGCTGAAGCGGGCCACCGGCTCCACGCCGGCCAGCACCTCGTCGAAATTGGCGCTGTCGACGGCGACGAACTTGCGGTCCTTCAGGCGCTTTTTCTCGCTGTCCGGATTGCCGCCGAAGTCGCCCAGCACGCCCACCACGAAGGGCAGTTCCTTGTTTTCGATCGCGTCGCCGATTTCGACGTCGTAGGTCATCTGCACGCGCGGGGCGCGCACCTTCTGCAAGCGTTTCTGCACGCTGTCGGACTTGGACATGTGGCTTCCTTTGCAAAGTAGTGGATGGCGCCGGCCGCGCGCCGGGCAGATGGACGCGCCTTATTTCAGGCCGCTGAAGGGATCGGCCGTGCCGCCCGGGGGCGCCGCGCCCTTGGCCGCCGCGGCCGGCGCGCCGGAACCGGCAGCGCGCTTGCCGGCCGCCGCCGGGCGCCTGGCCGGCGGCACCAGCACGTCCTCGCCGATGCTCGCGCGCAGCAGCTTGGCCAGCTCCTGCGCTTCCGAACGCAGCGAGCCATTCAGATTGTTTTGCCGCGACAGTTCGGCCAGGGCCTTGCCGGACAGGCGCAGGCCGCTGACGGCGACGATGCTGTTGGCCACCTTGTCGTCGGGATCGCGCTCCAGCGCTTCGAGCGCATGGCCGATGGCGTCGCCGTACTGGCCGCGGTCGAACGTCATCTGCGCCATCTGCAGCCACGGCGTCTTGTCGGCCGGATAGCTGGTGCCGCCGCCCTTGAGCAAGGCCATGGCGCGCTCGTACTGGCCGGCCCGCGCGGCCGCATCGGCATCGTTCATGACTTGCGCCAGGGTCGGCGCGGCAGGCTTCGGCGGCGCCGGCGGTGCCGGCGTGGCGCAGGCGGCCAGCAGCAGGGCGCTGGCGAGGCAGGCAATTCGGGGCAAGGTCAGGGCTGGCTTCATCTGGGCATTCCTTCACGTGGAGGACGCTACCGCCGGGGACGATGGGCAGCGCCTTGGTGGAGGCCATTATTGATCGCCAGAATTTTTGCCAAATTGAGATTAATCAGGAAAGAAGAAGTTCCACGCCACCGGGGAGAGCAAGCGCAGTAATCCTGATCTGGCGCAGTAATTCCATCGATCGCGGACGGACTTTGCGCCAACGCAAGCAGGCCGCTGCCGCATGCGATTAAATGACTGCAGCACTTTCTTTCCACGCGTTATTTTCTGCAAAGGCAGGCCCATGCCGCTTCCCGCTCCGCCGCGCCAGCTGTTGCGCACCGCCCTGCCGCTGCTGCTGCCATTGCTGCTGGCCGGCTGCGCGGGCGGCGCCGTCGGCAACCTGGCCAGCGCGGCGCTGCAGATGGCAGGCGTGGCCAGGTCGCCGCCCGCCCCGCCCGACGCGCAACAGCCGCCGCGCCTTGTCAGCATCCGCCTGCACGCGGCGCAGCGCCTCAACACGGATGCCGCGGGACGGCCACTGGCGCTGGTGGCGCGCATCTACAAGCTGCGCCAGAGTGCCGCCTTCGAGCAAGCCCGGTACGACAGCTTCCTCGACGCGCGCCGCGAGCAGGCCGCGCTGGGCGCCGACCTGGTGGAAGTGAAGGAAGTGCTGCTGGTGCCGGGCCAGCGCTACGAAGTGCAGGAAAAGATCAGCAAGGAAGCGTCTTTCATCGGCGTCGTGGCCCTGTTCCGCGCGCCCGCGGCGCAGCACTGGCGCGCCACCTTCGCCGCCGCCGACGCCGAGCGCGCCGGCATTACCGTCGGCCTGCACGCCTGCGCCCTGAGCGTGGGCGGCACGCAGGGCGCCATGGCGCCGCTGTCGGCGCTGCGCTGCCAGTAAGGCAATCCACCATCTACCGAAAAGGAGCATCGACATGGGCATGGCAGCGAAAGTCTTGTGGGGAGAAGGCCTGTTCCTGCGGCCGCAGCACTTCCAGCGCCAGGACCAGTATCACGAAACGCGGCTGCACCGCACGGCCAGCGCGCTGCACCCGTATCCGTGGGGCGTGGCGCACGTGGAATGGGACCTGGCGGCGCTGAAAACGGGCAGCTTGCGCCTGCTGGCGCTGTCGGCCATCTTCCGCGACGGCGAGGTCTTCGAGGCGGCGGGCGACGGCGCGGCGGGCAGCGACGCCCTGCCCCCGCCCGTCGACATGCAGGCGCTGCCGCCCGCCGTGCAGGAAGTGACCTACTACGCCGCCCTGCCCGTGCTGAACGGCGAAGGCATGAACTGCACGGCGCAGGCATCGCCGGCAGGCGCGCCCGCCGGCACGCCGCCGCATACCCGCTTCGTGCACGCCATGCGCGCCACGCCCGACCTGTTTACGGCGTCCGCCGCGGCCGACGTGGCCTACCTGAAAAAAAGCCTGCGCCTGATTCCCGACAGCGAGGCGCGCGGCTCCTACGACTGCCTGCCGCTGATCGCCCTGCGCCGCACGGTATCGGGCGGCTTCGAGCCGGTGCCGTCCTTCATGGCGCCCAGCCTGGCGATCGCCGGCGCGCCGCGCCTGCAAGCCTTGCTGGAACACCTGCTTGATGCGCTGCAGGCCAAGGTGGGCGCGCTGCACGGCCACCACCGCGAACCGAGCCGCAACGTGATCGAATTTCGCTCCGGCGACGTGTCCTCGTTCTGGCTGCTGCACACGGTCAGCACGGCCGCCGCCGCCCTGATGCACTACGTGCGCCATCCCGGCCTGCATCCCGAGCGCCTGTACGAGGCGCTGCTGGGCCTCGCGGGCGGCCTGCTCAGCTACTCCAGGCACTACACGCTGGCCAGCCTGCCCGCCTACGACCATGCGCAGCCGGGCGCCTGCTTCGACGCCCTCGACGCCATCATCCGCGAGCTGCTCGACACGGTCATCTCGTCGAAGTATTTTTCCATCGCCCTGCTGGAAGACAAGCCGTCGTATTACCTGGGCAAGCTCGATTCGGGCAAGATCGACCAGCACACGACCTTGTACCTGGCCATCCGCGCCGCCATGCCCGCCCTCGAACTGGTGGACGTGGTGCCGCTGCGCGTGAAAGTGGGGGCGCCCGACGACGTGGAAAAATGCGTGCTGTCGGCCATGCCCGGCGTGAAGCTGTCGCACGCGCCGCAGGTGCCGGCCGCCATTCCCGTACGGCCCGATACCTATTATTTTGCGATCGACAACCGCGGCGCGCTGCACGAACAGATGCTCAAGGCGCAGTCGATTGCCGTGTACGTGCCGGCCGGCATACGCGACCTGCAGCTGGAACTGATCGCGGTGACGGCATGAGCCAGCTCATCGAACGGCGCGCGGCGCCCTCCCTGCTGGGACCACGCGGCCCCGCCCCCGCCGCAACAAGCGGCCGCCATGCGGGCAGCGCCCTGCTGGACCTGATGCACGAAGGCTTTTACATGCTGTTCATGCTGAAGAACGGCTCGGCGCCCGGCGACGAGCACAGCTTCATGGACCGCATCACGGCCTTCCTCGACGACTTCGAGCGCGAGGCGAAAAAGATCCGCGCCGACGGCGACGATATCGAGGCGGCCAAGTATGCGTTCTGCGCGGCCGTCGATGAAATCCTCCTGGCCTCGCCGTTCGCCCTGCGCAAGCAGTGGGAACGGCGCCCGCTGCAGCTGCTGATCTTTGGCGACCAGCTGGCCGGCGAACATTTCTTCGACCGTCTCGACGCGCTGCGCGGCAAGGGCGCCATGCGCGTGCAGGCCCTGCAAGTCTTCCACATGTGTTTGCTGCTGGGCTTCCAGGGCAAGTATGCGATCGACGGCGGCGAAAAGCTCAGCTACCTGACGGCGCGCCTGGGCGACGAGATCGCCCACATCAAGGGCAGGAGCCGCGGCTTCGCGCCGCGCGCGGAACGTCCCGACCAGGTGGTCAACAAGCGCCGCAGCGAGGTGCCGCTGTGGGCCCTGTCCAGCGTTTTCGCCCTGCTGGCCATCTGCGCCTACCTGGCCCTGAAGACGCACCTGACGCATGGCACGCAAACGACGCTGGCCGCGTATGCGGACCTGGTCAAGCTGGCGCCGCAGCCGGCGCACCTGACCATCACCCTGCCGTGAATGCCTCGCACCCGCAGTCGCGCGCCGGCGGCCGGCTGCGCGCCTTGCGGGCGTGCGCGGCGCCGGCCCCGCCTACTGCGCGATGCGGAACTCGATGCGCCGGTTTCTCGCCCGGCCATCGGCCGTGGCGTTGCTGGCCACGGGCCGGTCCGGGCCCTGGCCCGACGTGAGCACCATGTCCGCACCGATGCCGCGCGTGGCCAGGTAGGCGCGCACGGCATCGGCGCGCGCCTGGCTGAGCGCCACGTTGCTGGCGCGCAGGCCCGTATTGTCCGTGTGGCCGATCACTTCCACCTTGCGCCCCCGGAGCTTTTGCATGGCGGCCGCCATCTCGTCGAGGATGGCCAGGCCGGACGGCGTGATGCTGGCCTGGCCCACGTCGAATTCGATGATGCGCTTGTCGAGCGCGGCGTCGAGCAATCCCTGCTCGGCCTCGGCCGCCCTGACGCGCAAGCCGTTGTTGACGACATACGTGGGATTGAGGCTGGTGGCGATGTCGCTGGCGATCTGCTGGCGCTGCGCCTCGTTCGCCACTTCGCCGCGCACGCTGACATTGCTGCCGGCGATGCTGATCTGGCCACGCGAAATGAGCTTCAGGTGCGGCGCGATGAGTTTCTGCACGTAGGCGTTCCAGTTGGCCGGCACGGCCACCTTGCCGATGGCGATCTGGTCGACCACGCGCTCGGCGCCGTACAGCTCGCGCAGACGGGCCAGCACGGCCGCCTTGGCCCCTTCATCGGCCACGGTGCCCGTGACGAGGATCTGTCCCGGCAAGGGCGTAGCGGGCGGCTGCGCCTGCACCTGGGCGCGGCCCGGGAGGGCGGCAAGCAGCAGGAGGAGGAAGATGGAAGCTTTCATCGCAATCCTTCAGGCAAAGGTATCGGCAAACAGGCTGCAGGCCGAGCGCAGCGACAGCTGGTCCTGCTGCAGGCAGGCGGACAGGCGGTGCAGCGACGGCTCCTGCCCCAGCAACTCGCCGACCCAATCCAGCTGGTCGAGGACGATCAGCCGTTCGCCGGCCGCCTGCGGCTCGATCAGGGCGCACAAGCCCTGCGGGTCGGCGCCGCAAAAGCCGATCACCAGCACGGGCGCCTCGTCGAGATGGGCGAAGAACAGCGCCAGCTCGAAATCGGCCTGGCGCAGGAACGGCGTGACCAGGTGCAGCCAGAAGCTGGCCGCCAGCGCGCGCGCCTGCGCGTCCTGCGGCAGCGGCAGGACCAGGCTTTTTTCCAGGCGCGGCCGGCCGCTGCGGCGCACGGGCCGCAGCAGCAGGCCCAGTCCCAGCAGCAGCTCGCGCAGCGTGACGGGAAAGGTGGGCGAGGCCAGCATGGCCTGCAGGCTGTGCACCGTCTGCGCCTGCAGGAAGGCGGCAAAGTGTTCCGCATGGCGGGCGGCGGCCGTGTCGATTTCCACCACGTTGCCGGCCAGCGCCAGCAGCGCCGGACCCGGTTCCGCGCTGGCGACGATGCCTTGCGACAGCTGCTCCACCCGCTGCCACAGCGGCGCCAGCACCAGCGGGCTGCAGGCGACAAAGGCCTCGGCGTCGTCGACTTCCAGCGCGCCCATGGCCATGAAGGGAAAGCGCCGGTGCGACTGGTCGCTGCTCGCTTCCAGGCGCCCGGCGATGGCGCGCCGGCTGCGCGTGCCGACGAAGGCGAAGCGCAGCGGCGGCAAGGCGTCGTAATTGAGCTTCCAGCGTGGCTCCGCCGTCAGGGCGTTCATGACCTGCGCCAGCCAGTCGTCGAGCAGCTGCACCAGCGCGTGGTTGTCGCAGGCCTTGATGAAGTCGCCGCGCGCGGGGATCTTGCCGAAGTAGCCCAGGCGCACCTGCTGCGGGCCGCGCGTCATGGCGCCACCACGGAGGCCACCCCGGGCGCCGCATCCGCCACGGCGACGGCAGGGGCAGGCGCGGCGGGCGCGCCGACGACGGTTTCCGGCAGCTGCATGCCGCGAAAGCCCTGCTCCTGCACGGCCGCAGTCCCGCCCGCGCCCGTCGTCTCGGCGCTGCTGGTGATCTTCAGGTCCAGCGCCACGGCCACGTCGCCCTGCGTCCAGCGCAGCTCGAACACGCCCCCGTCCTTGCGCTTCTTGGCTGCCGCGTCGATCATGCGCTTCAGGCCGAACTGGCCCGGCTCGTTGAACAGTTCCACCGTGCGTCCGTCGAAGGTGACGGCCGTGATCCGGGCCCCGGGCGGGCCCTGCGTGCCGGGATGGACCATGTTCGTCCACTGCGCCGGCGTATTGCGGTAGCGCAGCTGCTGGCCGTCGATCTCCACCGTGTATTCCAGGGTGCCCGGCGCGGGCGACGGCTGGATCTGGAACACGGTCTGCGCCGCCGACGCGGCCGCCACGCCGCCCGCGCCCAGCGGCGCGATCCAGCCGGGAAAGCGCGCCACCATCTGCGGCGACAGGCTGATGCCCATGTCGCCCCAGGTGCGCGGCGCCAGCACGTCGCCGCGCCGCACCACCAGGGGCCCCATGGAGGTGGTGACGAATTTCGCCACCAGCCCTTCCGGCCCGAAGAACTGGCCGATTTCCTGGCTGCTCGCCTCGATGCGCGCCGCGGGAGCGAACGGGTATTTGTTCGCCAGCGACTTGCGGAACGGTTCGTACACCTGCGCCGCCCATGTCTTGTTGAGGTCCAGTTCCGCGGGCGCGACGATGACGGCGAAGGTCTGCATCAGCGGGCGCACGAGGATGGGGCGGATGGCCTGCTTTTGCGCGTCGCTCATCCCCGTGAGCATCTGCTCGTCGACGAGCCGCAGGGCGTCGGCCAGTTCCGAACCGCTGCCCTCCAGGGTCTGCTGCATGAACTGGCGCGCGCCGGGTCCGGGATCGCCCTGGTTCTTCAGCAGGTTCAGGCGGCTGCGCAGCTTCGACAGCGCTTCCAGGTAGGCGCGCATCAGCGAGGCATTGTTGTCCCTGGCCGCCACCAGCTTGCCCACGCCGGCAAATTCGCGTCCCACGGGTCCCATGGGCTTGTCCAGGCGGGCCGGGTCGACCTGCGCGTTCAGGCCCGGACTGGCCGTCAGCTGCGATGGCGCGCGGCGCAGCACCGTCTCCTTGAACCAGGCGATGATGCCCCGCTCGGCCTGGCGCAGCTGGGCATTCTGCAGGGCCGGATTGTCCCACGACGTTTCATCGTAGATGCTCGTCAACAGCTTGGCGATGGGCGACGACTGCGGGTCGCCCAGGCGGTTCATGGCCTGCACGGCGCCGTCAAAGCCTTTCAGGTCGGCCACGGCCACGCCCTGCACGAACTTTTGCCACTCGCGCGCGTAATCGGCCTTGTACATGGCCACCAGGTTTTTCTCGATCTGCTCCGGACTGCCTTCCAGGGTCAGGTCGTCGGTGGAGGCGCTTTTCAGCACCCAGTCCGCGCTTTGCAGCTCGCGGTTGGCGGCGTCGCGGAACGCGCCCTCGACGAATTTTTCCCACGCCTGGCGCGTGTAGGCGCCGGATACCGCGTAACTGCCCGCCAGCAGGGCCTGGTCCTGCTCGCCGACGATGCGCGCCACCGTCATGCCGGGAAAGCGCGTCGAGGCGCGCGCGCGGATGTCCGCGTAGACGCGCTCGCGCGCCGGCATGCCGCGCACCACGCGGCGCAGGTGTTCGCGCGCCTGGTCGACCAGCGCCAGCTTCTGTTCGATGCGCGGCCACGAAGGGTCGCCCACCTGCGCCAGGTAGAACGTCAGCAGCCGCTCGGCGCTGCGTATCATCTGCTCGCGCGGCATGGCGCCCCGGTTGTCTTCCAGCCAGCCGCGCCAGAAGCGCGTCATCTGGTCGTTCAGGTGGCTGCTTTCCGCGTGCGTCTTGTCGGCCAGCATCAGATAGGTTTTCAGCGCGTTGTAGGCGTCTTCCACGTTCGTCGGCGAGGCGGCCTGGTACTGGAAGGTGCGCGCGGCAACGGGCGTCTGCGGCGTGCGCGCCGCCGGCTGCAGCTGCTCGGCGCTGGCGTTCATCTCCGCCAGCAAGGCTTCCAGCGCGCCCGCCACGGGGTCGAGCATGACGTGGCGCGCGCCGGCAAAGTATTCCTCGCGCAGCTTGCGCTCCAGCAACTCGCCCTGGTACAGGCCCATGCGCAAGGACCAGGGCCGCTGCTGGCGGTACGCTTCCAGCTGCTCGATACGGTCCTGCAGGATTTCCAGCGCTTCCAGGCGCGACTGCAGATCCAGGCGCTGCTCCTGCAGGCGCACCACCTTGTTCAGATCGGCCTCGACATTGGCCACCAGCTGCCGGTTGCCCAGGTAGGACCAGCTCCAGCCGCCCAGGCAGGCGCCCAGGGTCACGGTGGCCGTGAAGAAGACGGCGTACCTGAATCGCAGCTTGGCGCGGCTGGCGTAGTTGGCCACCAGGTGCTTGTCGGCAAAAATCACCTTGCGAAACAGGTCCAGCAGGAAATAGCCGTGCTGCCGCCCGCCCGCGGGCACTGCGGCCGGCGCAGGCGCGAAGGCCAGGTCGAAGCGGCGCGCCACCTGCTGCGACGATGCGCTGACGGGTTCGCCCTCCTGCAGCGCGCTGGTGAAGTAAAAACCGCGGAACACGGGCTGGAACTGGAACGGGTTTTCCTCGAACAGGGTGGCGATGAAAGCGCGCAGGGCCGGCTTGATGGCGGCGAACTCGAGCGGAAAAGTAAACACGCCGGGCGCCATGTTCTTGCGTTGGCGGTGCGCCATGTTGGCCAGGCTCAGTTCCGTCAGGCCATCGTGCAGCTCGTCGAAACTCTGGTCGAAGAAATTGAGCAGGTCCGCCGTGGGCAGCTTGCGCTGGTAGGGCATGGTGGCGCCCCAGACGCGCTCGCGCTCGCTGCGTTCCGCATCCGCGAAGAACTCCGCGAAGCCGGCGACGAGGTCGGCCTTGGTAAACACGATGTACAGGGGGGCGAACACTTCCAGGCGTTCGATGACGTCCTGCACGCGCTTGCGCAGGCTGCGCGCCAGTTGCATGCCCACGTCGGGGTCGCCTTTCAATTCGGCAATGCTGACGGCGATGAGGATGCCGTTGATGGGCGCCTTGCGCCGGTATTTTTTCAGCAGGTCGAGAAAGCCGAACCATTCGCCGCGGTGTTCGTCGACGACGCAATAGCGGCCCGCCGTGTCGAGCACGATGCCGTCCGTCGTGAAGAACCAGTCGCAGTTGCGCGTGCCGCCCACGCCTTGCACGATCTTGCCGTCGGCGAAAGGGAACTGCAGGCCCGACTGCAGGATGGCGCTGCTCTTGCCGGCGGCCGGATTGCCGATAATCATGTACCACGGCAATTCGTACAGGGCGGCGCCGCCCGACTTGAGGCCCAGCTTGGACGTCTTGATGGTTTCGATGGCGTCCAGCAGGCCAGCGCGCACGGCGTCGAGGTCGCCCTGCTGGGTGCTGCTCGCGGCCGAAGCCGCCTGCGCGGCGGCAATTTCCGCCTCGTTCAGGATGGCCTGGCCCAGCGCCTGCGCATCGCGCCGCGCGCGGCGGCGGCGCCACAGCCACGCGCCCAGCCAGACGAGGAAGGCCAGCAGCAGCAAGGCCAGCGCCCACGCCAGCGCCACTTCCAGCACCTCGGCGCCCAGGTAGAGGAAGACGGCCAGCGCCACGAAGCCGAGGATGGTCAGATTGCGGCTGTCGGTCAGGAAATGCCAGATTCGTCGCAGCATGATGAGCCCAGGGTAAGGTCGCACGGCAGGAAGGACGCCGCCGCACAGCCAGGCGGACGCAGTCCATGCTGACAGCAATGGCGCGCGACTTTGTTGACAAATGACAAGTGTTGCGCGGCAACGGGACACGCCGCAGGGAACGCCATTGACGCTGCGCAAGCATGCTTGCGCCGGTGAAAAATACCCGCGCCTACGGCGCTAGAATGGCTGGCGCTGCCGCCTGTTATTTGCCCAGGACGCGCGGCTGCGGCAATTCCGTGTGGCCGAAATCCATCATGGTCCAGCGCCCGCCCCAGCGCAGGCCCACCGATTCGGCCGTCACGCCATACAGGCGGTAGCCGCGCATGGCCCAGGCATTTTTCTCAGAAATGATGAGCTTTCCTTCATGCATGAACGCGCAATCGGCGGCCAGGCCGTACTGGTGATAGCTTTGAAAGGCCCGGGCATTCGTCACGCTGGGGCCGGCTGCCGCCAACTGGTTCTGGCGCGCGGGGCTGCGGTAGCCTTCCAGCAAGACCATGTCATAACCATGCACGTCCTTCATGATCTTAAACACCAGCAACAGGCGCTGCGCATAGTCGTGGTCGAGCAACTGCCAGTTGCGGCTGGCACCACCCAGCAGGGGGCGCAGCTGCGTTACCTCGGCCGTGGAAAACAGCAGCGGCGGCAGGGCCGGCGGCGGCACCAGCTGCTCGCCCTTGAGCAGGTCGCTGACCTGGTCGTTGATGGCATGTTGCCGATCCGCATAGCCGCGCAGGGTGATGCGGTCGCTGGACAGCCACACCAGCAGCGGCGGCGCGATGATCAGCACGCTGCCCGCCAGCGACAGCCAGCGGTGCTGCGACAGCAGCTGCCAGCCGCGCGCCATGCCGGAACCCGTGTGGCGCTGCCAGCGCTGCCAGTGCGCGCCGCCGCCCTTCAGGTGCCGGGCGCGCCGCTGCACGCGCCAGCCCAGGTTGACCATGGCGTGCAGCACGATGGCGCGGCCGCCGGGAAACAGCAGCAGCCAGCAAGCGAAACAGGCGAGCAGGAAATACATCAGGACCAGGGCAACGAACATGGGACGCTCCGTGACAGGAATCCGCGGAAGCCGGACAGCCATTGCCCGGCGGTATTGCTAGATCGTATGCGGGCGCGGCCGGCATGAGCGCGGTTTACATCAAGTTCGATCCAGTTCGGAGGTGATATTTTGTCTTTACTGAAATCCGGAGAGGGGCCGCCGCACGGCCCGAACCTGCTGGGCAAAGGCGATGGGAACGCCACCGAGGCGGGCGGCAACCGCATCCTGTCGCGGCTCGAAC
>NZ_RFSK01000069.1 GCF_009923995.1 Janthinobacterium sp. | reverse complement strand
TCGGACCTTAAGGTCCGACCCCAGTCCTCGACTTGCGGGTTTCAGCTTCGGTTTTGTCAGACACTGCAACTTTGCATGTCAGTCGTAAATCAGGATTCACCCATTCGGGTGAATCCCGCCGTACACTACCATTCCTTCTTTGCGGCACACGCAAGCTCAACCCGACACACGGAGCACCATGGCATTCGGCAAATGGCCCCTGAGACCCGCGCTCGGCCCCCTGCTGGCCGTGGGTTCGCTGCTCGCGCTGGCGTGGGCGTCGTATGCCTGGGTCCAGCAGCGCCAGCTCGATGAACTGCACCGCACGCTCGATTCGCGCGCGGAACTGTATGCGGCCTCCATCGGCGGCGCCCTCAACAAATATGAATTCCTGCCCCTGGCCGTGGCCCAGAGCGATGCCGTGGCGCAGCTGCTGGAACAGCCCACGCCCGACAAGGTCGCGCAGATCAATGCCTATCTGATCGACATCAACCGCCGCGCGGGCGCCTTTGCCGTCTACGTGCTCGACGACAAGGGCACCACCCTGGCCTCGAGCAACTGGCAGGACCGCAGCTCCTACGTGGGCGTCAACTACGGTTTCCGTCCCTATTTCAAGAATGCCATCGCGGGCGGCATCGGCCGCTTCTATGGCATCGGCGCCTCCACCTTCGAGGCGGGCTACTTCATTTCCCAGCCCGTGCAGCGCGACGGGCGCATCCTCGGCATCGTCGCCGCCAAGGTCAACCTGGACTGGATCGAGCAATCGTGGCGCACGCCGGGCGCGGGCGAGCAGATCTGGGTCAAGGATGCGAATGGCGTGATCATCCTGGCCACCACCCAGGCCTTCAAGTTCAAGACCCTGGCGCCCCTGGCGCCGGAAGCGAAGAGCGACATCAGCGCACAGCGCCAGTTCCTGCAAGAAAACCTGCCCATCCTGCCGCACAAGGTGCGGCGCCAGTTCGCCGATGGCGCCAGCGTGATGACACTGGAACGGCCGCAGACGGGCGAGTCGCCGGCCCTGTCCGGCAGCGCCGACTACCTGGCCGTGCACCGCGCCCTCGGTCCCCTGGCATGGCAGATCACGGTCCTGGCCGAACTGGACCAGGTCAACGGGGCGGCCCGCAACGCGGCCATGGCCGCCGCGCTGGGCTGGGCCCTGCTGCTGCTGGCCCTGATGTATGCGCGCCAGCGCCGGCGCCGCATCGCCGACCGGCTCAACGCGCAGCAGACCCTGGCGCGCGCCTATGAACAGCTGGAAATCAAGGTCGAGCAGCGCACGGCCGACCTCGTGCACGCGAATGGCCGCCTGCAGGCGGAAGTGGCCGAGCGCGAGCGGGCCGAGCAGACCCTGCGCTACGCCCAGGCGGAACTGGTGCAAAGCGGCAAGCTGGCGGCCATCGGCCAGATGGCGGCGGGCGTCACGCACGAGCTGAACCAGCCGCTGGCCGCCCTGCAGACGTTTTCCGACAATGCCAAGGTCTTCCTGGCGCGCGGGCGCATCGACGATGCGCTGGACAACCTGTCGACCATTTCCGACCTCGTCAAGCGCCTCGGCTACGTCACGTCGCAACTGAAAGGCTTTGCGCGGCGCAGCGACGATGCGCGCAAGCCCGTCAGCGTGCGCCAGGCCTTCGCGCAAACCATGCTGCAAATCCGCACGCGCAAGAATTCCCAGCGCCTGACCCTGCATGAAAGCTGGTCCGGCGACGACATCATCGTGCTGTGCAACGCCATCGGCCTGGAACAGGTATTCACCAACCTGATCACCAACGCCATGGATGCCGTGCCGGAAGGCCAGGACGTGCACATCTGGTTCCAGGCCCGCCGCGAAGGCACGCTGGCCATCGTGCATATCACGGATAATGGCCCCGGCATCCCGCTCGCTTCGCTGGACAAGATCTTCGACCCCTTCTATACCACCAAGGAACACGGACTGGGCTTGGGTTTGTCGATCAGTGCAGGCATACTGCGGGCCGCCGGCAGCGCCTTGGCCGTGCGCAACCGCAGCGCCGCGGAAGGGGGCGGCGCGCAATTTACCATCACCCTGAGCTGCGACCCGGGGGACAAGAATACAGAGACTGGGGACATACCCGATGCACGAGAATAATTTTGAAGGCATGCAAGTGCTGCTGGTGGAAGACGATGCCGTCGTGCGCAAGGGCGCCCGGCAATCGCTGGAACTGGCAGGCCTGCAAGTGACGGCCGTCGCCACGGCCGAGGAAGCGCTGCCCTACCTGGTACCCGAATTTGCGGGCATTTTATTGAGCGATATCAAGCTGCCCGGCATGGATGGCTTGAAACTGCTCGATATCGCCGTGGCGCAGGATGCCAGCCTGCCCGTCATCCTCGTCACGGGCCACGGCGACGTGTCGATGGCCGTGGGCGCCATGCGCCGCGGCGCCTACGATTTCATCGAAAAACCGTTTTCTGCCGACCTGCTGGTGGAAGTGTGCCGCCGCGCCCTGGACAAACGCCATCTGGTGCTGGAAAACATGAATTTGCGCCGCCAGCTCGAGCAGCGGGTCGGCATCGAGGCGCGCATCGTGGGGCGCAGCGCAGCCATGGCCAAGGTGCGCCAGCTGGTGCTGAACCTGGCGCCCAAGTCCGCCGACATCATCATCCTCGGCGAAACGGGGACGGGAAAAGAACTGATCGCCCGCTGCCTGCACGACTTCAGCGAGCGGCGCGACCATCCTTTCGTGGCCATCAACTGCGGCGCCCTGCCCGAATCGATCTTCGAGTCGGAACTGTTCGGCCACGAGGAAGGGGCATTCACGGGCGCGCAGCGCCAGCGTATCGGCAAGATCGAATACGCCAACGGCGGCACCCTGTTCCTCGACGAAATCGAAAGCATGCCGCTGGCCCTGCAGGTAAAACTGCTGCGCGTGCTGCAGGAGCGGCAGGTGGAGCGCCTCGGTTCGAATAAATTGATTTCCGTCAATTTCCGCGTCATCGCCGCCGCCAAGGAAGATTTGAATGTCCTGGCGGAACAGGGCAAGTTCCGTCCCGACCTGTACTACCGCCTGAACGTGGCCAGCCTCACCTTGCCCGCGCTGCGCAACCGGCGCGAGGATATCCCTTTGCTGTTCGAGTTCTTCGTGCTGCAGGCGGCACTGCGCTACGGCCAGCCGGCCGCCCTCGTCAGCGGCGAACTGGTCGCCTCACTGATGGCGCAGCGCTGGGCCGGCAATGTGCGCGAACTGCACAATGTGGCCGACCGCTTCGTGCTGGGCCTGCTCGACGACACCCTCAGCCCGGCCGGCTGCCGCGAAGCATCCCTGGCGGAACAGGTCGACACCTTCGAAATTTCCATCATCGAGGAAGCCCTGCGCCGCCACAACGGCAACGTCATCGACGCGGCCGCCGCCCTGAGCATCCCGAAGAAGACCCTGTACGACAAGCTCAAGCGCTTCGATATCTCGACGGAGCAGTTCCGATAAGCTGAGCAAATGGCCGACACGGCCATGGGGCGGCGTCCTACCCGTGCGGGCGGGCGCCTGTGTGAGAATGCAGGCTCAACCTCATTTTGCACAGGATACCGCCATGAAAACCGCCGCTCTCTTGCTGGCCGCCACCCTGATGACCGTCGGCGGCGCCTGGGTACAAGCCCAGTCGACGACGAATGTCAACCAGACGGGCAACCACACCAACAATCCCAATGACCGGGGCCAGCAATCGGACCAGTCCGACAAACTGGACAACAAAGGCAAGCTGGTGCACGACGCCAAGCCCGCCAAGGCGCGCACGGACAAGCGCACGCGGCGCGGCAAGCCCACGGCGGATGACGTGGACAAGCCATATAGCGGCAAGCCCGTGGCCGCGCCGGACACCCCGGCCGCCAGCGTCCCCGCCGCCGCGCCGCCCGCGACGCCCGTCGCGCCAGCCCGCTAAGTCCTGCCGCCAGCGCTGCGCCACATTGCTCCACGGCACGCTATCATCACGCCTTTTCAAGATAGCCAGGATGACAATGAAAGCAGCATGGTGTGGAATGGTGGCGGCCAGCGTATTCGCGGCAGCCAGTGCGCAGGCAGCCCCCACGGTGGGCGAGTGCATGGAGCTGGCGACGGGCGTCAAGTTCAGCAAGAACAATGGCGACGCGCAAGTCAACGTCGAGGAAACCTTCGAGGGCAAGAAACAGAAGGGCACGCAGCTCATCCTCGACGGCGGCGTGCTGCTGGCCACCTCCTACCAGGACATCCGCGACGGCCAGGTCTTCCTGACGGGCGCGATCCACTACAACGAAGACGGCACCGTGCGCAGCAAGAACGTCTACACGCCGCAATCGGCCATCCCCGCCAGCATGCGCCCCGGCCAGGAAGTGCGCGTGCAGTTCACGGACACGCGAACGGATACCCACTACCCGCTGGCGGGCCTGTCCGACAAGATCACCACCTCGACGCGCACGGACAAACGCGATTTCTCCATCACCTTCCTGGGCTGGGAGCGCCTGGAATTGGGCGGCCGCCGCTTCCCCGACGTCTGCAAGTTCGAACTGCGCGACGTGGGCGGCAAAAGCAAGGGGAAAAGCGGCGAGTATGTCTGGTACGCGCAGGGTTTCGGCGTGATCATGATGGACAAGCTGGACCGGGACGGCGACGTGCAGCCGGCCTACCGCATTGCCTTGACGAACATCCTCAGCGCGCCGTAACTACTTTTTGACAATACTGCCCTCGAAGGTGGCTGAGGGCGGCAATCGCTCCGCCTGATTCAGCCGCGCCAAGGCATTCCCCCGCACCTGGAACGCCACCTGCGCCACCGTCCTGCCCGCATCGTCGACGAGGGCCAGCGCGTGCCTGCCCGGCACGGGGCGCCAGCTGATGCTCTCGCTTGCCCCGCCCAGATCCTTGCCGTCGAGCACCCAGCGCAAGGCGTGGCTGCCCTGGGCCTGGAAGAACACGCGCTGCAGGGCGGGCGGGATGTCGGGATCGATGGCGAGGATGCTGTCCTCGGCCGGATACACGATGGCGGCTGGCTTCACGGTGTCGCCCACGACGGCGATGACGGCGCTTTCCGTGCCGGCAATAAACCATTCGCGGCGCGGCGCTTCCAGGGCGGGCTGGTAGGCCACCATCTGCTGCAGCACGCCGGGCGGCGCCTTCGGCGCGTGGCTGGGCACGTTCTTGTGCAGGTAATCCATGACGTCGCGCCACACGGGCGCGGCGCCCGTCACGCCCGACACGTCCCACATGGGCTTGCCATCGAAATTGCCCACCCACACGCCCACCGTGTAGCGCGCCGAGTAGCCCATGCACCAGTTGTCGCGCATGTCCTTGCTCGTGCCCGTCTTGACGGCGCTCCAGAAATTCGTTCCCAGTTCGTTGCGTAAACCAAACGTCATGCTGCGCGCGGCGCGGTCGGCGAGGATATCGCCCACGATGAAGGCGGCGCCCGGCTCCATGACACGGCGTTTGTCCCTGCCCGCCTGGCCCGGCTGCAGGCTGGCCGTGCTGTACAGCCCGCCATTGGCCAGCGCCCGGTAGGCATTGGCCAGTTCCAGCAGGGTCACTTCCGAGGACCCCAGGGCCAGCGAAGGGCCGTAGTATTCGGCCGGTTCCGTCAGGCTGGACAGGCCCACGTCCTTCAAACGGTTATAGAAGCCGTCCTGGCCCGTCAGCAGCACCGTGCGCACGGCGGGAATGTTGAGGGAACTGGCCAGGCTGGTGCGGGCGCTGACGTAGCCCTTGAAATTGCGGTCGTAGTTTTGCGGCGCATACATGCCGGACGCCGTGGCGACGTCCAGCGGCGAGTCGTCCATGACGGAGGCGGCCGTCATCAGGCGGCGTTCGATGGCCAGTTCATACAAAAACGGCTTCAAGGTGGAGCCGGCCTGGCGCGGGGCCGTCACGCCATCGACGTGGCTGCCGCCCGCATTGCCCACATAGGCGAGGATCTCGCCGCTGCGGTTATCCAGCACGATGATGGCGCCATCGTTGACATTGCGTTCGCGCAAGGACGCCAGCTGCTGGCGCAGATTGTCCTGCGCGAAACGCTGCAGTGCCCCATCGAGGGTGCTGGCGACCTGCGCGCCCGGCTGTTTCAGCAGCTGCTGCGCCACTTGCGGCGCGGGCGCCAGGTCCGCGTACAGGGCCGTGCGCTGCAGGGCCGTCTGCACGCGCTGGCCGATCAGCTGGCAGCTGCTATCCATGCGCCACTCCTTCGCCAGCGCGCAGGCGCGCCGCGTGACGGCGGCCGGCGGCGCGTTCGGCGCCCGCACGAGGCTGGCCAGGATGATGCCATCCGTCTGGTTCAGGCCCGACGGCGCCTTGCCGAACAGGCTGTACGAAGCGGCGGCGATGCCCTGCAGCTCGCCGCGAAACGACACGAGGTTCAGGTAGGCCTCGAAAATCTGCGCCTTGCTCCAGCTGTCTTCGATGGCTTGCGCCGCGCGCATCTGGTCCCACTTCTGGCGCAGGCTGCGTCCGCCCGCCTGAGCCTGCAAGTCCCCGTCCAGCTGGCCCGCCAGCTGCATGGTGATGGTCGACGCGCCCCGGGCTTTCTTGGAAAACAGGTTGTCCCAGGCAGCCGTGGCCAGCGCGGACATGTCCACGCCGCCGTGGCGCATGAAGCGCTGGTCTTCCGCCAGCAGCACGGCCTGCTGCACGGCGGGCGAGATGTCGGCCAGCGCCACCCACGGCAGGCGCCGTGCCTGCATGTCCACGCGCAAGGATTGCAGGGGCGCGCCGCTGCGGTCCAGCAACTGCGCTTCCGAGCTGCGGTTGGCGGCCTGCACCTGGGCCGGCGTCAGCACCGCTTGCGCCAGCGCAAGGTTGCACGCCAGCGCGCCGCACATGACAACAGTCAGCCTTGCCTTCACTGCGCCACCTTCACGTTCGCGTTCGGCGCTTCGCCAAACATTTCCGGCGAATACATCGCTTCGATGCGCGTGGCGGGCAGGCTGAAATCACCGGCATTGTTCAGGCGCACCGTGTATTCCACGCTCCAGTTACCCTTCGGCACGAAGGCATAGTAGGCGCGGAAGGCGTCGAAGGCCCGCTCCTCGAACGTGGGCCAGACCCAGCCCGTGGACTTTTCACCGGCCGTCAGCAGCTGCGAATCGCGGCCCAGGCCATTGCCCAGCACCGTGGCGCTGGCGGGAATCGGGTCGTCGACCACCACCCAGCTCATGTCCGCCTGCGCCGACAAGTCCAGGCGCACGCGGTAGACGTCGCCGCGCGACCACGCGCCCGCCGTCTTCTGTTCCACGGGCGTGATGGTTTTCCTGATCGTGTAGCCGCTGGAGACGGGGGCCTTGAGCGGGATGGCGGCCAGGCTTTGCACGGTGGCCCACGGCTTGCCCGTGCCGCTGTGCGCCAGGCCCAGGGTATCCATGCCTTTCGGCCACGCCTGCAGTACGGGACCGACTTTCGCCGCGCCATTCCACACGAGGGCCTGGGTGTCATTGCCCAGCTTGACGGCGCTGGCGCCCGTCACGGGGGTGGATTCGAACTTGGCCGAGAACTTGGCGATGGCCAGGGTGCCCCAGGCATTGGCCACCGTCGTATCCCAGCGGCCCTTTTTCTGGCGCCCCATGCTGCCGCGCACGAGGCGGCCGATGTCGTCCTTCCACGCCGGATTGTCCAGCACGGCCAGCAGCAGGCGGTTGGCGTTGACGTCGCCCGACACCATCAGCCACCACCAGTTATCCTTGCGCTCCGTGGAGAAGCCCATGGTCGTGCCCTGGAAGTTCAGGCGCGAACGCAGGATCTGCTGCGCCTCGGCCTGCAAGGCATCGCGGCGCGCCAGGCTGGGCGTGCGTTGCAGCAACAGGCTCCAGTCGATGACGGCGGACGTCGGCCACAGGTTGGGGCTGATGCTGATGCTTTCCAGCGCATCGGGCGGCACCTTGCCGGAACGCGACAGCGCTTCCAGGGCCGCCAGCTTGCGCACGGCCAGGTCCGTCGTGGCCAGCGCGGAGCGGCGCACGATGCGTCCCTGCACGAAGGCCGTCAAGGCTTCCTCCATGCGGTTCTTCGTCTGTTCGGGAATCGCATAGCCCGCTTCTGCCGTTGCCGACAGCACGTAGGCCGTCAAGCTGTCGCTGCCCTGCTCCATGATGGGGAAGTATTTCAGCATGCCGTCGCCGTCCAGGTAGGCGGGCAGGCTGGCGGCCAGCTTGTACCACGCCTCCTGGTCCTGCAGGGCGATGGCCTTGGACGTGTTTTGCTCGAAGCAGGTGTAGGGGTAGGCGGCCATGTATTCGCGCACGCCGGGCAGCTCGCCGCCCAGCTTGGCGACAAAGCTCGTCTGCAGGCCGCCCCGGCCCGGCAAGGCGCCGGCCGGCATCTGCACGGACAGATTCGTCGGCTTCTCGACCTGCAGCAAGGTGGCCTGGTAGGTGCGCACGGGCGTGGCCTGGCCCACTTTTTGCGTGATTTTCAGTTTATCGCTATGGTTTCCTGCTTTCGCGACTATCTCCCACACGATGCTGCTGGCACCGGGCGGCACCTGGTAATCCCAGCCCACTTCGCGCGCTTCGCCCGCCGCCAGGGTCAGGCTCTGGCGCGGCAGCGCCTTGCCGGCCGCGCTGGCATTGAGGTCCACGTTCAACGATGCGGCCGAGGTGTTGCGCACCGTAAAACCCGCGCGCAGCTGGTCGCCTTCGCGCACGAGGGTCGGCAAGCCCGACATCAGGATCAGGTCTTGCGAACTGCGGATATCCGTGCTGCCCGTGCCAAACAATTCCTGGCCCGCGCTGGCGATGGCAACGATGCGGAAGGCCGTCAGCGAGTCGTTCAGCGGCACTTGCACCGTGGCTTCGCCCTTGGCATCGAGCTTGACGGTGGCTTTCCAGAACAGCAAGGTGTCGAACAGCTCGCGGCTGGCGCCCTTGCCGCCGCCACCGCCGGCCGGAAACGCCTTGCGGCCGAAATGGCGCTTGCCGATCACCTGCATCTGCGCCGTCGCCGTTTCCACCTGCAGGCTGCGCTGTGCCATCATGGTATCTAACAGCTTCCAGCTCTCGTTGGGCATCAGTTCCAGCAAGCCCGCATCGACGGCCGCCAGCGCCACTTCCGCGCCGGCCGGCAAGGGCTTGCCATCGGCGCGGCGCACGCGCACGGACACCTCCGCCTTGTCGCGGGTCTTGTACACCTCCTTGTCGGACACGACCAGCACGTTCAGCTCATGCGCCTGCCAACCCACGTTCAGGGGCGCGATGCCCATCTTGTAGGCGGGCTTGCCCAGGTCGACCAGGGCCGTGGGCTGCACGCCATCCACCCTGCCCCGCACGACGAACACGGACACATACACATTGGGCGCATAGTTCGGTTTGACGGGGATTTTCACGACAGGTTCCCGGCCATCGAGCTGGCGCACATAGGTATCGAGGATGCCTTCGCGCTCGACCGTGATCAGCGCCGTGCCCGAGCGGAACGGCATGCGCACCTGCAAGCTCGCTTCCTGGCCCGGCTCGTAGCGTTTCTTTTCCGGCAGCACGTCGATACGGTCGTTGTCGCTGACGTTGAACCACCAGTCGCCGCTGCCGGCCACCCAGGTTTCGCGGTTGGCGACGGCCGCATTGCCGGCACCATCCTGCGTGCGGGCGCGCAGGATCAGATTGCCGCTGGCGGGCGCCTTCACGTCGCAGATCAAGAGGCCCTTGCTGTCCGTCTTGCCATTGCAGGCAGGACCCAGCTTGACCACTTCGCTGCTGTTTTCATACGCATAGAAGCCGCCGATCAGGCGCCGGCGGTGCGAATAGCTGTTGCGCTGGAAGAAATCCACGGCGACGGGAGCGTTCGCCACGGGCTTGCCATCCGTGCCCAGCACGGCCACGGTGAACTTGAAGGCATCCTTGCTCAAGGCCCAGGCATCGGGCTTGATGCCGATCACATAGTTCGATGGCCACAGGGGCACGCGGGCGGCCACGGAAGCCGTCTCGCCATTCGCATCCTGGAAAGCCATTTCCGCCACCAGGTCGCGCGGCGTGCTCAGCTGCGGCACCTGGTCGATGACGATGCGCGCCCCGCCCGCCTTGTCCAGGGTCAAGCTTTGCGTGCGCGCCGCCGTCGCGCCGGGGCCGCTGCCGCCATTGCCTTCATCCTGCCACTCGCCTTCATCGTCGTCGTAGCCCGTGCCCTGTTTCACCAGGCCTTCCTTCACGTCGCCATTGCTGAAGCTGTATTCGGGATAGTCGGCAAATGTCACGCTCTTGTCCTGCAGCACCGTGCGCAGCTTGACGGGGGCATTCGTGGCGGCGCCGCCGGCCAGGTACGTGATCTGCGCGTCGAGGGCCACCTGCTTCGCCTGCACGGCGGGCGTTTTCGGCCCCTGCAGCACGGCTTTCATGGTGGGTACGCGGAACGCTTCCACGCGGAAACTGCCGGACGGACGGCCCGCCATCGTCACGCTGTATTCGCCCTGCTTGGCGTCGGCGGGGATGACCCAGTCGCTTTCCGCCGTGCCGCCGGCGGACCAGCGCAAGGGCAACTGGTAATTCTGGTCGCTGCCCTGGTGCGTGATGACGACGGAGGTGGCGCTGCCGGGGCCGTTGTTCTTGTCGACCAGGCTCATGCCCTGCCCCGTGTGCTTGCGGATGAAGTGCTTCATGTGCACGGTTTCGCCGGCGCGCAGCAAGGTGCGGTCGAAGACCGTCGCCAGCAGGGTGTTGTCGGCGCGCGTATCGTCCGTGGGCAGATTGAAGCGCCAGGCTTCGATGCCGCCCACCCAGTCCGACAGGGTGAACGTCATGTCGCCGCCGCTGCGCGCACTGATGAAATAGCGGCCATTGTTCTTGCAGCTGGAATTGGCCAGCTCGCCGGGAATGTGCGCCACGCCGTCCGCGCCCGTGGCGCCCTGCCACAGCAGCTTGCCGGCGCAGTCGCGCACGGCAACTTGCGCCTTGGCAACGGGCGCGCCCTTGTCCAGGGTCGTCACCCACACGAGCGACGATTGCGCGCCATGCTTGAAGTGGGCCGCCAGGTTGGTCACCAGCGCGGCCGTGCGGATGTATGCCGTCGTCGGCTTGCCCAGCAGCACTTTGCCGAGGATGGGGCTGGCCAGCTCGACCACGTAGAAGCCCGGCTTTTGCAGCGGGATGCCGATCACTTCAAAGGTTTTCTTGCCATCGGCGCGGGGCAGGCTGATGGGCCGCGTGCCGGGCGCGTCGGCCAGCACGGACTTGCCCATGTTGCCCGCATACTGGGCGTAGGGCTGCCAGTATTCGCCCCCTTCGCCATTGCCGGCCAGGCGCTGCATCCATTCGATGACGAACTTGTCGTCATTGTCGGGCACGCGCAGGGTGGCGCCCGTGGCGGCAACGGATGGGTTCGCGATTTCCTTGCCCGACAGCACAGGTTCGATATTGCGCACGGTCACGGGCAGCAAGCCGTCGCCCTTCGCTTCGATGATGCCGAACGGGGCGGGGAATTTCAGCAGCGGCGGCTGTTCGCCCGTGCGCACCGTCATGGGAAAGCGCGCGCGGTTGAGCAGGCTGCGGCCCGCGTCATCCTTCAGGTTCGGCGGCAGGGTCAGGACCAGGCTGGCCTGCACGGGGAAGGGGCCATTGAAGGTGGCACCCTGCAGGAATTCCGCCTTTTCCTCCTCTTTCTCGATGGTGGGCGCATACGTCTTGCCGCCGCCCGTCAGGCGCATGGCGCGCACCTGCGCCGCGCTCACGGGCGCGGAAAACTGCACGCGCATGGGCAGGAAGGGGATGCACTGCTCCTTGGGATTGCTGCGCTCGCAGCTGAACCTGGCCGTGAAGTCGGGCCGCGTCTTGAAGTGCAGGCTTTGCGCCTTGTCCGTGGCGATGCCGCTGGCGCTGGCGATGCCCTCGCCCCACACGAGCGACACCTTGGCGTTGGCGGGAAAGCTGCGCTTGCATTGCAGCACGGTGACGGGCAGCGGCGGCGCGCCCTTGCTGGCCACGGACATGCCCACTTTCCACACGGCGCCCCGCTTCTTGAAATACACGGTCAGGTAGCGGTCGACGAAGTTCTTGCGCAAGACCAGGACTTGCTCCAGCTCCTTGCCCTTGAGTTGCCGTACGGGGATTTTTTCATTGATGCCATCGGCGCGGCAATACGCGTTCGCGGCCACGCTGGCCTCGTTCGGCACGGCATCGAGGCCCAGCACGAAGATCTGGTTTTCATCGATGTAGGGCTGGCCGTCGTAGGGCATGGAGTCGACGATGGCCGGTCCGCCCGTGGAAAAGCGGTAGGATGCCGTGCCCTGCAGGGCCTGGCCCGCCAAGTCCTTCAAGCCCGGCTTCAGGGTAAAGCTGCACGCCACGCCGGCCGGCAGGTCGCGCTCGAAATCGTAGTTCCAGTTGCGCTCGTCGGCCCAGCGTCCCGCGCCCGCCACGACGGCCGGCTCGGCCTTGCCGCAGTCGATGGCGAACGGCGCGGGCAAGCCCATGTCGCCGAAGGGCACCATCGGCGTGGCGAACTGGGCGCGCACCTGGCGCACGGCCTTGACCGTGCCGCTCGGCGAAAACAGGGCCACGCCGCTGTCGGCCCAGGCCGGCGACACGGCCGCCAGGGACAGCAGCAGCCCGCAGGCGCCGAAGCGGGTCAGGGACAGGACAGGGGGGAAGCGGAAGGCCTTGGGCACGGGGTGACTCCTTGATGAAAAGTGGCCGAGCTGGCTGCCGCGCGCAAAAGTTGCCCAGGAGAAGCCTGGTAATTCAACAGAACGCGGCAGGAATACAACATCAATGTAATATTAGTTATCAAGCTCATCATTGTTGCTAATATACAGTGGCAAGCTGGTAACAAGTCGTACGATTGCCCCTCGCCGCCACGCCATGAAGCGGACTGTTGCGGCAAAAATTTAGCTTCGATTCAAATTAGTTTTTTTCAACATCTAAGTATTTGTCGTGAATCAGCAACACTATTGATATACAACAATGCTTTGTGCGCCAGCGCACCGACCGCTTGAACCTGGAACCGTATTCTCCAGTCCAACAGCAGTGCATTTATCGCAAGAAGGCGCACCTGGAATTGTTGTCTATCAAAGCATGTCTGACCGTTGTCGTATTGATGCTGTAGAGAAAATCTCTTATCAACGTTGGGAGTTACTTGTGAATAATCTAAAAAAAATCGCCGTTGCCGCCGCAGTCCTGTGCTCCGCCCTCGGCGCACAGGCCCAGGAAATCAATCCCTCCTGGTATATTCAACCAAGCATCAATGCCATGAAGCCAGACTCGGATTTTTCCACCGATAAAACCGGCTATGGCGCTGGCTTGCGTTTTGGTAAGCCAGTTTCGCCGGACTGGGATGTCCAGCTGGGCACCACCTACGCCCGCTCCAAGGATGGCGGTCGCCGCTACCAGCAAAACACGCTGGGCGTCGATGGCCTGTACATGTTTAACCGCAGCCCCTCGTTCAGCCCCTTCCTGCTGGTCGGCGCAGGCATGCAGCGCGACAAGGACACGGGTCCCCTGGGCGACCGCAGCAAGAGCTCGCCGTATGTGAACCTGGGCCTGGGTTTCCAAAGCAAACTCAGCGACCAATGGTCGACCCAGCTCGACGTGCGCAACGTGCATGGCTTCCTGCGTGGCAACACGTTTGATCAAAGCAAGTCCAGCAACTGGTATGTCAACGTGGGCCTGAACTACGCCTTCGACAAACCGCCGACACCGGCAGCGCCACCGCCGCCACCGCCGCCAGTGCGTGAAGAAGTCGTCGTGGTCGTGCCGCCACCACCACCGCCACCACCGCCACCACGCTTCGAGAAAGTGACGATGTCGGCGACGGAACTGTTCGCGTTCGACAGCGCCAAGCTGGGTCCGACACAGACCAAGCTCGACGAAATCGCCCGCGTGCTGAACGCCGCGCCGGACGTCAACAACGTCGTCATCAGTGGTTATGCCGACCGCATCGGTTCGCCGAAGTACAACCTGAAACTGTCGCAGCAGCGCGCTGACGCCGTCAAGGAGTACCTGGTGTCCAAGGGCGTCGCCGCCAACCGCCTGACTGCCGAAGGCAAGGGCTCCACCAATCCGGTCGTCACGTGCGATAACAAGAAACGCGCCGACCTGATCAAGTGCCTGGAACCTAACCGCCGCGTTGAAGTGGAACAGATCACCATCGAACGCCGCGTACAGTAAGCAATGCCGGTGGTACGCCACTAGTCAACACCAGTTAAAAAAGGGGCTTTGGCCCCTTTTTTTTCATTGAAAGCCACCATGAATTTCTCTACCCGCAATCCGAAACTGGCCAGCCTGGCGCCGTTCGGCAAGCAGATGCGCAGCGTCATCGTCTGTTCCGTCACCGAATGGCTGGAGCACCGCGCCTCGAGCAAGGGGGCCGCCCTCGCGTACTACACCCTGTTTTCCATCGCCCCCATCCTCGTGCTGGTGATCGCCATCGCCGGCTTTTTCTATGGCCCGGCCGCCGCGCGCGGCGAGTTGATGGGGCAGCTGCAAGGCTTGCTGGGTACGCAGGGCGCCGAAGCCATCCAGCTGGTGCTGGCCGGCGCCAAGAACCACGACCAGGGCCGCATCGCCACCCTCGTCGCCAGCGCCCTGCTGCTGTTCGGCGCCACGAGCGTGTTTGCGGAACTGAAAGCCAGTCTCGATGAAATCTGGCAAGTGCCGCCCCTGAAGGAAGCGGGCGCCTGGGACATGGTGCGCACGCGCCTGCTCTCCTTCGGCCTCGTGCTGGTGCTGGCCTTCCTGCTGATGGTATCGCTGGTGGTCAATGCGGCCATGGCCATCCTCGCCAACTTCTGGGAAGGCGTGTGGAAAGACACGGCCGTCCTGTTTACCGTGCTGTCGAACCTGGTCGGCTTCGCCGTCATCGCCTGCCTGTTTGCCGTCATCTACAAGATGCTGCCGCGCGTGCGCCTGTCCTGGCGCGACGTGCTGATCGGTGCCCTGGGCACGGCCTTCATGTTTTCCCTGGGTAAGTACGCGATCGGCGTGTATATCGGCAACAGCGGCGTAGCCAGCAGCTATGGCGCGGCCGGTTCGCTCGTGGCGCTGCTGCTGTGGGTGTATTACTCGGCGCAGATTTTCTTCCTGGGCGCCGAATTCACGCGCCAGTTCGCCTTGCAGCTGGGCAGCATGAAGGACATGCCGAAGACGCCGGACGGCGACGTGCAAGTGAAGATATTGAAACGCCACCAGTCCTGAACCTGGCGCAACATGGCAAAACGGCGCCCGCAGGCGCCGTTTTTCTTGCGCTGCCGCAAACTACTCGCCCAGCAGCTCGGCCACCACTTCCATGCCCTGCACGCGCTCGGCCACCACTTTCACGATGACGATGATGGGCACGCCCAGCAGCAAGCCCCAGACGCCCCACAGCCAGCCCCAGAACAGCAGGCTGATGAAGACGGCCGTGGGATTCATGCGGGCGATGCGCCCCGTCATCCAGGTGGTGACGAAGGTCCCCACGAGGGTGGCGATGGCCATCGACGTGCCCGTCACGAGCAAGACCATTTCCAGCGATTCGAACTGCAGGAAGGCCACCAGGCCCGTGGCGATGGTGATGAGCAGGGGGCCGAAATACGGCATGATGTGCAGCAAGCCGGCCACGATGGCCCAGGCGCCCGCGTTTTCCAGGCCGATGATGCGCAGCGCGATCCACATCAGCAGCGCCAGCAAGCCGTTGGTGACGAGCAGCATGAACATATAGTTCTGGATCGACGTGTTGATGTCTTCCAGGATATGCACGGTGACCTTCTTGCGGCTCAGCGACGGCCCCGTCAGCTTGACGAGCTTGCGCTTGAAGGTATCGCCCGACAGCAGCAGGAAAAACACGAGGAAGATGACCATGGTGGCCTGGCTGACGAAGCCCATCAGGCCCAGCGAACCGGCCCAGACCCAGTCCATGATCTTGAAGTTGGGGCCGTCCGGGGTGGCGGCCGCGCGGCGCGTGTTGCGGCGCGCTTCGGCGCCGGCGGCCACCTGTTCGATTTCATTGGCCACGGCCTGCATCTTCTGGAAGGTGCTGTTCTTGCCGCCCGTGCTGGCGGCGATCAGGCGCGACAGTTTGTGCGTGGCGGCCGGCAACTCTTCGACGATGGATTCGAATTCGCCCTGGACACGCTCGACCATGACGATAGAGCCGAACAGGATCAGCGCCGTGACGGCCGTGGCGCCGATGGCGCGCGGCACGCGGATCTTTTCCAGCCAGGCGACGACGGGATTGAGGGTGTAGGCAATGAAGATGCCGAAAATGACGGGAATGAGGAATTTCTGCGCCCACTGCAGGGCATAGATGAAGCTGACGGTGGCGATGATCCCCAGTGCCAGGCCGCGCGCATTGACGTGCAGCGGCAGGCGCAAGGCGGGGTCCAGCGTCTCCACGGGCGTGCCCGGAGGCGGCAGGGCTGGCTCGATGGGTGCAGCCACGGCCGGATCGGGCGGGGCATCTGAAGGCTGGATGTGCATGAGATTCCCGCTACGCGCGATGAAGGGCCACAGCGCCCGCCCGGAGGCCGGGCGCCGCGGCAGGCCTTGCCATTACTTGACGCGGATGTCGTTTTTCACCGATTTCACGCCCTTGACGCCGCGCGCGATTTCGCCCGCCTTGGCTGCGTCCGCTGGCTGGGCAACGAAGCCGCTCAGCTGAACCACGCCCTTGAAGGTTTCAACGTTGATTTCCGTCGATTTCAGGGTCGGCTCATTGAAGATGGACGCCTTGACTTTGGCGGTAATGGCCGCGTCGTCGATGTATTCGCCCGTGCCTTCCTTGGTCGGGGTGGAAGCGCAGCCTGCAACGGCGAACAGGGAAGCGACGAAGAGGCCGGTAGCGATCGATTTAGTGAATTTCATGGTGGTTTCCTTAGGAGTGGTCAATCAATGTGCTCACAATGAGCTTCTTATACCAGTCTGGTGACGGGGCGCCGGATGGCGCTCAGTAGCCGAACTGGGTTTTTGCAGCCTTGATACAGTCATCCTTGGCTGCGCCGGCTAATGCATCGCATTTTTCCGCTGCGACCTTGTACTCGGCTTTTCTTTTTGCTTCACGCGCATCGCTGCGCGCTTCGATGACTTTCTTGTCCGCCTTGGCATCGGCCAGGGCCGCCACCTTGGTGGACTTGGCCAGCTTAACGCAGACATCCTTGTCGTTGCCCGTCAGCGCATTGCAGCGCGCCAGGTCGACGTCATAGTTGGCATCGGCAATCTTGATGCGCGCCTTGGTGTAGGCCCGCAGGGTATTCGTGTATTGCGCCTGAGCAACCGCTTCATCGTAGGTGCGCACGGCCTTCGCTTCGGCGATGCAGACATCCTTCGGATTGCCCGTGATCTTTTCGCACTCGGCATGCGCCTGCTTGTAATTCAGGGCCGCCCGTTCATTGGCTGCCTTGTAGGCCGCTTTCGCTTCCGGCGTGGCCGCCACGGCTTGGCCGCCCCATGCGGCGCAAGCGAGGCTGACGAGGATGGCGGCACATAATTTGTTCTTCTGCGTATTTTTGTTCATTTGCTGCTCCCTGGTGGTGACAAGCATGTCTGCTTGGCATGACTACCGTTTTACGTGGATAGTCGGCCCCCTTCTGTACGCTGCCGTACACAAGCCATTATTTTTGAAACAAGGAGCGAGAAGGGGAGAAATAACAACGTTTTTGCAAAAAAATCGGCGCTGCCCTGGCGGCGCGGGCTGCAAATAGGTACGTGCGGCAGCGTACAGACCGCAACCATGGCCGTGACTAAGATGGTCATACACCCTCACCTCGTCAGGAGAATAAAATGAAAACCAACGCCACTTTGGCTGCACTGATGCTCGCCGCCACCGCCGCTCTGAGCGGTTGCGCCACCGGTCCGTCCCAGTCACAACAATACTATCCGGCCAACCAGCCTGAATCGGCCATGTACGGCACCGTCGATTCCATCCAGATCGTGCAGGGCGGCGGCCAGACCAGCGGCGCAGGCGCCGTGGTCGGCGGCATCGCCGGCGCCCTGCTGGGCAACACCATCGGCTCGGGCGGCGGCCGCACGGCCGCCACCGTGGCGGGCGCCGTCGCCGGCGGCGTGGTCGGCAACCAGGTGGAAGGACGCCGCCAGCAGGCGCAGGCCTACCAGATCAGCGTGCGCCTGGATAACGGCGAGTACCGCACCGTGGTGCAGGACAGCGCCGCTGACTTGCGCCCAGGCAACCGCGTGCGCGTCGTCGACGGCCGCGTCTACCGCTATTGATCCACTGGCGGCGCCTGCCCGCAGTCGTCCGCCACATGCTTTGCAAGATAACAAGGAGATACCATGGGCACCATCATACTGATCATCTTGATCCTGGCCCTGGTCGGCGTCCTGCCCACCTGGCCGCATAGCCGCAACTGGGGTTACGGCCCCAGCGGCATCGCCGGCCTGGTCGTAGTGATACTGATCCTGCTATTACTGACGGGCAGGTTGTAAAAAAAGGCGCTGCGGCGCCTTTTTTATTTCAAGGAGGAAATATCATGACACGCTACCATATCGCACTCGCCACCCTGCTCGCCTGCAGCGTGGCGCCGTTCAGCCAGGCACAGACGGCCATGCGGCAGCCGGGCGACCCGCAACGCTGGTACCAGGAAGACAGCACGCCCCAGGCCCAGCTGCGCACCTTGCGCAAGGAAATCAGCGCTGCCCTGGCCGAGGCAAAGAAAGCTTGCCGTTCGGAACCATCCGCCACGCGCGCCACCTGCCTGAAGGAGGCGCAAGACACCTACCGGCAAGACATGGCGAACGCGGAAAAACTGCGCGAAGCGGCCCATCCGCAGTGATGCGTCGCGCTGTTGCGACGCCGGACAAACCGCAACGCCTGACAAAACCGTCGCGAGCGGAAGGGAGAGGTGGCTAAGAAGCGCAACCGTACTCTGTACGGGGGCGCCGAGCCGGTGAGCATCGCAGGCCGCCTATACCGACGCGCAGCAGGTTTTGACAGGCGTCACTAAGCCGCGTCGCGCTCGTAGGGCGGCAGCTCGTGCACCACGAGGGGCGTGTCCTGCGTCACGAAGGCCAGCCAGCCAGCCGCCTTGATGGCGCGCAAACCGTCCTGGTAGCCCTGCTCCCAGCGCCACTCGATGGAGCCCTTGGAAAAATTGATATCCTTGGCCGCCATATGCCAGTCGCGCCCCGCATACGGCAGGCGCACGATGTGCATGGTGCTGTCGCAGCCCAGCGCCACCAGCTCTTCCGTCTGCTGGCGGTTGTGCTTTGTGTCGGGCAGGCCGGCGTACAGCTCGCGCAATTTGCGTTGCAAGGTGTGCGTATTGACATAATCGGCGATGTGCCGCTTCGAGCGCGAGGCGAACGTGACGTCCTTCTGCCGCGTCTGCACTTCATCGAGCGTGGTCGGCTCCGGCCCTTCCGAACTCCACAGATCGACCATGAACACCAGGGTGTCGACGTGAGGCGTGTCGTCCAGCACGGTTTCCAGCGGCGTGTTCGAATACAGGCCGCCATCCCAGTACAGGTCGCCATCGACGCGCACGCCCGCAAAACCGGGCGGCAAGGCGCCGCTGGCGCGGATGTGGTCGGCCGTCAGGCGCTGCTGCTGGCTGTCGAAACTGGTAAGGCTGCCGCATTTCACGCGCAGGGCGTTGACGGTCAGGCGCATGCCGCCGGGCTGGTTCAGGTAATCGAAATCCACCAGTTCCTCCAGCGTGCCGGCCAGTTCGCTCGTGTCGTAGAAGCTGGCCTCCTCCGCCTGCACGGCTATGCCGGCGGGAAACAGACTGAAGGCGCGCGGCTTGAAGAAGCCGGGCACGCCGCGCAGCACGGTGTCGAGGGTGGCCAGCCAGATATTCGAGCGGCGCTGCTGGTCGGAAACGAGGTTCATGTCCACGCTGTCGCGGTGCGCCACGCGCTGCCAGAACTGTTTCAGGCGCACGAGGCGGTCCTCGTGCTTGTTGCCGGCCAGGATGGCCGCATTGATGGCGCCAATCGAGGTGCCCACCACCCAGTCGGGCGCCAGGCCATGCTCGTGCAGCGCATGGTAGACCCCTGCCTGGTAGGCGCCCAGCGCGCCGCCCCCCTGCAGCACCAGCACGATGCGCAGGCGCGCAGGATTTAACTGATTGATCGGTGTCTTCATATTCGTCATCAAGATGGCCCCTCTGTCCGCCGCGCGGGTGCGGCGTAAATCATTGTAAGGGATTGCGCCAGGCCGCGCCGAGAGATGCGCGCAGGCAAAAAAAAACGCCGTCGATGACGGCGTTTCTGTCCCGGCGCGGGCGTTCAGCCCTTGCGGCGCAGCCAGCTGGCCGCCGCGGCGGCCACGGCCACCAGCACCAGGGCCGGCTTGACGAGCTTCTTGCGTCCGATGAAGGACAGGGCCGTCAGCACGTAGGGCATGGCGCCCTGCAGGCGCATGCCGCCGGGCGCCAGCAGGGATTCGACGCGGTGGCCGGCGAAACCGACCGCCGTCTCGACCACGCCCTGCAGCAGCGAGTCGGGACGCAGCGCGTAGCCCACGTTGGCGCGCGCATGCACGATGCCCACGCGGTACATTTCGCCCTGGGCGATCAGCAGGCGCTTGCGGGCCGCCTGCTCCGCCTGTTTGTCGTTATCCGACATGAATTCTCCTCGTAAGGCAGTCCGGGCATGGCGGGGAAGCCCCCGCCCGCCGGCTACATCAACATGTCGCGGTCGGCCTTCAATTCGGCCATGGTGGCCGGCATGGACAACTTTCCTTGACGCAGCATGGCGCGCGCATACATGACCAGGCCGATGGCCAGCAGTATGAACACGACCGTCATGATCGCCAGGATCTTCCAGCCCAGGCTATCCCAGGCCAGGAAGACCACCAGCACGCTGCCGTAAGCGATGGCAAACAAGCCTGCCACGGTGGCCAGCGCGAAAATGACAATCAGCTGCAGCATGTGATTGCGCACTTCCGACAGTTCGATGGTGGCCAGTTCCAGCCGCGACAACATCAGGCCGACGGCATTCTTGGCCAGCCCGGCGACCGAGCCGATCAATCCAGGCCCCTGGTGAGACGAAGCAGACTTGTCCATATCGCTCCTGAAGTGGATTACTTGCGGCCCAGGATAAAACCGACCAGCACACCGACGCCAGCGGCGACGGCCACCGTGCGCCATGGGTTTTCCTTCACGTAGCCGTCAGCCTGGGAAGCGAGCTGCTTGGTGGCGACGATGGCCGACGCTTGCGCTTCCTGTGCCTTGACGAGGGCGGCGTCGAGGGTCTTCATGCCCTTGACGCGCACTTCGTCGGCTTTTTCGCCCGTCAGGGCGGCGGCGGCGCTGAACAGGGCCTGTGCATCCTTGACCAGGGTTTTCACATCGTTATTGACGGTGGTGATATTGTTTTCCAACATGGTTTAGCTCCTTAGCTGTGGATGAATGTAGTTACTATACCTACTTTACTCAAAAACACTATTCCATTAGATCGCGCATATCATCGGCGTGCTCTTCCTCGACAGCCATGATCTTGATCAACAAATGGCGGGTTGTCGGGTCGCTGTCGCCTACCTTGACGATCATCTGGCGGTAGGACTCGATCGCCACGCGCTCCGCGATCAGGTTGGCACGCACCATGCTTTGCACGTCTTCGGAGTCATCATACTCGGCATGGCTGCGCGCAAGCAATGTTGCCGGATTAAAATCTGGCTTGCCGTTCAGCTGCACGATGCGCTCGGCCAGCCAGTCGGCGTGCTCCTGCTCCTGCTGCGCATGTTCGAGGAACTCCGCCTTGATGGTGCCATTGTCGCGCCCGCTCACGGTGTAATAGTGGCGTTTGTAGCGCGCGATGCACACCAGTTCCGTGGCCAGCGCCCCATTCAACAGGGTAATCAGCTCCTGGCGATTGCCCTGGTAGCCGGCCGTGACGGCGCCGTCGTCCAGGTTCTTGGCGGCGGCGCGGATGGCGGCCGTATCGATGCCAGCTGGAATCTCAACAGATGTTTGGGTCATGATGCTTCCTTTCAAGTCTTGCATGGGTATCCACCGGCCAGGGAGCGACCGGTGCTGCCTACTAACTCAACACCTGCCCAAACCATGGCGAGCGGCAGCCAGTTGTGGCCGGGAAGCGGCGCCGTGCCAGGGCACAGCGGGCATCGGAGGCCGTAAGCGGCGACGCGCGGCAGGTTCGGGCCGGTGCCTTAGCGGCGGGCGGGAATGGCCGTGTTATCTTCCGACAAGACGATTTCCACCCGGCGATTCAGCTGGCGGTTCGCCGCGCTGTCGTTGCCGGCGGCCGGATAGGCGGCGCCGTAGCCTTTCGTGGCGATGCGGTCACGGCTGATGCCCTGTTCCAGCAGCGCATTGCGCACGGATTCGGCGCGGCGCTGCGACAGTTCCAGGTTATGCGCGGAACCGCCCGTGCTGTCCGTGAAGCCTTCGATCAGCACGGTGCGCTGCGGATTGTTCTTCAGCACGTCGGCCAGCTTGCGCGCCGTATTCATGCCATCGGCCGTCAGGTTTGCCTTGTCCGTGCCGAACAGCACGTCGCCCAGGGTAATGACCATGCCGCGCTCCGTTTTCTTGGCGGCCAGGTCAGCCAGCTGCGCTTCCAGGCCGGCGGCGCGGGCTTGCGCATCGCGGGCCGATGCTTCGGCCGCTTGCGCCTGGGCCTTGGCCGCTTCCGCATCCGCTTGCGCGGCCTGGGCGCGGGCCGTGGCCTGGTCAGCCTGCTGCGTGCGCGCGTCGAGACGCAACTGGTCGCGCTGCTTGCCGGCGTTGGCGATATCGGCTTCGGCCGCCTTCTGCTTGGCGACTTCTTGCGCCGTGGCTATCTTTTGCTTGGCCAGGTAAGCCAGCTTGTCGACCTTCTCGCTGTCTTCCTGGCGCGTGGCGGCCGCGTTGGCCGCTTCCAGGGCAGCGCTCGCTTCGCGGAATTCGCGTGGCGCATACGTCGATACCATGGGGTTCGATTGCGCCGCCATGTAATCGCCGCGCGTCTGGTCGAGCAGGCTGGTGGTGGTCGGCGCGGAGCTGCAGGCGGCAACGAGGGCGGCCATGGCCAGCAGGCCGGGAATGGTGGTGTAGGTGGCTTTTTTCATGATGGGATCCTGTTCTTCTTGTTAGTTATTGTTTTGGGGCTTGCTGGTTGGCACGGTCGAGTTCTTCGCGCATGACGCGGATGTTCTCGTTGATCTCATCGGCCGCGCTCGTGGCCTTGGCCGAATTGGCCTTGCTTTGCGCCAGCTTGGCATCGGCCTGTGCCTGGTCGGCCAGGTCGCGCGCCGTCTTGTAGTCGCGGTCCTTCAGGGCCTGGTTGGCCATGCGCATCTTTTCGCGGGCCGAACGCATTTCATCGGGTGCCAGGTCGGCGGCGCCGGCGCTGGCGGCGTTATCGACGGCGGCGCGCGAGACGGCCACGTCGGCCGTGGCCGGCGTTTTCAGGCTGGAACAGCCCGTCATGAGGACGATGGCCGTGGCGCAGGCGGCCAGCGCGGTCAAGGGGGTGTTGATGGAATCTCGGTTTGTCATTTTTCTTCTCCTGGAGAAATGTTAAGCGGCATGATGCAGACATCGGTGCATCTGGAATCAGGAACTGCGTTTGATGTATGACGTTATAGGCCCCCACTCCCCGCATATCCGTTCGGTGCCGCACATAGGGTAGGAAATCGACAATACTTGCAGCGGCAACGTGCGCCAGCGCACGCGCCAGCCGGCAAATGCGGAAACGACCCCGGCTTCGGTGCGATTCCTGTAGCATCGTGACTACTTGTCCAGAAAGAATCACCCGATGCCACGCACTCTCTCCCTGTCCCGCCGCCAGAAAATCGCCCTCGCCAGCGCCGCCGTCCTCGTCGCCGTGCCCGTGGCCGCCGCCGTCGTCCTGCTGAACATGGACTGGAACCGCGCCAAGCCCTGGCTCAACGCGCGCGCCAGCGACGCGCTGGGACGGCCCTTCGCCATCGCGGGCGACCTGTCGCTGACGTGGCAGCAGCCAGCCACGGCCGGGGTGCAGAAAACCTGGCGCGATTACCTGCCCTGGCCCCACCTGCAGGCGCAAGACGTGCGTTTGGGCAATCCGGACGCCATGGCGGGAACGGATGGCGCGCCGCCGCAGCTGGCCGCCGTCAGCCAGATGGCGTTCTCGCTCAATCCGCTGGCCTTGCTGGATAAAAAGATCGTCATCCCCGAGCTGCGCTTCGATGCACCGCAGGTGCGCTTGCTGCGCAGCAAGGATGGCAGGAACAACTGGACGTTCGAGAAGCAGGACCCGTCCTCGCCCTGGCAGCTGGAGCTGCAAAGCGTGGTCTTCAGCAAGGGTACCGTCTACCTGACGGACGCCGTCACGCTCACGGCCATGCGCGCCGATGTCGACACGCTCACGGACGACAAGCGCTACGGCATCGCCTGGACACTCTCCGGCACCTACCGCGGCGAAAGCGTGCAGGGCGGCGGCAAGGCGGGCGGCGTGCTGTCGCTGCAGCGCCAGGGCACGCCCTTCCCCGTGCAGGCGGACATGCGCGTGAGCGGCACCAGCGTGGCCATCGAGGGCACCCTGACGCGCCCCACGGACCTGGCCGCGCTCGACGTGCGCCTGAAAGTGTCCGGCCCCAGCATGGCCCGCCTGTACCCGCTGACGGGCGTGCTGCTGCCGGAAACGCCCCATTTCAGCACGGAAGGCCACCTGACGGGCACCCTGGCGCCGCGCGGCGGCGAGTGGGTGTACGAGCAGTTCAGCGGCAAGGTGGGTTCCAGCGACATCGGCGGCAAGCTGGCATTTTCGGCCAGCACGCCGCGCAAGCGCCTGACGGGCGAAGTGCATTCGCGCCTGCTGCAACTGTCCGACCTGGGGCCGCTCGTGGGCGCCGATTCCAGCGCCAGCAAGAAGGAGCGGGGCGTGCCGTCGACGCAGCCGGCCGGCAAGGTGTTGCCAGTAGAAACATTCAAGACGGAGCGCTGGACCAGCCTGGACGCGGACGTGCGCTACACGGCCGACAGAATCACGCGCGACGCCGAATTGCCGATCAGCAAGCTCGACACGCACGTCGTGCTGACGGATGGCGTGCTGTCATTGACGCCCCTGAATTTCAACGTGGCGGGCGGCACCCTCACGTCGCAGATCAAGCTCGACGGCAGCGGCAAGGTCGTCGCCAACGGCATCGCCGCCGAACTCAAGGCCAGCGCCCGCCACCTGCACATCCAGCAGCTGTTTCCCCGCCTGCCCGCCCTGCAGGCCAGCGTGGGCCAGATCAACGGCGACGCCTCGCTGTCGGCCACCGGCAATTCCGTCGCCACCCTGCTGGGCAGCTCGAACGGTGAAGTGCGCGCGCTGATCGACCGCGGCAGCATCAGCAAGCTGCTGCTGGAAGAGATGGGCTTGAATATCGGCAGCATCGTCGTCACCAAGCTGGTGGGCGACAAGCAGGTCAAGCTCAATTGCATGGCCGCCGACTTCGTCGTCAGCAAGGGCCTGATGCGCACGCGCCAGTTCATCGTCGACACGGACGACGCCATCCTGCATGTCGACGGCACGGTGAACCTGGGCAATGAGCGCCTGGACCTGACCTTGCAGCCGGACAGCAAGGGCTTGCGCATCTTTTCCCTGCGCTCGCCCCTGTACGTGAAGGGCACGTTCAGCCAGCCCGACGTCAGCGTCGACAAGGGCGTGCTTGCCCTGCGCGCCGGCGGCGCCCTGGCGCTGGCCGTGGTCGCGCCCGTGGCGGCCCTGCTGCCGCTGGTCAATGCCGGCCCGGGCGAGGACAGCGCCTGCGCCGCCCTGCTGGCCGGCGCGCGCGTCAAGCCGGTGGCGCCCAAGCCGGGCGGCAAGCGGCGCCACGCCCGCTGACGGCGCGGCACGTGGCGGTCTTACAATTGTTACACACCTATGTGCGTTGCCGAACAGACCCTGCATTGCCACAATCCTATGCTGTAAGCGTGCCTGAAACAACAAGACGTGGCGATACGAAGTCCCACCGGCCCATACCATGCCGGCGCCACGAGGTCCGAATTCATAGGAGAACTATCATGCAAACCATCAAAAAACTCGCCGCCACCACTTCCGTCGCTGCCCTTCTGCTGAGCCTGACCGCCTGCGCCAACATGTCCAACCAGGATAAAAACACGGCCATCGGCGCCGGTGTCGGCGCCGTTGCCGGTTCCGTGCTGACGGGCGGCAGCGCCGTCGGCGCCGTCGGCGGCGCAGCCGTCGGTGGCGTGATCGGCAACCAGGTCAAGCCGAAGTAAGCATGCACAAAAAAGCGGGGTGGGTGCCGAGGCGCCCGCCCCGCTTTTTTGCGTGCGCGACGCCGGCAAGGCAGGACGTGACGGCGGAAGGGAGCAGGAATCAGACGAAGACGTTGGCCATGCCGATGGGACCGGCATCCTTGACCAGCTCGTAGCAGCGGCAGGAAACGGCTTCCAGGCCGGCCGAATCGAGTATCTCGATGTTGCCGCGGCTGTAACTGATGAGTTTTTGCTGTTGCAGCGCGCTGGCCGCCTTGGTCACGCCGACGCGGCGCACGCCCAGGGTGTGGGCGAGAAATTCATGCGTCAGGTGAAATTTTTCCGACTGCAGGCGGTCGCGCGTGATCAGCAGGGAACGCGCCAGGCGCGCCTCGAGCACGTGGAAGCGGCTGCACACGGCAATCTGGATGGCTTGCGCCAGCAGGGTGTCCGTGTAGCGGTACAGCAGGCGCTGCAGGGAGTCGAGCTGGACGAATTCGGCGCAGAAATCGGCCGACGCGATGCGGCTGGCCGTGCCGGAACGTTGCACCACGGCACGCACTTGCGCCAGGTCATGTCCCAGCGCGACAGACGCGCCCAGCACGCCTTCGCGCCCCACGGCGCCCACTTCCAGGGTCATGCGCCCTTCCGCCACGGCCAGCAGCGAGATCAGGCAATCGTCGGGGAAATAGATGTGCGCGATGGGCTGGCCCGGCTCGTACAGCACGTCGCCCACCTCGACCGTGACGCTGTCGAACAGGGCCGCCAGGTGGCGCAGGTCGGCATCGGGCAGGCTCGCCAGCAAGCGGTTGCCAGCGACGGACGCGGCCACGGGCGCACCCAGGCTGGCACGGCCTGCATCACGGGACAAGTTCAAGCTGGCGGTCATTGTTGGCATTGCCTTTTCCTGGTTGTCGTTACATCTCGACATAATTTTTACCTAGCCTACGGTGCGATACCGGTCCTGTATGTACGGTGACGCACGGAAGCGAAGGACGCAGCGTCGCACACTGGCTGCAAGCAAGACATCAAGACCAAGACGCAAGACGCTTTACCCTCATTCATTACTTAAAAGAACCAAGGAGCCTTCCATGACCACCACCACCAAATCCCTCCACCCGCTGGTCCTTGCCGCCGCCGTCGCCGTGCTGCTGTTCTGCGGCGTCGGCACGGCCGCCCTGATGGGCTGGCTGCCTTCCTCGCAAAGCGAAGCGCCGCCGCTGTCGGCCAACGCCTCGGCCGAGCAGCTGGCCAGCCTGCAGGCGAACCAGCCGCAAACGACGCTGCCCCCTGCCGGCGCGCAGCCGCTGGCGGCCCTGCCACCGCCGCCACAGCCGGTCCAGCAACAACCCCAGCCGCAACCCGTGCGCCAGCCGCAGCCGCAATACGTGGCGGCCGCGCCTGCCCCGCAGGTGTGCAGCAATTGCGGCGTCGTCGAATCCATCCATGAAGTCAATACGCGCGCCGAAGGCAGCGGCGTGGGCGCGGCCGGCGGCGCCGTCGTCGGCGGCCTGCTGGGCAACCAGGTGGGTGGCGGCCACGGCCGCCAGCTGGCCACCGTGCTGGGCGCCGTCGGCGGCGCCGTGGCCGGCAACCAGATCGAAGGCAATGTGCGCGCCACGCGCAGCTACAACATCGTCGTGCGCCTGGACAATGGCAAGACGCGCACCGTGCACCAGAGCGCCGCGCCGAACTGGCGCCAGGGCGACCGCGTGCGCGTCGTCAACGGCGGCTTGCGCGCCATCGGCTAAACGCCGCGCGGCGCCGCCGCCCGAAGAAGTTGCAAATCAGATACACGCCCGGCCCGTCCGGGCGTTTTCTTTTGGCTATGTCACCATCAAGTGTGGGAACACTCCCAACGTTGCCTTCAATAAGGTTTCGGGCGAACGGATGCGCCCGGCGTCGAGTATCCAGCGCCATCCCAGGTAGTTCGGCAGGTAGCGCGTGGCCACCCCGTGAAACGGCCGCAGCCATTCCCGCAGGCGG
>NZ_RFSK01000068.1 GCF_009923995.1 Janthinobacterium sp. | reverse complement strand
CGGCGGGGGGGACGCACATCAGGCCGATCACCGGCAGGTCCGCCGTGCGCGCCTCGGTGAGCAGCGCGGGCAGATCGGCAATCGCGCAGCCGCCCTTCTGCTCCTCCGCCCCGATGTTCACCTGCACGAACAGCGGCACGCGGCGGCCCAGCTTGTCCATCGCGCGGGCCAGCGCCGTGAGCAGCGAAGGCCGATCGAGCGAATGAATGCAGTCGAAGCGCCGCACCGCATCCTCGATTGCGCCACGGCCCTGGCGGCAGCGTTCGAGCCGACGCGCCAGGTGGTGTTCGCGCGCGAGCTGACGAAACTGTTCGAGGAAATCCACCGCTGCCCCCTGTCCGAGGCGGAAAGCTGGATCCGCACCGACGCGCACCGCGAAAAGGGTGAATTCGTCGTGCTGCTGGAAGGCGCCACGGAAGCGCAGGATGCGGAAGACGTGGAAGCGGAACGCATCCTCAACATCCTGCTGGCCGAATGCAGCGTCAAGCAGGCGGCGAACCTGACGGCGCAGATCACGGGCCGCAAGAAAAATGCCCTGTATGAGCGGGCGTTGCAGTTGAAGGGGCAGGAATAAGCGGCTCCTTGCCTTTCTATTTGGGGTGGGATCCTGCCAAAATGGGTGTGTTGCTAAATAATTACCATTTGCAGCCGCTGTCTTTCTTGTCCAGCAGCATCAACACGGGCGCCAGCAAGCCGGCGCCCGCATAGGCGGTGCGGCAGTCGCCGCGCTTGCCCTGCGCGATGTCGCGCGCCAGCTGGGTTTCCGTTTGCAGGGGCTTGTCGGGGATCTGCCCCACGGCCGTGCCCACCTTGGACGGGTCGCGCTCGCCCGCCACCTGGCGCGCCGTCCGCCTGGCCGCCTCCATGTCGAATTTCGGCGTGTCCTGCGTCAAGGTGCCGGGACTGGTAGCCGGTGCTGCCGGGACCACCGTGATGGCTTGCGGGCTGGACGCGGGTGCCGTGGCCGCCGCCGGCGTTTCCCGGGGGGCGGCGCGTTTCGGCTTGCTGACGGGCTTGGGTTCGCGCTGCGGCTTGACGGCTTCGACAGGCGGCGGGGGCGGGGGGGGCTTGGCGGCCAGCGGGCGTATCCATACGGCAATCGATTCCACGCGCGGGGCCGTGTCTGGCTGGACGGGCGGCTGCACATGGCGCCAAAGATAGATCAAGGCGCCATGCAGCAGCAGGGACACGGCGATGCCCAGCGCGATGCCGCGGCGGTTCGGCATGGGCTGGCCGCCGCCGTTTCCGTCGTTTCTTTCGATACTGAAATTCATTGCCGTCGTCGCCTTCATGTCTGATCGGGATAACTTGCCTGGCCAGTGTCGCATACTTCAATTGTTTTGAAAAATACATGCGTCCCAGTGCCGCGCGTAAATAATTTACACAGAGTTTCACCTGACCCTTGACCGAAGTCGATACGGCCTGTATTATCTTGGTCTTCGGAGTGTGGCGCAGCCCGGTAGCGCACCTGGTTTGGGACCAGGGGGTCCAAGGTTCGAATCCTTGTACTCCGACCAAATTTGTAGAAAAAAACCCAAGAGTTTCGACTCTTGGGTTTTTTTTCGTCTGTACGGTTGCCCCTTGCATTTGCACTGCCGGGGGCAGACCCCGGCTGTGCTGGCGCCGAGGGGCTGCCCCCTGAGGTCAGCCTGCGCGTTTCGCCGCGATGGCGTTGCCGGCGCGGCTGGAACCCTTGCGGCCCAGTTGTTGCGAGATGAACTGGCCCGCGTCCACCACCAGGTCCAGGTCGATGCCGGTGGCGATGCCCAGCCCTTGCATCATGTACAGCACGTCCTCGGTGGCCACGTTGCCGGTGGCGCCCTTGGCGTAGGGGCAGCCGCCCAGGCCGGAGACGGACGAATGATAAATCGCAATACCCACCTCCAGGCTGGCGTAGATATTCGCCAGCGCCTGGCCGTAGGTGTCGTGGAAGTGGCCGGACAGGCCGCCCACGTGGAAGGCGGCAATCGCGCGCTCCATCACCGCCTGCGTCTTGCGCGGCGTGGCCACGCCGATGGTGTCGGCGATGTCGATCTCGTCGCAGCCCAGGTCGCGCATGCGCCCCACCACGTCGGCCACGGCGTCGAGCGGCACGTCGCCCTGGTAGGGGCAGCCGAAGGCGCAGCTGATGCTGCCGCGCAGGCGCAGGCCGTGTTCCTTGGCCGCCTTCGCCACGCCTTCGAAGCGGGCGATCGATTCGGCGATCGAGCAGTTGATGTTCTTTTGCGAGAACGCTTCCGACGCCGAGCCGAAGATCACCACTTCATCGGCCTTCGCCGCCAGCGCCGCATCAAAGCCTTGCATGTTCGGCGTCAGCGCCGAATAGATCGTGCCGGGGCGGCGCGCGATTTTCTCCATCACTTCCGCGCTGGTGGCCATCTGCGGCACCCATTTCGGCGACACGAAGGATGCCGCCTCGATGTTGGCGAAGCCGGCCGAGGTCAGGCGGTCGACCAGTTCGATCTTCACGGCGGCGCTGATGGTTTCCTTTTCGTTTTGCAGGCCATCGCGGGGGCCCACTTCGACGATCTTGACCTGTTTCGGCAAATTGGCTTGAGCGTTCATTTCAATATCCTTGCAAACGGTTGACGATGCCGGCGACTGCTTCTCCGGCGTGCAGGCGGCGCATCTTGGCGGCGATCTGCGCCACGCTTTCGCGGCGCAGGGTGGCCGCCGAAATATGCGGCGTGATGGTGATGCGGGGTTCCTGCCAGAACGGGTGCTGCTGCGGCAGCGGCTCGTTGCGGAACACGTCCAGGGTCGCGCCGGCGATATGCCCGGAGCGGATCAGGGTCAGCAAGTCCGGCTCGGCGAGATGCGCGCCGCGCGCCACGTTGATGACGTAGGCGCCCGGCAGCAGCATGGACAGGCGCGCGCGGTCGAGCAGGTTGTGCGTGTCCGGCGTGAGGGGCAGCATGCAGACCAGCACGCGCGTGCCGCGCAAGAATGCTTCGAGTCCCTCCTCGCCCGCGAAGCAGGCCACGCCATCGGCCTGTTTCTGGCTGCGGCTCCAGCCGCGCAGGGGGAACTCGAACTGTGCCAGCGCCTGCAGCACGCGCGTGCCCAGCACGCCCATGCCCAGCACGCCGACGGGGAAATCCGTCTTCTCGAACGCGGGCAGCGGCTGCCAGATGCCGGCGCGGCCCTGCGCCTCATAGTCGTCGAAGCGGCGGAAATGGCGCAGCACGGCGTGGCTCACATATTCGGCCATCTGCACGCCCATGCCCGCGTCGTCCAGGCGCACCAGCGGCACGCGGGCGGGCAGCGCGTCGCCGAATTTCAGGAGCGCGTCGACGCCGGCGCCCGTGTTGAAGATGGCTTTGACCTCGCTCAATACGGGCAGCATGGCGGCCGGCGGCTGCCACACGACGGCGTAGTCGCAGGGCGCGGCCGTTTCGCCTTCGCGCCAGAAGTGGATCTGCGCTTCGGGCAGCAAGTCCTTGAAATCGGCGATCCACGCCGCTTCCTTGCCGTCCGAACGTTGTAGAAGAATGCGCATGGACGTTTCCAAGGGCGCTCCTTAAGCGGCAGCCTTGAAGGCCAGCAGCGGCGCGCCATCGGCCACCTGGTCGCCGACGGCGTACAGCACCTCTTCCACCAGGCCGTCGTGCGGCGCGGCGATGGTGTGCTCCATCTTCATCGCTTCCATGATGACCAGCGGCTCGCCCTTCTTGACGTCCTGGCCTTGATTGACCAGCACGGCGACGACCTTGCCCGGCATGGGGGCCGTCAGGCGGCCGCCTTCCGCTTCCGTTTCGCCCGCGTGGGCCATCGGGTCGCTGTAGTGCAGGGTGTGGTGCAAGCCCTTGCTAAATACGTGGAACTGTTCGCCGTCGCGCAGCACGGTGCCGTGCACGGCATGCTCGCCCAGCTTGATGTGCAGCTCGTTGCCCTGGCGCGCCGTCAAGGTGAGGGGCAGGCCGTTGAACAGCCAGCCATCGTTTTGATAGGCGATGCGCGCGGCATAGGCCTTGCCGTCGCCGGCCTGGCTAAATTCGTCGCCGAACGCCAGGCTGCGGCCCAGGGTGCTGTTCAAACGCCAGCCCAGGGCATTGCCCCACGGGTCGGCGCGGTTGGTCGACTGCGTTTCGGCGGCCGCTTTTTCTTCCAACAGCAGGGCGACGGACGCCAGCGCCAGGGCCGTGTCGGGTGCCGCCTGCAGGGCGGGGAACAGGGCGTCGTGATTGCGCTCGATCAAACCCGTGTCCAGGTCCGCGCTGGAGAATGCCTGGCCTTCGACCAGGCGCTTCAAGAAGGCGATATTGCTGGCCAGGCCGACGATCTGGTAGTCCGCCAGCGCCTGCGCCATGCGCGCCAGCGCTTCGCGGCGGTCCGCGCCCCAGACGATCAGCTTGGCGATCATCGGGTCGTAGAAAGGCGAAATGGCGTCGCCTTCGCGCACGCCCGAATCGATGCGCACGCCGGCCGGGGCGACCGTGCCGCCCAGCTCGAACGTCACGGCCGGTGGCGACTGCATGTGGCGCAGGGTGCCGATCGACGGCAGGAAGCCTTTTTCCGGATTTTCCGCGTAGATGCGCGCTTCGATGGCGTGGCCGTGGATGGCCAGTTCATGCTGTTTTTTCGGCAGCGGCTCGCCAAAGGCGACGCGCAGCTGCCATTCCACGAGGTCGGTGCCGGTGATCATTTCCGTCACCGGGTGTTCCACCTGCAGGCGCGTGTTCATCTCCATGAAGTAGAACGAGCCATCCTGGTTGGCGATGAACTCCACCGTGCCCGCGCCCACGTAGCCGACGGCCTTGGCGGCGGCGACGGCCGCCTCGCCCATGGCCGCGCGGCGCTCCGCCGGCATGCCCGGCGCCGGCGCTTCTTCCAGCACCTTCTGGTGGCGGCGCTGCACCGAGCAATCGCGCTCGAAGAGATAGATGCAGTTGCCCAGGGTATCGGCAAACACCTGGATTTCGATATGCCGCGGACGCGACAGGTATTTTTCGGCCAGCACCTTGTCGTCGCCGAAGGAGCTGATCGCTTCGCGCTTGCACGAGGCCAGCGCGGCCTTGAAGTCGGCGGACTGCTCGATGACGCGCATGCCCTTGCCGCCGCCGCCGGCCGAGGCCTTCAGCAGGACGGGGTAGCCGATCTTGTCAGCTTGCGTGTGCAAAAAGTCCGCATCCTGTTCTTCGCCGTGGTAGCCGGGCACCAGCGGTACATTCGCCTTTTCCATCAGCGACTTGGCGGCCGATTTCGAGCCCATGGCGCGCATGGCGGACGCCGGCGGGCCGATGAAGACGAGGCCCGCCGCGTGGCAGGCGTCGGCGAAGTCGGCGTTCTCGGACAGGAAACCATAGCCCGGGTGGATCGCCTGCGCCCCTGTCGCCAGCGCCACGGCGATGATCTTGTCGCCGCACAGATAGCTTTCCTTGGCCGGCGCGGGGCCGATCAGGACGGCTTCGTCGCAGACGGCGACGTGCTTGGCGTTGGCGTCCGCTTCCGAATACACGGCGACGGTCTGGATGCCCATGCGGCGCGCGGTGGCGGCGACACGGCAGGCGATTTCGCCGCGGTTGGCGATCAGGATTTTAGTGAACATGGTCTCTCTCTTTGCAGCTCGTGGCTGGAAGTTTTTTATTGTGGGGTCAGACCCTTTGGGTCAGACCCCGGCAGGACAGACGTTGGGTTCTTGTTTAACCCAAAAGCAAGAGCTGGGGTCAGACCCGGCGGGTCTGACCCCGGTTGACTTCGATCAGCAGCCGCACTTCTCTTTCTGCACCGAGTCCAGCATGGCGCCGCGCGTCTGCAGACCCAGTTTGTTCAACAGGGTGCGGTCGTCTTCCGCTTCCGGGTTGTCGGTGGTGAGCAGCTTGTCGCCGTAGAAGATGGAATTGGCGCCGGCCAGGAAGCACATGGCTTGCACGGCTTCGCCCATCTGGCGGCGGCCCGCCGACAAGCGCACGCGCGCCTTCGGCATGGTGATGCGGGCCACGGCGATGGTGCGCACGAATTCGAACGGGTCCAGCGCTTCCAGGCCGTACAAAGGCGTGCCTTCCACCTGTACCAGGTGGTTCACCGGCACCGATTCCGGATACGGATTCAGGTTCGCCAGCTGGGCGATCAGACCGGCGCGCTGCAAGCGCGTCTCGCCCATGCCGACGATGCCGCCGCAGCATACTTTCAAGCCTGCTTCGCGCACGCGGCCCAGGGTGTCGAGGCGGTCCTGGTATTCGCGCGTGGAGATGACGTTGTCGTAGAACTCGGGCGCCGTATCGAGGTTGTGGTTGTAGAAGTCCAGGCCCGCGTTCTTCAGGCGGTCCGCCTGGCCTTCTTCCAGCATGCCCAGAGTAGCGCACGTTTCCAGGCCCAGCGCCTTGACCTTGCTCACCATCTCTTCGACTTTTTCCATGTCGCGCTCTTTCGGGCTGCGCCAGGCGGCGCCCATGCAGAAGCGCGTGGCGCCGTTGGCTTTCGCCTGGCGCGCCGCGTCGAGCACCGTGTCGATGTCGAGGATTTTTTTCGCTTCCACGCCCGTGTCGTAGCGGGCCGCCTGCGGGCAGTAGCCGCAGTCTTCCTCGCAGCCGCCCGTCTTGATCGACAACAGGGTCGCCAGTTCCACGTCGCCGTCCGGGAAGTTGGCGCGGTGGGTCTGCTGGGCCTGGAACATCAGCTCATTGAATGGCAGGTCGAACAGGGCCAGTACGTCGGCGACGGGCCAGGTGGCCGCTTCCGGCACGGTGATGCGCGCCGCGGGGCGGTGCAGTTCGACGGTTTTTGCTGCTTCTTGGACGTGAGACATGGTGCTTCCTTCGCTTCTATTTTTGGATACGTTTAAGTGTCTGGTTGAATCAGTGTTTGGTTTAATGCTTCGACTGCTGCGCCGGCCAGTTGGGCAGGCCGGTGAAATCGAGATAGGCCGCCGCCGCTTCCGCGCTGGGCTGCGCCAGGCGCGGCACCCTGCCCAGCAGCGGCGCCGGGATGCGCTCGATCAGCGCTTCGATATTTTCGTCGAGGAAGCGCATTTCCACTTCCAGCGTGTTGGCGACCCAGCCGATGACGGTCAGGCCGCGCGCTTCGATGGCTTCCACCGTCAGCAAGGCCTGGCTGATGCAGCCCAGGCGCATGCCGACCACGAGGATCACGGGCAGATCGAGCTGCTGCGCCAGGTCGGCCGAGTCGAAACCGGGCGACAGCGGCACGCGAAAGCCGCCCACGCCTTCGACCACCACCGCGTCCGAGGCGGCGGCGATTTCCAGGTAGGCGGCCAGGATGGGCACCGATTCGATACTCACGCCTTCGAGGGCGGCGGCGATGTGCGGTGCCGCCGGTTCCTTCAGCATGTAGGGCGTCGTCAGGCTGGGCAGCATGGTGACGTTGCCGGCGGCGATCAGGCTGTCGGCGTCTTCATTATGCAGCTCGCCGTCGCGCATTTCAGCGCCGGCGGCGACGGGCTTCATGCCGCAGGCGCGCACGCCGCGCGCCACCAGTGCGTGCAGCAGGGCCGACGAGGTCAGGGTCTTGCCGATTTCCGTGTCCGTGCCGGTGACGAAACAGGCAAAGCGCGATGGCAGGCCGGTGGCGGCGGGCGCGGGCTGCACGGCCGGCGCCAGGTCCGCCAGCACCTCGGCCACGATAGGGTCATCAAGGCTCATGGCGAGTCCTTTCCAGGGTGTTGACTGCATTGATCAATTGCGCCACTTCCTGCGCCGTATGGCCGGCCGACAGGGTCACGCGCAGGCGCGCCGTCCCCGCCGGCACGGTGGGCGGGCGGATGGCGCCGACCCACAGGCCCTGTTCGTACAGGGTGGCGGCGATGGCCATCATTTCCGCGTTCTCGCCGATGATGACGGGCTGGATGGCGGAGAGCGACGGCAAGGCTTGCCAGCGCTGCAGCTGCAAGCCCGCGTTCCACTGCGCCACCAGCGCCGCCAGGTGGGCGCGGCGCTGCCGGCCTTCCTCGCCGGCGATGATGTCCAGGCTGGCCAGCAGCGCATGCGCGAGCGCGGGCGCGGCCGCCGTCGTGAAGATGTAGGGGCGCGCCTTCTGGATCAGGGTTTCGATCACGGCCTCGTGGGCGCACACAAAGGCGCCGCCCACGCCGGCCGACTTGCCCAGGGTCCCCACGTACACGAGGTAGGGCGAACGCAGGCCGAAGTGTTCCAGGGCGCCGCGGCCATCGGCTCCCAGCGCGCCGAAGCCGTGCGCGTCGTCGACCACCAGCCAGGCGCCGTATTGCTCGCACAGGGCCAGCAGCGCGGGCAGCGGCGCCAGGTCGCCGTCCATGCTGAAGACGCTGTCGGTGACGACGATTTTTGTCTGCGCCATGCTGGCCGCCAGCAGGCCCGCCAGGGCATCGAGGTCCGCATGCGGATACACGCGCGTTTTTACGCGGGCCAGGCGCGTGCCGTCGATCAGCGAAGCGTGGTTCAGCGCTTCCGAGAAAATCTCGGTCTCCGCGTCGCCCGCCGACAGGGCCGTCAGCACGGCCAAATTGGCCATGTAGCCCGTGCAGAAGTACAGCGCGCGCGCCGCTTCCAGGTTGGCGCCCACGAAATCGGCCAGGCGTTCTTCCAGCTGCGCGTGGGCGCGGCTATGGCCGCTGATCAGGTGCGACGCGCCGCTGCCGGCGCCATACAGCGTGGCGCCCTCCTGCAGGGCGGCGACGATGCGCGGATGCGACGCCAGGCCCAGGTAGTCATTGCTGCAAAAGGCCAGCATGGCGCGGCCGTCCACCGTCAGGCGCGGCGCGCACGGCGTGTCGACGGTGCGGCGGCGGCGCACCAGGCTGCGCTCTTCCAGCCCCTGCAGCTGCTGTTTCAAGCGGGTGAGCAGTTCCATCTCAGGCCCCGATCACATGGTTGAAGACGGCAAGGGTCTGCTGGCCCAGTCCCGCGATCTCCGCGTCGTCGAGGATGTAGGGCGGCATCAGGTAGACGGTGGCGCCGATGGGGCGCATCAGCAGTTCATGTTCCAGGGCCGCGCCGAAGAAGCGGCGCGAGAAATCGGGCGCCGCGTCCACCGCATCGAAAGCCCAGATCATGCCCTGCTGGCGGAAGTGTTTGACTTTGTCATGCTGCGCCAGCGGCGCCAGCGCCTGCGTGATTTTCGCGGCGCGCACGCGGTTGGTGGCCAGCACATCGTCTTCCTCGAAAATCGACAGGGTGGCCAGCGCCGCGCGGCAGGCCAGCGGGTTGCCCGTGTACGAGTGCGAATGCAAAAAGCCGCGCCGCACGTCGCTGCTGTAGAAGGCTTGATAAATGTCTTCGCGCGTCATCACCAGCGACAAGGGCAGGTAGCCGCCGCTGATGCCTTTCGACAGGCAGACGAAGTCGGGCCAGATGCCGGCCTGCTCGCACGCGAAGAAGGTGCCCGTGCGGCCGCAGCCGACGGCGATTTCATCGAGGATCAGGTGGACTTGATACCGGTCGCACAGGGCGCGCACCAGCGACAGGTACAGCGGGTCGTGCATGGCCATGCCGGTGGCGCATTGCACCAGCGGTTCGATGATGATGGCGGCGATCTTGTCGGCCTTCTGCTGGAACAGCTGTTCCACTTCAAAGGCGGCGCGGCGCGCCACGTCCTGCGCCGTTTCGCCTTCGGCCGCCTGGCGGAAGTCGGGCGACATCACCGTCTGCGTAGCCCGCAGCAGCGGGCCGTAGGCATCCTTGAACAGGGCCACGTCCGTGACGGCCAGGGCGCCGATGGTTTCGCCGTGGTAGCTGCCTTTTAAACAGACGAATTCCTGTTTGTCACTCTTGCCGCTGTTGCGCCAGGCGTGAAAACTCATTTTCAGGGCGATTTCCACGGCCGAAGCGCCGTCGGACGCGTAAAAGCTGTGGCCAAGCACGCCGCCCGTCAGGGCGGAGAGCTTTTCCGACAGCTCGATCACGGGTTCATGCGTGAAACCGGCCAGCATGGCGTGTTCCAGCCGGTCCAGCTGGTCCTTCAATTCCGCATTGATGCGGGGATTGGCATGGCCGAACAGGTTCACCCACCAGGAACTGATGGCGTCCAGGTAGCGTCGTCCTTCGTGATCATACAGCCAGGCGCCGCGGCCGTGGCTGACGGGGATCAATGGGACCGTCTCGTGGTGCTGCATTTGCGTGCACGGATGCCACACGCTGCGCAGACTGCGTTCGACCCAGCCCGATTGTTTTTCTGCTTTCAAAACTGCTCCAATGATATTGCTAGCCCATGAGCCAACTCGGCTTGCGCTTGTCGAGGAACGATTGCACGCCTTCGCGTCCCTGCTCCGAGGCGCGGATCTGCGCGATGCGCTCGGCGGTGTCCTGCAGCAGCGCATCGTCGACGGGTTGGCCGACGATTTCGCGCACCAGCGTCTTCGCCTGCGCCACGGCATGCGGGCTGTTGCCCGTCAGCGCTTTCAGCACTTCGGCGGTTTTCGCGTCCAGTGCGTCGCCAGCGACTACCTCGTGGGCAAAGCCGATGCGCAGCGCCTCTTGCGCGGAGAATCGCTCCGCGGTCAGGAAATAGCGGCGTGCCGCGTTTTCGCCCATGGCCTTGATGACATACGGTGAAATAGTGGCGGGAATCAGTCCCAGCCGCACTTCGCTCAGGCAGAAATGCACGTCTTCCGCAGCCAGAATGATATCGCATGCGGCGACGAGGCCCATGCCGCCCGCATAACAGTCGCCCTGGATCTTCGCCACGACGGGTTTCGGGCACAGGTAAATCGTGCGCAGCATCTGCGCCAGCTGCAGTGCGTCGGCCTGGTTTTCGGCATGCGTGTAGCCTGCCATCTTCTTCATCCAGTTCAGGTCCGCGCCGGCGCAGAAGGCGGCGCCATTGGCCGCCAGCACGATGGCGCGCACCATGTCGCTGCGTCCCAGTCCCTCGAAGGCGCGCGCCAGTTCGGCGATCGTCGTCTCGTTGAAGGCGTTGCGCACGTCGGGGCGGTTCAGGGTCACGGTGGCGACATTGCCCTCGATGACCAGCTTTAAGGTTTCAAATTCCATGGTTTTCTCCCTTGCCTGCCGATTACATGCGGAATACGCCGAACTTCGTGTCCGGGATTTCCGCGTTGAGCGCGGCCGACAGGCCCAGGCCCAGCACCATGCGGGTGTCGGCCGGGTCGATCACGCCATCGTCCCACAAGCGCGCGGTGGCGTAGTACGGGTGGCCTTGGTGTTCATATTGATCCTTGATCGGCTGCTTGAAGGCCGCTTCCTCGTCCGCGCTCCATGCGCCGCCCTTGCCTTCGATGCCGTCGCGCTTGACGGTGGCCAGCACGGACGCGGCCTGGTCGCCGCCCATGACGGAAATGCGCGCATTGGGCCACATCCACATGAAGCGGGGCGAAAACGCGCGGCCGCACATGCCGTAGTTGCCGGCGCCGAAGCTGCCGCCGATGATGACGGTGAATTTCGGCACGGCGGCCGTGGCCACGGCCGTCACCATCTTGGCGCCATTGCGGGCGATGCCTTCGTTTTCGTACTTGCGGCCCACCATGAAGCCCGTGATGTTTTGCAGGAAGACGAGGGGGATCTTGCGCTGGCAGCACAATTCGATGAAATGCGTGCCTTTCAGGGCCGATTCGGAGAACAGGATGCCGTTATTGGCGATGATGCCGACTTTCACGCCATAGATGTGGGCGAAGCCGCAGATCAGGGTGGTGCCGTAGCGGGCCTTGAATTCGTCGAAATCGCTGCCGTCGACGATGCGCGCGATCACCTCGCGCACGTCGAAGGGCTTGCGCGTGTCGACGGGGATCACGCCGTACAGCTCCTGCGTCGGGTATTTCGGCTCGACGGATGCGCGCAAGTCCATCTGCTGCGGTTTTTTGCGGTTCAGGTTCGAGACGATGGTGCGCGCCAGCGACAGCGCATGCAGGTCGTTCTGCGCCAGGTGGTCGACCACGCCGGACAAACGCGTGTGTACGTCGCCGCCGCCCAGGTCTTCTGCCGTCACCACTTCACCGGTGGCCGCCTTCACCAGCGGCGGGCCGCCGAGGAAAATCGTGCCCTGCTCCTTGACGATGATCGATTCGTCGCTCATGGCCGGCACGTAGGCGCCGCCCGCCGTGCAAGAGCCCATCACGACGGCGATCTGCGGGATGCCCTTGGCCGACAGGTTCGCCTGGTTGTAGAAGATGCGGCCGAAATGGTCGCGGTCGGGGAAGACGTCGTCCTGGTTCGGCAGGTTGGCGCCGCCCGAATCGACCAGGTAGATGCACGGCAGGTTGTTCTGGTCGGCGATTTCCTGGGCGCGCAAGTGCTTTTTCACCGTCATCGGGTAGTAGGTGCCGCCCTTGACGGTGGCGTCGTTGCAGACGATGACGCATTCCTGGCCGGAGACCCTGCCGATGCCCGTGATGATACCGGCGGCGGGCGCCGCATCGACGCCCTTGGCGTCCTGGTACATGGCGTAGGCCGCCATCTGCGAAAACTCGAGGAAGGGCGTGCCGGGATCGAGCAGCATCTGCACGCGGTCGCGCGGCAGCAGTTTTCCCCGCGCGACGTGCTTGGCGCAGGCAGCTTCGCCGCCGCCGGCCGCGATTTTTGCCACCTTGTCGCGCAGATCGTCGACGATGGCTTGCATGGCCGCGGCATTGGCCTTGAAATCTTCACTGCGCGGATTGAGTTTGCTTTCGATATGCGGCATTGCGGTTCCTTTTTATTATCGCCCGGTCTCTCGGGTCGCGCTATTCGGGAAAACTGCCGTCGAGATAAAACCAGCGCAGGGCGCCACCGCCCTCGCCCGCCTCGCGCACGAAGCGGCTCACTTCATGCAGGCGGTGCGCGCGGCCGTTGACCTTGTAGCGGGCCACGAATTCCACGCTGTCGCGGTTTGTCTCTTCGGCTTGATCTGCTGATTCTGCTTTACGTTGACGTAAACGTAAAGCAGATTTTACCTCAAGTCCCAGCCAGTGGACTTTTTCTTCGTCGGCAAACAAGGCATCGGCGGGACGGGTGCTGGCGTGCCAGGTGGCGCGCAGATAGGGCTCGTCGCGCAGGGTGAAGGCCGTGTAGCGCGAACGCATCAGGGTTTCGGCCGTGGGCGGCAGGGCGTCGCCCGCGATATACGGGCCGCAGCAACTGGCGTAGGAGGCGCCGCCGCAGGGGCAGGCGGCAGATGTCGGGGGTGTGGGCATGCGTTGGCAGACAGGGAAACTGTAAAGTTCCGCAATTATCCGCCATAAAGGCAGCGGCGCGTGCGCGCCGCCCTGGCCAGCTATTTTTTCGGACTGAGGAAGTCCAGCGCGAACGGCGGCGCCTTGTTCTGCATCACGTCGGCGAGGATGCGCGCCGTGCCGGCGGCAAAGGTAAAGCCCAGCGGGCCGTGGCCCACGTTCAGCCACAGGTTGCCTACCTTGCTGGCACCCACCAGCGGCGCGCTGTTCGGCGTGGCGGGACGCAGGCCGGCCCAGGCCGTGGCCTGGTCGTAGTCGGCGCCGCGCGGCATGGCTTCGCGCGCCAGCCGCGTCAGGCCGGCGATACGGCCCCAGTCGATGCTGTTGTCGGCGCCCACCATGTCGACCATGGCGGCCACGCGCAGGTCTCCTTTGATGCGCGCATACAGCACCTTGCGCTCGAAATCCGTGATGCTGATCTCGGGCGCCTTGTCCTGTGCGCGGATGGGCGCCGTCAGGCTGTAGCCCTTCAAGGGATACAGGGGCAGGTAGATGCCCGCCGTGGCGGCCAGGTCGCGGCTCTGGATGCCGGCCGCCAGCACGTAATGGTCCGCTTCCAGCAGGCCCAGGCTGGTGTCGACGCCCGCGACCTTGCCATTGCGCGTGACGAGACGGCGCGCCTCGCCTTTGAGTAACAGGGAAAAATTCGGGTGCTGCAGCAGGCGCGCTTCCAGCGCCAGGCAAAAGGCGTGGCAATCGGCCACCGCTTCGCCTTCCGTGAAGATGCCGCCCGCCAGGGCACCCTGCAAGGCGGCCAGCGCCGGTTCGCGCTGTACCGCTTCAGACGGAGACAGGACGATGCGCGCCTCTTCCGATTCCGGCCGCGCCACGGCCCGCTGGAAGATGGCGGGCGAGCGGTAGACGATGAGCTTGCCTGCCTCGCGTCGCGCGTACGCGTCGGGCGCCACCGTCAATTCCAGCTGCGCCATGCCGGCGCGGCTCAGTTCGCCCAATTCCAGCAGCTTGGCCGTCGTGCGGGCATTGCTGGCAGCATTGCAATTGCGCAAGAAACTGGCCAGCCAGCGCCACTGGCGCCAGTCCGCTTCGGGACGAAAGCGCAGGGGACCGTCTTTCTGCAGCAGCCATTGCAAGGCCTTGAAGGGCACGCCCGCGTCCGCCAGCGGCGCCACATAGCGATAGCTGAGCTGGCCGCCATTGCGGTAGCTGGCGGCAATGGCCACTTGTTCGTTACGCTCTAGTAAGGTGACCTTGTAGCCGGCCTCGGCCAGCCACCAGGCCGATGTCAGACCGACGATGCCGCCGCCGATGATGATGACTTGTTGCTGCATGTTGCCTCGCTGCGTTGCGCTCCCATGGTGCGGGAGCATTCGGGAAGAGCTTAGAGGCTGGGCATCAAGGCAGCCAATGAAACATCATGGTGCAGCCATAACTTTCAGGAATGCACTATCTTGGCGCGCTATTGATTGTTGGCAATCGCACCACGATACAGGGCGGTGAGGATCAATTCCTCGCTGCGCCCCATGGCGGAATACTGGCCAGGATAGCCTTCCGGATCGCTGCCCGTGCCGCCCACCAGCATCACCATGCCGTTCTTGTTCCTGAAATCGAGCACGAAGGCGGAGACGAGGCCATACGCGTCGCCCAGGTGGCCCACGGCCGTGAAGCTGGCGCCGTCGACCAGGCCATTGCCCTGCCCCGCCACGGCATCGAACTGCTGGTTGCCCAGGCCCCAGGCGCGGTACAGGCCCCGTTCGCTGTTGCCGTTGCCAGCGTCGGGCGCCAGCTGCCATTGCCGGCCAAACATCAACGCGATGGTGGCCGGCTGCAACAGCTGCCTGCCCCGATGGCGTCCGCCGTCGAGCAGCATCTGCATGACCGTGCCCAGGCCGGCGGCGGAAATGCGCAGGCCGCCCGTGGGACTGAAGACGGTGGCGTTGCTGCCGATCACATACCGTTCGAGGCCGGCCGGCGCGGCGGGGGCATGCGCATGAAAGTCGTCGACCTGGACGATCCAGGGGCCGTGCGGCTGCCACGCTTCCGTGTCCGGCGCGCGCTTGCGGTACAGGGTGGCCGTATTTGCCACGTCTTCCGCCGGGAAGGCCGCCGGGTTATAGCCGCCGCGCAAGTCCATGGGGTCGAGCAGCAGGCGCCGCATCAGCAGGTCGAAGCGTTCGCCCGTGACCTGCTCCATCACCGTGCCGATCACGCCCCAGTTCAGGTTGGCATACGTGAAATAGCGGCCCGGCGGGGCCGCCGCATCCCACATGAGGTCGCCGCCGGCCGTAAACACGTCGCGCAGGCGGCGTTCGGGGCCCCAGGCATAGCCGCCCGCATCGCGCAGCGAGGAGGTATGGCTGAGCAGGCTGCGCAGGGTCAGGGGCTGCTGGGGAAAGTGCGGGTTGCGCAGGGAGAAGCCCAGGTAAATACTGACATCCTGGTCCAGGCTCAGCTTGCCCTGCTCCACCAGCCGCATCAGGCCCAGGGTGGTCATCATCTTGGACACCGAAGCGATGCGGAACAGGGTGGCTGGCGTGACGGGCAGATGGTCCGCCGGCGTGGCGCCCAGGTGGCGGTAGCCGAACTGCTGCTGGTACGACACCTTGCCGTGGCGGATGGCCAGCACGGACAGGCTGGCCAGCGGATGCGCCCCATCGCCGACGATGGCGGACAAGTCCGCATCGAGGGCGCGCTGCTGCGGGCCGGCCACGGGCGTGCTGGCGCTGCTGGGCGGCGTGGCCATGGCGGGCCAGATGCCGCCCAGCAGCAGCAGGCCGAGCAGCCCCGTGATTCTCTTTTTCATATTCTGACGCCCTGTGTGGATGCGCCGCCAGCATAGGGCGGGAAAGTTTCCCGCGCTAATGAAAATTGCTTATTTATCTATAATGCAAAGCTATACCCTCGGTAAAACATTGTTTTTTTAAGTGTATAACCGTTATTTATGCCTATTTTCCATTTATTCATGGGTGGACGGGATACGCACAAGGGCCATCGCTATTACACTAGGAGGACAAGGAGAACTGTATGAGCCAGACCAGCGTAGAACTCAAGGTCGATTTAAATGACAATTCGCCTTTATATATGCAGATCGCCCGCAAGCTGAGCGATGACGTACGCAACGGCCGCTACCAGGTAGACCAGGCCCTGCCATCCGAACGTACCCTGTCCGAACTGCTCGACGTATCGCGCGTGACTGCCCGCAAGGCCATCGACCAGTTGGTCGAGCAAGGCCTCGTCGTGCGCCGCCGTGGCTCGGGCAACTATATTGCCCCGCGCATCGAGCAGCCGCTGTCGAACCTGTCGAGCTTTTCCGAGCAATTGCAGCAGCGGGGCTACCGTCCCGGCTCGCGCTGGCTCAAGCGCGACGTCGTCATCGCCAGCAGCGATGAACAGCTGAGCCTGGGCCTGGCGCAGAATACGAAAGTGGCGCGCCTGGAGCGCTTGCGCCTGGCCGACGACGTGGTGATGGCATACGAAGTGAGCGTGCTGCCCTTCAGCGTGGTGTCGGACCCGGGCGCCGTGGGCGATTCCCTGTATGAATACCTGAGCAGCATCAAGAAGGCCCCCGTGCGGGCCTTGCAGCACATCCGCGCCATGAATGCGACGGCCGAGCTGGCCAAGCAGCTGGGCATTCCCGATGGCCAGGCCGTGCTGTTTATCACGCGCATCGCCTACCTGGACTCGGGCGAAGCGGTGGAATTGACGCATTCGTATTGCCGCAGCGATCATTACGACTTCGTGGCGGAAATGCGCCGCTCCCCCAGCCAGCTGTAAAGCCGCGCGCGCCAGTGCGGCGCCGCGCCCGACCCGCCAGGAAACCGTCCGCTACTGTTCGATCAGGCGGATCATGGATTCCGCCACGCCGACGGACGCTTCCCAGCTCATGCCCGTCACCAGCCGGCCATCGACCTCGACGTGACTCTTGCCGTTGGCGCCGTGCCGGAAGATGCCGCCATGGCGCTTGATGCTGGCTTCTGCCGAAAAGGGGTAGGCCTTGTAGACCGGCGATTCCTTGTTGAGAAACGCATCGGGGAACGAGGTGAGCACCTTGCCCTGGATGAGGAAAGTACCGTCACGCAGCTTCAGATTCTTGATGCCCTCGGTGCCATGGCAGATGGCCGCGATCACCCCGCCCTGTTGTTCGTAGATACGCAAGGCAATATCCTGCAGCGCCTTGTTGTCCGGGATGCCGACGATGGCCGCGCCGCCGCCGACGAAAGCCATGCCTGCATAGTCGTCTGCCCTGACCTCGGCGACGGGCTTGGTATGGGCCAGTGCCCACATGAAATCACTGTCGTACAGATGCTTCTTGAGCAGCTCGTCCGACGTGACGATCATTTCCAGGGGAATGGCGCCCCCGTCGGGACTGACGAAGTCGACGGCATACCCTGCCTTGCGAAAGGCATCATAGGTATAAGCCAGTTCGGGGAAATTATTGCCAGCATTAACCTTTGTACCGGGATATTGATGCACATTCGACACCACCAGCAGCACCTTGCGTGCCTGGCGCGGGGCGGCCGGCTCGCGATGGGCCGACTTGCTGACGATCTTCCAGCTGCCTGCAATCTTTTTCAAAAGAAACACATCCACATAGCGGACCCCTTGTTGGGGAATGTGGATCTCGGCCTTGGCGGTGGCCACCTTGCCGCTCACATCGACCTTGATCAGCCGCCCGTGGCGCCCATTGAATTGCCCTATTTTCTCTTGGGAAAAGAGTTTGGCGTATTCCGGACCGCTCAACTCCCATTCCGTATCGTTTTTACCGTCCAGGTAAAGGCGTGAGCTTGCATGGAAGGCCTGGTTGATCTCATCCTGTACGTTGAAGCTGGTGCCATGCATATACAGGCGCACGGTTTCCCTGATGGCGTTTTCGTCCTGGTCTGCGGTTGCGGCGGTGCCGGCGGCCGTGATGCTTAACAAACAACAGACGAGTACCGTTCGCAATAAAATCTGAATCATGGCTTTACCCTGAATGAAGAATGACGTTTATCGGAGCAACGATCGATGCAGATCGCTGGTGCTCGATAATTTATCGGCATGCAGGGGAATTGATGTCGCCAAACGTGATTTCAGACTCCGGAATGGCGATTCCGGAGCGCTGTTACGCGGAAATAGCCCTGGCCGCCGGGCTGGATTGGGCCCGGAAGCTGGCGGGCGTCTGCCCGGCCACTTTCTTGAAGGTCGAATAGAAGGTGGAGCTGGAATTGAAGCCGCAGCGCTCGGCAACGATATCCAGGTTCAATTGCGGCTCGTCGCTCAATACCTGTTTCGCCTCGGTGATACGGTATTCGTTGACGTAGGTAGTGAAGCTCTTGCCCAGCTTGTCATTGAGCACCTGCGACACCTGCGCCTGCGTGCATCCCGCCCGCTTGGCCAGCTGGGCCAGGGTCAGGTTCGGATTCAGATAGGATTTCTGCCCGGTCATCAGTTGTTCCAGCGCGGCGAGCACGGCAAGCCCATCCGCGTGCGCCAGGCGGGTATGCCGGTATTTCTGCTGCGGGTCGGCGGGCGTCATGATTTCCTTTCTCAGTAGAAAGACCATGACGGCGACATGCAGCGAGAAGGTGAACGACAAGGCGCCGACAATATAGGAGGTGAACGGCGTGCTCGCGTACGCCGTCAGCATGATGCAGCTGCCGGCAAAGACGCTCAGCATCAGCATGGTGCTGGTCGCCATCCGATGGCCGTCGTTCAACCATGCGCGGCGGCTTTGCCAGAGCAGCCTGGCGGCCGCCAGCAGGTAGCAGAGCCAGAACACATGAATTGCATGACTCGACAGATTCCACACAGAACGATACGCGGTATATGGAAAGGCAACGCCAATGCCGATCAGCAGGAAGGACAGGCCGAGATGCCAGCGCCATGCTTGTCCGGCAGGCAGTTGCGCGAGCCCGGCCAGGAAAGAACGGACATAGAGATAGGTCAGGGGACCGATCAGCAGGCAGGCAGACAGGCCCAGCTGGCGGAATTCGAGTGCGATCGCGGGGTTGAAGTAGAGGAAGGCGGACTTGGCCGTGCGCACGCCGACGGCAAGCAGCAAGGCGCCCAGCATGCAGTCGGCGAGGCAGCGAGGCCGGCGGCTGAAAAAATAGACGGCCAGGAAAATACCGTTGATGGCGCCGAGGGCGCTAAACAGGAACAGCAATTGGCGAGCAATCATGGGCGTGTCGTTGAGTATGGCGTCGAAGCGCAGTATAGACACAAACGGGGCTGAAACTTGCCTCTGGAGCACTGAATTAACAATTGCATGGGCAAGAACTTACGCCGCGGGTCGCCAGCAATGGCGCGCAGTGCCACGACGTTCCTGCATCAGCCATAAACTCCCGTTATGCCCGCCCGCCATCCTTTCATGGTTGATCTTGCATATCGGTATTAAACTGGTTTCATCTTCAACCATGTTCGAAATCATGTTGAAAACTGAAACCCCGAGCCGGCGGCATCCGGATCTGGACCTGTATCCGGTGGAGCAACTGGTGGCGGCGCTGGTCGATGACCAGTTCTGGGCCGTCGAAGCCGTGCGCCTGGCGTCGCCGCAGATCGCGGCCGCCATCACGGCTGCCCTGCCCCGCATCGCCGCCGGAGGACGCCTGCTGTACGTGGGTGCGGGCACGTCGGGCCGCCTGGGCGTGCTCGACAGCGTTGAACTCAATCCCACGTTTTCCTGGCCGCCCGAGCGGGCCGTCGCCATCCTGGCCGGCGGCGCGGGCGCCATGTTCACGGCCGTCGAAGGGGCGGAAGATGATCTGCCGCAAGGCGAGCGGGACTTGCTGGCCCTGTTGCCGCAGGAAAATGATGTCGTGATCCTGCTGGCCGCGTCCGGCGCCACGCCGTATGTGCTGGGCGCCCTGCTGGCCGCGCGCAGGGCCGGTGCCTTGACGATCGGCATCGCCAACAACGTCGATGCGCCCGTCGCGCACGAGGCGCAATGCGGCATCGTGCTCGACACGGGCACGGAAGTCATTTCCGGCAGCACGCGCCTGAAGGCGGGCACGGCGCAAAAAATCACCCTGAACACGATTTCCAGCGCCCTGATGGTGGGTTTGCATAAAACGTATGGAAACTTGATGGTAGACTTGAAGCCGACCAACGCCAAGCTGATCTGGCGGGCCGTGCGTCTGACCATGCATGCCACCGGCGCCAGTGAGGCGCAGGCCAGGACCGTGCTGGAGCAATGCCAATTTCACGTCAAGGTAGCGATTGTTGCCTTGATCAAAAAAATCAACACAAACCAGGCACAGGCATTGTTGGCCCGAGCGGACGGCAGTGTGCGGGCAGCACTGGCCCTCTGATCCGATGGCGCGGCATTCTTCTGTCTGGGCAACAACGAAGGATGTATGGAGCTTGTGAAACAAACCGCCCCGGTGCGCGCGAATAAGCTGTCAAATAAGCCGTGGCTGTGGATCCCCTCCCTGTATTTTGGCCAGGGCATCCCTTATGTTGTCGTCATGACACTATCCGTGATCATGTACAAGAACTACGGTTTTTCCAATACGGATATCGCGCTGTATACCAGCTGGTTGTATTTGCCCTGGGTCATCAAGCCCCTGTGGTCGCCCTTCATCGATATGTACCGCACCAAGCGCTTCTGGATCGTCGGCTTGCAGCTGGTGATCGGCGCCGCGCTGGCGCTGGTGGCCCTGACGACCTCCCTGCCCCATTTTTTCCAGATCAGCCTGGCCATCTTCTGGCTGATGGCCTTCAGTTCCGCCACGCATGACATCGCCGCCGACGGCTTTTATATGCTGGGCCTGGAACAGCACCAGCAGGCGGCGTTCGTCGGCGTGCGCAGCACGTTTTATCGCCTGGCCATGATCGCCGGCCAGGGCGGCCTCGTGTATCTGGCCGGTTATCTGACCCATGCGACGGGTCATGTGCAGCTGGCCTGGTCCGTCGTGTTTGCCATTTTGTCGGGCCTGTTCATCGCCCTCTTCCTGTACCACTATTTTGTTCTGCCGAAACCGCAGGACGACCGCCCCAGCATCCAGGAAGCGGGTGTTTCTCCGCTGCAAGAGTTCGTCGCCACCTTTGCCGCGTTTTTCAGGAAGAAGGATATTTTCGTCATCCTCGGCTTTTTGCTGCTGTTCCGCCTGGGCGAAGCGCAACTGCTCAAATTGGCCGCGCCCTTCCTGCTCGACCCCGTCGCCAAGGGCGGCCTGGGCCTGAGCACGGAACAGGTGGGCCTCGTCTACGGCACCATCGGCGTCATCGCCCTGACCCTGGGCGGCTTGCTGGGCGGCTTCATCATTTCCCGCTTCGGCTTGAAACGCTGCCTGTGGATCATGGTGCTGTCCGTGCACCTGCCCGACCTGGTGTTCGTGTATCTAGCCACGGCCTTGCCCAGCAACATCTATGTGATCGCGGGAGGCATTGCGCTGGAGCAATTCGGCTATGGCTTCGGTTTCGCTTCGTATATGTTGTACATGATCATGGTGTCCGATGGTGCCCATAAGACGGCCCATTACGCCATTTGCACGGGTTTCATGGCCCTGGGCATGATGTTGCCGGGCATGGCCAGCGGCTGGATACAGCAAATGCTGGGCTACCAGCACTTCTTCATCTGGGTCTGCATCGCCACCATTCCCGCCTTCATCATGGCCGCCCTGGTCAAGATCGATCCCGAATTCGGCAAGAAGGCCGCGGCCTGATTCTTTTGCCGTGTGCGCCCGCAAGGATGGCGGGCGCACAGTAAAATGCCCCACCGATAGACCTGCGCTCCACCACTGCAAGGAATTGTTTTGTTGTCTACTTTCAAAAAACGCCTGGGCGCCACGGCTGGCGTGCTGGCCGCGCTGGCCACCGCCACATTGCTCAGCAGCTGTACCAGCACCAAGATGCCCTCCGCGGTGACGCCGGGCGAAGCGGGTTTGCCGGCCGTGCCGCCCGTGCAGCACATCACGGGCGAAGTGCCGCCGCCGGCGCCGCGCGAATTCCGCGCCGCCTGGGTCTCGACGGTGGCCAATATCGACTGGCCCAGCCGCAATAACTTGCCGGTGGCCAAGCAGCAAGCGGAAGCCATCGCCATCCTTGACCGCGCCAAGTCCCTGAATCTGAACGCGATCGTGCTGCAGGTGCGCCCCAGCGCCGACACGATTTACCCGTCGCAACTGGAGCCGTGGTCGGAATACCTGACCGGCAAGCAAGGCCAGCCGCCATTGCCTTTGTATGACCCGCTGGCCTTCTGGGTGGCCCAGGCGCATGCGCGGGGACTGGAATTGCATGCCTGGTTCAATCCCTACCGTGCCCGCCACGCGACGGCCAAGTCGCCGTTGGCGCGCGACAGTTTCGCGTCCACCAACCCTGCTTCCGTCAAGCAATATGGCCGCTACCTGTGGATGGACCCGGGCGATGCCGCCGCCTCGAAGCACACGACAGACGTGGTGCTGGACGTGGTGCGCCGCTACGACATCGATGGCGTGCACATCGACGATTACTTTTATCCGTACCCGATCGATGCGCCCGGCGCCGGTGCGGGCGCGGAAACAGCCGCGCTGGATGCGGGTAATGGCGGCGCCAGGCGCGAACTGCCGTTTCCTGACGAACCTTCCTGGCAGCAATATCTGCTGGCAGGCGGCCAGCTGGACCGCGCTTCCTGGCGCCGCCAGAACGTCAACCAGCTGATCGAAGCCTTATATACAGGCATCCACCGCGAGAAGAGCTGGGTGCGCTTCGGCATCAGCCCCTTCGGCATCGGCCGTCCGGACCGCCGCCCTGCCGGCATCGTCGGCTTCAGCCAGTACGATAAATTGTATGCGGATGCGGAACTGTGGCTGGCCAAGGGCTGGCTCGACTATCTGTCGCCGCAACTGTACTGGCCCGTGGCGCAGGCGCCGCAGGCGTTCGGCGTGCTGCTCGACTACTGGCTGGCGCAAAACCCCTACGGCCGCCACGTGTGGCCTGGCCTGTACACGAGCCGCATCGACAATTCCGCCAAGTCCTTCACGCCGCAGGAAATCATCAAGCAGGTGGAAGTGACGCGCACGCGCCCCGGCGCGAATGGCCAGGTGCATTTCAGCATGGTGCCCCTGATGCAGAACCGCAAGGGCATCAGCGACCAGCTCAAGGCGACCGTGTATCAGAGCCCTGCCCTGATTCCCGCCACGCCGTGGCTGGGCAAGGACGCACCGGGCACGCCGGCCGTGGCCACACGCCGCGATTCCACCAGCCTGAACGTCAAATTGGCGGCGGGCGGCGGCAAGCCCGTGGCGCAGTACGCCATCTGGGCCCGCTACGGCGAAGACTGGCGCTTTACCGTCGTGACGGGCGTGCAGGGCGAACTGACCCTGGTCGACGATGCCACTGGTCAAGTCAATGCGGTGGTGGTCAGCGCCGTGGACCGCCTCGGCAATGAAAGCCCCCGCGTCACCGTGCGCGCACCGTTTACGACTGCTGCCAAGTAAGGTTGCAAGATGGCCGGCAGGCCATAACCTGCAGGCATGAAACATGCGCAAGCTTTCATGCCTGCAAGTCCAGCTTGGCTTTACACTCATGCCATGATTTCCTCCCCTGCAATCCATACTGATACTGCCGTGCTCGGGCTGGGTATCGACGCGGGCGGCACGCAGACGCGCTGGGCCCTGGCCACTGCCGATGGCGTCATCGTGGCCGACGGCGCCGTGGAAGGCTTGTCTGCCTTGCAAATGAGCAGCGCTGCGGGCCGCGCTGCCGTGCTCGCCACGTTCACCCGGCTGTGCCAGGCCGTGCTGGCCGTCGGCCGGCCCCGTGCCGTGGTGGCGGGCTTGACGGGTTTTGGCGGCGACGATGCCGTTCTGGCGCATACCCTGGCCGCGCTGCTGGCGCTGGACGCGGCAGACGTCAGCATAGGCAATGACATTGAAATCGCCTATCGCGACAGTTTTGCGCCCGGTGAAGGTTACCTGGTCTACGCGGGCACGGGTTCGATCGCCGCCTGGATCGACACCGATGGCGTGTTCCACCGTGCGGGCGGACGCGGCGTGCTGCTCGACGATGGGGGCGGCGGCTACTGGATCGCCCGCGAAGCCTTGCGCCACATCTGGCGCCGCGAAGACGAAGCGCCCGGCAGCTGGCAGGCATCGCCCATGGCCGAGGCCGTGTTTGCGCATGTCGGCGGCAGCGACTGGTCGCTGTCGCGCGCCTTCATGTATGGTGAAGATCGGGGTACCATCGGCCGCCTGGCGCTGGCCGTCGCCGCCACTGCCGGCAGTGACCCGCTGGCGCTGGACATCTTGCAGCGCGCCGGGCAGGAATTGGCGCGTCTGGCCCTGGCCCTGACGGCGCGCCATGGTCCGCGTCCCGTGGTGCTGGCGGGCCGGGCGGCACAATTGCATCCGGCCATCGCGTCTGCCATGCGCGCCGCTTTGCCTGTATCGTTAACCATGGAGCAAAAAGTTGCCCGTTCACATGAAGCTGCGGCGCAGGTGGCTGCCAGGACCGCCAGCCAGGGCGGCGGCAAAGACTGAACATTTTATTAACCCGAACACGGATCTTTCATGAAAAAAATCGCCCTCGCCCTGCTGGTGGCCCTGCTTTCCGCCTGTAGCACGCCCGCGCCGCACCTCGACCACAGCTTGACGGCGCGCAGCCAGAGCCCGCGCGTGAAATTCATCGTCATCCATTACACGGTCAGCGACCTGCCCCGCTCGATCAAGATCCTGACGGAACAAGTGGTCAGCAGCCATTATTTGCTGACGGACACGGACAAGCCGAAGTTTTACGTGCTGGTCGATGAATCGCGCCAGGCTAATCACGCGGGTGTGAGTAACTGGAAGACTTATACACAGTTGAATGTCAGCTCGATCGGCATCGAAATCGTCAACCCGGGCTTCAAGGACACGCCGGAAGGCCGTATCTGGTATCCGTTTTCGCAGGCGCAGATCGATGAGCTGATCCCGCTGCTGAAAGATATCCAGGCGCGCTACAACATTGCGCCGGAAAATATCCTGGGCCACAACGAAATCGCGCCGCAGCGCAAGCAGGACCCGGGACCGTTGTTCCCCTGGCGCCAGCTGGCCGACGCGGGCCTGATCGTGTGGCCGGATGCCAACCGCGTCGCCGCACAGCGCGCCATTTTTGACCAGCAAGTGCCGGACGCCGTCTGGTTCCAGAAAAAGCTGGCGCAGCATGGCTATGCCACGCCGAATACGGGCGTGTTTGACGAAGCGACGCGCAATGTGCTGATCGCCTTCCAGATGAAATATCGCAATAAACTGTTCGACGGCACGCCGGACGGTGAAACGGCGGCCCTGCTGGAAGTCTTGACGACGCCAGCCCCTGCAACACCGGCTGTTGCAACAAAGTAGCATGGCCGTTCCAGCCCATGACTTTTTCTTATATGCTGAACGTTGACGGCCCACGGGGCCACGGCAAGGTAAAGGAATAGCTCATGCGGCTGCGTCATATCGAAGTGTTTCACGCCATCATGCAAGTTGGCACCATCAGCGGCGCCGCCCAGGTGCTGCATATCTCGCAGCCGGCCGTGACCAAGGTCTTGCAGCATTGCGAGTTGCAATTGGGCATGCCGCTGTTCGAGCGGGTGCGGGGCAAGCTGTACCCGAAACCGGAAGCGCACCGGCTGTTTGTCGAGACGGAAAAACTCAACCGCGACTTGCTGGGTATCCGCCGCCTGGCGGCCAGCCTGAAGGGCCATGCCGTGGAAACCATCCGGTTGGTGTCCACGCCCACCATTGCCATCAGTGTCTTGCCGTTCGCCATGACGCAATGGCGGCGCGACTTTCCCCACACGCGTTGCCAGCTGGCCACCCATCACACGGGCGAGATCGTCAATACCCTGCGCCTGGGAGAAGCGGACCTGGCCGTGTCCTTGCAAGACCCGCGCCATCCGGGCATCGTGGCCGAACCGCTCGCCCACGGCGTCATGACGGTCATCGCCCCGGCCGGCACCTGGCATGCGGCCGACTGCGGCACGCCGTTGACGGCGCATGGGCTGTCTGGCGAGCTGATCGGCCATGCGGACAACGATCCGCTGGGCGAACTGGTGGTGGCCGCCTGCGAAGCGCAGGACATCCACCCTGTCTTTTCCACCGTGGTGCAAACCTACCAGATCGCCCGTTCCCTGGTGGAAGCGGGCGCCGGCATGGCCGTGGTCGATCCCTTTACGGCAGCGTCCGGTTCGCCCGAGCGCCTGCAACGCCGTCCCTGGGCGCCCGCCATCCCCATCCAACTGTATTTATTGACGGCCAGCCACTCGCCGTTGTCGCATGGCGCCCGGCGCCTGGCCGACAGCATCGGCGTGGCGGCGCGCAACTGCCTGGAAAGAGGAGTCTGATGTCTGTTGTAAGTTTGCAATTGGAAGCGGTCGGCAACGATCCGCAATTTCGCCACCTGAGCAGCATCGCCGGCATCGCCGTCGACTTGCGCTATGCCACGCCCGACAATTTCGTCGGCCGCGATTTATACAGCCCCATCGATTGCGCGTGGCTGCACCGCGATGCGGCCGCCGCCCTGGAACAGGCCGTGGCCTGGCTGACCGCGCAGCGCCCCGATCATCATTTATTGGTGCTCGACGCCCTGCGCCCGCAGCGGGTGCAGCAGCAATTGTGGGATGCGCTGCAGGGCACGGAGTTGCTCGGCTATATAGCGGAACCGTCGCGCGGCTCCATTCACTCGTTCGGCATGGCGCTCGACATCACCATCGTCGGCCCGGATGGCCGGGAACTGGACATGGGCACGGGTTTTGATGATCTGAGTGAGCGCTCGCATCCGGCGCTGGAGCTGGTTTTGCTGGAAAAGGGGGAAATAACGGAGGAGCAGGTGGCGCATCGCCGATTGTTGCGCGACGCCATGTTCCAGGCGGGCTTCTTCGGCATCAACAGCGAATGGTGGCATTTCGATTGCGGCGACCGGGTGCTGGTGCGCCAGACCTACACCCGGGTACTCTGATTAAAAGACTTTCAATCCCTTCAGCATCACGATGAGGATCAGCACGGGCGAGACAAAGCGCAGCAGGAACAGCAGCACGTGCGCCAGGGCTGTATTGTGCAGCTGGCCGTGATTGCTGATCGCCTCGATGAAATGCTGCTTGCCCCAGGCCCAGCCGGTAAACAAGGCAATCGCAATCCCGCCCACGGGCAGGAAGATATTCGATGACACGAAGTCGAACAGATCAAACATATTCAAGTTAAACAGCTTGAAATCCGCCAGGGTGCTGTTACTCAGGGCGCATACGGAGCCGAGCACGGCCAGTAGCAGCATGGTCACGATGGTGGACCTGGTGCGTGTCCAGCCGAAACGCTCGTGGAAAATCACGACGGGCACTTCCATCAGCGACAGCATCGCCCCCGTGGCGGCCACGGCAGCCAGGATGAAGAACACCACCATCAGGGCTTGCCCCATGGGAATTTGCGAGAACACGGCGGGGATGGTGATGAACACGAGCGACGGTCCCGCACTGGGCGCGAAGCCAAACGTGAACACGGCGGGGAAGATGGCAATGCCGGCCAGCATCGATACGCCCAGGTCGGCCGCCATCACGCGCAAGGTGGTGACGGGGATATTCTGGTCATCGCGGAAATAACTGCCGTAGGTCATCATCGTGCCCATGCCGACGGACAACTTGAAGAAGGCCAGGCCCATGGCCGTCAGCACGACGGAAGCCGTCAGCTTGGAAAAATCGGGACGGAACAGAAAGGCCAGGCCTTCGCCCGCCTTGTCGAGCGACAGGCTGACCGCGCAGAGCAGGAGCAGCAGCAGGAACAGCAGCGGCATGAGTTTCTTGGCGATCGCCTCGATGCCCTTGGTCACGCCCAGCATCAATATGCCGCCGATAAACAGCAGCACGCCCCATTGCCAGAGCAGCGATTGCAAAGGATTGCTGATCAGCGAGGCGAAGGCCGCTTCCGTCACCAGCTTGTCGCTGCTGAGGATGGAGCCATCGATGGCCTTGGCGATATAGGCAAACACCCAGCCCACCACTTCCGAATAGAAGGCGACGATGAGGAAGGCGGCGATCATGCCGATGAGGCCGACCAGCCACCAGGGCTTGCCCTTCGGCGCCAGCTGTTCCATGGTGGAAATCGGATTGACCTTGGCCCGGCGTCCCAGGGTGATTTCCGCGATCATCACGGGCAGTCCTACTAATAAGGTGGCGAGCAGATAGATGAGCAGGAAGCCGGCGCCGCCATTGGCACCCGTCAGATAGGGGAACTTCCAGATATTGCCGAGACCGACTGCGGAACCGAGGGTGGCGGCGAGCACGCCGAAGCCAGTGGTAAAGCCAGCTCGTTTCAGGGTCAGGCCTGATCCTTGAGCTTGTTGTTTCATGGTGAATCTTCTATGGATGGGCGCGAATTTGCGCTGAGGGGGCGAAATTGTAGCAGTTGGCCGCAAATACCCGGGAAAAGTCTTGCTTCTACAGGGGCGCTTTGCTATAGGTCGCCTCCCCAATGAGACGCAGTAGTTTGCGGCACAAAAGGGACAGTCTTCCGGGACTGGGTAGTAAAAAAGAAGGTTGACGGATTTAGCGAAATGCTTCATACTCTTCCTTCTTCGCAGCTGACAAACACAACGCTTTGTCGATAGCGCGAAAG
>NZ_RFSK01000067.1 GCF_009923995.1 Janthinobacterium sp. | reverse complement strand
CCCAGCGCCGCCTTGCGCAGGCGGCCGTTGCGGCGCAGCGAGGCGAAGGCGGCGCGCGTGTCGTACATCAGCTGGTAATGGTAGTAGTTGACGTGCTCGAGCACGGCAAAGGCCAGCAAGCCATACGCCCATGCCAGGTCCGCCTTCGTCGCGGCCGCGCTGGTCACGGCAACGAAGCCGGCCACGGCGGCGATGAGGGGCAGGTTCGCCTGTTTCAATACACGGTACAGGGGCTGGAAATAGGCGGGCAAGGGCTGGCGCCGCACGACCGAGTCCAGCTTCAGGTGCCAGTACAGCACCCCCTGCAGCAGCAGGACGCTGACGAGGGCCAGGGCCGGCAGGCGCATGGCCCACGCCACGGGAGTAGCGGACTGCTGCCAGTTAAAGCACAGCAGCAGGGGCAAGGCCACGCTGCAGAAGGCTTCGGCATTGCGCAGGTAGCGTAGGCGGGCGGGTAGGGTAGGCATGCGCTCGATGAAAAATATGGATTTGCCAACTCTAGCACGGCGCCGGCTGGCTGTCGTGCCCGGATTGCGGCCGGGCCGTGGCGGCAGCGTCCGCCGGGACGCTGCGGGCAGGGGCGCCTTGGCGCAGGCCTGTGATCCGGCGCCACGGCATGGCACAATGCGGCATCCGCACCCCGGTGCCCACGTGATACTGACGACAGGACTTCCATGACCCGCGCCATCCTCGACGAAACCCAGATCCATCCCGCCGCCCGCCCCTTGATCGGCAGCAAGCACACGGACATCGTGCGCGAAGTGCAGGCCGCCATTGCCGCGCACCAGGTCGTGGTGGTGGGCATGGCCCTCAATCCCTTTCCCCGCAAGGCGCGCAAGATCCTCGACGTGCTGGGCACGCCGTACACGTATTTGCAGTATGGCAGCTACCTGAGCCAGTGGCACCGCCGCAATGCCCTCAAGATGTGGACGGGCTGGCCCACGTTTCCCATGATTTTCGTCAATGGCGTGCTGATCGGCGGCGCCAGCGAGCTGCAGCAGCTCGTGGAAAACGGCGAGTTCAGCGCCATGCTGGCAAAAAAGGTGCGCGAGTTCTGACGTGCTGGCTTACTCGCCCGGTCGCCACGGCGAGGTGCGCGTGCGCAGCGGGTCGAGCAGGCTGCGCAGGTCGTTGTGGTCGAGTTCGTACATCAGCGCGATCAGGCTGCCCAGTTCGCCCGAGGGGAAGCCCTCGCGGGCGAACCAGCCCAGGTAGTGTCCCGGCAAATCGGCCAGCAGGCGTCCCTGGTATTTCCCATAGGGCATTTCGCGCGTGAGCAGCAGCGCCAGTTTTTCTGAATTCATGCGACGACTCCGGTTTTGACGGGTTCAGTGTAGCAGATCTCCATATTGTTGAGTTTGGCGCAACTATCTTCTGCCTGGCGAGGTATTTTTCGCAACAAGGAAAACCCCGATACTGCATGCCATCCACTTTTACCGGAGTTTGCCATGCCCATTGCCTTGCTGGCGCTGACCCTCAGCGCCTTTGCCATCGGAACCACCGAGTTTGTCATCGTCGGGCTGCTGCCCACCATCGCCGCCGACCTGGGCGTGAACCTGCCGTCGGCCGGCCTGCTGGTCAGCCTGTACGCACTGGGCGTCGCCGTCGGCGCGCCCGTCCTGACTGCCCTGACGGGCAAGATTCCCCGCAAGACCCTGCTGCTGTCCCTGATGGTGCTGTTTACCTTGGGTAATTTGCTGGCCTGGAAGTCGCCCGGCTATGAAACCCTCGTTATCGCCCGCATCCTGACGGGACTGGCGCATGGCGTGTTCTTTTCCATCGGCTCGACCATCGCCACGTCCCTGGTGCCGAAGGACAAGGCGGCCAGCGCCATCGCCATCATGTTTACGGGCCTCACCGTGGCGCTGGTGACGGGCGTGCCGCTGGGCACCTTCATCGGCCAGCATTTCGGCTGGCGCGAAACCTTCCTCGCCGTCTCCGCCCTGGGCGTGGTGGCCTTCATCGGCAGCCTCTTGTACGTGCCGTCGAACATCGCCCACAGCAAGCCGGCGTCCCTGCTGCAGCAAGTGCAGGTGCTGGCCCAGCCGCGCCTGCTGCTGGTGTACGCCATGACGGCCATCGGCTATGGCGGTTCCTTCATCGCCTTCACCTACCTGGCGCCGATCCTGCAGCAGGTGGCCGGCTTCAGCGCCGGTGCCGTGGGCGTGGTGATGCTCGTGTATGGCGTGTCCGTGGCCTTCGGCAATATCTGGGGCGGCAAGCTGGCCGACAAGAAAGGTCCTGTCAGCGCCCTGAAACTGATCTTTTTGCTGCTGGCGGCCGTCCTGCTTGTGTTGACCTTCACGGCGCCGCATCCCGTGCTCGTCGTTGCGACCGTGCTGCTGTGGGGCGCCGTCGCCTTCGGTAACGTGGCTGGATTGCAAGTGTATGTCGTGCAGCAGGCGGAACACTTCACGCCCCGCGCCGTGGACGTGGCGTCCGGCCTGAATATCGCCGCCTTCAACCTCGGCATCGCCGGCGGCGCCTGGGGCGGCGGCCTCATCGTGGAGCACCTGGGCCTCGTGCACACAGGCTGGATCGGCGCCCTCGTCGTGCTGGGCGCGTTCGGCCTGACGGCCCTCAGCGGCCGCCTGGACCGTTTGAATCCCATTCCCGTGCGTGCCGGCGGCGACAAGTCGCTCCATGCCGTGGGTCACTAAGCTGCAAGCTGCCAAGCTGGCCCGAGATTGGCCGGGGCCGCGGCGCCCCGGCTGGCCGGCTGCCCCAGGTCCTTGCTGGCAGAAAACGGCAAAACGGGGGAGAATAGCGTTTCCCTTCCGCTGATTCCCTCCCGCCATGTCCGATACCGCCTCATCTTCCCTGCGCCTGCGCGCCGACATCAATCCGAAACCGCTGGGCGTCGCGCTGCTGCTCATCGTGCTGGGCGCGTGCTACCTGGCGCAGGCGGTCGGTGTCAACCAGGCCGCCCTGTACGTGGTGGGCGCCTTGCTGGGCATCACCCTGTACCACGCGGCCTTCGGCTTTACGTCCGCCTGGCGCGTCTTCATCGCCGATGGCCGCGGCGACGGCCTGCGCGCGCAGATGCTGATGCTGGCCGTGGGCGTGGCGCTGTTCTTCCCCGCACTGTCGGCCGGCACCCTGTTCGGCACGCCCGTCGCCGGCCTCGTCTCGCCGGCAGGCACCTCGGTGATCTTTGGCGCCTTCATCTTCGGCATCGGCATGCAGCTGGGCGGCGGCTGTGCTTCCGGCACCTTGTATACGGTGGGCGGCGGCAGCACGCGCATGATCATTACCCTCATCGCTTTTATCGTCGGTTCCGTGATCGGCACGGCGCACATGCCGTTCTGGACGTCCTTGCCGCAGCTCCAGCCCATTTCCCTCGTTACCAGCTTGGGCCTGGTACCGGCGCTGGCGCTGAACTGGATCGTCTTCGCCTTGATCGCCGGCATCACGGTGTGGGTGGAAAAACGCCGCCATGGCAAGCTCATCACCCCGGCATTGCGCCCGGCGCACGCGTCGCCGTGGCTGCATGGCCCGTGGCCGCTGGTGGCGGGCGCCATCGCCCTCGTCGTGCTGAACTTCGCCACCCTCGCCCTGTCGGGCCGTCCGTGGGGCGTGACGTCCGCGTTTGCCCTGTGGGGCGCGAAAGCGGCGTCCGCGATCGGCATCGACACGGCCAGCTGGGCCTACTGGTCGACCAAGGCCAACGCGGCCGCGCTGGCCGCGCCGATTACGCAGGACAAGACGTCCGTGATGGACATCGGCATCGTGCTGGGCGCCATGCTGGCGGCCGCGCTGGCCGGCCGCTACGCGCCCGTGTGGCGCATCCCGCGCCGCTCGCTGATCGCCGCCATCGTCGGCGGCCTGCTGCTCGGCTATGGCGCACGCCTGGCCTACGGCTGCAACATCGGCGCGTATTTCAGCGGCATCGTCTCGGGCAGCCTGCACGGCTGGCTGTGGCTGGTCTGCGCCTTCCTTGGCAACGTCGTCGGCACGCGTTTGCGTCCGTGGTTCGGCCTGGAAGTGGAGAAAGTCAAGCCGACCGGCTGCTGAGGCCGGCATAAACAGGGGCTTTGCTGTATATTTCTGCCCCTGTTCCCCTTTGCCGCCAGCGCAGCGCCCATGTCCCCAGCCGTTTTATTTGCCGTCGTCCTCGCGTACTTCCTGATCCTGCTGGGCGTGGCGTGGCGCACGTCGCGCCATGCCACGAATGACAGTTTTTTCATCGGCAACAAGGACAGCAACTGGATGCTGGTGGCCTTCGGCATGGTGGGCACGACCTTGACGGGCGTGACCTTCATCAGCGTGCCCGGCGCCGTGGGCAGCAACGGCTTCGGCTACATCCAGCTGATGCTCGGCTATGTGCTGGGCTACCTGGCCATCACCTTCATCCTGCTGCCGCTGTACTACCGGCTGCAGCTGACCTCCATCTACCGCTACCTGGAACTGCGCCTGGGACGGCGCGCCTACCAGAGCGGGGCGGCATTCTTCATCCTGTCGCGCCTGCTGGGCGCCACGGCGCGGCTGTATCTGGTGGTCAATATCCTGCAAGCGACCATCCTCGACAGCCTGGGCGTGCCGTTCTGGCTGACGGCCGGCGTCGTGCTGCTGCTGATCCTGTTGTACACGTATGAGGGCGGCGTGAAAACCATCGTCTGGACCGATACCCTGCAAACGGCGTGCATGCTGGCCGGCCTCGTCATCTGCAGCGTGTTCCTGCTGCGCGCGATGGACCTGTCCATCATCGACAGCCTGGAGCGCATGCGCGCCCAGGGCCTCACGCGCATCTTTACCACCGATCCGGACAGCCCCGCCTACGTGTGGAAGCATATTCTTGCCGGCATGTTCATCACCATCGCCATGACGGGCATGGACCAGGAGATGATGCAGAAGAACATTTCCGTGTGCACTTTGCGCGATTCGCAAAAGAATATGCTCAGCCTGACCGTGGTGCTGACGGGCGTGCTGCTGCTGTTCCTCTTCCTCGGCGGCCTGCTGCACCTGTATGCGCCGCTGGCGGGCGTGACGGCCACGGGTGACAAGCTGTTTCCCGCCGTCGTGCTGGGACATTTCCCTGCCATCGTGCAGCTGATCTTTTTCATCGCCCTCATCTCCGCCCTGTTTCCCAGCGTGGACGGGGCCCTCACGGCGCTCACGTCCACCTTCTGCATCGACATCCTGGGCCTGCAGCGCAGGCAGGATTTGAGCCAGGCGGCGCAGATGCGCTGGCGCCGCCGGGTGCACCTGGGTTTTTCCGCACTGTTCTTGATCCTGATCATGGCCTTCAAGTGGCTCGATGATCCCAGCATGATAGGCGTGATCCTGAAGCTGGCAAGCTATACCTATGGCCCGCTGCTGGGTCTGTTCGCCTTCGGCCTGCTGAGCCGGCGCGGCGTGCGCGACCGCTGGGTGCCGCTGGTGGCCGTGGCGGGACCGCTGCTGTGCGCGCTGGTCGAGCAGGAGCAGGCCCGGCTGTTCGGGCACTACCGTCTCGGCCTGGAATTGCTGATCCTGAATGGCGCCCTGGTGCTGGCGGGACTGTTCCTCATTTCCACGCCGGCAGCGGTGGAGCAAAAGGGCGCAGTACCGTTGTCAAAATAGGACGATTCGGGCCGTTTTCAGTTATATTGGTTTCCTTTAGGTAAATAACCTCACGGAGCTTTCATGTCACTCAACCCGTTCCCGCCGCTGCGCCGCGGTTTTGGCGCATTCTGGCGTGCGCTGGACGCCACCCGCCGCGCCGTTTTCAACCTGATCTTCCTGCTCATCGTCATCGCCATCCTGATCGCCATCTTCGGCGGCGGCGCCAAGCCCCTGGGCGACAAGACCACGCTGGTGCTGGACCTGCAAGGCCCGCTGGTCGAGGAAACCCCGGGCGGCGTGCGCGAAGCCGTGCTGGCCAACGTCAGCGGCGAAGTCAAGAAGAGCGTGCAGCTGCGCGACGTGCTGGCGGTGCTGGAGACGGCATCGAAGGACAGCAATATCGGTTCCATGGTCATCCTGCTCGATGAATTGCAGAGCGGCGGCCTGGCCTCGCTGCGCGAAGTGGCGGCCGGCGTGGAACGCTTCCGCGCCACGGGCAAGAAGGTGACGGCCTGGGGTTCCAGTTACAACCAGCGCCAGTACCTGGTGGCGGCCAAGGCCGACGAAGTGTTCGTGCACCCGATGGGCGGCGTCATGCTGGAAGGCTTCGGCCGCTACCGCAACTACTACCGCGATGCGCTCGACAAGGTGGGCGTGACGGTCAACCTGCTGAAAGTGGGCACCTACAAGAGCGCGGCCGAGCCCTTCATCGCCAACGGCCCGTCCGACGCGGCGGCCGAAGCGGACCGCTACCTGAACAGCGGCCTGTGGGCGACGTACACCACCGACGTGGAAAAATCGCGCAAGCTGCCCGCTGGCGCCATCATGCAGACCATCGACAACCTGCCCGCCATGATGACGGCGGCCGGCGGCGACATGGGCAAGCTGGCCCTGAACGGCAAGCTGGTCGACGGCCTGAAGACGCGCGATGAACTGCGCCAGTTCATGATGGCGCGCGGCGCGAAAAACGCGGAAGGCACGAACTTCCGCCAGATCAATTACACGGACTACCTGGCGCGTTTGCGTCCCGTGCACATCGGCGACGCCGTCGGCGTCGTCATCGCCTCGGGCGAAATCGGCGACGGCATCGCGCCCCCGGGCGCCATCGGCGGCCTGTCCACCTCGCGCCTGATCCGCCAGGCGCGCGAAGACAAGTCGATCAAGGCCGTCGTGCTGCGCGTCGATTCGCCGGGCGGCAGCGCCTTTGGCTCGGAGCTGATCCGCCGCGAACTGGAACTGACGCGCGCCGCCGGCAAGCCCGTGGTCGTCTCGATGGGCAACGTGGCCGCTTCCGGCGGCTACTGGATCAGCACCTCGTCCGATGAAGTCATCGCCGACGCGGCCACCATCACGGGCTCCATCGGCGTGTTCGCCATCTTGCCGACGGCCGACAAGGTGGTGGAAAAGCTGGGCATCCACACGGCCGGTTCCCCCACCACCTGGCTGGCCGACGCGGGCAACCCATTGCGTCCGCTCGATCCGCGCTTCGCCGAAGTGATCCAGGGCTCGATCAACCACGTGTACGGCGACTTCCTGAGCCTGGCGGCGAAGGCGCGCAAGACGACGCCGGAGAAAATCAATGAAGTGGCGCAGGGCCGCGTGTGGACGGGCCTGCAGGCCAAGGACCGCAACCTGGTCGACCGCATCGGCAGCTATGGCGACGCGCTCGCTTCCGCCGCCAAGCGCGCCAATCTGGGCGCCGACTACCGCGTCACCTACCTGGAGCAGGAAACCTCGAACGTGGACCGCCTGATCGGCATGTTCGGTTCCAAGGCCATGGCTTCCCTGGGCCTGGGCGAGCACGTGAAGCTGGGCCTGGCCAGTACGGGCCTGCCGGCCGACGCGGCGCTGGGCATGGCGCAGGACCTGAGCTGGCTGTCGGGCATCACGCGCGAACAGAAACCGTTCATGGCGCTCACGCACTGCCTGTGCGAGGTGCCCCTGGGCGGCAGGTAAGGGCCGGCCTGGCACAGTGATCTGACACCCCAAGCCGGCTTTGCCCGGCTTGTTTTCCATCCGGAGCACAGACGAGGAGCACAGCATGGCAAGCGACATGAGCGGAGAAACCGGCACGGCGATCAGCCTGCGTCCCTGCGTGAAGGGCGACGAGCAGGCGCTGGCGCTGGTGGGACAGGCCACCTTCCTGGAAGCGTTTGCGGGCATCCTCGACGGCGCCGACGTCATCGCCCACTGCCAGCGCCAGCACGACGCGCAGCTGTACCGCGACTGGCTGGCGCTGCCGGCCATGCGCCTGTGGCTGGCCGAAGCGACGCCGGGCGGCGCGCCCGTGGGCTATCTGGTGCTCAGTCCCGCCAGCCTGCCCGTGCCCGACCCGCGTCCCGACGACCTGGAAATCAAGCGTATCTACCTGCTGCACCGCTTCCAGGGCCAGCGCGTGGGCCAGCGCCTGATGCAGGCGGCGCTGGCGCAGGCGCGCGCCAGCGGGGCAGGGCGCGTGCTGCTGGGCGTGTACGCGGAAAACCGCGACGCGCTGGCCTTCTATGCGCGCTGCGGCTTTGCGCAGCTGGGGCGGCGCACCTTCCGCGTGGGCCGCACGGATTACCAGGACGTCATCCTCGGCATCGGGCTGTAGATGGACGCGGCAGCGCGCCGCCGCACGGCCGCGCTGTAAAGCCAGGTAAAGAATTGCTACCGTTTTTGCGTGCCACTGGCACTGCGCCGCCCCGTGTCAAGGCGCCTGGCGGGAATTTTGTAGCGAGTTTGTATCGACATGCCAGTCGCCCGCCCTGTCCCGCGGCGGCGCCCCGTGGCCCCGCAAGCCCCATGCCGCCATCGTTCTTCCTGCGGGACCGTGCCGCGGCGCCCGCCGGCTGCCGGCCGTCGCCTGCGGGCGCCCGGGCAATTGTTTCAAATGGAAATGAAACAGAAACATGACTATGCTAGAGTCGTTTCACGCTAGGAAACGATGTTTTTTCAGCTGATTTTCAGCTCTTGATTTCCTGCGGCTTGATACATAACCCCGAAAAACGGTCGTCCGGCCTGAGTGTGTCCCACCTCGGCCGGCGCCACAGACTCGCCGTGCCAGCGGCCACTACAAGGATAAGCGATGGATTCGCAGACAGCACCCAATACCCCGCGGCGCAGCCGCCGTTCGAAGATCGTCGGCAGCGTCATCGCGCTGGCAGTGATGGCCGCGCTGGGCGGTGGCGCCTGGTATCTGACCCATTCGGGCACCAGCGCGCAGGGCGCGGCCGGCGGGGGTGGTCCCGGCGGTCCTGGCGGGCCAGGCGGCCCGGGCGGACGCCGCGGCGCGCCATCGACCACCGTCGGCGTGGCCACGGCCGTCAAGTCCGACCTGCCCGTGGTGCTCGACGCGCTGGGCACGGTGACGGCCGCCTCCACCGTGACGGTGCGCCCGCAGGTGTCGGGCATTTTGAAGGAATTGAAGTTCAAGGAAGGCGGCATGGTCAAGGCGGGCCAGGTGGTGGCCCTGATCGACCCGGCGCAGTTCGAGATGGCGCTGATGCAGGCCACGGGCCAGCGCCAGCGGGACGAGGCGCAGCTGGAAAACGCGCGCCTGACCCTGAAGCGCTACCAGACCCTGCTGGGCCAGGATTCCATCGCGCGCCAGGACGTCGACACGCAGGCGGCGCTGGTGAAGCAGCTCGAAGGCACGGTGTTGACGGACCGCGCCGCCGAAGGCACGGCCAAGCTGAACCTGGGCTACACCAAGGTCGTCTCGCCCATCAGCGGCCGCGCCGGCCTGAAAGTGGTCGACATCGGCAACCTGGTGAGCACCAGCGACACGGGCGGCGTGGTGGTGGTGACGCAGCTCTCGCCCATCGACGTGGAGTTTGCCGTGCCGCAGGACAAGGTGCAGACGGTGCAGGAACGCCTGGCGTCCGGTTCGCCCCTGGCCGCGCTGGCGCTGGACCGCACGCGCACGCACACCCTGGACAAGGGCAGCCTGACGGCGCTGGACAACCAGGTCGACGTGCAGACGGGCACCGTGCGCGCCAAGGCCCGCTACGCGAATGACAAGATGGCGCTGTTCCCCAGCCAGTTCGTCAACGTGCGCCTGGAACTGGGCAATATCACGGGCGCCGTGATGGTGCCCGTGACGGCTTTGCGCCACAGCAACAACGGCGACTTCGTCTACGTGCTGAAGGCGGACAAGACCGTCACCGTGCGCATGGTCACGCGGGGCCAGGCCACCACCGACATGGTGGAAATCCGCGCCGGCCTGGAAGCGGGCGAGCAAGTCATCACGGAAGGCGCCGACCGCCTGAAGGAAGGCTCGAAAGTCATGCTGGCGGGCGACAAGCCGGCCGGCGCGCATGGCGCGGGCGGCGCTGCAGCCGGCGCGAACGGCGAACGCCGCCACCGCCGCCAGCAGGCTGACGGCGCGGCCGGCGCATCGGCTGCCGCTTCCGCATCGGCTGCCTCGCCAGCCAGCGCTCCGGCGGCCGCTCCGGCGAAGGGCGCAGCGCAATGAGTCCATCGACTCCGTTCATCAAGCGCCCCGTCGCCACGGCGCTGCTGATGCTGGCCATCGTGCTGGCGGGGCTGGTCGGCTTCAAGTTCCTGCCGCTGGCCGCATTGCCGCAGGTGGACTTCCCCACCATCCAGGTGCAGACGCTGTATCCGGGCGCCAGCCCCGAAGTGATGGGGCAGACGGTCACGGCGCCCCTGGAGCGCCAGTTCGGCCAGATGTCGGGCTTGCAGCGCATGAGTTCCACCAGCGCCGCCGGCGTGTCCATCATCACCCTGCAGTTCACCCTGGGCCAGACCCTGGACGTGGCCGAGCAGGAAGTGCAGGCCGCCATCAACGCGGGCGGCTCGCTGCTGCCCACCGACTTGCCGGCGCCGCCCGTGTACGCGAAGATCAACCCGGCCGACGCGCCCGTGCTGACCCTGGCGATTACCTCGGACACCATGCCGCTGACGCAGGTGCAGAACATCGTCAACACGCGCCTGGCGCTGAAGATCAGCCAGGTCAACGGCGTGGGCCTCGTGTCGCTGTCCGGCGGCCAGCGTCCCGCCGTGCGCATCCAGGGCGACACCAAGCTGCTGGCATCGTACGGCCTGGGCCTCGACAGCCTGCGCACGGCCATCACGGCGGCCAACGTGAACAGCGCCAAGGGCAGCTTCGACGGCCCCACGCGTTCGTTTACCATCAACGCCAACGACCAGCTGGTGACGGCGGAAGACTACAAGCGCTTGATCATCACGTATAAGAATGGCGCGCCCGTGCGCCTGTCCGACGTGGCCAACGTCGTCGACAGCGCGGAAAACACGCGCCTGGGCGCCTGGTCCGGCAAGCAGCCGGCCATCATCCTGAACGTGCAGCGCCAGCCCGGCGCCAACGTCATCAAGACGGTGGACGCCATCAAGGCCCTGCTGCCCGACCTGCAGGCCAGCCTGCCGGCGGCCATGAAGCTCGACGTGCTGAGCGACCGCACGACGGGCATCCGCGCCTCCGTCGAGCATGTGGAAATGGAACTGCTGCTGTCCGTGCTGCTGGTGGTGCTGGTGATCTTCGCCTTCCTGCACAGCCTGCGCGCCACCGTGATCGCCAGCCTGTCCGTGCCGATCTCGCTGATCGGCGCCTGCGGCGTCATGTATTTGCTCGGCTACAGCCTGAACAACCTGTCCCTGATGGCGCTGACGATCGCCACCGGCTTCGTCGTCGATGACGCCATCGTCATGATCGAAAACATCGCCCGCTACATCGAGGAGGGCGAGACGCCGATGGCCGCCGCCCTGAAGGGCGCCTCGCAGATCGGCTTTACCATCATCTCGCTGACGGTGTCGCTGATCGCCGTGCTGATTCCCCTGCTGTTCATGGGCGACGTGGTGGGCCGGTTGTTCCGCGAATTTGCCATGACCCTGGCCATCACCATCCTGATTTCCGCCGTCGTCTCGCTGACGCTGGTGCCGATGATGTCGGCGCGCTGGCTGAAAAGCCACGCCGATGAAAAGGTCAGCGCCACGGGCCGGCGCATCCAGGCCTTCTTCGACAAGGTCATCGTGCAGTACGACCACGCGCTGGTGTGGGTGCTCAAGCGCCAGGGCTTGACCCTGCTGGTGGCCCTGGCCACCCTGGTGCTCACCGTGATCCTGTACATCACGATTCCGAAAGGCCTGTTCCCCACGCAGGATACGGGCCAGCTGCAGGCGCGCATCGAAACCTCGCAAGCCGTGTCGTACGAACGCATGGCCGCCCTGCAGCAGGCGGCGGCCAACGCGCTGCTGGCGGACCCCGACGTCGATACCCTCAGTTCCCTGGTCGGCGTGGATGCGGCCAACAATACCATGCTGCACACGGGTAGCATGCTGATCAATCTCAAGCGTTCGCGCAGCGACAGCCAGGATGACATCATGGAGCGCCTGCGGGGCCGCGTGGCCAAGGTGGCCGGCGTGACCCTGTACCTGCAGCCGACGCAGGACCTGACCATCGATGCGGAATCGGGGCCGACGCAGTACCGCGTGTCGCTCGAAGGGGCCGACACGGCCACCGTCACCGAGTGGGCCGGCAAGCTGGCCGCCCGCATGCGCGAGAAATCGCAGCTGCGCAACGTCGTCACGGACGCGGGCGCCACGGGCGCCGCCGTCAGCGTGGCCATCGACCGCGACAGCGCCGCGCGTATGTCCGTCACCACGGCCACCGTCGACGACGCGCTGTACAACGCCTTCGGCCAGCGCATCATCTCGACGATTTTCACGGAGACCAACCAGTACCGCGTCATCCTCGAGGCGCAGCCCGGCATCGTCACCACGCCGTCCGACCTGTCGGACCTGCAGGTGCGCACGGGCTCGGGCAAGTCGACGCCGCTGTCGGCGTTTGCCAGCGTCAGCGAAAAACAGGCGCCGCTGCAGATCACGCACGTGGCGCAGTACCCGGCCACGACGCTGGGCTTTGACACGACGCAAGGCGTGGCCCTGGGCAGCGCCGTCGATGCCATCCGCCAGGCGGCGAAGGACATCGCCATGCCCGCCTCGGTGACATTGACCTTCCTGGGCGCGGCTGGCGCGTATGAAAACTCGCTGTCGAACCAGCTGTGGCTGATCCTCGCCGCCGTCGTCTGCGTCTACATCGTGCTGGGCGTGCTGTACGAAAGCTACATCCACCCGCTGACGATCCTGTCGACCCTGCCGTCGGCCGGCGTGGGCGCGCTGCTGGCGCTGATGGTGTCCGGGCAGGACCTGGGCGTCATCGGCATCATCGGCATCATCCTCCTGATCGGCATCGTCAAGAAGAACGCCATCATGATGATCGACTTCGCCATCGAGGCCGAGCGCGACGAAGGGAAAAGCCCGCAGGAAGCCATCCACCAGGCGGCGCTGCTGCGCTTCCGTCCCATCCTGATGACGACCCTGGCGGCCCTGTTCGCGGCCGTGCCGCTGATGCTGGGCTGGGGCGAGGGCGCCGAGCTGCGCCGTCCGCTGGGTCTGGCCATCTTCGGCGGCCTGATCGTCAGCCAGGTGCTGACCCTGTTCACCACGCCCGTCATCTACCTGGGCTTCGACCGCCTGGGCCGCCGTTTCGGCAGCAAGACGGGCAGCACGGTGAACCTGGACAAGCCGGCCGACAGCACGGGGAGCGCCGCGTGAACCTGTCCGAACCGTTCGTCAAGCGGCCCATCGCCACCGTGCTGCTGACCATCGGCATCGCGCTGGCGGGCATCGGCGCCTTTTTCGTGCTGCCCGTCTCGCCGCTGCCGCAGGTCGATTATCCGACCATTTCCGTCAGCGCCAGCCTGCCCGGCGCCAGCCCGGAAACCATGGCCACCTCCGTGGCCACGCCGCTGGAGCGGCGCCTCGGCGTCATCTCCGGGGTGAACGAGATGACCTCGTCGTCCAGTACGGGCTCGGCGCGCATCAACCTGCAGTTTGACCTGAACCGCAAGATCGATTCGGCCGCGCGCGAAGTGCAGGCGGCCATCGCCGCCTCGCGCGTGGACCTGCCGGCCACCCTGCGCAGCAACCCGACCTACCGCAAGGCCAATCCGTCCGACGCGCCCGTAATCATCCTGGCGCTGACGTCGAAGACGCGCACGCCGGGCCAGATCTACGACGCCGTCTCGAACCTGGTGCAGCAGAAGGTGGCGCAGGTGAAGGGCGTGGGCGACGTGGAACTGGGCGGCGGCTCGCTGCCGGCCGTGCGCGTGGAACTGCTGCCGTACCAGCTCAATCACTATGCCGTCTCGATGGACGACGTGCGCGCGGCCATCCAGGCGACGAATGCCAACCGCCCCAAGGGGGCGATTTCCGGCGACGAGCGCAGCCTGCAGATCTACTCGGGCGCCAGCACGGCGTCCGGTGGGCGCAGCGCGGCCGACTACCGCAGCCTGGTGGTGGCCTGGCGCGATGGCGCCGCCATCCGCCTCGACGACGTCGCCGAAGTGGTCGACGGCGTGGAAAACACGAATACCCTGGGCCTGTTCAATGGCGACCCGGCCGTCATCGTGCTGATCACGCGCCAGCCCGGCGCCAACGTCATCGCCACGGTGGACGGCGTGCGCGCGCTGCTGCCCGAACTGCAGGCGCAGCTGCCGGGCGACATCAAGCTGCAGGTGGCGTCCGACAGCACCAATTCCATTCGCGCCTCGCTGCACGAGATCGAATTCACCTTGCTCATCTCCATCGCGCTCGTCGTGCTGGTGGTCAGCGCCTTCCTGCGCAGCGTGCGCGCCACCATCATCCCCGCCGTCGCCACCGTCGTCTCGCTGCTGGGCACCTTCGGCGTGATGTACATGCTGGGCTTTTCGCTGAATAACCTTTCCTTGATGGCGCTCACGGTGGCCACCGGCTTTGTCGTCGATGATGCCATCGTGGTGCTGGAAAACACGCAGCGCCACATCGAGGCCGGCATGGACCGCTTCAAGGCGGCCCTGCTGGGCGCGCGCGAAGTGGGCTTTACCGTGCTGTCGATCAGCCTGTCGCTGGTGGCCGTCTTCATCCCGCTGCTGTTCATGGGCGGCCAGGTGGGACGCCTGTTCCGCGAGTTTGCCGTGACCCTGTCGGCCGCGGTGATGATTTCGCTCGTCATTTCGCTCACCACCACGCCGATGATGTGCGCCTGGCTGCTGAAAAGCGGTGCGCCGCACAAGCAGCCCGGCGCCGTAGCGCGCTGGTTCGAGCGCGGTTTCGAGCGCATGCTGAAAGTCTACGAGCACTGCCTGGACTGGGCCCTGTCCAGCGCCGCGCTGGTGATGACCATCCTCGTCTTCGTCGTCGGCCTGAACGTGTACCTGTTCGCCGCCGCGCCGAAGGGCTTCTTCCCGCAGCAGGACACGGGCCAGATCAACGGCGGCATGCGCGCCGACCAGAGCATCTCCTTCCAGGCCATGCAGGGTAAGCTGCGCGAGCTGGTCAACATCATCAAGGACGATCCCGCCGTCGCCACCGTCGTGGGATTCACGGGCGGCGGCAGGGCAGGGGGCGGCTTCATGTTCATCGACCTGAAGCCGGCCTCGCAGCGCACGGACAAGGGCCAGGCCGTGATCGCCCGCCTGCGCCCGCAACTGGCCAAGGTGACGGGCATCTCGCTGTTCCTCAACCCCGTGCAGGATTTGCGCATGGGCGGGCGTTCCAGCAATTCGACCTACCAGTACACCCTGATCAGCGACAACCAGGCCGACCTGAAGAAATGGGCGGCGAAACTGGCCGAGCAGATGAAGGCGCAGCCGGCCCTGATCGACGTCGACACGGACCAGGCGGAAAACGGCGTGGAAACCTTTGTTTCCATCGACAAGGACCGCGCCACGCAGCTGGGCGTGCAGGTGCGCGACATCGACAATGCGCTGTACAACAGCTTCGGCCAGCGCCAGGTGGCGACCATCTACGATGAGCTGAACCAGTATCACGTGATCATGGAAGTGGCGCCCCGCTATGCGCAAAGCCCGGAAGCGCTGCGCTCCGTGTACGTGCCGGCCACGGCCGCCACGGCGTCGGCCACGGTGGCCAACATCACGGCCGCGCGCGACCCGTCCAGCGGCAATGCGCTGGCCACGACATTGACCACCATGGTGCCGCTGTCGTCGTTCAGCAGCTTTGCCGAAAGCTCGACGGCGACGTCCATCAACCACCAGGGCGGCGAACTGGCGACGACCGTGTCGTTCAACCTGTCCGACGGCTACACCCTGGGCGACGGCCAGGCGGCCGTGGCCCAGGCGGAAGCGGAAATCGGCATGCCCGTGAACGTGCGCGGCAGCTTCCAGGGCACGGCGAAGAGCGCGCAGGACAGCAACAAGGAGCAGCCGCTGCTGATCCTGGCGGCCATCGTGGTGATCTACATCGTGCTGGGCATCCTGTACGAAAGCCTGGTGCATCCCGTCACCGTGCTGTCGACCTTGCCCTCGGCGGGCGTGGGTGCCGTGCTGGCCCTGCTCATGTTCCGCATGGAGTTTTCCATCATCGCCCTGATCGGCGTGTTCCTGTTGATCGGTATCGTCAAGAAAAATGCTATATTGATCATCGACTTCGCGCTGGAGGCCGAGCGTTCGCGCGGCCTGACAGCGGTGGAAGCGGTGCGCGAGGCCTGTCTGCTGCGTTTCCGCCCCATCCTGATGACCACCGTCGCGGCGGCGCTTGGCGCCTTGCCGCTGGCGATCGGTTTCGGCGAGGGGTCCGAGCTACGCCAGCCCCTGGGGGTCGCCATCATCGGCGGCCTGATTGCCAGCCAGTTACTCACATTGCTGACCACCCCGGTGGTCTATATCCTGCTCGACAAGCTGCGCACGCGCAGCGCCGACGAGCAGCAATTGAGCCGCATTCCTGGGCCAGATAACCCGAGCACACAATCATGAAGCAAGTAAAACCTATCGTATCGAACGCGCCGGCACGCCATGTGCTGGCACTGGCTGCGGCCTCCGCTTTCCTCCTGCTGGCCGGCTGCGCCGTCAGCCCCGCCTATGAAGTGCCGGCGACCGCCGCGCCGCAGACGTTCAAGGAAGCGGCCGGCTGGCAGCCTGCCGCGCCGGCCGACACCCTGGAGCGGGGGCCATGGTGGACCCTGTTCGGCGACGCGCAGCTGAACCAGCTGGCCGAAGGCATCGAAGTATCGAATCAGAACGTGGCCGAAGCCATCGCCTCGTACGAGCAGGCGCGCGCGCTGGTGCGCGAACAGCGCGCCTCGCTGTTCCCCACCGTGAACCTGACGGGCAGCGGCACGCGCTCGGGCGGCGGGGGCGAGCAGCAGACGGGCAACAACTACCGGGCCGCCATCGGCGCGTCGTGGGAACCGGACGTGTGGGGCAAGCTGCGCGCCGGCGTGACGGGCGCGGACGCCAGTGCGGCGGCCAGCGCGGCCGATCTCGCTGCCGCGCGCCTGTCGGCGCAGGGCGAACTGGCGACGAATTACTTTTCGCTGCGCCAGAGCGATGCGCAGATCGCGCTGCTCAATGCCACCATCGACGGCTACAAGCGCGTGCTCGACATCACCAGCAACCGCTTCAATTCCGGCATCGCCGCCAAGTCCGACGTGCTGCAGGCGCAGACGCAGCTGGCCAATGCGCAGATCGACCTGTCCAGCCAGGTGCGTTCGCGGGCCCAGCTGGAACATGCCATCGCCATCCTGCTGGGCAAGGCGCCGTCCGACTTCAGCCTGGCCGTGGCGCCGTGGACCCTGACCGTGCCCGAGGTGCCGCTGGGCGTGCCGTCGACCCTGCTGCAGCGCCGTCCCGACATCGCCGCCGCCGAACGCCGCGTGGCCGTGGCCAACGAGCAGATCGGCATCGCCCGGTCCGCCTACTACCCGAGCCTGAACCTGACGGGGTCCTACGGGGGCGGGGCCAGCAAGGTGGGCGACCTGTTCAATGCATCGTCGAGCCTGTGGTCCCTGGGCGTGTCGGCCGCGCAGACCCTGTTCAACGCGGGCGCCACCACGGCCAGCGTGGATGCGGCCAAGGCGGGACACGAGGCGGCCGTGGCGCGCTACCGCCAGACGGTGCTGTCCGCCTTTGGCGCCGTGGAAGACCAGCTGTCGGCCACGCGCGCGCTGGCCGAGCAGCTGGAGCTGCGCAAGCAGGCTTCGTCGGCCGCCGACCAGGTCGAGCAGCAGATGCTGAACCGCTACAACGCGGGCCAGGTCGGCTACACGGACGTGGTGACGGCGCAGGTGACGGCCCTGTCGGCGCGCCGCTCGCTGGTGCAGGCCCAGGCGGACCGCCAGACGACGGCCGTGGCGCTGATCCAGGCGCTGGGCGGCGGCTGGCACGCGCCGCAGGCGCAGTAACGGGACCGCCTGGCGCAGGCAAAAGCGCTGCGCCAAATTCGCGTTTTGCTGCGCATCTTGAGTGCTAGAATGCAAGATTATCAATTCCCAGCCTGACGGTCTTGCCGTGGCTGCTATCTTGCCGACGATGACGCGCAGCAAACACAGCACTACTTCCGTTCCCGAGGTGGCCACCATCGTTTTCCCCGTGGTGGCCATCGGCGCTTCCGCCGGCGGGCTCGATCCCATCGTCGCCTTCCTCGCCAATGTCCCGCAGGAAAGCGGCATCGCCTACGTGGTGATCCAGCACCTGGACCCCACGCAGAAGGCCATGCTGCCGGAACTGCTGCAGCGCGCCACCAGCATCCCCGTCACGGAAATCACGCACCACGCGGAATTGCGCCCGAACCATATCTACGTGATCCCGTCGAATGCGGACCTGGGCCTGACGAACGGGCGTTTCGTGCTGAGCGAACCGGTGCAGCAGCGCGGGCACCGCCTGCCCATCAATACGTTTTTCGAGAGTCTGGCGGCCGCGCTGGGCGAGCTGGCCGTCGGCGTGATTTTTTCCGGCATGGGCAGCGACGGCACGCGCGGCTTGCAGGCGATCAAGCACGCGGGCGGCCTGACCCTGGCGCAGCATCCCGATACGGCCAAGTTCGACATGATGCCGCAAAGCGCCATTTCCGCCGAAGTGGTGGACCTCGTCGATTACCCCGACAAGATGCCGGACAAGATCATCAGCTATCTGTTCCGCAGCAGTTTCCTCAGCCTGCCGGGTCACGAGCCGAACGGGCGCAACTCGCTGCAGGAAATCGTCGCCCTGTTGTCCGAGCACACGGGCAACAGCTTCACGGATTACAAGATCAACACGGTGCTGCGCCGCATCGAGCGGCGCATGAGCTTGTATCAGATGGGGGCGATGGAAGAGTACGTTCCCTACCTGCGCAGCAATCCGGCGGAAATCGACTTGCTGTTCAAGGAACTGCTGATCGGCGTGACGAGCTTTTTCCGCGACCAGAAGGTATGGGAATACCTGAAGATGGTGGTGTTGCCGCAAATGCTGGCGTCCCACCCGGATGGACGGGCCTTCAAGGCCTGGATACCGGCCTGTTCCACGGGCGAGGAAGCCTATTCGCTGGCCATGGTCTTCCATGAAGTGGTGGCCGGCATCAATCCGCCGTCGAAGTACAGCCTGCAGATTTTCGCCACCGACCTGTCGGCCGACGCCATCGACCGCGCGCGCCAGGGACGCTTTCCGCAGACGATCAGCAGCGACGTGTCCGCCGAGCGCCTGCAGCGCTTTTTCTTGCTGGAAAAGAATGATTTCCATATCAAGAAAGAGATCCGCAACATGATCATCTTTGCCCAGCAAAACATCATTTCGGACCCGCCGTTCACCAAGCTCGACATCTTGTGCTGCCGCAACCTGTTGATCTATCTCAATGCCAAGCTGCAGCAGCGCCTGATTCCCCTGTTTCATTACGCCTTGAACCGCGACGGGGTTTTGCTGCTGGGCAGCGCCGATACGCCCGGCCATTTTTCCGAGCTGTTTTCACCGCTGACCACGTCGACCCGGCTGTATCGCCGCCTCGACAATCTGGCGCGCCAGCGCCTGCCCACTTATTTTCCCACCAAGGTATCGGCGGCATCGCCCCCGGCACCGAGCGACCCGAGAGAAGTCAGCATGACTGGAAAGATCCAATCCCATGTCGAGCAATTATTGCTCCAAAAATATACCCCGGCGGCCGCGCTGCTGAACCAGGATGGCGACATCCTGTACATCAATGGCCGCACGGGCGCCTTCCTGGAACCGGCGGCCGGCAAGGCCAACTGGAATATCCACGCCATGGCGCGCGAAGGCCTGCGCTACGAGCTGGCCGACCTCATCAAGCAGGCGCTGCACAGCGAGAGCGTGATGCGCCTGAAGGGCCTGGTCGTCAAGGACCACCTGGGGCAGTCGCTGGGCGTGGACTTGAGCGCCGAAGCGGTGAGCCAGCCCGAATCCCTGCGCGGCATGGTCCTGGTGACGTTTTCCAGCGCACCCCTGGTGGCAGAGACGCGGCGCGGCCGCTCGCCCAATCCCAAGGTGCTGGAACTGGAACAGCAGCTGGCGCAGGCGCGCAATGAAATCCAGGCCGTGCGCGACGAAATGCAGACGTCGCGCGAGGAGCTGAAATCGGCCAACGAGGAGTTGCAGTCGACCAATGAGGAACTGCAATCGACGAACGAGGAGCTGACCACCTCGAAGGAAGAGATGCAGTCGCTCAACGAAGAGCTGTACACGGTCAATGCGGAGCTGCAGTCGAAGGTCGATGATTTGTCGCTGGTCAATAGCGACATGAAGAATCTGCTCAATAGTACGGATATCGCCACCATCTTCCTCGACAGCGACTTGCGCATCCGCCGCTTCACGGCGCCGGCCACGCAAATCTACAAGCTGATCCAGACGGACTTGCGCCGTCCGCTCAGCGACATCGTCAACGACCTCGATTATCCGGGCCTGGAAGGCGATGCGCTGGAAGTCATCCGCAGCCTTGTGTTCTGCGAGCGGCAGGTACAGACCAAGACGGGGCGCTGGTACAATGTGCGCATCATGCCCTACCGCACCATTGAAAACGTCATCGACGGCGTGGTGGTCACTTTCATCAACATCACGGAATCGAAGCTGCTGGAAGTCCAGCTGCGCCAGATGCAGTCCGGCGCCGCGGCCGGCGGCACGACGGGCGAGAGCGTGTCATGAACGAACCATTCGACGGTGGCAGCACGCCGGCCGGGCTCAGAGAGCAGGCCGAGCAATTGGCGAAACAGCAGGGCCAGCCCGTACCGCCGCCGCTGTCGAATGAAGAGGTGATGCGCCAGCTGCATGAATTGCAGGTGAGCCAGATCGAGCTGGAAATGCAGAATGCGGCCCTGGCCGAGCTGGAACAGCTGAAGAGTGAATTTGAAAGCAGCCGCGACCGGTATGCGCAGTTGTACGAGCAGGCGCCCGTCAGCTACTTCTCGCTGGCGCGCGAAGGCGTCATCACGCGCGCCAACGAGGCCGCCTGCGGCTTGCTGCGGCGCGAAAAGAGCCGGCTGCTGGGACGGCGCTTCGAGCAGTTCATCGCGCCCCAGGCGCAGGGCGGTTTCCGCCGCTTCCTCGACGCCGTCTTCGCCAGCGGCGCGCGGCAGGTGCTCGAAGCGCAGCTGTTCGAGGGCGAGGCGGACGGCACGGGCGGCATGGTGCGCATCGAGGCCAATTTCGATGCCGGCGGCAGCACGGTGCGCATGCTGGTGACGGACCTGGGCGACGAGCACGCGCGCGAATCGGCCTTGCGGCGCGCCTTTGTCATCCTCGATACCATCCGCGAAGGCGTGCTGGTGACCGACAGCGGCAACCGCATCATCTCCGTCAATCCCGCCTTCACGGCCATCACGGGCTACCAGGCGGAAGAGGCCATCGGCCGCGACCCGTCCTTCCTCGGCGGCGGCACGCATTTGCCGCAGTTCTATGCGGCCATGTGGCGCAGCCTGCACCAGGATGGCAGCTGGTATGGCGAACTGGTGAACCGGCGCAAGAATGGCGAGCGCTTCGTCGAATCGCTGTCCATCACGCCCATGCGCGCGCCCGACGGCAGCATCAGCCATTTTGTCGGCGTGTTTTCCGACATCACGGAGCGCAAGCTGGCCGAGGCGGCCCTGCGCGAGCTGCACCGCGAACTGGACCAGCGCGTCATCGACCGCACGGCCGAGCTGCTGCGCACCAATGAACACCTGCAGCTGGAAGTGCAGCAGCGCGAACGGGCGCAGGAAGCCCTGCGCGACGCCGAGCGTTTCTTTCATGCCACCATCGATTCGCTGACGGACCGCGTGCTGGTGCTGGACCAGGCGGGCGACCTGGTGCATGCCAACCAGGCTTGCCTGGCCTTCGTCGGCCAGACGCCCAGGCCGCTGCACTACCTGGAATTCTGCGATACCGATCCGCGCTGGCAGCGCAGTGCCGGGCGCGAGCTGGCTGCCGGCATCCGCGCCGTGATAGCCGGCAGTGCCGATGTGTTTGCCCTCGAATATGAATTCGCCACGCGCGCCGGGCCGCGCTGGTCGCAGGCCCGGGTCAGCCGTTTTCTGGGCGACGGGCCGCTGCGGGTGGTGGTGGCGCACACGGATATCACCGAACGCAAGCTGATGGACGGCGCCCTGCGCCAGTCGCATGCCCAGCTGCGCCAGCTGGCGCTGCACCTGGAAACGGCCAAGGAAGACGAGCGCAAGCGCATTTCGCGCGATATCCACGATGAGCTGGGACAAAACCTGCTGGCGCTGCGCATCGACATCTCCATGCTCAGCGCCCGCACGGAAGGTTCCCATCCGCGCCTGCACCGACGGGTCGGCGCCGTGCTCAGCAACGTCGACACCACCATCAAGAGCGTGCGCGGCATCATGAACGAGCTGCGTCCGATGGCGCTGGACCTGGGCCTGCAGGCCGCCGTCGAGTGGCAGGCGGGCGACTTCCGCAAGCGCAGCGGCGTGACCTGCCACCTGCTGATACGCGACGAGGCGCTGTTCGCCGCCATCGGCAGCCAGGTCGAGATCGTGCTGTTCCGCATCGTGCAGGAAGCGCTCAGCAACGTCATGCGCCATGCCCAGGCCAGCGCGGTCGCGATCGAGCTGAGCTCGGACGCCTGCGCCGTGTACCTGTCCATCAGTGACGACGGCATCGGCATCACGCCCTTGCAGCAGCGCAAGAAACAGTGCTTTGGCCTGATCGGCATTGCCGAACGGGTGACGGCGCTGGGCGGGCACTTCGAGGTGGGGGTGCCGGCGTCGGGCAGCGGCTGCCGCCTGGCCCTGCACATCCCCCTGCCGGGCGCGGCGCGTCCGCCCGCCTGACGCGCAGATTGCACCAGGATAATTTTTTGCCGACCCAGGCGGTCTGGACAGGCTATACTTTCGCCTGCTTTTTATGGAGGGGCATATCTTGTTCAAGACAATCGTACTACCAGTCGCCTTGATGGGCGCGTTCGCCGGCGCACACGCCGACGAAGGGCAGTGGCAACCGCACCAGCTGCCACAGCTGAAAGCCGAACTGAAACGGGTCGGCATCGAAATTCCTGCAGAGAAACTGGCTGACCTGAGCAAGCACCCGATGAGCGCCATCGTGTCGCTGGGCGGCTGCTCGGCCGCCTTCGTCTCCGACGCGGGCCTGGTGGTGACGAACCACCATTGCGCCTACGGCGCCGTGCAGCGCAATTCCACGCCGGAACACAATTACATCACCAACGGCTTCCTGGCCAAGACTCGTGCTAGCGAGCTGCCGGGCGGTCCGAACAGCCTCGTGTATGTGACGGACAAGGTGGAAAATGTCAGCGACCGCGTCCTGAAAGGCTTGACGGCCGACATGACGGGCCGCGCACGCCACGAAGCCGTGGAAAAGCGCGTCAAGGACCTGATCGCCGAATGCGAGACGGACAAGATGTACCGCTGCTCCGTGCCCGCCTTCCACCGCGGCCTCGAGTACTACCGCATCCGCCAGATGATGATACGCGACGTGCGCCTCGTGTACGCGCCATCGGACAAGATCGGCAACTTCGGCGGCGACATCGACAACTACGAATGGCCGCGCCACACGGGCGACTATTCCTTCCTGCGCGCCTACGTGGGCAAGGATGGCCGTCCGGCCGATCCGTCGCCGGACAACGTGCCCTACAAATCGAAAGATTTCCTGGTGGTCTCGGCCGAAGGCTTGAAGGCCGGCGACGGCATCCTGCTGGCGGGCTACCCCGGCCGCACCAGCCGCTACAAGCTGCCGGCGGAAATCCGCTTCGCGCGCGATACGGGCTTCCCCCTGAAAGTGGCGGAACTGCAAGCGGACCTGGCCGTGATGGCCGACGCCACGCAGGGCGACGCGGCCGCAGCCGTGCGCTATGCCAGCGTGGTGAAAAGCATCAATAACGTGCTGAAGAAAACCCAGGGCTTGCTCGACGGTTTTGCCCGCAAGGACATCGCCGCCATCAAGGACGTGCAGGACGCCGAATTCCGCGCCTGGTACGCGAAACAGCCGAACGTGTCGCCGACCCTGCTGGCCGAACTGGACGCGGCGATCGCCACCGACATGGCCCTCAGCGAAGAAGAGTTCGCCTGGACGGTAGCCACCAACAGCGACTTGCTGAAAAGCGCGCGCACCGTCTACCGCCTGTCGCAGGAGCGCCAGAAGCCGGACGCCGAGCGCGAATCGGGCTTCCAGCAGCGCGACCTGGCCTTCATCAAGGCCCGCCTCGCGCGCCTGGAGCAGTCCTACGTGAACAAGGTCGACCAGGCGCGCTTCGAAGCGGGCCTGAAGCGCTACGCCCAGCTGGCGGCCAAGACCCATCCGCAAGGCCTGGACGCGCTGCTGCCGGCACCCGCCGCCGTGGCGGCCCTGTACCAGCAGACCCAGCTGGCCGACACGGCCAAGCGCCTGGCCTGGCTGGAAAAGGACCAGGCCGCCGTTACCCAGTCCGACGATGCCTTCATGCAACTGGCCGTCAAGCTGCAGCCCGTGGAACTGGCGCTGGAAGAGCGCCGCAAGGAAATCGACGGCAACCTGGAGCGCGTGATCCCGCAATACATGCAAGCCGTGATTGCCTGGAAGAAATCGCAAGGCAAGCCGGTGTATCCTGACGCCAACTCGACCCTGCGCGTGACCTACGGCACCGTCTCGCCGTACTCGCCGCGCGACGGCATCACCAAGGGGCCGTTCACGACCGTGGAAGGCATCGTCGAGAAAGTCACGGGCAAGGCCCCGTTCGAAGCGCCGCAAGGCTTGATCGACGCCGTCAAGGAAAAACGCTACGGCCAGTTCCGCGACCCGGCGCTGGGCACCGTGCCCGTCAACTTCCTCACCAGCGCCGACACCACGGGCGGCAATTCCGGCTCGGCCGTGATGAACAAGCGCGGCGAACTGATCGGCCTGAACTTCGATTCGACGTATGAATCGATCACCAAGGACTGGTACTTCGACACGGCCATCACGCGCGCCATCCACCTCGACATCCGCTACATGCTGTGGGTGATGAAGGAAGTGGACCACGCGGACAACCTGCTGCAGGAAATGACCATCAAGTATCCGAAGCCTGTGAAAGCCGCGAAGAAGTAAGTTTCAACGCTAAACCAGCCGCATCCGCCCCAGGGCCGATGCGGCTTTTTTACGTATGAGCAACTAGTTTGTGTTCCATCAATATGCCGGCGTGCCCCATGGTTAGCATGGACGAGGGAGACAAGTCCGAAGGAGGCAATATGGATGATGGCAAGCTGGCAGCCGACCTGGTGCGCCTGTTCGGAGCGGACAGCCGAGTCCAGGACAGCCGCTTGCTGCGCATGGATTTTCCGCACGACGATGGTCCGCCCGATACGGCGCTGCTGGTCAACAGCTTGCGGGCGCACGAGGCAATGTCACGCGACTTTCGCTTCGACGCCGAACTGCTGTCCGACAATCTCCACGTGCCCCTGACAGCGATGATGGGACGCATGGTCACGATTTCGATGGTGCGCGATGATGGCAGCTTGCGCCACTTTAATGGTTATGTCGGCGAATTTCGCCTGTTGCGCAGCGATGGCGGTTTCGCCTTCTACCAGATGGTGCTGCAACCCTGGCTGGCGTTTTCCAGACTGCGCATGGACAACGTCTCGTTCCACGGACGCACGGTCATCGACATCAGCGAAACGACCTTCGAGCATTATGTGCAGCGCGACTGGCAAAACCGCCTGCATGAGGAAAAGGCGATATTAACTTGCGCCAACCAGCACAATGAAACCGATTACAACCATCTGCACCGGCGCTGGGAAGAACAGGGCATCCATTACTGGTATGAACATCGCGCGGACGGTCACACGCTTTGCCTGGGCGACAATACCTGGCTGACCGACAGCATCGACGCAGGCGATGGCCAGGCCGGCGAAGCCGGCGAGATGGTGTTTCGCAGCGGCGCGGGCTCGCTGGAGTGCGACGGCATACGTGATTGGCAGGCCATACGCAAGCTCGCTTCAGGCTCGCTCACGCTGGCCAGCTTCAACTACAAGCAGCCCCATGTCAGCCGCGCCAGCGGCCATGCGCTGCACCAGCAGGGCGACGTGTTTGCCCATGAACTGTATCAGGACACCGGCTATGGCTATGCCGACATGGGCGACGGCGAAGCGCTGGCGCAACGCCGCCTGGAGGAGCATAACTGCCAGGCGCAATACTTCGACGCTGGCGGCAATCACCGCGGCGCCCAGGCTGGGCGCAGTTTCACGCTGGGTGGCCACTTCAGCGGCGAGCCATCCATGCCGGCCAGAGGCGAGGCGGCGCGCCCGGATATCCGCTCGCGCGAATACCTGATACTGTCGGTCGATCATGTCGCCACTAATAATTACCAGGCAGGGACGGGCGCGAAGTCGCATTATGAAAACCGTTTCAGCTGCATCCGCAAGAGCATCCGCTGGTATCCGGGGCGGCAGTTCAACAGCACGCCGTGTAAGTTGCCTGGCGTGCAGACCGCGATTGTCACCGGGCCGGCAGGCGAAACCATCCATACCGACGCGCTGGGCCGGGTGAAGGTGCAATTCCACTGGGACCGACTGGGCAAGTTCGACGCGGGCAGTTCGCCATGGATCAGGGTCATGACGCCATGGGCGGGCCAGACCTTCGGCCAGATCGCGTTGCCGCGCATCGGCCAGGAAGTGCTGATCCAATTTTTGGACGGCAATATCGACCGTCCCGTCATTGTCGGCGCGGTGTACAACGGCAACCATGCGCCGCCGTGGAATCTGCCGGGGCAATGCATGCTGGGCGGCTGGCGCAGCGCCGAACTGATGCCTGGCGGCGGCTACGGCGTGCGTGGCAACCAGCTGGTGCTCGACGACACGCACCAGCGCATCCAGGCGCAACTGAAAAGCGATCATCAGCACAGCCAGTTGTCGCTCGGCTGCATCAGCCGCATCGAAGACGCCAGCGGGCGCAAGGATTCGCGTGGCGAGGGCTGGGAACTGGCGTCCGACGCCTGGGGCGTGGCGCGCGCCGGCCGCGGCATGTTGCTGACCACCGAAGCGCGCCCTGGCGCCGCTTCGCATATCAAGAGCATGGATGAAACGGTGCGCCGGCTGGCCGAGGCTGCCGAGCGGCACAAGGCGCTCGCCGCCCTGGCGCAGCATCACGGCGCGCAGGAAAGCGCCGCCCAGCAGGCTGCCGCCGCCGATGTGCTGACAGCCCAGCATGCCGCCATCCAGGGCGCCGCTGGCGGCAGCGCAGACGTGTTTCCGGAATTGTCAAAGCCGCATCTGGTGCTGGCCAGTCCGGCCGGCATCGAAACGACGACCGCGCAATCGACGCACATCGCCAGCGCCGAGCACACCGCGCTGACGACCGGGCGCGACCTGTCGCTGGCGGCAGGTGGCGGCCTGTTCGCCAGCATCGGCGCGGCGCTGCGCCTCTTCGTGCACAAGGCCGGCATGAAACTGATCGCCGCCTCCGGCATGGTGCACATCGCGGCGCAAACCGATGCGGTCGAAATCGTCGCCAACAAGGTGCTGGAGCTGATCAGCCAGGCCGACTGGGTGCATATTCGCGGCCGCAAAGGCGTGCGCCTGCATGGCGCCGACTGCATGCTCGAAATTGGCGACAAGGTGCAGTTTTTCACGTCGTCGCCGACGCTGTTTCATGGAAACCTGGAAACGCTGGCGCCCAAGAACCGGCCGCAACCCGAGATGGAGCCGCCCATTGCGCCGGTAGCGGGGCAATTGCAGCATACGATACAGGCCCATGCGGATGGCGGTCACTACGCGCAGGTGCCGTACACGCTGTACAAGGGGGACGCGGAAGTCGAACGCGGCTTGACCGACGACTTCGGCCGCATCCTGATCGCGCACGAGGATGGCACGCCGCGCTACCGTGTCGTCCTGGGCAATGGCGAGGAGTTTGCCTTGCAGGCTAGCGCGTGCTTCGATGCCTGCGCTGCGGCGGACGGCGAACAGACGTTGTCGAACCGCGGTGTGCGTGCGTTCGACGACACCGCCGATGGCCGCTGGATGCAATGATTCACGACACTGACGGGAGAGCGCCATGCCGGAACCGACCAGCCGCATCGAAACCACGCACATCGACGAGGTCGGCCGCAGCGCGACCAGTTCGCTTCAGTGGCTGCTGGAAAACCGCAACTTGAAAGGCAAGGCCAGCCACCCGATTACGCATAACAACAAGCTGACGCTGTTCATTTGCGGACAGGAAGGGTTCGCCGACATCGCCGGCGAGATCGCCAGGGCGGAAAAGTCTATCGACCTGTGCTGCTGGGGTTTCGATCCGGGCATGGAACTGGTGCGCGGCAACAGCGCCACCTGGCCGCGGGGCGACACGTTTGGCGACTTGCTGATCGCCGCCGCACGGCGTCACGTCAGGGTGCGCCTGCTGGTCTGGCATGACCGGATCGGTTCACCGATGGTGCACAATATGCCGGGTCATACACACGGCACCTCGCCATGGAAAATCGGTGGACAGCGCGCCGACGATATCGGCGCAAAGGCCAGCCTGGCGATGTTGCAGGAGGCGGTCCAAAAAAAGAAACCGCTTGCAGGCCACGGTTATTCGGGCGAGTACGTCCGGCCCGAGGATATTCCGAAAATGGCGCGTGAAGAATATTGTCACAGCTGGTATGCGGCCGCATTCAAGGGCTTGTTTGGCGGTCTGGAGATACGCTTGCGGCACGGCGACAGCGCGGCAATCAGCAAGAGTATCGCGACCGAAATCAACCGGCCACACGGCTTGACGATGGGGGAAATCGAAAAGCCCGGCATGCAATATCTGGGCACGCATCACCAGAAACCGGTCCTGATCGATTTCGACCACGAAGAAGGGGCGAAGGCCGTCGGTTACGTGATGGGACTGAACTCCGTGACCGATTATTGGGACACGACGGCCCATCTGCTCGACGATATGCGGCGCGAACAGGGCGGCGTCAACGAGCGGCGCGAGTGTTTGCAAGGCATGGCCGCAGATGGCGGATACGCCACGCTGAAACCGTATCAGGATTATGTCTGCCGCATCGACGGCGGCCGCGCGCTCATCGCGCTCTACAACAATTTCGTGAAGGCATGGGATCGCGCGGCCGGCGATCGCACGCATGCGGCGTCCACTGCCAGCGTGAGCCGCGAGTTGCCCCATGGCAGCCCACCGGCGCGGCTGTTACGCAAGGCCGAACCGGGCGACTCCACCGTGCAGATCGTCCTGACGCAGCCCGAGGAGCAAGACAAGACCATCAAGGAAACCTACTTTCGCGCCGTGACCCAGGCCAGCCTGGCGGCCGGCTACCTGTATGTGGAAAACCAGTATTTCCAGTATGAAGAATGGGCCCGGCATTTGCTGGCCGAGCGCCAAAAGGTGGTCGCTGCCTGGAAGGCCGGCAGTGCCAAGGCGGGCAAGACCATGCGTGATATGCCGGTCATGCACGTGTTCATCGTCATTCCGGTGCCGGAACGGGCGCAGATGGTGCCGCGCACCCACGACACGCTGGCGGCGCTGGGACAGCACGCTGGCATGACGGGGCAAAACGAGATGATCGACGACTACAACAAGGCGCCGAAAACCCGGCTTGTCAGGGCGGGATTCGGCATTTCCGCCGAGGTGGCAGTCGAGTTGCCCGACGTGGTGCAGCATTCCAACGGCATCAACAAACCCGGCGTGATGGCGCTCGAGAGCGAATTCGGGCTGAAGGTCTCGGTAGCCATGCTCAATGTCAGCGCGTTCGACAACGATCGCTGGCGCTACCGTGAAATCTATATCCATTCCAAATTGATGCTGGTTGACGACGTGTTCATGACCTTGGGCAGCGCCAACCTGAACCAGCGCAGCATGGCCGTCGACAGCGAAATCAATATTGCCACCGACGATTATCGCGTGGCGCGGGAGCTGCGCAAGCGGGTGTGGCGCATGCATAGCGGCGGGCTGGTCGATGGTGGGGGCGGGACGAAGGCGGAGATTGTGGGTGCTTATCGGAAGTGGGTGGAGTTGATGGGCGAAAATCGCAAGAAAAAATGGGATAAATCTGAAGATGCACTTTTAAAGAAAATGACTGGTTTCCTGCTGCCGCTGGAAGACAAACGCAGCTCCACCATACGTCTGGGGTGATTATGAGTAAAAACGATACCGGTTTTTCCCGCCTGCCATTTGTTGTGTTGGCAGTTCTTCTCTTTATTTCTCTAATCGCCTGCAAAATGCCTAACGACAAAGTCTTGCCACGCAACCAAAGCCTGCCCCTTTTCAATCCGCATGTCACGGATTTTATCTGTGAAATCGAGGCAAGCAAGGTGCCTCTCATCGATGCGCAGGCCGAGGACTGGTTTCTCGCAGCGCGCGCCCTGGAAGATCCTGAAATTTTTGTGGAAGACCGCGATTACAAAAAAATCGTCGATTTGACGCGTCAGGCAGCGGAGCGATTGCACTGGAAGGCGATGCTCAATCTGGCCAGCCTGTATGTGGAAGGGCGCGATCCGTCACATGGTATTGAGGAGGCGGTGCAACTGGTGGAGAAGGCGATGCTGCTGGGCATACCGGCGGCGTATGACCGGATGGGAACATATTATGCGAACGGTACGGGCGTGGCAGGCGATT
>NZ_RFSK01000066.1 GCF_009923995.1 Janthinobacterium sp. | reverse complement strand
CCGCCCACCGTGATCCTGCCCACCTTGCCGCCCACGGGTCCGAATGTCTTGCCGGCCGTGCCGGAACCGCACACCTGGGCCATGCTGCTGGGAGGACTGGCCCTCGTCGCCCACGGCGTGCTGCGCCGCAGGAAGACGGCGGCAGCGCAGGCCGGCGGCTAGGCAAGTCCTAGTCGCCCTCGGCCGCGTCGCCGGCGCCGCCCAGCAGCAGGGCCGCAGTCTCGCCCGGCAAGGCTTCCACGGATTTGAGCTTGCGCGCCATCTGCCGGCTGCGCACTTCCGCGCTTTCGATATTCTTCGCCGCCTTTTCCAGGGTCAGGCGGGTCTGCGACAGCACGTCGCCGAACTTGCCGAACTCCGTCTTCACGGCGCCCAGCACCTGCCACACTTCCGACGAGCGCTTTTCCAGAGCCAGGGTGCGGAAACCCATCTGCAGGCTGTTGAGCAGGGCCGTCAGCGTGGATGGCCCGGCGATGCTGACGCGGTGCACGCGCTGCAATTCATCGGCCAGGCCCGGGCGGCGCAGCACTTCCGCGTACAGGCCTTCCGTGGGCAGGAAGAGGATGGCGAAATCCGTCGTGTGCGGCGGCGCCAGGTATTTGTCGGCGATGGTCTTCGCCTCGCCCCGCACGGCCCGCTCCAGCTCGCGCCCGGCCAGGGCCACGCCGTCGGCATCGGCCCGCTCGGCCGCCTCGACGAGGCGTTCATACTGTTCTTTCGGGAATTTCGCATCGATGGGCATCCACACGGGCGGCCCGCCATCGGCAAGGCCCGGCAGCTTCAGGGCGAATTCCACGCGCGCGCCGCTGCCCGCCACCGTTTCCACGTTCTTCGCGTACTGGTCGACAGTGAGCACCTGCTCCAGCAGCATTTCCAGCTGCACCTCGCCCCACGTGCCCCGCGTCTTGACGTTGGTGAGCACCCGCTTCAGGTCGCCCACGCCCAGCGCCAGCTGCTGCATCTCGCCCAGGCCCTGGTGGACTTTTTCCAGCCGCTCCGACACTTGCTGGAACGAGGCGGACAGGCGCGTCTCCAGGGTAGCGTGCAGTTTCTCGTCGACCGTCTTGCGCATCTCTTCCAGGCGCGCGCCATTGTCCGTTTGCAGGTCGCGGATCTTGCTTTCCAGCATGGCGCGCACTTCCAGCAGGCGCTGCGCATTCGATTCCGTCAGCTGCGCCAGGGTCTGGTTCGTGCTGTCGGCAAAGCGCGCCAGGCTTTGCGCCTGCTCTTCGCGCCCGACCTTGCCCTGCGCCTGCATCTGCGTGCGCAGGCTGTCGAGCTGTTGCAGGGTCGCCGCCTGGAACTGCGCCAGGCCCGCCGCCAAGTCTTGCCGCGTGGCTTGCGCCGACGCCTGCAGCTGCAGCCGCACTTCGCGCTCGACGCGGTCGATGCGCTCCAGGCTCTGCTGCTGGTGCTGCTGCACCAGGGCCAGCGTGGTGGCGCCGTCGCCGGCCGCGCCGCGGGGGCGCAGCAGGATCAGGACCAATAAAACGATGGCGACGAGGGCGGCGCCCAGCAGGCTGTAGAACTCGATTGGGCTCATGGGATCAGTCAGGTTTGTTGCGCATCCAGTCGGCCGTCTGATAGAACGATTCCATCAGGCGCACGCGCAGGGATTCTTCGATGCCCGTGTCTTCCATGGCCCAGGCCATGGCGCGCAGCCACTGGTCGCGCTCGCTGGTGCCGATGGCGTAGGGCAAGTGACGGGCGCGCAGGCGGGGATGGCCGAATTTCTCGATATACAGGTCCGGGCCGCCCATCCAGCCCGTGAGGAAGAAATACAGCTTGTCGCGCGAGCCGTCCGTGGACGGCGGATGCATGGTGCGGATGCCGGCGAACTCCGGCTCCAGTTCCATCAAGTCATAAAAACGGTCGACCATTTCACGCAGCACGGGGGCGCCGCCGATGGTCTCGTACAGGGTGGGGGCAGTGGTATCAGTCATGGCCGCCATGATAGCGCAAGCGCCGGCGGCCCATGCGGCGGCAGCACTCCCTGTCGCATCCCCTGCCACATTAAATGGCAATATACTTGACTACTCAAGCGTATATCAACTACCATGCAATTTTTAACCATGAATGAGACGGACATGCCGGCCACCACAGACACGCACTTGCTGCGCAATACCAACTTCCGCTGGCTGCTGGGCGGCGGCCTCGTCTCCATGCTGGGCGACCAGTTCACCATGCTGGCCCTGCCCTGGCTGGTGCTGGGCCTGACGGGCGATAGCCTCAGCCTGGGCATCGCCGTGGCCCTGATGGGCGCGCCGCGCGCCCTGCTGATTTTGCTGGGCGGCACCATCGCCGACCGCTACTCGCCCCGGCGCGTGCTGCTGCTGAGCAAATATGTGAACGCCGCCATCCTGCTGGCCCTGGCCGCGATGCTGTGGCTGGACCAGGCCAGCCTGGCGCTGGCGTACGGGGCCGCGCTGGCGCTGGGCATCGCTTCCGCCTTCGCCATCCCGGCCGGCACGGCCATCCTGCCGCAGGCCGTGCCGCCGCAGATGCTGCAGGCGGCCAACGGCCTGCAGATGGGCGCGCGCCAGCTGTCGCTGCTGGCCGGTCCCCTGCTGGCGGCCCTCGTGCTGGGCGCCCGCGATGGCGCGCAGCAAACCGCCATGGCGGCGCTGGCCGCCGCCTTCGCCATCGATGCGCTGACCTTCCTGTGCTCCGCGTGGACCTTGCGGCAAGTCAGGCTGCAGCCCCTGGCAACGCCCGCTGCGCCGCAAGCCATGTGGCGCGACATGGCGGCGGGCCTGGCGGTAGTCTGGCGCGACCTGCCCCTGCGCAGCTGCTATGCCTACTGGGCGCTGGTGGCCTTCTTCGTCATGGGGCCGCTGCAGGTGGCCCTGCCCGTGCTGGCCAGCGAACGCCTGCACGGTGCCGCGGCGCTGGGCCTGCTGATGGGCGCGCACGGTGCCGGCACCCTGGCCGGCATGCTGGCCTCCGGCCTGGGCGGCACGTGGCTGCGCCGCCATTTCGGCGCCACCCTGCTGGCGGCCGACGCCGTCGTCGCCTGCCTGCTGATGGCGCTGGGGCAGATCGACAGCGCCCGGCAAGGCGCGGCCCTCCTGGCCGCCACCGGCATGCTGTCGGGCTATCTGCAGGTGGCCATCTTCACGTGGATACAGCGGCGCGTGGCACCCGCCATGCTGGGCCGGGCGATGGCCCTGTTCATGGCCATTTTCCTGGGCCTGGCACCGCTGTCGGCGGCGGCCACGGGCGCGCTGCTGCGCCACCTGAGCGTGGGCGAACTGTTCTGCTGCGGCGGCGCCCTGCTGCTGGCCGCCGCCGTGGCCGCCGCCCTCCTGACCGACATCCCCCGCATCGCGGGCAGCACATCCGCAGCATCACCTTGAGAAAGTTCCCCATGGATAAAACACAGCAAGCGGCCCTGAAAGCGGCCTACCGGCAGCAAGCCCCGGCCCTGGGCATCATCGCCCTGCAGCACCTGCCCAGCGGGCGCACCCTGCTCGAACGCAGCCGCAACGCCCCTGGCGCGCTGAACCGCCACCGCTTCGAACTGGCGCTGGGCACGCACCGCAACGCCTGCCTGCAGGCGGACTGGCGGCGCGACGGCGCGGCGGCCTTCCGCCTGACCATCATCGATACCGTCGAGGTGCCGGACGATCCCGCCTTCGATGCGCAGGCCGAGCTCGACGCCCTGCTGGCCCTGCACCGCGAGCAGGCGCTGGCGCAGGGCCAGGTCCTGTATTGAGCGCGCATGCTTTACACTTGCGCACTCAAGCACTTCGCAGCGAATTGAAAGGACTACATGATGAATCACCCTCCCCCGTCGCCGGACGGCGCCGGCGCGCTGGATTTCTGCCTGCGCCTGGCGCGCGCCCAGGCCGTGCTGGTGCGCCGCTTCGACAGCATCCTGGGCAATCTGCATGGTCTGAGCTTTGGCGACTACCAATTGCTGTACCACCTGCAGCGCGCCCCGGGCGGCCGTCTGCGCCGCATCGACCTGGCCGAGCGCCTGGCGCTGACGGCGTCCGGCATCACGCGCTCGCTGATGCCGCTGGAAAAGATCGGCCTCGTGGCGCGCCAGGCCGATGCGCGCGATGCCCGCGTCGGCTATGCCGCCATCACCGAAGCGGGACTCGCCCTGCTGGCCCACGCCGATGCGACGGCGCACGCGCTGGCGCAGGAATTGCTGGGCAGCGCCAGCGCCCAGCAGCTGGCGCCCCTGTCCCTGCTGCTGGGCGGCATCGCCGGCAGCCAGCCCGCCAACGGCTGACCCCTCCCCCTACACGAGCGCCAGCTTGCGCAGGCGCCGCGTCGACGGCCAGCGCGCCATGCCCGTCTCGTCGCGGATGGCGGCGCAGGCGGCCAGCAGGCGCGCGCAGTCGTCTTCACGCAGGCCCGCGTTCAGGGTCAGGCGCACCAGCGCGCGGTTCTTCGGCGTGGCCGGCGCGCAGAACACGGCGCCGTAGATGCCGTGCCGCTCCAGCGCCTTGCGCAGGATCAGGGTATCGGGCTCGCTGCCCGCTTCCAGCGCGATGATCTGTTCCGTGCCGTCGCTGACGTTGTAGCCAAGGTCGGCCAGGCCCTGGCGCAGCCGCACGCTGTGGCGGCGCAGTGCCGCGCGGCGGCCATCCGCGGCGCGGATGAAGTCGAGCGCCGCGTCGAACCACGCCAGCTCGTGCTCCAGCAGGCAGGAACTGAAGATGGCGGGCCGCGAGGCGGACAGGAAATAGCCCTTGAAACGGGCGCAACAGGTGATCAGCCCGGCCCGGCCCGCAAAGGCCTTGGCCAGCGACGCCGTGCGGAAGTGCACGCGCCCGGCCAGGCCCAGTTCCACCACCAGGCCCGCGCCCTGCGGGCCGTGCGTGCCCAGCGAGTGCGACTCGTCGACGATCAGCATGCTGCCGCTGCGCTCGGCGATTTCCACCATCTGCAGCAGGGGCGCCACGCTGCCGTTGGTGCTGTACAGCGCATCGACGACGATGATGCCGGGGCCATGCTTGTCGAGCTGGCGCTGCAGGTGGGCGCCATCGTTGTGCAGGAAGGCCACGGGCACGGCCTGCGCCGACTGCACGCCCTCCCACAGCGAGGCGTGCGCCTGCATGTCCAGGTAGACGGGGATGCCGGGGCCGGCCAGGCTTTGCAGCAAGCCCACGTTGGCGGCCCAGCCCGACTGCGCCAGCACGCAGGCTTCGCTGCCGAGAAAATCGGCGAAGCGCTGTTCGAGGCGGTGCTGGCGGCTGCCTTCCTGCAGGAACACGGACGACATCAGCATGGCGCCGCCGCCCTGCAGGACGCGGGCCTGGGCCGCCAGCAGGGCCGGCTCGCCGGCGATGTTCAGGTAATCATTACCAGCCAGCATGACTGCGCCGGCCGGCACGGCTTGCCATGCATGCAGGTGTTCGCCGCCGAGCAGCTTGTCGATGCGTTCGACGTAGTGCTCGTCCATGCGCGCGCGCACGAAGGCGGGCAGCTGCTGTTCGGCGGAGATGGCAGGCGATGGCAGGGGAAAAAGGGCGTTCGGCATAAGGACTCCTGATTGGTTGCGGGGGGAACTACCGCGTCCAACATGCGCGAGCCATTCGGCAAGAGATTGATCCATCTCAACAGTTGCGGCGATATGCCTCTTTTATGGGAGGAACACGCCGATCATGTTGCATTGATACGCCTCAACGAAGTGTCCCCCCATCATGAAGCATGTGCAGTCCCCTTCCGACAAACGCTGGCAAGGCAGGCTGCTCCAGCCTTTCCTGCATTTTCACGATGCCATCGAACACATGCCCATCCGCCGCACCCAGGTGCGCGCGCTGGCCGTCATCGGCGCGCTGGGCATGCCCCTGTACTACGCGCTGTGGCAGCACGTCTTTCCGCAGGAATATGAATCGCCCCTGCTGCGCGCCGTGGCGGCCCTGCTGTTCCTGCCCGCGCTGTGGCCGGGACGCTTCAGCAATACCTGGTTCAGCGTGTACCTGCTGCTGGGGCTGACGTTCGAGCTGCCCTTCTTCTTCACGTATATGTTTCTGATGAACCACGCCTCGCCCCTGTGGGTGCATTCGCTGCTGGTGGCCCTGATCGTGCTGTTCCATTTCGATACGCGCATCGCCATGCTGGCCTACCTGGGCGGCACCGTGCTGGCCTGCCTGGCCTTTGCCGTGCGCGGCGACCCGGCCTACCTGCTCAGCCGCGACGTCCTGCAGCAATTGCCCGTGCACTGGTTCACGATTGCCGTCCTGTCCGTCGTCAAGGTGGGCCGCCACGTGGGCGCGCAGGAAAAGCTGGCGGGCCTGGCCGCCGGCCTGGGCAGCGTGGCGCACGAATTGCGCACGCCCCTCGTCAGCGTCGAGGCGAACGTGCGGGGCCTGCAGCGCTGGCTGCAGCGGGGCCTGCCGCCCGGCGCGCCAGGCCAGCCGCCGGACGCGGCCAGCCAGGAAGCGCTGGCGCGCATCCAGTTCGAAGTGCGCCACATGCACCACATGATCGACCTGTTCCTGCTCAGCGCCACGGCCGTCAACCGCAAGCTCGAAGCGATCGAGAACGTGGCCATGCAGGACAGCGTCGCCGCCGTCCTGCGCCGCTACCCGTTTAGCAGCACGGCGCAGCGCGATATCGTCAAGGTCGACGTGCGGGCCGACTTCACCTTCCACGGACAGTCCGAGCTGTGCGCGGCGGTCCTGCTGAACCTGCTGCGCAATGCCCTGAAAGGCATCCAGCGGGCCGGCAAGGGCCGCGTGCGCATCATCATCGACGGCGCCCGGCCCGCGCCGCGCCTGCTGTTCATCGACACGGGCTGCGGCATCGCGGCCAGCCGCCTGCCGCTGATCTTCGACCGTTTCTATTCCTATCCGGCGCACAACGGCAGCGGCATCGGCCTGGCCCTGTGCCGGCAAATCCTGCAGGCGTGGCATGCGCGCATCCGCTGCGTGTCGCGCGAAGGCGCCTATGCCATCTTCGTGCTGGAGTTTCCGCCAGCCCCAGCCACGACCCGCTCCAGCCGTTTCCCATCCATCCACCGCGCGAGGTGACGCATGCAACTGCCCGTCTACACCCATCCCACCCTGACCGTGCTGATCGACGACAGCGATTCCTTCCTGAAAAGCCTCGCCTTCCAGCTCGATCCCGCGCTGGCGCGCAAGACCTTCCACGACACGAGCACCGCCCTGCGCTGGCTGCAGCAGACGAACCAGCGGGAAGACATGCCCCTGCACGTGAATTTCGACCTGCAGAACCTGGCACCGCACGACTACAACGTGGCCGTCGACCTCGAACGCATCTGGCGCATCAGCGGCCAGGCGCAGCGCTTTGCCATACCGTCCGTGCTGGTGGTCGATTACTCGATGCCGCAGATGAACGGCCTGGAATTCTGCCAGGCCGTGCGCGACCTGCCGTGCAAGAAGATCCTGTTTACGGGGGCGGCCGATGAAAAGATGGCCGTCACGGCCTTCAACCGGGGCTTGATCGACCGCTACATCAAGAAGAGCGACGACGATGCGCTCGATATCTTGGAACAGGAAATCCATGCGCTGCAGCGCGAATTCTTCCTGCAGCAGTCGGACACCGTGCGCGACTTGCTATTGCTGCACGACTATAGTTTCCTGCAGGACGAAGCGCTGGCCGCCGTCGTGCACGAACTGTGCCGGCTCCACGGTTTCGTCGAGTTCTATATTTTCCCGAATCCCGGCGGCATCCTGTTCTTCACACGCGACGGCCATGCCAGGCTGATGATCATCGAGACGGAACGCAGCCTGCACACGCAGTACGAGATGGCGCGCGACAGCGACGCGCCCGAGTCCTTGCTGCTGGCCCTGCTGGAAATGCGCGTGATCCCGTATTTTTCCGACGCCGACAGCGACGGCATGTATGCGGCCCACATCGGCGAAAACTGGTTCCGCTACTGCGCCGCGCCCACCATCTGCCTGGGCCGCGAAACGTATTTCTGGGCCCTGTTCGACGTGCCGCCGCACCAGCTGGGCCAGCCGGTCATGTCCTACGCGCAATTCCTGCGCGCGGGGGCGGGCGACGGCGTCAGCGCATAGGGGGCATCAGCCTTCGCGCAGGGTTTGCAGCGGCGGATGTTTCAGCACGTTGCGCAAGCCCAGCCAGCCGCCGGCGATGGCGCACAGGGCGCCGGCCAGCAGGCCGAAGGCCCACACGCCGGGCGCGAAGCTCCAGGCGAACTTGAACTGGTACGTCGCCAGCGCCCAACCCATGGCGGCCGCGCCCGATGCCGCCAGCAAGCCGGCCAGGGCGCCGACGAGGGAAAACTCGATCAGCTGGGCCTGCGCCAGCTGGCGCCGCGTGGCCCCCAGGGCGCGCAGCAGGCCCGCCTCGCGCGTGCGCTCGTCCTGCGAGCCCATCAGGGCCGCATACAGCACCAGCAAGCCCGACGCCAGGGTGAAGGCGAACAGGAATTCGACGGCCGTCACCACCTGGTCCAGCACGCCCTGGATTTGCTTGAGCACGCCGCCCACGTCGACCACCGTCAGGTTCGGATACTCGCGCAGCAGGGCGTTGCCCAGGTCCGCCTGCGCCGGCGGCAGGTGGAAGGCCGTGATCCACGTCTGCGGCGTGTCGGCCATGGCGGCCGGGTTGATGATGACAAAGAAATTGACGCGCATCGAACCCCACTCCAGCTTGCGCAAGCTGGTGATGGCCGCTTCCACGCTCTGGCCGGCGATGTCGAAGCGCAGCTTGTCGCCCAGTTTCAGCTTCAGGGTCTTGGCGATGCCCTCTTCCACCGACGCTTCGGCCGGCGCGCCCGGCGCCGCGCTGAACCACTTGCCGGCGACGAGCTTGTTTTCCTCCTGCATGGTGGTCATCGTCGACAGGTTGAATTCGCGGTCGGCCAGGCCCTTGGCGCGGTCGTCCTCGTAGGTCGCGTCCGTGATGGGATTGCCGTTCACGGCCACGAGGCGCCCCCGTATCATCGGATACAGGGGGGCGTTGGCCACGCCCGCCTGGGCCAGGCGCGCGGCGATGGGGTCTTTCTGTTCCGGCAGGATATTGATCATGAAACGGTTCGGCGCGTCCGGCGGCGTGGCGTTGCGCCAGGCCACCATCAAGTCGCCCCGCACCACCGTCAGGAGCAGCAAGGCCATCAGGCCCAGGGCCAGCGACACCACCTGGATCACGGTGGCGCCCGGACGGCGCTGCAGGGACGTGACGGCGAAGCGCCAGCCCTGGTGATTGAAGGCGCCGCGCAGGGTCTTCAGCGAGCGGATGCCCAGCCAGCCGGCCAGCGCGAACAGGCCGAAGCCGCCGAGGAAGCCGGCCGCCGTCAGCAAGGCCAGCTTGACGTCGCCCGCCTGCCACAAGAGCAGCACGACAAAGGCGGCGATGCCCAGGCCGTAGGTGGCCAGGGCCAGCGCCTGCGGCGGTTCCTGTTCGCGGCGGATCACGCGGTTATGGGGAACATTGCGTAACTGCAAAATCGGCGGCAGGGCAAAGCCCAGCAACAGCAGCATGCCGGTGGCCATGCCCTGCAGGGCGGGCAGCAGGGAGACGGGCGGCAAGTCGCTTTGCACCAGCTTGCCCAGCAGTTCCAGCAGCACCAGGTGGCCGCCGAAACCCACCGCCACGCCCACCACGCTGCCGGCCAGGCCGACGAGCAGGAATTCGATCACATACATGGCCGTCACCTGGTTCTGCGTCAGGCCCAGGCAGCGCAGCATGGCGCAGGCGTCGAGGTGGCGCAGCATGAAGCGGCGCGCCGCCATGGCCACGGCGACGGCCGCCAGCATGGCCGACAGCAGGCCGACGAGGGACAGGAAACGGTCGGCGCGGTCCAGGGTGGACTGCATCTGCGGGCTGCCCGATTCCAGCGATTCGATGCGCACGCCCTTGATGGCCTGCGCCTTGATCTGGCTTTCCAGCCAGGCTTGATATTGCGCAATCTCGCCGGCCCTGGCGGGCGGCGCCGACAGCAGCAGCCGGTAGCTCACGCGCGAGCCGTTCTGCACCAGCGCCGTGGCGGCCAGGTCGCCCAGGGGCAGCATCACGCGGGGAGCGAAGTTCAGGAAGGAAGCGCCGCGGTCCGGTTCGGCCGCGATCAATTGGGTGACGGTAAAGGCCTTGTCGCCCAGTGTCAGGGTATCGCCCAGCTTCGCGTTCAGGCTGGAGAGGATGGCCGCATCGACCCACACGGTGCCCGGCGCCGGCACCTCGCTGGTGGGCCGGCCCACGGCATCCTGCGCCTCGCTGACACTCGTCGTGATTTTCAGCTTGCCCCGCTGCGGGTAGCCGGGCGAGACGGCCTTGACGGAGGCCAGCTGCGAGCTCGACTGCTCGCCCTCGCCTGCCTGCGCCATGCTGGGAAACGTCACCGTGTCGGCCAGCATGAAGCCGCGCTTGGCGGCTTCCGCGCGCCAGGCCGGATTGACGGGCTGGTCGGCGCTGATGACGAGGTCGGCACCCAGCAACTGGTGCGCGTCGCGGTTCAGGCCCGCGCGCAGGCGGTCGACGAAGAAGCCCACGGCCGACAGGGCCGCCACGGCCACGATCAGCGCGACGAGGAGGAATCGCAGTTGCCCGGCGCGCCAGTCGCGGCCGGTCATTTTCAGGGAGAGGCGGAGCATGGGCGGCGGGTCTTTATGAAGGTTTACTGCGTGGCGCCGTGGGCGGCGGCGTGCTGCGCGAAATACGCATCGACGGTGGCAAGGAAGGCTTCCTTCTGCGCCTGCGGCAGGAAGGCGGCGATGAAGCCGTTGCGCGCCAGGCGCTGCGCGTGGGCCAGGCCCAGTGGCAGGGCATCGAAGATGGCGTCGAAGTTGTCGTTCATGTAGCCGCCGAAATACGCGGGATCGTCCGAGTTCACCGTCGCCAGCAGGCCCGCGTCGAGCAGTTGCACCAGGTTATGGTCATGCATCTGGTCGAACACGCGCAGCTTGGTGTTCGACAGGGGGCACACGGTCAGGGCGATCTGTTCGCGCGCCAGGCGGGCCGTCAGGTCCGCGTCTTCCAGGCAGCGCACGCCATGGTCGATGCGTTCGACCTGCAAGTCGTCGAGCGCCGTGCGGATATAGGCCGGCGGGCCTTCCTCGCCCGCGTGGGCCACCAGGTGCAGGCCCAGCTCGCGGCAGCGGGCGAACACGCGCGAGAATTTCTCGGGCGGGTTGCCCACCTCGGACGAATCGAGGCCGATGCCGATGAATTTGTCGCGGTGCGGCAAGGCGTCTTCCAGGGTGTCGAATGCCTCTTTCTCGCTCAGGTGGCGCAGGAAGCACAGGATCAGGCTGGCGCTGACGGGGCTGTCCTGGCAGGCGCGATGGATGCCGTTGATCACGTCGGCCATGGCCACGCCGCGCGCCGTGTGGGTCTGCGGGTCGAAGAAGATTTCCGTGTGCAAGACGTTATCCGCTTCGGCACGTTGCAGGTAGGCTTGCGTCATGTCATAGAAATCCTGCTCTTTCAGGAGGACACTTGCGCCAGCGTAATAAATGTCGAGAAAAGACTGCAAATCCGTAAAAGCATAGGCGCTGCGCAAGTGTTCTACCGATTCATAGCCCAGCGGCACGCCATTGCGCTCGGCCAGTGCGAAAATCAGTTCCGGCTCCAGCGAGCCTTCGATATGGATATGCAGTTCGGCTTTCGGCATGCCGCGGACGATCGCGCGCAATTGGGGGTTCATCATGGGAGTTCCTTATAGGGTATCGATAAATAATGCTGGCATGCAGGCGCCAGGCGCGCTGCAGGAGCCGCGCGGTAGCGGCGGCCATCAAACATGCAGGCATCTTAGCGCAAGATGGCGCGCCGCACCGGCGCGGGGCCGGCGGCAGCGGCATGGCGACGGTGCAGCGGCCGGCGGCGGCGCGGCCCCGGCACACGCTGGCGAATTGTCGTATGATGATTCAAGAGGCAGAAAAAAGTTCATTGAAAACGCTGGAAAATTTGATGATTTATCCAATCAAATCAACAATTTACACACAAGTATTAAGGATATTACGACATATCTTTTGACTTCCTGATCCTTTAGAGCAATAATTAATTTCATGGGGTAAAGGTAGGTGCATCAAGCGCTATCGTCATCAACAAAAAGGCCGGCTGGCCACGTCAGCACACGGCATCAAGCGCCAGTTTTTTGGTCCGGGCAATCCGGACTCGCAAAGACAGCCGGGCTTGAAACAACAATAAAAATCGATACGGGGTACAGGAAAAGTTCAAGCGGCAAGCCCAGGCGAGTGCCAGGCGGGCGGCCATGGTGACTGGCAGTTCAGGTTTACATTAAAGGACATTGACATGACCATTTTTGATAACTACGCAGCACGCTACGAGCGCACCCGGGAAGAGGAAATGTCGCTCACCGAATACCTGGCCCTGTGCAAGAAGGACAAGCTGACCTATGCCAGCGCGCCCGAACGCATGCTGGCCGCCATCGGCGAGCCGCAGCTGGTCGACACGCGCAACGACACGCGATTGTCGCGCATCTTCGCCAACAAGATCATCAAGATCTATCCCGCCTTCCGCGAGTTCTACGGCACCGAGGAAGTCATCGAGCAGGTCGTCTCCTACTTCCGCCACGCGGCGCAAGGCCTGGAAGAGCGCAAGCAGATCCTGTATTTGCTGGGGCCAGTGGGCGGCGGCAAGTCATCGATCGCGGAAAAGCTCAAGTCGCTGATGGAACACGTGCCCTTCTATTGCCTGAAAGGCTCGCCCGTCAACGAATCGCCGCTGGGCCTGTTCAACGAGGAAGAGGACGGCACCATACTGGAAGAGGATTACGGCATACCGCGCCGCTACCTGCGCAACATCCCCAGCCCCTGGGCCGTCAAGCGCCTGCATGAATACAATGGCGACATCAACCAGTTCCGCGTCGTCAAGCGCTATCCATCCGTGCTGAAGCAGATCGCCATCTCGAAGACGGAACCGGGCGACGAGAACAACCAGGATATTTCCTCGCTGGTGGGCAAGGTCGACATCCGCAAGCTGGAAGACTACGCGCAGGACGACCCGGACGCCTACAGCTATTCGGGCGGCCTGTGCCTGGCCAACCAGGGCCTGATGGAATTCGTGGAAATGTTCAAGGCGCCCATCAAGGTGCTGCACCCCTTGCTGACGGCCACGCAGGAAGGCAACTACAAGGGTACGGAAGGCTTCGGCGCCATCCCCTTCGACGGCATCATCCTGGCCCACTCGAACGAGTCGGAATGGAAGACCTTCAAGAACAACCGCAACAACGAGGCATTTCTTGACCGTATCTATATAGTCAAGGTGCCGTACTGCCTGCGCGTGTCCGACGAAATCAAGATCTACGACAAGCTGGTGGCCAATTCCTCGCTGGAAAAAGCCCCGTGCGCGCCCGGCACCCTGCGCATGATGGCGCAGTTCGCCATCCTGTCGCGCCTGAAGGACCCAGAAAACTCCAGCATCTTCTCGAAGATGCTCGTCTACGATGGCGAAAACCTCAAGGATACGGACCCGAAAGCCAAGTCCATGCACGAATACGTCGATTACGCGGGCGTGGATGAAGGCATGAACGGCCTGTCAACGCGCTTTGCCTTCAAGATCCTGTCCAAAGTGTTCAACTTTGACAATTCCGAAGTGGCCGCCAATCCCGTGCATCTATTATATGTACTGGAACAGCAGGTCGAGCGCGAGCAGTTCGCGCCGGAACTGGAGCAGCGCTACTTCTCCTATATTAAAGAGCACCTGGCGCAGCGCTACGTGGAATTCATCGGCAAGGAGATCCAGACGGCCTACCTGGAAAGCTATTCCGAATACGGGCAGAACATCTTCGACCGCTACGTGACGTTCGCCGACTTCTGGATACAGGACCAGGAATACCGCGATCCGGACACGGGCGAAAGCTTCGACCGCGAATCGCTGAACAATGAACTGGAAAAGATCGAAAAACCGGCGGGCATTTCTAATCCGAAGGATTTCCGCAATGAAATCGTGAACTTCGGGCTGCGCGCGCGGGCGTCGAACGGCGGCAAGAATCCCGCCTGGACCAGTTATGAAAAGTTCCGCACCGTGATCGAGAAGAAGATGTTCTCGAATACGGAGGAATTGCTGCCCGTGATTTCCTTCAATGCCAAGGCCAGCGCCGACGATGCCAACAAGCACGCCGACTTCGTGGCCCGCATGGTGGAAAAAGGCTATACGGCCAAGCAGGTACGCCTGTTATGCGAATGGTACTTGCGCGTGCGCAAGTCATCCTAGCGCGGACAGCGGGGGCGCGCTCCCGCCCGGCGACAGGCGGGGCGCGCAGGACGAGAAGCAAGGAGGCACCCTTTGACATATCTCATCGACAGGCGCTTGCAAAGCAAGAACAAATCCGCCGTCAACCGCGAGCGTTTCCTGCGGCGTTACAAGGGCCAGATCAAGGATGCCGTGGGGCGCGCCATCAAGGGGCGCTCGATCACGGACGTTGAAAACGGCGAGAAAGTCAGCATCCCCGTCAAGGACGTGGGCGAACCGTCATTTGGCCACGCGCATGGCGGCGTGTGGGAAGTGGTCAATCCCGGCAACAAGGAATACCTGAAGGGCGACCAGATCGCGCGGCCGAAAGGCGGCGGAGGCAGCGGACGGGGCAAGGCAGGCAATAGCGACGAGACGACGGAAGACGACTTCATCTTCGAATTGTCGCGCGAAGAATTCATGAATTACTTCTTCGAGGACCTGGAACTGCCGCACATGGTGAAGACCCAGCTGACGGCCACCACGGAATTCAAGAACCAGCGCGCCGGCTACAATATGTCGGGCACGCCATCGAACATCCACGTGCTGCGCTCCCTGCGCGGCGCCCTGGGACGACGCATCGCCGTCGGCGGCGGCGCCCGCAAGCAGCTGGCGCAGGCCGAGGAAGACCTGGCCGCCCTGCTGCACGAAGGCGTGCCCGACAGCGACCCGCTGGTCGTCGAACTGCGCCGGCTGATCCACCACCTGCACACGCGCCTGCTGGCCATCCCCTTCATCGACCCGTTCGACTTGCGCTACAGCAACCGCATCAAGGTACCCAAGCCCATGACGCAAGCCGTGATGTTCTGCATCATGGACGTCTCCGGCTCCATGGACGAATCGCGCAAGGATACGGCCAAGCGCTTCTTCATCCTGTTATATCTGTTCCTCAAGCGCGCCTACGACAAGATCGAGGTGGTCTTCATCCGCCACCACACGGCGGCGGCGGAAGTGGACGAGCACGAATTCTTCAACTCGCGCGAGTCGGGCGGCACCGTCGTGTCGTCCGCCTTGCACTTGCTCAACACCATCATCGACGAGCGCTATGGCGCCGGCCAGTGGAACAGTTACGTGGCGCAGGCCTCCGACGGCGACAACTGGGACAACGATTCCGTGCTGTGCCGCCAGTTGCTGATCAATACCATCATGCCCAAGGTGCAGTACTACACCTACGTCGAGATCACGGACGGCCCGCAGCAAAACCTGTGGGAGCAATATGCGGGCGTGCTCGACCATCACGCCCATTTCGCCATGCAAAAGATCGTCACGCCGGCCGATATCTATCCGGTCTTCCGCGAACTGTTCAAGAAACAGGTGAAATGATGAGTGCAGCCTTTGACCGCGCCAGCAGCACCCCGGGCGAGCCGTTCGTGCGCCTGCGCCACCCGAACGCCCTGCCCGAGCAGTCGGAATGGACGTTCGAGCTGATCGAGCAAATCCACGAGGAAATCCGCCGCGTGGCGAAACAGTTCGGCCTCGACACCTATCCGAACCAGCTGGAAATCATCACGGCCGAGCAGATGATGGATGCCTACACCTCCGTCGGCATGCCCGTCTCGTACAACCATTGGTCTTTCGGCAAGCATTTTTTATCCACCGAGAAAAGCTACAAGCGGGGCCAGATGGGCCTGGCCTATGAGATCGTCATCAACTCCAACCCCTGCATCGCCTATTTAATGGAGGAAAACAGCCTGACCATGCAGTCGCTGGTCATCGCGCATGCGGCCTACGGCCACAATTCCTTTTTTAAAGGCAACTACCTGTTCCGCGCCTGGACGGATGCGGACGCCATCATCGACTACATGGTGTTTGCCAAGAACTACATCAGCGAATGCGAGCAGCGCCATGGCGTCGATGCCGTGGAATTGCTGCTCGACTCCTGCCACGCCATCCAGAACTACGGCGTGGACCGCTACAAGCGCCCGGCGAAGCTGTCGATGGCGAAGGAATATGCGCGCCAGAAAGAGCGCGAAGAGTATGTGCAGTCGCAGATCAACCAGCTGTGGCGCACCCTGCCCCGGCGCGAGGATGAGGAGGAAGAGGAAGACCAGCGCAAGGCCGTGCCCCGCTTCCCGCCCGAACCGGAGGAAAACCTGCTGTACTTCATCGAGAAATACGCCCCGCTGCTGGAACCGTGGCAGCGCGAGATGGTACGCATCGTGCGCAAGATTTCCCAGTATTTCTATCCGCAGCGGCAAACCCAGGTCATGAACGAGGGCTGGGCCACCTTCTGGCACTACACGATATTGAACCAGCTGTATGACGAAGGCGTCGTGGGCGACGGCTTCATGATGGAATTCCTGAAAAGCCATACCAACGTGGTCTACCAGCCGCCCATCGACAGCCCCTATTACAGCGGCATCAATCCGTATGCGCTGGGGTTTGCCATGATGAGCGACATCCGCCGCATCTGCGAGCACCCGACGGAGGAGGACCGCGCCTGGTTTCCCGACATGGCCGGCAGCGACTGGCGCAAGAGCCTGGACTTTGCCATGCGCAATTTCAAGGATGAAAGTTTCATCGCCCAGTACCTGTCGCCGCGCCTGATCCGCGAATTCCACTTCTTTGCCGTGCTCGACGACGACAAGAATGAAAAACTGGCCATCTCCGCCATCCACGACGACGCCGGCTACCGCTACGTGCGCCAGCAGCTGGCGGAACAGTACAACCTGGGCAACCGCGAGCCGAACATCCAGGTCTGGTCCGTCAACACGCGCGACGACCGCGCCCTGACCCTGCGCCACACGCAATTCCAGCGCCGTCCCCTGAACCAGCAGGCGGCGGAAGTGCTCAAGCACGTGGCACGGCTGTGGGGCTTCGACGTGCATCTCGACACGGTCGATCCCCAGGGCGCCGTGCTGGGCACCTTGAATTGCCGACGCGAAAAACGCAACCGCCGCGACGATGCGGCGGCGCGCCCGTGAAATGATTTTTTGGCAATAATTTTAGCAAGAATATAAGCGCACCCTATGCCCACATAGGAATTCAGTATGGCCGAACGGCCTCGGAAGGGTTTCCGGGGCCGCTTTTTTTGACCTGTGCAAAGTGCTTTCCGCACCTGTTTGGTGCGCCTGCAAGGCTAAGTGGTCTGGTTCCGCGGCAAAATATTTCCAAAGAGAAATATTTTTCTCCAAATTTAGCTGTTTCCATATTGGATATCACGAAATATAATTCCGCCATATCGACACATCGAAGAACTTAGCAGTGGTAGCCCAAAACGGCTGTAAAAAACCGATAAGACCGCCTTTTTTTATGTCCGAAAGCGTGCAAAGATGGCATAAGCAAGTACGTTTTCAGGGCGCAAAAGCGCCAAAAATTTAACCGGTTTTAGGCGTTAAAAATCTGTGTAAAATAAAGAATTCGTATGTATAATTCGGCGACGTCCCGGATACGGCTGGAGCTTTGTGTCGTCATTTTGGGGTTCAGTTGCAAGACAAGAGATGGTATTTGGAGAAAGCAGGCATGAATTTTTCGAACGAGAAAAGTCCCAAGAACTACACAGGCATCACTATCGTTGTCCTGCTGCACGTTCTCGCGGCTTACGGGATCGTGACGGGCTTGGGCAAGCGGTTGGTCACCAAAATGATGGAACCGGTTGAAACCAAGATTATCGAGGAAGTCAAACCGCCTCCACCGAAGGATCTTCCACCGCCACCACCGCCGCCAGAAATGAAGGCACCACCGCCGCCATTCATTCCGCCAGTCGAGGTGAACGTGCAGCAGCCGCCACCACAACAGAACGTGATTGCAAATACGACTGCTGTGAAGCCAGCCACGAATGTATTGGCACCGCCAGCACCGCCTGCACAGCCTGCGCCAACTCCTGGACCAGCCAAATCGGTGCGTACACCGGCCGTGGTTGACTTCAGCGTCTGCGAAAAACCGCAGTATCCAAAGTCGTCGCAGCGCAATGAGGAAACCGGTGTCGTGACGCTGTCGTTCCTGATCGGCGTGGACGGCAAGGTCGCTGATTCGAAGATCGTGAAGTCAAGCGGCTTCAGAGACCTGGACAGAGCTGCGGTGCAAGGCATCAGCCGCTGTACATTTAAGCCGGCAACAGTCGACGGCAAGCCGGAACAAGGCTGGCAGCAAATGCAATACGTTTGGTCGCTGGATTAAAACCCGAGGCAGTTATCCCCTGTCTCACACTATGATTTCGTTGTCATTACGTTCAGCGATCTGTTATTTTTAATTTTGGAGGAAGCATGTTTAAGAATACCCGTTTGTCCGCATTTTTTGCCGCGGTTCTGTTGTCCGTCACCGCTACTACCGCTCTGGTAGCAGCACCAGCATTCGCTGACGCGCCAGCATCGGCAGCCGCTTCGGCTCCTGCGGCAGACGCTGCTCCAGCAGCACCAGCTCCAGCAGCAGACGCCGCCGCTCCAGCCGCCGATGCCGCCGCTCCAGCCAAAACCGAAGAAGTCCACAACCCGTTCGGCCTGTCCGCAGTATGGGACGGCGGTTTCGTGCCACGCGCTACCCTGATCATCATGGTCATCATGTCGATCGGTACCTGGTACATCATCATCACCAAGCTGATCGATCAAATGAAGATCTTCAAGCAAGCTAAAGAAGCTGCTGCCAAATTCTGGAAAGCACCTTCGATCGCTGCTGGTTCGGCAACCCTGGAAGAAGGTTCGCCATTCCGCTTCATCGCTGAATCGGGCACCAAGGCAACCGCACACCATGACGGCGCCCTGCTGGAACAAATCGATCTGTCGACCTGGGTGACGATGTCGATCCAGCGCGCTTCGGACAAAGTTCAATCGCGTCTGCAAGATGGCCTGTCGTTCCTGGCAACCGTTGGTTCGACCGCACCGTTTATCGGTTTGTTCGGTACCGTTTGGGGTATTTACAACGCACTGACCGCTATCGGCATGACCGGTAACGCGTCGATCGACAAAGTGGCTGGTCCAGTTGGTGAAGCACTGATCATGACGGCTTTCGGTCTGCTGGTCGCTGTTCCTGCCGTTCTGGGTTACAACTGGTTGGTACGTCGTAACAAAACCGCAATGGAAGACATCCGCTCGTTCAGCGCCGACGTTCACTCGGTCCTGGTTTCCGGCGTAATGTCCACCAGCGAAGCTGGCCGTGCTGCCGGCGCTAAAAAGATCGGATAAGAATCATGTCGATGTCCGTCGGCTCCGACAGCGGAGAACAAGATCAGGTAATGTCAGAAATCAACACGACGCCGCTTGTCGACATCATGTTGGTTTTGCTGATCATTTTCTTGATCACGAGTCCGGTTGTCCTTAAGCTGCAGAAAATCGATCTGCCGATTGAGGCCAATCAAGCCCTGCAAACCAAGCCAGAGAACGTTAACATCGTTGTTAACAAGGACGGCGAGATTTACCTGGGCCAGACCAGACTGAAAGACACGAACGAACTGTTCGATTATCTTAAAGTTGAAGCAGTGAAAGTACCGCAGCCGGAAGTACACGTTCGTGGCGACCAAGAAACACGCTACGAATCGATCGGCCGGGTTATTTACACGACCCAACGTGCCGGGATCCAGAAGGTCGGCTTCATCACCGAACCACCTGACAAGGGCTGATAGCGGCTGACAGGGGCGCCCCGGCAAGACGAGGGGCGTCACTGGCGGAAGCTGACCGGGCGGCAGTAGCGCCCGGTGCTTCGTTGGACTTCTTAAAGGAAACACTATGAGTATGAATGTCGGTTCGGGAAGCGCAGCAGGCGCGGATCCGGAACCAATGATGGAACTGAATATGACGCCCCTCATCGACGTGATGCTGGTGCTGATTATCATGTTGATCATCACGATTCCTAAGCAAAACCACTCGGTGAACTTGAACATGCCGGTCGGCACCCCGCCGCCACCGACAACCGAACCAGTGGTCGTCACGATTGATGTCGATTTTGACGGCACCATCTTGTGGGACAATCAGGTCGTTCCTGACCGTGCCTCGCTGGAAGCCAAGCTGAGCAACATCGCTGCGCAAGCAGATCAGCCGGAAGTGCATTTGCGTCCGAACAAGCTGGTGGAATATAAAGTCGTCGCCGGTGTGATGGCGTCGGCGCAGCGTCTGGGCGTGACCAAAATCGGTCTGGTCGGCAACGAGCAATTCCAGTAAGCTGTTGCATCAGGTTCTCTTTACATCCGAATAGGCAGGACTTCCTGCCTATTCGCTTTTTACTGAAAGACTTTCTCATGTCCAAGTTTCGTCTCGCTCATCTCGGCCTCGTCATGGCCGCTATCGGTTTTACCGCAGCAACTCCCGTAATCGGCCTGGGCTCGCTGGCATATGCCGCGGACACCGTGCGTGCCGAAGTGGGCAAGCCACTGCAAGAAGCGCAAAAACTCGCTAGCAGCGGCAAAAACAAGGAAGCGCTGGCCAAGCTGCGCGAAGCTGACAGCGTCGGCGGCAAGACCGCCTTTGAAAGCTACCAGATCGAACGCGTGCGCGCCTCGGCAGCCGCTGGCGCCGGCGACACCGCCACCGCCATCAAGGCCTTCGAAGCCGTCATCAATTCCGGCCGCCTGAGCGCCGCCGAAGCCCCCAAATTCACGCAAGGCCTGGCCGGCATGTATTACCGCGCCAAGGACTGGCCGAATGCCATCACCTGGTTCAACCGTTCCCTGAAGGACAAGGAAGATCCGCAAACGCGCGACTACCTGATCCAGGCCTACTACTCGAGCGGCAACTACGCGGCAGCAGCGAAAGAACTGCAATCGCGCGGCGGCAACTCGGAAGGCAGCCTGCAAATGCTGGCCAACATCCAGCTGAAGCAAAACGACAAGGCCGGCTATGTTGCTACCCTGGAAAAACTGGCGGCAAACTATCCCAAGACCAGCTACTGGGCTGACCTGCTGAACCGCGTCTCGGGCAAGCCTGGCTTCTCGCAACGCCTGGGCCTGGACGTGCAGCGTCTGCGCCTGGCCAACGGCCTGTTCACCAAGCCGTCGGAATACATGGAAATCAGCCAGCTGGCATTGCAAGCAGGCAATCCAGGCGAAGCGCTGAAGATCATCGACCAGGGTTACAAGAAAGGCATCCTGGGCGTGGGCGCCGATGCGGCCCGCCATCAGCGCCTGAAAGACCTGGCCCTGAAGACGCAAGCTGACCTGAAAGCCGGCGCCGCCAAGTCGGAAGCCGAGTACGTGAAGAACAAGGACGCCGACAGCTTGAGCAAGCTGGGCTTCGCCCTCGTCCACGACGGCCAGACCGACAAAGGCCTGGACCTGATGAACCAGGCCGTGAAACTGGGTACGGCCAAGTATCCGGAAGAAGCGCAATTGCACCTGGGTATCGCTTACGGCGTGGCTGGCAAGAAAGCCAATGCCCAGAGCGCCCTGAAAGCCGTCAAAGGCACGGATGGCGCGGCTGACCTGGCCCGCTACTGGTCCCTGATGCTGAAGTAATCAGACCCCGAACCCAAGCTGCTGCGCCAGGGCTGGGTTCGACGCCGAACCACGTTGCCGACGTGGTTTGCCCAAAAGCGCTGCCCGCTCCGTGCTGGCAGCGCTTTTTGTCCGTTTCAGGGGGGAAATTACCGCTCTGGCCGCCCTTGCGGCTGTGCATCCCTGAAACAGTCCGTATAATCCCCCATTTGGCACAGTTTTTCATCAGATTCCTATGAAGGTATTCCGCGGACTTCCCAATGCCCAGGCACGAGCGCCCTGCGCTCTGACCATCGGCAATTTTGACGGTGTCCACATCGGCCATCAAGCCTTGCTGGCGCGCGTGCGCGAAGCAGCAACCGAACTCGGCATCGAGGCGGCCGTCATGACATTCGAACCGCATCCGCGCGAATTCTTCGCGCAGCGCGCGGGCGACCTGTCGAAAGCCCCGCAACGCATCGCCAACCTGCGCGACAAGCTGCAGTCGCTGGACGACGCCGGCATCGACCGCGTCGTCGTCGAGCATTTCAGCGCCCAGTTCGCCGCCTTGACGCCGCAGGAATTCACGGAAAAAGTCCTCGTCGACGGCTTGCACGTGAAGTGGCTGATGGTCGGCGACGACTTCTGCTACGGCGCCCGGCGCGCCGGCGACGTGGCCATGCTGCAGGAAGCGGGCCGCCAGTACGGTTTCCACGTGGAAACCCTGCCCACCGTCATGAATGGCAGCACGCGCATTTCCTCGTCGGCCGTGCGCCTGGCGCTGGCGGCCGGCGATTTCCCGCTGGCCACGCAGCTGCTGGGCCACCCGTACGCCATTTCCGGCCATGTGATCCACGGCCAGAAGCTGGGCCGCACGCTGGGCTTCCCCACCCTGAACCTGCGCGTGGCGCACCGCCCTGCCCTGTCCGGCATATTCATCGTGCAGGTGCACGGCCTGGGACCGCTGCCGCTGCCGGCCGTGGCCAGCCTGGGCGTGCGCCCCACCGTAGACGACAGCGGCCGCGTCTTGCTGGAAGTGCATCTGTTTGATTTCAATCAATCCTGCTACGGCAAGCTGGTGCGCGTGGAATTCCTGCAAAAACTGCGCGACGAAGAAAAGTACGACGACTTGCCCACCCTGACGGCCGCCATCGAGCGCGACTCGAACCAGGCGCGCGCCTATTTTCAACAGCGCAGCGGCGCCGTCACCGCCACCGACCGAATTTGATCCTGGCCAACTCCGCCGCCTGGCGGCGCCCGCGCCGCCACACACCCGCAGCACAACATATTCAATACCAGTAAAGAAAACTATGTCCGATCAAAACAAGCCAGCCACGCCCAAGCAGAACAAGAAGCCCGAAAGCAAATACCCGGTCAACATGACGGAAACCCCGTTCCCCATGCGCGGCGACATGGCCAAGCGCGAGCCGCAGTGGGTGCAGCAATGGCAAGACAAGAAAATCTACGAGCGCGTGCGCAAGGCTGCCGCCGGCCGGCCGAAATTCATCCTGCATGACGGCCCGCCATATGCGAACGGCGACATCCACCTGGGCCACGCCGTCAACAAGATCCTGAAGGACATGGTCGTCAAATCGCGCTCGCTGGCCGGATTCGACGCGCCCTACGTGCCGGGCTGGGATTGCCACGGCATGCCGATCGAGATCCAGATCGAAAAACTGCACGGCAAGAACCTGCCGACAGCCGAAGTGCTGGAAAAGGCCCGCGCCTACGCCAACGTGCAGGTCGAGCGCCAGAAGAAGGATTTCATCCGCCTGGGCGTGCTGGGCGAGTGGGACAACCCCTACCTGACCATGGCGCACGGCAATGAAGCGGACGAACTGCGCGCGCTGGGCAAGCTGCTGGAAAAAGGCTACGTCTACCGCGGCCTGAAGCCCGTCAACTGGTGCTTCGACTGCCAGTCGGCGCTGGCCGAGGCGGAAGTGGAATACGCGGAAAAGCGCGATCCCGCCATCGATGTCGGCTTCAAGTTCGCCGAGCCGGAAAAACTCGCGGCCGCCTTCGGCCTGCCGTCGCTGCCGACCGAGAACGGTTTCATCGTCATCTGGACCACCACGCCGTGGACCATCCCGTCGAACCAGGCGCTCAACGTGCACCCGGAAGTGAAATATGCGCTGGTGAAGACCGAGCGCGATGGCCAGTCGCTGCTGCTGATCCTGGCGCAGGACCTGGTCGTGGCCAGCCTGGCGCGCTTCAAGCTCGACGGCACGACGATTGCCACCTGCGACGGCGCGGCCCTGGCCGGCATCAGCTTCCGCCACCCTCTGCACGCGTCCGACGCCTTCTACGACCGCCTGTCGCCCCTGTACCTGGCCGAATACGTGACCACGGAAAGCGGCACGGGCGTCGTGCACTCGGCGCCTGCCTACGGCCTGGACGACTTCATCTCGTGTAAGGCGCACGGCATGAAGGACGACGACATCATCAAGCCGGTGATGGGCGACGGCAAGTTCGCGTCGACCCTGCCCCTGTTCGGCGGCATGACCATCTGGGAAGCGTCGAAACCGATCTGCAATGCCCTGCGCGAAGCGGGCGCCTTGTTCGAAGTCAAGATGTTCGACCACAGCTACATGCACTGCTGGCGCCACAAGACGCCGATCATCTACCGCGCCACGTCGCAGTGGTTCGCCGGCATGGACGTGACGCCGAAGGACGGCGGCGCGACCCTGCGCGAGACGGCATTGAAAGGCATCGCCGACACCGAGTTCTTCCCGGACTGGGGCCAGGCGCGCCTGCACGGCATGATCGCCAACCGTCCCGACTGGACCCTGTCGCGCCAGCGCCAGTGGGGCGTGCCGATGGCCTTCATCGTGCACAAGGAAACGGGCGACCTGCATCCGCGCACGCCGGAACTGCTGGAGCAGGTGGCCAAGCTGATCGAAAAGGATGGCATCGAGGCATGGCAGTCGCTGGACCTGGCTGACCTGATCGGCGACGAGGCGGCCATCTACGCCAAGAACAAGGACACGCTGGACGTGTGGTTCGATTCCGGCGCCACGCACCAGACGGTGCTGGGCGGCCCGCAGGCGCACGGTTCGCACTCGACGCAGCTGCAATTCCCGGCCGACCTGTACCTGGAAGGCTCGGACCAGCATCGCGGCTGGTTCCATTCGTCGCTGCTCGTGTCGTCGATGCTGAACGGCCGGCCGCCGTACAAGGCCCTGCTGACGCACGGCTTCACGGTCGACGGCGAAGGCAAGAAGATGTCCAAGTCGCTGGGCAACACCCTGGCGCCGCAAAAGATCTCCGACACCCTGGGCGCCGACATCCTGCGCCTGTGGATCGCCTCGACCGACTACACGGGCGAGCTGTCGATCTCCGACGAAATCCTCAAACGCGTGACGGAATCGTACCGCCGCATCCGCAACACCCTGCGCTTCCTGCTGGCGAACACCTCGGACTTCAATCCGGCCACGGACGCCGTGCCGGTGGCTGAACTGTTTGAAATCGACCGCTATGCGATCGCCAACATGGCCTCCCTGCAGCAGCAGATCGAGAACAACTACGCGCGCTACGAGTTCCACCCGGTCGTGTCGAAGCTGCAGACATACTGCTCGGAAGACCTGGGCGGCTTCTACCTGGACATCCTGAAGGACCGCCTGTACACGACGGGCCTGACGTCCCACGCGCGCCGCTCGGCGCAGACGGCCCTGTGGCACATCACGCAAAGCCTGCTGCGCCTGATGGCTCCGGCCCTGTCGTTCACGGCCGAGGAAGCGTGGGCCGTCTTCGCCGGACCGGAAGCGTATGCCGCCAGCGATGAAACCATCTTCACGCAAACCTGGTGGCAGTTGCCGGAAGTGTCGGACGCCGCCGACCTGCTGGAGAAATACACGGCCCTGCGCGCCGTGCGCGCGGACGTGACGAAGCAGCTGGAAGACTTGCGCACCTCGGGCGCCATCGGCTCCTCGCTGCAGGCGGAGCTGACGATCAAGGCCGCGCCGATGAAGTACAAGCTGTTGAACACCCTGGGCGACGACCTGAAGTTCGTCTTCATCACCTCGCAGGCCAGCGTTGTCGAAGTGGCCGACGAAGCGGCCGAGGAAGTGCTCGTGGCCGCGTCGGCGGCGCCGAAGTGCGAGCGCTGCTGGCACTACCGCAGCGACGTGGGCACGGATGCGGCGCATGCCACCCTGTGCGGCCGCTGCGTCAGCAACCTGTTTGGCAAGGGCGAATCGCGCCGTTTCGCTTAATACAGCAGCAAGCCGGGGCGGGAGTCATCCCGCCCCGCTCCCACCGCCGCTGCCTGCAAGGGCAGCGGCGGCTTTATCTTCCCTGGAAAAATATGGCCACTAAAAACCGTTTTTCATCGAAATCGTCCTCGTCATCGTCCCTGGTTCCCTGGCTGGGCGTTGCAGCCATCGTCATCCTGTTCGACCAGATCTCCAAGATCACGATACTGAAAACCTTCAGCTATGCCCAGGAAAAGGTCATTACCTCGTACTTCAACCTGGTACTGGCGTATAACAAGGGCGCCGCCTTCAGCTTCCTGTCCGACCAGGGCGGCTGGCAGCGCTATTTCTTTACCGGCATCGCCCTGGCCGCAGCCGTCTACATCATCTACCTGCTGAAAAAGCACGCGGGCCAGCGCATGTTCTGCTGGGCCCTGGCGCTGATACTCGGCGGCGCCTTGGGCAATGCCATCGACCGCCTCGTGTATGGCCACGTCGTCGATTTCCTCGATTTCCACTGGAAGAGCTGGGGCCACTTCCCCGCTTTCAACATCGCCGACAGCGCCATCTGCATCGGCGCGGCCCTGTTCATCATCGATGAACTGCGCCGTGTAAACAAATAAACAAGCGGGAGAACGGCATGGAATTGTCCGGCAAACAAATCGTCCTGGGACTTTCGGGCGGCGTCGCCTGCTACAAGGCGGCGGAACTGTGCCGCGCGCTGACCCGCGCGGGCGCCACGGTACAGGTGGTCATGACGGAGGCGGCCAGCCACTTCATCACGGCCGTGACGATGCAGGCCCTGTCGGGCCACCCCGTGCACACGAGCCAGTGGGATGCGCGCATCGCCAACAACATGGCGCATATCGACCTGACGCGCCACGCGGACGCCATCCTCATCGCGCCGTGTTCGGCCGACTTCATGCGCAAGCTGGCGCACGGCGTGTGCGACGACCTGCTGTCGACCCTGTGCCTGGCTCGTCCCGCCCACCTGCCCCTGCTGGTGGCGCCGGCCATGAACGTGGAAATGTGGCAGAACCCGGCCACGCAGCGCAACGTGCAGCAGCTGCGCGATGACGGCATCCAGATCTTCGGCCCCGCCGCCGGCGAGCAGGCCTGCGGCGAAACGGGCCTGGGCCGCATGCTGGAACCGGAACAGCTGCTGACGGAGCTGGTCGCCGCCTTCCAGCCCAAGGTCCTGGCGGGCAAGCGCGTGCTCGTCACTGCCGGCCCCACGTTCGAAGCCATCGACCCGGTGCGCGGCATCACCAATCTGTCCTCGGGCAAGATGGGCTATGCGGTGGCGCGCGCGGCGCGCGAGGCGGGCGCCGAGGTGCTGCTCATTTCCGGCCCCACGGCCCTGGACGCGCCATTCGGCGTGCGCCGCATCAATGTGCAAAGCGCGCAGCAGATGCATGATGCGGTATTGGCCCACGTCGACGACCAGCATGTCTTCGTCGCCGTCGCCGCCGTGGCCGACTGGCGGGTCGTCAACGCCAGCGAGCAGAAAATGAAGAAGCAGGCCGACGGCTCCGTGCCCGAACTGGTCTTCGCGCAGAATCCCGACATCCTCGCCACCGTGGCGGCGCGCACCAACCTGGCCGGCTACCCGTATTGCGTGGGCTTTGCCGCGGAATCGGAAAACCTGGTGGAATTCGGCTCCGTCAAGCGCGAAAAGAAGGGGATTCCTTTGCTGGTTGGCAATATCGGCCAGAACACCTTTGGCCAGGACGACAACACCATCATCCTCTTCGACGAAGAAGGCCATACCGTGCTGCCGCGCGCGTCGAAACTGAACCTGGCGCGCCAGCTGATTTCGGAAATCTCCAAGCGGCTGGCAAAAAATTCGCTGCTTAAATAATCCCTTTTGTACGACTTAGCTTAGTTAGATTAATGAAAAATATCGACATCAAGATCCTCGACGTCCGCATGAAAGAACTGCTGCCGGCCTACGCCACGCCGGGCAGCGCGGGCCTGGACCTGCGCGCCTGCATCGATGCGCCCATCACCATCGAAGCCGGCCAGACCGTGCTCATTCCCACCGGCCTGGCCATCCACATCGGCGACCCTTCGTATGCGGCCATGATCCTGCCGCGCAGCGGCATGGGCCACAAAAACGGCATCGTCCTGGGGAATCTGGTAGGCTTGATCGACTCCGATTACCAGGGCCAGCTGATGGTATCGACCTGGAACCGGGGCCAGAGCGCTTTCACGCTCAATCCCATGGAACGCCTGGCGCAGCTGATTATCGTGCCGGTGCTGCAAGTGGGCTTTAACGTCGTCGAGGAATTCGGCGACAGCGAACGCGGTGTTGGCGGTTTCGGCAGCACCGGCAAACATTAACAGCGACTGACAAACCATAGCAAGCGGATGTGATTTGCGGCCGGGAGGCGCAGCTGTGCGAAAGCACGGGGCCGCCGAGGCAGCAGGCATCGAAGGCCGCAAATCGCGCCGCGCAGCAGGTGTGGTCAGGAGCGACAAGAAGGAATAGTTTATGCCAGGTTTACGCCATCTGATCCCAGCCCCAACTTCGCTGCGCCGATTGGCCACTCCCCTCCTGCTGGCCAGTGCGGCCATCCTGACCGGCTGCACCACGCCGGCCACGCACGTCAGCGGCCCGTTCAACGTCGTGCCGGCGCCCGAGGCGCCCGCCCTGACGGCGCAGCAAAAGGCGGCGCAGGAGGACCTGGTGAAAATGGTGGCGCTGCAGGACCGCCTGTCGAAAGTCTCGGCGCCCCTGCTGATCAACAATGCGGACCTGTGCAAGACGTATGCGCGCAACCTGCTGGGCTTCACGGCGCAGAACAAATATTCCTACCCCGGCATCTATGCCGACGCGGCCCAGGCGGCACTCGGCTACGGCGAGCAGATGCAGGTGTCCGGCGTGCTGCCGGGCAGCGGTGCCGCGCGCGCCGGGCTGCGCAAGGGCGACGCCCTGCTGGCCGCCGAAGGCAAGCCCCTGCCAGCCGGTCCCAAGGCGGAAGGCCCGTTCGGCGCCATCGTCGGCCCGCTGGCCTCGAAAAGCGCCAGCCTGAACATGACCATCGCCCGCGACGGCCAGCAGCAGGACCTCAAAATTCCCGTCACGCGCGCCTGCGCCTTCCGCGTCGCCCTGGGCAATGCGGACAATGTCAACGCGTACTCGGACGGCGCGCGCATCATGCTCACGCGCGGCATGGTCAATGCGGCGCAAAACGACGAAGGCATCGCCTTCGTCATCGCCCGCGAAATGGCGCACAACATCCTCGACCACGCGCGCAGCCAGCACACGGCCGGTACGGCCGGCAGCATCATCGACAGCCTCGGTGCCGTGCAGCCCGACGTGTCGATGCTGACGGGCGCCGCCGGCATCAAGGCCATGCCGCAGGAACTCGACGTGCAAGCCGACACCCTGGCCATCTACCTGCTGGCGCGCGCCGGCTATAACGTCGACAACGCCGCCAGCTTCTGGCAGCGCCTGTCCGCGCAAGTGCCGGCCACGGTCGCCAACGGCTACACGGCCCTGCACCCGGGCACCAACTCGCGCATGGCCGCCATCAACCGCGCCGTGGCCGACGTGCGCGCCAAGCAGGCGGCCAAGAAACCACTCAAGCCTTAATCCTGACAAAGGCAGGCGCCTGACCAAACCGTCGCGAGCGGCAGTGATTTGTGGCCAAGAAGCGCAGCCGTACTTTAGTACGGGGGCGCCGAGCCGGTGAGCATCGCAGGCCGCCAAGCGCGACGAGCAGCAGGTTTGCTCAGGCGCCGGGGAAGTTCGGGAAATAGGTGCCCATGATCCAGGTCAAGGCGCCGCAAAACACCACGGCAAGAAACAGCACAACGAGCAGCTTGCCGAACTTGGGAATACCCTCTTCTTGCGTCTTGACTTCATTTGACATGAAACTTCTCCGCAGGGTGGTGGAACAGGTAGTATATCCACAATCTTGAAACCTATTCCATACTTTGCCGCAAACATGCGGCATGCAACCCGCGCCCGCCATGGACAGCATCGACCTTGAAGTTCTGAAAACCAGCGCCGCCTGGCTCGCCGCCGGGCACCGTTGCGAACTCGTCACCGTCATCAAGACCTGGGGCTCCAGCCCCCGCCCCGTGGGCGCCACCCTGGCCATCTGCGACGATGGCACGGTGGTCGGTTCCGTCTCCGGCGGCTGCATCGAAGATGATTTGATCGATACGGTGCGCCTGCACGGCATCGTGCGCACGCGGCCGGAAATCGTCAGCTACGGCATCAGCGCCGACGAGGCGCACCGCTTCGGCCTGCCCTGCGGCGGCACCATCGAGCTGGCCATCGAACCGCTGCATGCGGGCAGCGGCGTGGCCGAACTGCTGGCGCGCCTGGAAGCGCATGAACTGGTCGAACGCCGCCTCGATCTGCACAGCGGCGCGGTCACCCTGCAGCGCGCCGCGCCGGGCGCCGTGCTGGCCCTGGACAACGACGTGCTCACCACCCAGCACGGCCCGCGCTGGCGATTGCTGATCATCGGCGCCAGCCAGCTGTCGCGCTTCGTGGCGCAGATCGCCATGGCCATGGATTACCACGTCGTCGTCTGCGACCCGCGCGAGGAATACCGGGGCGGCTGGAACGTGCCCGGCGTGCCCCTGCTGCACGCCATGCCGGACGATTTGGTACTGGAATTAAAGCTCGACAGCCGCAGCGCCGTCGTCGCCCTCACGCACGACCCCAAGCTCGACGACCTGGCCCTGATGGAAGCGCTCAAATCCCCGGCCTTTTACGTGGGCGCCATCGGCTCGCGCGCCAACAATGCCAAGCGGCGCGAACGGCTGCTGCAGTTCGACGTCAGCGCCGCGCAACTGGCGCGCCTGCATGCCCCCATCGGCCTGTACATCGGCAGCAAGACGCCGGCCGAAATCGCCATTTCCATCCTGGCCGAACTGACGGCCGTCAAGAATGGCGTGCCCGAGGCCCTGCAGATCCAGCACGCGGCGGCCTTGACGCCGCCCAACCCAGACCTCTGCGTGCGCTGACGCCTGACAAGCAAGAAACGCGATGCGCCCTCGACGCGCCCCTGCTACCTTCCCTCATTTTTCGCCACCATGACCCTGCTGCACTGGACCCTCCCCCTGCCCGCCGGCTACCGCCGCGACGACGTCATTGCCTTCCACAGCCGCGATACGCAAGCCGTGGCGGAGCGGGTCACGCCCGCGGGCCTGCGCAAGGGCATCCTGCTTGCCGGCGTGCCCGTCGTGCTGGACGTGGCCTTCACGGACGCCGCGGCCGTCTGCCGGGCCGAGATCGATGGCGATGGCGACGCCGATGCCGCCGCCCGCTTGCAAGCACCGCTGCACGGCGCCCTGCTCAATATCCTCGGCCTGCGCATCGACCCGCAGCCGT
>NZ_RFSK01000065.1 GCF_009923995.1 Janthinobacterium sp. | reverse complement strand
CGGAACAAGCTTGTTCCGCCTGTTGTTGATCTGGCACAAATTAGAGCTTGATATCAAATATTGCCGTATGGACATATTTGGCTTGCATGCGTAGACTTGTCGGTCTGATGATCGCGCCGCCTTCCTGGCGGCGCCCTGACTAGAAAGTCTTGCACAATGAATATGGCGAAGTTGTCGGTGCATGGGGACGACCCCACGCTCAGCTCCATCCTCGAAGTCTTGCCCACGGACCCGGAGCGGCAATGGCGCAAGGGCGAGCCGAAGGCGGGCGGCCGCGTCTACCTCGATTCCGGCTTTGAAGTGGTGATCGCGCAGGCGGCCAAGTCGCAAGTGCTGCCTTCGCGCGTGCGCAGCTACCTGGCGGAATGCCGCTCGCGCGGCGTGACGTTCACCATGCCGCGCATCGTTGCGGAACTGCAACTGGAGCTGAATGGCGACGACACGGTCGACGCTCCCCTCGACCTGACCCTGGCCGACATGCAGCACCTGACGGAAATGGGCATCAGCCTGAGCCTGGTGACGCGCGCCGCGGCCTGAATCCGTGTGACAGCTCAAAAAAATGGCCGCCCTGAACAGGCGGCCATTTTTCGTCACGGTTCGTCGATCTCGACGGTGATCATATTGTCGTCCGGCTTGCGGTCGATCAATTTGTTGTCGGGATCGATGCCCGCCTTGCCGGGCCGGCTGCCTACGATGACGGTATAGCTCGCTTCGCGCGCCGTCATGCGCTGGCGTTCGCGCAGCAGCGGATGGCCATTCGCATCGTCGACGCCGATCTCGATCAGGTCGTGCAGCGGCGCTTCCTGTTCTTCGCCCTGCGCCCCTGCCGTCAATTTGCTGGCCTGCACCTTCACGGTGACGGCGTACTTGCCATCGCTGCGTTTCGTCGCCGTGGCCGACAGGGCGCGGTTGTCGAACAGCACGATTTTTTCGAACAGGTCGTCGATCAGGTAAGCCTGCTCGGGCGGCGTGACCTGGCGCAGGCCGCTTATCAGGGCCGTTACGCTGGCATAGGGCGGGCCTTGCTGGCCATAGGTCTTGAGCAGGTCGCGCAGCACGCCGTTGACCTTGTCCTCGCCGATGATGTCCTGCAGCAAGTACATGGCCAGGCTGCCCTTGTGGTAATGGATGTAGTCCTGGTTTTCATTGTCGGCCAGCGGCAGTTCCTGCCGGCGCTCCTCGCTGCGCCCCATCAGGTATTGATTCAGGTCATAGTGCAGGAAGCGGCGCATCCTGGACGGTCCCACGTTTTTCTTCATCACCATCAGGGCCGAGTACTCGGCCAGCGTTTCGCTGAGCACGGTGGCGCCCCGCGTGTTGCCGCCCACCAGTTGATGCGCCCACCACTGGTGCGCCACTTCATGCGCCGTGATGTAGAACGGATAATCGAGGTCCTTCGGATTGCGGTCGTCGACCCTGGCGATGAAGCCCAGCCCTTCCGAATACGGGATGGTATTCGGGAACGACTGCGCATAGGTGGCGTAGCGGGGGAATTCGACGATGCGCAGGATTTTGTGCTGGTAGGGGCCGAAGTTCTTCGTGTAGTACTCGAGCGCTTCCTTGCTGCCGCGCACGAAGCGGTCCAGGTTGAATTCATGGCCCGGGTGGTAATACACGTCGATGGCCACGTCTTGCCAGCGCTCGTGCCTGACGGCGTAGCGGGCCGACTGGAACGAGTAGAAGTTCAGGATGGGCTGGTCCATCGTGTAATGGAAATAATGGCGGCCATTGGCGATCCAGTCGTTGTCCAGCATGCCCGGCGCGATGGCCGTCTGGCCGTCGACGGTGCTGACGGTGGCGTCGAAACGGATGCGGTCGGCGTCGTTGCTGACGTAATTGTCGGCCAGCCCCCGCGCATCGTCGCGCGGCAGGGCGCGCGCGCGGGGCGGCAAGCCGTGTTTCTTGCGGTCGCGCGGGTCCGTCAGTTCCAGCTGGGGCTGGTAGCCTATGTGCGGCAGCACGGCATTCGTGAAGAAAGTGCCGTTGGCCACGACGGGCGTGTCCTGGCCCAGGCCGAAGATGCCGCGCGGCGCATAGGAAATATCGAAATCGAGGCCCAGGGTGGCGCCCGGCGCCAGCGGCGCGGCCAGGCGGTAGCGGTAAAAGCCCAGTTTGCCGTCATCGAGGCCGGGATGCACGCGCGCATCGAAGCGCAGGCGCATGGTGGCCGTGGGGTCTTGCTGCACAAAAATGTGGCTGATGGGCAAGCTGGTCTTGTTCTGCAGCTCGTAGCGGCCCTTCACGGCCAGGCTGCGCTGCCCCGGATGGATGGCCACGTCGAGTTTCACGTCGGTGATTCTCGGTTGCGGCGTGGCGGCGAACTTGCGGTACTGGCGCTCGAAGCTGGCCCGGTCCGCGTCGCGGGCGAATTCGGACTTGTAGTCGTTGGCCACGTGGAAGGTATAGAACAGCACGGCGCCGGCGCCCGTGAAGATCAGGGCGCCGATGGCAAAGCTGGCCAGCACGCCCTGCGTCAGGCCATGGCGCGCCAGGCGCAGGCGGATGCGCCAGCTGTCCTGCGCGCCGCGGGGCCAGAACAGCAGCGCCAGCACCGTCAGCATGATGGCCGCGCCGCTCCAGTACAGCAAATACCAGCGCTCGCGCACCGCATAGTGGCCGGCGCCGTTCATGGCCGAATACACGACGTCCGGTATCTTGGCGTACAGCAACAGCGGATCGCCCAGGCCCAGCGAGGCAAAGCTGATCCGGGCGATGTAGTACAGAATCATGGCGAAATACGCCAGGTACTTGTGATTGATCACGACCTGCAGGAAGATGGCCAGCACGGCGATGAGCGCGTAATACGGCAGCTGCGACAGGAACAGCGATTCGATATACAGGCCCGGGTCGAGGCGGTAATAGCCCTTGAAGACCTGGATCGACATGCCGCACAGCATGATGACCAGACTCAGCAAGGCTTGCAGGCCGACCAGCGCGAACAGCTTCGACAGCAGGGGCAGCCAGTTCGGCACGGGCAGGGCGTCGAGCATCAGCCAGGTGCCCGCTTCCCGTTCGCGCCACACCAGTTCGCCCGCATAGAAGGTGGTAATGACCAGCATGAACAGGGCGAACGAGGAGCTGACCATCTCCAGCACCTTTTCCGTCACGGGATAGGTATTCGTGCCGTAGATGGAACCCATGTCCAGCGCGCCCGCATACATGGTCAGCACGCCGGCCAGCACGATGACGACAAAATAGATGTTCTTGATGGTTTCGCGCAGGTTCAGCCAGCTCATCTTGAGGAGCAGGGCGGCCAGGCTGCGCTGCGCGAAGTCCGGCGTTTCCTGCGTGTCCAGGGAGGCGTGCGACAGGCGCAGGGGGGCGTCGCCGTCGCTGCGGCGCTTGGCGGCGCCCGCGTCCGTCGTCGCGTGGAACTGGAAGCGCCAGTAGCCGAGCAGCAAGGCGACGAGGGCGAAGCCGGACCAGATGGCGCGGTTCAGCAGGTACACGCCTTCGAGGGTCACCAGGCGCGTGTTGCGCTCCGCATTCGGCCAGTATTCCGTCAGGCGTATCAATGCCGTCGTGCCGAAGGGGTCGATCAGGGCGGCCAGCGTCTTGTAGTCGAGGTCGCGCGCCAGCGACGGCGCCACCAGGTAGCCGATCAGCATGACTACCGAGCTGATGTACACGGGCAGCATGCGCCGCGTGAGGGCGGCGATGACGAAGAAGATGGCGCCGAAGATGAACAGGTTCGGCAGCAGGGTAAACACGTAGGGCATCAGGTAGGCCAGCACGCGCTGCGGCCCCAGCCGTTCCGGATCGATGCCGGGCAGCCAGGCGCCCAGCCAGGCGCCGATGACGATACTGGAAAACACGACGGCCAGCACCAGCCAGGCGCCGAGGAAGCGGCCGAATACGTACTGGTATTTCTTGATCGGCGCGCTGAAGAAGAAGTGCTGCATGCCGTACTCGAAATCCTGCTGCACCGAGCGGCCCATCATGGCGGCCACCACCACGGCGCCGAAGCAGCCCAGCAGGCTGCACGTGAACGCCAGCGAACGGGGCGCGTTGATCAGGAACTTGCCGCCGAAACTGATGCTCGCTTCCTTGAAGACGCCGCCGGCGGCCGCCATCCACAGCATGGCCAGGGCCAGGAACATGGCGAAATACACCCAGGTGGACAGCAGCTTGAGCCGCTGCCACGCTTCGAAGCGGGCGATGGCAAACATGGCTGCCTCCTCAGTCGCACTGCGGGGCGACGCGGTGGCGCCCCGCAATGGTGGCGAAATACAGGTCTTCCAGGTCGCCGATGGCTTCCTCGAAGCCGTCGCCCGGGTCGTCGTCGCTGTACACGTGGATCAGGGTGCGCCCCGACAGCAAGCGCGTGGAAATGACGGCATGGCGCTGCTGGAAGTTGGCCAGTTCCTTCTTGTCGACGAAGCGCGCCCAGATCTTGCAGCTGACTTCGTCGATGAGTTCCTGGGTCTTGCCGCACAGCAGCAAATGTCCCTTGTTGATGATGGCCATGTTGGCACACAGGTCGGCCACGTCGGAGACGATGTGGGTGGACAGGATCACCGTCTTGTCTTCGCCGATGTCGGACAGCAAATTGTGGAAGCGCACGCGCTCCTGCGGGTCGAGGCCGGCCGTCGGCTCGTCGACGATGATGAGCTTGGGGTCGCCCAGCAGGGCCTGGGCGATGCCGAAGCGCTGGCGCATGCCGCCGGAAAAGCCGCCCAGGCGCTGGTGGCGCACGTCGAACAGATTGGTTTGCTGCAACAGGCCGTCGACCACTTCACGCCGCCGCGCCCGCTGCGACAGGCCTTTCAGGGTGGCGAAGTGGTCCAGCAGCTCGTAGGCCGTCACTTTCGGGTACAGGCCGAAGTCCTGCGGCAGGTAGCCCAGCAGGCGGCGCACCTCGTCCTTGTCGTCGAGCACGTCATAGTCGCCGAAGAAGACCGAGCCGGAATCGCATTCCTGCAGGGTGGCCAGGGTACGCATCAGGGTCGACTTGCCGGCGCCGTTCGGCCCCAGCAGGCCAAACATGCCTGGCGGGATCGTCAGCGAAACATTGTCCAGCGCCACCACGCCATTCGCGTAGGTCTTCGACAATTTGCGGATCTGCAATTCCATACAACTCCTTGCTCATGCTGTTGCAGCCCCGCGCTGCGGGACTTCTCTATGCTGGCATTGTATTGAATTTAAGACGTGCTGGGCAGTTGCATGCGATGCACGGCATTTTCGCGTGCCCAGAGTGCAGTTGGACGGGGTGGGCGGCGCGCCGGCGGCCGGGGCAGATTGCCCCGCTGGCGCGCCGCCTGCGTGTTAGTTACGGAACAGCACCGACTCCCGGTTAAACCACCAGCGGCACAGCATCAGCAGGGCGCCGGCGATGACGGTGGTCGAGGCGAGGATCACGCCGAACATGCGGTAATCCATGGTGCCCTTGACCAGTTCCTTCATGGCCAGCGACACGTTGGTCAGCGGCACCATGGCCCAGATCCAGTTCAGCTCGACGCCGGGCAGCATGGCCGTCACCGTGGGCAGGATGACGAACAGCATCAGCGGCGTGATCATGCCGGCCGCTTCCTTGTAGCTTTTCGCATAGATCGAGATCGACAGCAGCAGCGAGGCGAAGATGGCGGCCGTCGGCACCAGCATCAGCGTGACCATGGCCAGGTCCGGCAAGCCGATGCTGTGCACCAGGATGGCCATGTGGCCTTCCAGCGAGCTGCCGAAGATGGCCAGCAGGATGCCCATGCTGCCCACCATCAGCACGGCGGACGTCATGCCGACGGTAAACAGCACGAGGAACTTGGCCAGCACGATGGCGCTGCGCGGCACGGGCGCCAGCAGCAGGGTTTCCAGCGTGCCCCGCTCCTTTTCGCCCGCGCCCAGGTCGATGGCCGGGTACATGGCCGCCGTCAGGCACACCATCAGCAGCAGGTACGGCACCATGCCGCCGATGATGGCGCCCATCTGCTCGCGCTCGTTGGCCGTCGATTTCTTGTCGAGCACGATGGGATTGAGGGCAAAGGCCAGCTGGGCGGGACTCAGGTTCAGGGTCGACAGGGCGCCTTCGCGCAGCCCCGCGTTGTAGGCGTCGACGATTTCACGCACCCGCTGGTGCGTCACGTCCACGGAGCTGGCGCTGTTGTAGTGCAGCGTGACCTTGGCCTGTTCCTGTTGCTTCAACGTATCTTCAAAATGGGGCGGGATGACCACGGCGAACTTGATGGTGTCGTCGCCGATGGCGCGGCGGATTTCCGCCTCGCTGGCCAGCGGCACTTCGCGCAGGTTGTGCTGCTGCGCAAAACGCGCGCTCAAGCCCGGCGAATGGTCCTTGCCGAACAGGGCATAGCGCATTTCCGCCGTCTTGGCATTCTTGAACATATTGTTTGAAACATAAGCGAAGCCGCCAAAGATCAGCGGCATGGCAAAGATGGGGATGAGGATGGTGAAGATCAGCGTCTTGCGGTCGCGCGTGAGTTCCAGCAACTCTTTCAGATAAATGGTCCACATGGCATCACGCTCCCTGGTTGATGACGCTGACGAAGGCGTCGTACAAGTCCGCGCTGCCGCCCAGATGGCGCAGCGCGTCGATGGTGCCGTTGAAGGCGGTCGTGCCGCGGTTGATGATGCAGACCCGGTCGCACAGCTTTTCCACCTCGTGCAGGTGGTGCGTGGAAAAGATCAGCGGCACGCGCAGGGCCTTGTAGCTGGCGATGAAGTCGAGCAGGATCTTGGCCGACATCACGTCCAGGCCCGTGGTGGGTTCGTCGAGGATGACCACCTGCGGCTCGTGCACGACGGTGCGGGCGATGGCGCACTTCTGTTTCATGCCCGTCGACAACTGATCGGCCCGCTTGCCGCCGTATTCCTCCATCTGCAGCAGGGAAAACAGCTCGTCGCAGCGGCGTTTCAGCTTGTCGGCCGGCATGCCGTGCAGGCGGCCAAAGTATTCCACGTTCTCGCGCGCCGTCAGGCGGCCATACAGGCCCGTCGAGCCGGACAGGAAGCCGATGCTCTGGCGCGCCACCAGCGGCTGCTGCAGCACGTCGACGCCATTGACGAGGGCGCTGCCCGCATCGGCCTGCAAGGCCGTCGACAGCAGGCGCAGGGTGGTGGTCTTGCCGGCGCCATTCGGCCCCAGCAAGCCCAGCACTTCGCCGGGGGCGCAGCTGAAACTGACGTCGCGCACGGCATGGAACCAGCCGTCGTGTTCGCGTGGATCACTGATGTGCACGGCCTTGCCCTTGTGGGGCGGCATGCGGAAACGTTTTGCCAGGTGCTTGACCTCAATCATGTGCATCATCCATTCGACAGGGAGGAGCTAGAGTAGCATGTAAAAAATGTAACTTGCAAGATGGAAATATCGTTTGATCTATTGAAAAAAACAGCATCTTCATGCAAGCTGGCCCGGTGGGCGCCGGCGGACGGCGCGGGAGAGGGCAATGCAAACGATCGATCAGGCGATGCAGGACAAGGTACTGGCCGTGGCGCGCGCCGGCATGACCAGCGCCGAAGCCATCGGTTTCTTCCGCGTCAGCCTGGGCCTGTACTACCTGGCCGGCCTGATGACGGAGGAAACCCTCGATTTCAAGCAGATCGACGCGCAGTACAACCGTTTCATCTACCACTCGCTAGGCGGCGGGCACAGCATCGCCAGCGTGCTGCAATTCATGAGCGGGGAGAAAGTCTTGCGCGTGCTGCAGTCGGAACGCTTCCTCGCCGCGTTTGCCGAGTACTGTCCGGACATTCCCGTCGACAGCATTTCCTTCCTGATTTCACTGAACCTGGGCGTGGCGAAAAGCCTGTCCGGCCTCGACGCCGTCGGCCCCGTGGTGGACTGGATCGAGCAGGAAAAAGCGCGCACAGGTCAATAAAGCCCCGTTCGCCCTGCGCGCTGCATGGGTACGCCTGGCCGCGATGGTCCTATAATTCATGTTTTCCCTTACATGAATAGCCACGATGAGCGCGAACCGTTACTTTGACCCCCTGGATCGTTTGATTGTCGGCGCCGACAAGGCCTTGCGCGTCATCGCGGGCGTGGCCTCCGCCTCGCGCCCTTCGCCGGCCGCGCACGCGCCCGATGCGGCACTGAGCCCGGCCGAGCAGCGCCACAGCGCCGGCTTGATGCGCGTCAACCATGTCGGCGAAGTCTGCGCGCAAGCCCTGTACAACTCGCAGGCCCGTTATGCGCACAGCGCCGCCATCCGCGCCCAGTTCGACGAGGCGGGCCGCGAAGAGGAAGACCACCTGGCCTGGACGGCGCAGCGCCTGACGGAGCTGGGCTCGCGTCTGAGCCTGCTCAATCCCCTGTGGTATGCGGGGTCGTTTGCGCTGGGCACCATCGCCGCGCGCATGGGCGACGGCCGCAGCCTGGGTTTTGTCGTGGAAACGGAGCGCCAGGTGGAAGCGCACCTGGCCAGTCACCTGCAGGAATTGCCGCCGCAGGATGCGAAATCGCGCGCCATCGTCAAGCAGATGGCCATCGATGAAGTGGAACACGGCGCCGCCGCCCAGCGACTGGGCGCCATCGACACCCCGGCGCCGGTCAAAGCGCTGATGGGACTGATGGGGAAAGTCATGACCAAGACGGCGTACTACATCTAGACGCCGAAAAGAGCCGGGGTCAGGCCAACGCTTGGCGCACACGCAAATGCCGGGGCCGCCCCCTCAGGGGCCGACCCCGGCATTTCGTCGTTGGGGATAGGGATTATTCTTCAATAATTTCAAACGAGTGCGTGATTTCTGCCGTTTTCGCCAGCATGATCGACGCCGAGCAATATTTGTCATGCGACAAGGCCACGGCCCGTTCCACGGCCGTCGGTTTCAGGGACTTGCCCCGCACGGTGAAGTGGAAGTGGATCTTGGTGAACACTTTCGGATCGGTCTCGGCGCGGTCGGCCTTCAGGGTCACTTCGCAGCCACTGACGGCTTCGCGGCCCCGTTTCAGGATCAGCACCACGTCATAGGCGGTGCAGCCGCCCGTGCCCAGCAAGACCATTTCCATGGGGCGCGGCGCCAGGTTGTGGCCGCCGCCGTCGGGCGCGCCATCCATGGTCACCAGGTGGCCGGAACCCGTTTCTGCCCGAAAACTCATGCCCGACGGGCCATTCCAGCTGACTTTGCATTCCATCGTACTCTCCGAAAATTGTAAGCGTTTTGTATTGTAATAGAGGAATGCCCATCCAGGTGCCGCCCGCGGGCCCGCAGCCGGCCTGCATTGCGGCTTGACTCGGCAGGGCAAAGCCGCTTATACTTGTCGGCTTTCCGTTCGCTCAGGAAAAGTAAATAAGGCAGAGTCCGTACAGCAACATAGTCGGAACCACCATTTGAGCGTGTAATCTATTAGGAAGTCAACATGAAAACATTTTCCGCTAAAGGACATGAAGTCCAGCGCGATTGGTTCGTGGTTGACGCGACGGACAAAGTCCTCGGACGTGTTGCCAGCGAAGTGGCACTCCGACTGCGCGGCAAACACAAACCAGAATTTACTCCTCACGTCGATACCGGCGACTTCATCGTCGTCATCAACGCAGGCAAACTGCGTGTGACCGGTACCAAAGCTACTGAGAAAATTTACTACCGTCACTCTGGCTATCCAGGCGGCATCTACGAAACCAACTTCCAGAAAATGCAACAGCGTTTTCCAGGTCGCGCGCTTGAGAAAGCGGTCAAGGGCATGCTGCCTAAAGGCCCACTCGGCTACGCAATGATCAAGAAGCTGAAAGTGTACGCGGAAGGTTCCCATCCGCACGCTGCTCAGCAACCTAAAGCACTTGTTCTCTAAGGAACTGACATGATCGGTAATTACAATTATGGAACCGGCCGTCGCAAAAGTGCAGTGGCTCGGGTTTTTATCAAAGTTGGCACAGGCTTGATCGTTGTTAACGGCAAACCAGCAAACGAATACTTTTCGCGCGAAACGGGTCTGATGGTCATCCGTCAACCACTGGAACTGACCGGCAATGTCGAGCGTTTCGACATCAAAGTCAACGTCCATGGCGGCGGTGAGTCGGGCCAGGCTGGTGCAGTTCGTCACGGCATCACCCGCGCTCTGATCGACTACGATGCAGCGCTGAAACCGGAACTGGCAAAAGCCGGCTTCGTGACCCGCGATGCACGTGAAGTCGAGCGTAAAAAAGTTGGTCTGCGCAAAGCACGTCGCGCAAAGCAATTCTCGAAGCGTTAATTTTTACGCTGCAGCACCTTCCCGGTGCTGTGCGAAAAGCCGCTGGACTTTCGGTCCCGCGGCTTTTTTGCATTTCAGCGTGACTTGGCGTTGCGCTGTAAAATACGCGGAAATCCCATGGGGAGCGTCTCCCCTCCATCTCTATGCAGTCTATACACAAGGAAAGAACATGATCAAAGTTGGCATCGTCGGCGGCACTGGATACACGGGCGTGGAATTGCTGCGTTTGCTGGCAACCCATCCGGATGTCGAGTTGACGGCGATTACGTCGCGCAAGGAAGATGGCTTGCCCGTTGCTGACATGTATCCTTCCCTGCGCGGCCACGTGAACCTGGCGTTTTCCTCGCCCGAGAAAGCCAACCTGGAGCAGTGCGACGTCGTCTTCTTTGCCACGCCGCACGGTGTTGCGATGGCGCAAGCCCCAGCCCTGCTGGCCGCCGGCGTGAAAGTCATCGACCTGGCCGCCGACTTCCGCCTGAAAGACCAGGCCAAGTTCGAGCAGTGGTACAAGATTCCCCACACGGCGCCCGAGCTGATCGAACAGGCCGTGTACGGCTTGCCGGAGCTGAACCGCGAAGACATCAAGCAAGCGAAGCTGATCGCCAACCCCGGCTGCTACCCGACCACCATGCAGCTGGGCTTTTACCCGCTGCTCAAGGCGGGCCTCGTCAACGCGGGCGGCCTGATCGCCGACTGCAAGTCGGGCGTGTCCGGCGCCGGCCGCAAGGCGGAAATCGGCATCCTGTTCTCGGAAAGCAGCGACAGCTTCAAGGCCTACGGCGTGGCCGGCCACCGCCACCTGCCGGAAACGACGGCGCAGCTGCAGCGCTTCACGGACGACAAGGTGGCGCTGACCTTCACGCCCCACCTGGTGCCGATGATCCGCGGCATGCATTCGACCCTGTATGCGCAGCTGAACAAGGACGTCAGCAATGACGAGCTGCAAGCCTTGTTCGAAGCGCAATACAAGGATGAGCCTTTCGTCGACGTGATGCCCTTCGGCTCGCATCCGGAGACCCGCTCCACGCGCGGCTCGAACATGCTGCGCCTGGCCCTGCACCGTCCGGAAGGCGGCAATACCGTCATCGTGCTGGTGGTACAGGATAACCTGGTCAAGGGCGCATCGGGCCAGGCCGTGCAGTGCATGAACTTGATGTTTGGTTTGAAAGAAACGGCCGGTTTGCAACACATCGCCGTGATGCCTTAAAAATAGGCACGGGTGCTTGCGCGGGTCCGGCGCGTTTTTGCCGGACCTGTGCTAAATTGGACTGCCACGTACCCCCATAGGATGACGTTCATGTTCGAGCGCAACGCGAAAAACCCCATCGATACCCTGATCGGCGCCTCGACGCGGATCGAGGGCGACTTGCTGTTTTGCGGCGGCCTGCGCATCGATGGCCATGTGCGCGGCAACGTCACGGGCGAAGCCGGCGACCCCACCTACGTGGTGCTGGGCGAGGCGGGGCGCATCGACGGCGAGGTGCGCTGCTCCAGCCTGGTCGTCAGCGGCGAGATCAACGGCCCCGTGTACGTGTCCGAAATGCTTGAAATCCAGCCGAAAGCCCGCATTGTAGGAGAGGTCTACTACAAGGTGCTGGAAATGCACAGCGGCGCATTGGTGCAGGGTAAGCTCAGCCGCCATGAAAGCGCCGACCCCGTGCTGCACCTGGCCGTGTCTGAAATGTGATCCAGAACAACAGTGGCTGCTGGCGCCGAGGGCTGGCAGAGCGCGACTTGCGCCAACAGTCTATAATGAGTTAATGTTTTCTAGTAGGAGTGTCCGATATGAATGCCGTCGCTGAAATGCAAGATGTGATCCCTTCACCCATTATCTTTACCGATAGCGCCGCCGAGAAAGTCGCGCAGCTGATCGAAGAAGAAGGCAATCCCGACCTGAAATTGCGCGTCTTCGTGCAAGGCGGCGGCTGCTCGGGTTTCCAGTATGGCTTCACCTTCGACGAAATCGTCAATGAAGATGACACCACCATGGTCAAGAACGGCGTCCAGCTGTTGATCGATTCCATGAGCTACCAGTACCTGGTCGGTGCGGAAATCGACTACAAGGATGACCTGGAAGGCGCCCAGTTCGTGATCAAAAACCCGACCGCGACGTCCACCTGCGGTTGCGGTTCGTCCTTCTCCGTCTAAGCCGGAACACCTGAGAAAACGTCCATGGCGGCGTTGCATTGCCTAGCCGTACTATTCGTACTGTCGTCGGCAATGCGCCTTGCCCTGAACGTTTTTCAGGCGCGTCCGTTTATGGGCGCAGCTATCAAAATAGCGGATCGATGATCCGCTATTTGTGTTTCTACCTCTGCTCAACGCGGATACAGCGCCCCCAGCACCCGTAATCCCTGCGCGCCCGTCACGGCCGGCAAGTTGCCCGGCTTGCGCTGGGTGAAACGCCAGGCCAGCCAGGCGAAGGCCAGCGCTTCGACCTGGCTGGGCGCCACGCCCAAGGCGTCCGTCGATGCCACTGCCATGCCCGGCAGTTCCCGCGCCAGGGCCGCCATCAGGCTGGCATTCTGCGCGCCGCCGCCGCACACATACACGGTTTCCGCCTGCGCCCCGTCGCGCGCGATGGCCTGCGCCAGGCTGGCGGCCGTCAGCTGCGTCAGCGTCGCTTGCACGTCGGCGGGGCTGGCGCCGGGGTGGCTGGCCAGCTTGCTGTTGAGCCAATCGGCGTGAAACAGGTCGCGCCCCGTGCTTTTGGGCGCCGGCAAGTCAAAATACGCTTCATCGAGCAAGTCCGCCAGCAGGGCAGGCACGGCCTTGCCCGTGGCGGCCCAGGCGCCGTCGGCATCGTAGGGCTGGCCCAGGTGCTGCAGCACCCAGCCATCCATCAGTGCGTTGCCGGGACCCGTGTCGTAGCCCGTCACCGTGCCGTCCGCGTGCAGCACGCTGATGTTGCTGATGCCGCCGATGTTGGCCAGCACGCGCGTGTGGCCCGGCGCATTGAAAATGGCCTGGTGAAAGGCGGGCACCAGTGGCGCGCCCTGACCACCGGCCGCCACGTCGCGGCTGCGCAGGTCGGCAATGACGTCGATACCCGTCAGTTCGGCCAGCAGGGCCGGGTTGTTCAGCTGGCGCGTAAAGCCCAGTTCGGGACGGTGGCGGATGGTCTGGCCATGCGCGCCGATGGCGGCGATGGCATCGGCACCGATGCCCGCATTGCTCAGCAGCATGGCGACGCAGTTCGCGTAATGGCGCACGAGCGCATTGGCGGCCAGTGCTTCGCGTTCGATTTCATTCTGGCCGGCACTTTGCAGCGCCATCAGGTCGGCGCGCAGGCTGGCGGGAAAGGGAATGTAGGCATCGCCCAGGCTGCGCACGCTGCCGTCGTCGGCAAAGTCGACCAGTGCGCCGTCGACGCCATCGAGGCTGGTGCCCGACATTAAACCGATATACAGCATGGAAACTCCTTGAGGCGGGAAGGGAAGGTGTTGATTGTGCCGCATTTGGGGCGGATGCAACAGCGCGCCGGATAAAAACAAAGGCACCGGCCATCTGCATGGGCGGTGCCTTTGTTTGTTGCCCGAAGGCAGTGTTGCTTAGCGCGACGCCAGGGCCGTGTCGTTCGGACGCAGCAGGGTGAAGCGGTGCATCATGTCGGCCGACACGAGGCGGAAGCGGGTCAGTTCGGCAGCCGTCAGCGGCGCCTGTGCCTGGACATTCAGCTTGCTTGGGTCCTGTGCCACGCCGCCGACGCGGAATTCATAGTGCAAGTGGGCGCCCGTGGACCAGCCCGTGGTGCCGACGTAGCCGATCACATCGCCCTGGCTGACTTTCTGGCCTTTTTTCAGGCCGGAAGCGAAGCGGCTCATGTGGGCATAGGCCGTGCTGTAGTTGGCCCAGTGTTTCAGGACAACAACATTACCATAACCGTTTTGCATGCCGACGGAATCGACCACGCCGTCACCCGAAGCGCGGATGGGCGTACCCGTTGCTGCGGCGAAATCGATGCCCTTGTGCGCTTTCCAGTTGCCGGAAATCGGGTGCACGCGCATGGAGAAGCCGGACGAGATGCGGGAGAATTCGAGGGGGGATTTCAGGAAGGCTTTTTTGAGGGACTTGCCGTCGAAACTGTAGTAACCGCCGCCTTGCTTGCTGGCTGGGTCTTCGAACCAAACGGACTGATAGGTCGTGCCGCGGTTGGTGAATTCACCGGCCAGGATGCGGCCCGCTCGGACAAATTCGCCATCTTGCCAGAATGTTTCATAGACAACATTGAACGAGTCGCCGCGTTTCAGGTCGGAGCGGAAGTCGATATTGGTGGAGAACATTTCCACGATTTGCGCGGAAATCGAGTCCGGCAGGCGGGTGCCGTCCAGGCTGGAGTCGGTGGCGGCGAACAGGGTGGAGGTGATCTTGCGCGCGTGCATTTCAACGCGGCGTTCCAGCTGGGCTGCCACTTCCGTGGCCACGAACTTGTCGCCCTTGCGGGTGATCAGGATGTTCTTGACCGATTTGTCGGTGCCGTCGACGAGGGTGGCACGCATCCAGTTCAGTTCGCCGGTTTCGGAGGTTTGCGCTTGCACGCGCTTGCCCGATTTCAGCAACATCACGCCGCGCGCAATCTTGTCAGTCTTGATGAAATTGGCGGCCGCCGCATCATCCACGCCGAGACGGGTCAGCAGGGTGGCGAGGGTATCGCCGGCGCGGACTTTTTCTTCGTGGGTGAAATTCTGGTCTACCTGTTCCATCGCGGAGATTTGCGAGGCGAGATCAGGCATTTCCAGGTTCTGGGCGATCGACTTGACCGGCAGGTCGGACGCGTCGGGCGCCAGCGGAGCCACACCGGCCGCGCCGAAGGCGACCACGGCGAGCAGCACTGCCGACACGCCAATAATGCGTGCCTTGCGCGTCGTCGCCAGCTGTGTGTACAAGCGTGAGCCTGTGATTTTATGTATAGGGTTCATGCAATCAGTTAAAATTTGCCCTTGAACGATACCTGAACTAGCGCTCTTTGTTATTGTTATTTTGATTCGTTTTCATACGGCAAGATTGATGGGATCGAGCATTATAACAAACTCCGCAAACCTACTACCATTTTGAGATCTACAGTCAAATTTTATGGAAATCAACACCACTGCATCGCCTACAAAGGCTAACGCCGCTCAGACCGCGCTGCCGCTGTCGGACAGAGTACAAGAAGCCCTCGCGATTACCAAGCGTGGCGTCGACGAACTCTTGATCGAAAGCGAATTTGCGCAAAAATTAGCCCGCTCCGAAAAAAACGGTGTTCCGCTGCGCATCAAACTGGGCCTGGACCCGACCGCACCCGACTTGCACCTGGGCCATACCGTGGTCCTGAACAAGATGCGCCAGCTGCAAAACCTGGGCCATCAAGTCATTTTCCTCATCGGCGACTTCACGTCCATGATCGGCGACCCTTCGGGCCGCAACGTCACGCGCCCGCCGCTGACGAAAGAACAGATCGAGATTAACGCGATGACGTATTTCGCGCAAGCATCTTTAGTGCTGGACGCCAGCAAGACGGAAATCCGTTATAACTCCGAGTGGTGCGATCCGCTGGGCGCGCGCGGCATCATCCAGCTCGCTTCCCACTACACGGTGGCGCGCATGATCGAGCGCGACGACTTCACCAAGCGCTTCCAGGGCGGCATTCCGATTTCCGTGCATGAATTCCTGTACCCGCTGATGCAGGGCTACGACTCGGTGGCCCTGAAATCGGACCTGGAACTGGGCGGCACGGACCAGAAATTCAACCTGCTGGTGGGCCGCGAACTGCAAAAGCAGTACGGACAGGAGCAGCAGTGTATTTTGACCATGCCGCTGCTGGAAGGTTTGGACGGCGTGGAAAAAATGTCCAAGTCGAAGAATAACTACATCGGCATCACGGAACCGGGCAACACCATGTTCGCCAAGCTGATGAGCATTTCCGACGTCATGATGTGGCGCTACTACGAGCTGCTGTCGTGGCGCTCGATCGCCGAACTGGCGCAGCTCAAGCGCGAAGTCGAGGAAGGCCGCAATCCGCGCGACGCCAAAGTTGCGCTGGCGCAAGAAATCGTCGCCCGCTTCCACTCGCAGCAGGCGGCGGAAGAGGCGCTGGCCGACTTCGTCAACCGCTCGAAGGGCGGCATTCCCGACGATATCCCGGCAGTGACCCTGGCTGGTGCGCCGCTGGGCATCCCGCAGCTGCTGAAACAGGCGGGCCTGTGCCCGTCCGCCTCGGAAGCCATGCGCAAGATCGACCAGGGCGGCGTGCGCATCGACGGCACCGTCATCAGCGACAAGGCTCTGCAAGTGGCGGCCGGCGAATTCGTGTTGCAAGTTGGCAAGCGCAGCTTCGCGCGCGTCACCCTGACGGCATGATCGCGCTGCTGCAGCGCGTCACGCAGGCGAAGGTCGATGTCGGCGGCGCCACCGTCGGCGCCATCGACGCCGGCCTGATGGTGCTCGTGTGCGCCGAGCGGGGCGATACGGAGAAGGAAGCGGATGCCCTGCTGACAAAGCTGCTGGGTTACCGCGTATTTGCCGACGAAGCGGGCAAGATGAACCGCAGCGTGACGGACGTGGCCGGTGGCTTGCTGCTGGTGCCCCAGTTCACCCTGGCGGCCGACACCAAGTCCGGCACGCGCCCGTCGTTCACGCCGGCGGCCGCGCCGCAGGACGGCTTGCGCCTGTTTTCGCACTTCGTGGAACAGGCGCGCAGCCGCCATGCGACCGTGCAAACGGGACAGTTTGGCGCCGACATGCAGGTGTCGCTGACGAACGATGGCCCCGTCACCTTCTGGCTGCAGGTCGGCACCAAACAATAACGATAAAGAGGAGCAAGCGATGAGATTGTGGAGCGAAACGTTTCGTGATGGCGGCCTGATGCCGGCCGAGTATGCCTTTGCCGAGATCGATCCGGCCAGCCGCGTGCGCCTCGCAGGCAACCGCAATCCCCATCTGGCCTGGGACGAGGTGCCCAACGGCACCGAGTCGCTGGCCCTGTTCTGCATCGATCCCGACGCGCCGGCTGACGCCAGCCTGGTCAATGTTGAAGGCCAGTCCTTGCCGCTGGCGGCGTCGCGCGGCGATTTTTTTCACTGGAGCTTGCTCGACCTGCCGCCGGCCCGGCGCAGCATTGCCGCAGGGGAATTTTCCAGTGGCATCACGCCGCGCGGCAAGGCGGCCGCTGCCGGGACCGCTACTGGGCTGCGCCAGGGCTTGAACGATTACACGGGCTGGTTTGCCGCCGACCCGGACATGGCGGGCGACTACTACGGCTACGACGGCCCGTGCCCGCCGTGGAACGACGAACGCATCCACCACTACATCTTCCGCCTGTACGCGCTCGACGTGCCGCGCCTGGACTTGCCGGCGCGCTTCACGGGGCAGCAAGCCTATGCCGCCATCTATGGCCACATCCTCGACGAAGCCCAGCTCGTCGTTGCCTACTCGCTCAACCCCGAGCTGGCACTTACCTTGAAAACATGAGCACAAACATACTATTGATACGCCATGGCGAAACGGCCTGGAATGCGGACCGCCGCCTGCAGGGCCATATCGACATCGCCCTGAACGAGGCGGGCCTGGCGCAAGCGGCCGCGCTGGCACAGGCGCTGGCGGACGAGCCGCTGGCCGCCATCATTGCCAGCGACTTGCAGCGGGCGCAGCAGACGGCGCAGGCCGTTGCCGACGTAAAACATTTGCCCGTGCAGACGGACCCCCTGCTGCGCGAGCGCTGCTATGGCGCCTTCGAAGGCTTGCTGTACGCGGACATCGCGGCGCGCTATCCGCATGAGTACGCACAATGGCAATCGCGCCAGATCGATGCCGTGATGCCGTCGGGCGACCGCCAGGCGGAGAGCTTCCGCCAGTTCTACGCCCGCGCGAACGGCGCCATCGCCCGCTGGGCCGAGCGGTACGATGGCCAGACCATCGCCATCGTGGCCCACGGCGGCGTGCTCGAGTGCGCCTACCGCGAGGCGGTCGGCATGACGCTCGACAGCCCGCGCGACTTCCAGGTGAAAAATGCCAGCGTGAACCGTTTCTCTTACGGGGATGGCAAGCTGCATCTGGTGCACTGGGGAAATATCGAGCATTTGAGCGCACCCGCGATGGACGAGCTGGGCTAAGCGCCTGGCGAGTCGCTGGCCCGGCCCGGCAGCGGGCTGTTTTGCTGTGCTGCACAAGCGCGGCGCCCGCCCAGGCGCACTGAGGCGAAAAAATAGTGCTTATTAATTAGGCAGGGAATCGGTTAAAATAGCAGGTTCCTCCGTCCATTCCAGGTTCCTCAGTGCAAATCGGCCCTCACATTCTGCGCAACAACGTTTTCGTCGCCCCCATGGCGGGCGTGACGGACCGGCCTTTCCGCCAGTTGTGCAAGCAGCTGGGTGCCGGTTACGCCGTGTCGGAGATGGCGGCGTCGAATCCGCGCCTGTGGGCGACGGAAAAAAGCGCGCGCCGCACGGACCACGACGGCGAAATGGAGCCGAAAGCCGTGCAGATCGCCGGCGCCGACCCGCAAGACCTGGCCGACTGCGCCAAGTTCAATGTGGACCGGGGCGCGCAGATCATCGACATCAACATGGGTTGCCCCGTGAAGAAGGTGTGCAACAGCTGGTGCGGTTCGGCCCTGTTGCAAAACGAAAGCCTGGTCGAAAAGATCCTGCACGCCGTCGTCAATGCCGTCGACGTGCCCGTCACCCTGAAATTTCGCACGGGCTGGAACCGCGAAAACAAGAATGCCCTGAAAATCGCCCGCATCGCCGAGCAGGCAGGCATCCAGATGCTGACCCTGCACGGCCGCACGCGCGCCGATGGCTACAAGGGCGATGCCGAATATGAAACGATTGCCGCCGTGAAAGCATCGGTGGGCATTCCCGTGGTAGCCAACGGCGACATTACCAGCCCTGAAAAAGCCCGCTTTGTGCTGGATCAAACGGGCGCCGATGCCGTCATGATCGGCCGCGCGGCGCAGGGCCGGCCATGGATTTGCCGTGAAATCGATCATTTCCTGCGCACGGGCACCTTGCTGCCGGCGCCCTACGTGGATGAAGTGCGTGCCCTGATGGACGAGCATTTGCGCGCCCATTACGCATTTTATGGTGAATTTCTCGGCGTGCGCACGGCGCGCAAGCACATCGGCTGGTATGTGAAGGACCTGGAAGGCGGCGAAGCGTTCCGTCAGCAAATGAACTTGCTGGAGTCGACGGACGCGCAATTGCTGGCCGTCGATCAATTTTTTGAGTCGCAATGGAAATTTGGCGAACGGTTACAATACCGCCTCTCCGAATCCAGTGAAAGTGGCTTAATAGAAACGGCCACGGCAGCATGAGCAGAAAGCAACGTTTCACCTGTATCCGTTGCGTAAATAGTTGATAGCAGTACAAGGGCGAGCGCCTACACAGAGCGTCATGCAATATTAATTACAACACCGAGGCAGGATGGCAGCACGCGGACCGCAGGAGCGACGCGGCACCGGACGGCCAGGTGTTCAGCCGGTTGAAGCATACAAATGAGCAAAGAAAGCATTCAGGAAGTCGTACAGAAAAGTCTAGAAGATTACTTCAATGACCTGGGCGAACAGCAAGCATCGAATATCTATGACATGGTCGTGCTGACCGTGGAAAAGCCCATCCTGGAAGTCGTGATGACACGCGCCGATGGCAACCAGTCGCACGCCGCGCAGATGCTGGGCATCAACCGCAATACCCTGCGCAAGAAATTGCAGGAGCACGGTTTGCTGTAATGCCGGCATGCAAGTGACGCCAAGATTTGAATCCGCCGCAGCCCGCTACCGGGCCTGCGCCATTCGCCAAGAACACTTAACCACCTAGCCACAGCCATGATCAAACAAGCTCTCCTCTCCGTTTCCGACAAGACCGGCGTCCTCGAATTCGCCCGCGCCCTGTCCGCCCTCGGCGTCAACCTCCTGTCCACGGGCGGCACCGCCAAATTGCTGGCAGACAACGGTGTTCCCGTCACGGAAGTTGCCGATTACACGGGTTTCCCGGAGATGCTCGATGGCCGTGTGAAGACCCTGCACCCGAAAGTGCACGGCGGTATCCTGGCGCGCCGCGATTTCCCTGAGCACATGTCGAAACTGGTCGAGCACGACATGCCGACCATCGACATGGTGGTGGTCAACCTGTACCCGTTCCAGGGCACGGTGGCCAAGGCCGACTGCACCCTGGAAGACGCGATCGAAAACATCGATATCGGCGGCCCGACCATGCTGCGTTCGGCAGCCAAGAACCACAAGGACGTCGTCGTCATCTGCGACCCGACCGACTACGATGCCGTGCTGGCGGAATTGCGCTCGGCCGACGGCAAGGCCGGCGACGTCAGCTACGACACCAAGTTCATGCTGGCGAAAAAAGTCTTTGCGCACACGGCGCAATACGATGGCGCCATCACCAACTACCTGACCAGCCTGGGTCCGACGAAAGTGCACGCCGAGCGCGGCGCCTATCCGCAAATCCTGAATGTTGCATTTGAGAAAGTGCAAGACATGCGTTACGGCGAGAACCCGCACCAGAGCGCCGCCTTCTACCGCGACCTCGTCACCACCGATGGCGCGCTGGCCAACTACCGCCAGCTGCAAGGCAAGGAATTGTCGTACAACAACATCGCCGATGCCGATGCGGCCTGGGAATGCGTGAAGAGCCTGGGCGGCTTCGAGCAAAGCGCGGCCTGCGTCATCGTCAAGCATGCGAACCCGTGCGGCGTCGCCCTGGGCAAGAATGCGGCCGAAGCGTACGCGCGCGCCCTGCAGACGGACCCGACCTCGGCATTCGGCGGCATCATCGCGTTTAACACCGAACTGGACGGTGCCACCGCCGGCGAAATCGCCAAGCTGTTCGTGGAAGTGCTGATCGCCCCGTCGTTCTCCGCGGAAGCGAAACAAATTCTGTCGAGCAAGCAAAACGTGCGCATGCTGGAAATCCCGCTGGGCGCCGGCGTCAACGCCATGGATTTCAAGCGCGTCGGTGGCGGCTTGCTGGTGCAATCGCCGGACGCGAAAAACGTCGGCATCGGCGACTTGCGCGTGGTCAGCAAGCTGCAGCCAACGCCGCAGCAATTGTCCGACCTGATGTTCGCCTGGAAAGTGGCGAAATTCGTCAAGTCGAACGCCATCGTCTTCTGCGGCAATAACATGACCCTGGGCGTGGGCGCCGGCCAGATGAGCCGTATCGACTCGGCCCGCATCGCTTCCATCAAGGCACAGAACGCAGGCTTGAGCCTGACCGGTTCCGTCGTGGCGTCGGACGCCTTCTTCCCCTTCCGCGACGGCCTCGACGTTGTCGTCGACGCGGGCGCGACCTGCGTCATCCACCCGGGCGGCTCCATGCGCGACCAGGAAGTGATCGATGCGGCGGACGAGCGCGGCGTGGTCATGTTGTACACGGGCACGCGTCACTTCCGTCATTAATTTAGCCCAACGGCAAATGCCGGGGTTGGACGGGGACGCCGAGTCCCGCCGGGTCTGACCCCAGATGTTGCTTGTGGGTTGAACGATGTACAAACGGCAGGCACCGGTTATTCACCGGTGCCTGCCGTATTCATTATAGAATCTGGCGATGATTATTCTTGGCATCGATCCTGGCCTGCGCACGACGGGCTTTGGGGTCATTGAAAAACACGGCAACAAGCTGCGCTACATCGCGTCGGGGACCGTCAAGACGGGTTCCGAAGGGGAATTGCCGCCGCGCCTGAAGATCATCCTGCAGGGCGTGAGCGAAATCGTCGGCACCTACCAGCCCGACTGCGCAGCCATCGAAAAAGTGTTTGTCAACGTCAACCCCCAATCGACCCTGCTGCTGGGCCAGGCGCGCGGCGCGGCCATTTGCGCGCTGGTCAATTCCGACCTGTCGGTGGCCGAATACACGGCCCTGCAAGTGAAACAGGCCGTCACGGGCCATGGCAAGGCGGCCAAGGAGCAGGTGCAGGAGATGGTGTCGCGGTTGCTGTCCTTGCCCGGCCTGCCCGGTACGGATGCGGCCGATGCCCTGGGCGTGGCCATTTGCCACGCCAACAGCATCGATGCGCTGGCCATGATCGGCGCGCTGGCGCCCCAGCTGCAGGGCTTGCGCATGAAGCGCGGCCGCCTGGTCGGATAGTTGCGACTGCCATGCCACGTCCATGGCGTCGTTGCACTGCCTTGCCGTACTATTCGTACTGTCTTCGGCAGTGCGCCTTGCCCTGAACATGACCTGACAGCCGCAACACGCCAGAAGCTTTTGTTTACAATTTAATTTCATTAGGAACACGCGATGATAGGCCGTCTCTCCGGTATTTTGCTTGAAAAGAATCCGCCACAATTGCTGGTCGATTGCCAGGGCGTCGGCTATGAAGTCGACGTGCCGATGAGCACCTTTTACAACCTGCCCCATGTGGGCGAAAAAGTCGTGCTGTTCACGCACCAGGCCATCCGCGAAGATGCGCACCTGTTGTTTGGCTTCGGCAATGCGGCCGAGCGGGCCGTGTTCCGCCAGTTGATCAAGATCACGGGCGTGGGCGCGCGCATGGCCCTGTCGATCCTGTCCGGCATGACGATCGCCGACCTGGCCCAAGCCATTACCTTGCAGGATTCCGGCCGTCTCGTGAAAGTGCCCGGCATCGGCAAGAAGACGGCGGAACGGCTGCTGCTGGAATTGAAGGGCAAGATCGGTGCGGATCTCGGTCCGCTGGGCGCGCACGCGGCGCCCGATGCGCAATCGGATATCCTCAACGCCCTGGTCGCGCTCGGTTATTCGGACAAGGAAGCGCTGGCCGCCGTGAAGAACGTGCCGGCCGGCAGCGGCGTGTCGGAAGGCATCAAACTGGCGCTGAAAGCGCTGTCGAAAGGCTGATAGGGCATGAGCATCCAGACCGACAGCTTCACGGAACAGCGCATCATCGATGCGGCACCCATCTCGCACAGCGAGGAGGCCATCGAACGGGCCCTGCGGCCCAAGCAGCTCGATGAGTACGTAGGGCAGGAAAAGATCCGCGACCAGCTGGAAATCTTCATCACGGCCGCGCGCCAGCGCAAGGAAGCGCTGGACCACACCTTGCTGTTCGGCCCACCTGGCCTGGGCAAGACGACCCTGGCGCACATCATCGCGCGCGAAATGGGCGTCAATCTGCGCCAGACCTCCGGCCCCGTGCTGGAGCGCCCGGGCGACCTGGCGGCGATTTTGACGAACCTGGAAGCGAACGACGTCCTGTTCATCGATGAAATCCACCGCCTGTCGCCCGTCGTGGAAGAAATCCTGTATCCGGCCCTTGAGGATTATCAGATCGATATCATGATCGGCGAAGGCCCGGCCGCGCGTTCCGTGAAACTCGACCTGCAGCCGTTTACCCTGGTGGGCGCCACCACGCGCGCCGGCATGCTGACCAATCCGCTGCGCGACCGCTTCGGCATCGTCGCGCGCCTCGAGTTCTACAATACGGGCGAACTGACGAAGATCGTCAGCCGCAGCGCCGCCTTGCTGAAGGCGCCCATCGACCCGGAAGGCGCGCACGAGATCGCCCAGCGGGCCCGCGGCACGCCCCGCATCGCTAACCGTTTGCTGCGCCGCGTGCGCGATTTCGCGGAAGTCAAGAGCAATGGCGAGATCACCAAGGTGGTGGCCGACCGCGCCCTGGCCATGCTGGACGTCGATTCCGCCGGTTTCGATGTGATGGACCGTAAATTGCTTGAAGCCGTGCTGTTCAAGTTCGGCGGCGGCCCCGTCGGCATCGGCAATCTGGCGGCGGCCATCGGCGAAGCGGCCGATACCATCGAAGACGTGCTGGAACCGTATCTGATACAGCAAGGTTTCCTGCAACGCACGCCCCGCGGGCGCGTCGCCACGCCGGCTGCGTACCTGCATTTCGGCGTCAGCGCGCCGCGCATGGGCCCGAGCGGCGAAGCGTGGGAAGCGTGACGGCGCAGGAGGGTGCGGCGGGCATGCAGATCTGGATCGACGCGGATGCCTGTCCCGTGGTCATCAAGGAAATTCTATACCGGGTCGCCGACCGCCTGGAACTGCCCGTCACCCTGGTGGCCAACCAGGGCTTGCGCGTGCCGCCGTCGCGCTTCATCCGCACCGTGCAAGTGCCGTCCGGCGCCGACGTGGCCGACCAGGAAATCGTGCGCCTGCTCAACCCGGGCGACCTGGTGATCACGGGCGACATCCCGCTGGCCGCCGACGTCTTGCAGAAGGGCGGCTATGCCCTGAACCCCCGTGGCGAGTTTTATACGAAAGACAATATCGCCCAGCAACTGACCATGCGCGCCTTCATGGAAGAGTTGCGCAGCGGCGGCGTGGACACGGGCGGCCCGGCCGCCTTCAGCCAGTCCGACCGGCAGCAGTTTGCCAACAGCCTGGACCGGCATCTGAGCAAGCACCACCGCAAGCCGGCCCCGGCGCAATAATCGCAGACGAAAAAAAACCGGCACAAGCCGGTTTTTTTACGCGGTAGAACTTATTCCTCGCGCAGCCACGTCTGCGAACGGCCAAACATCGGCACGCCCACGTAGCCGCGCACTTGCAGCTTGGTGCCGCCTTCCTGCAGTTCGGCCTTGCTCTTGTAGACCTTGCCGCTGGCCGGGTCCGTGATTTCGCCGCCCGTCCATTCCTTGCCGTCATATTTCAAGCCCGTCAAGATGACCAGGCCGATGATGGGCTGGTCCTTGTTGGCGCCCGTACATTTGTCGCACTTGGGGTTTTGATCTTCGTCAGGACCACGGAACAGCTTTTCGATCTTGCCTTGCAAGACGCCATTGTTTTCCGTGATGACAACGAGGGATTTCGGCTTGCCGCTGGCGTCGTCGATGGTTTTCCACTTGCCCACGGGGGTATAGTTGCCGTCGCGCGCGGTGGCGCTGCCGGCGATGGCCAGGGCGGCCACCAGTACGCCTGCTTTGACGCTTGCTGTGAATAATGTATGCATCGCTAGTCTCCTGTGGTTTTTTTGATCTGTCACGAAACAGTGTAGATACCAAGGCAAGAGCAGCAGTACTGCGCGGCGTCACGGGGACGCCGCGCCATTCTTCCAAACTTGCCTTATGCGCTGGCTAGTTTAGCAAACTGTTCGCGCAATTTTTCAATTGTGGCCGAAAAACTGAGCAAACGCTCGTTTTCTTGCGCAACAATGGCGGCCGGGGCACGCGCGACGAAGCTTTCATTACCCAATTTGCTGTTGACCTTGGCAATTTCCGCTTCGATGCGGGCGATTTCCTTGCCCAGGCGCTCGCGTTCGGCCGCCACGTCGATTTCCACTTTCAGCATCAGCTTGGTGGTGCCGACGATGGCGACGGCCGCTGGCGAGTCCGGCAGCGCATCGACGATCTGCACTTCGGCCAGCTTGCCCAGCGACTGGATATACGGGGCGTACGAGGCCAGCGCATCTTTCTCGCTGGCATTGCCTGCCTCGACGATCAGCGGCACGCGCACGGATGGCGAGATCTGCATTTCGCCGCGCAGGTTGCGCGTCGCGTCCGTCAAGGCTTTCAGCTGCTGCATCCACGCTTCGGCCGATTCGTCGATCTTGTCGGTGTTGGCGATCGGATACGGCTGCATCATGATGGACACGCCCTTGGGCTCACCGTCGGCCTTCGGCAGCTTGCCGGCCAGCGGCGCAACGCTCTGCCACAGGGCTTCCGTGACGAAGGGGATGATCGGATGGGCCAGGCGCAGCACCACTTCCAGCACGCGCAGCAGGGTGTGGCGGGTGGCGCGCTGCTGGCCTTCCGTACCCTGCTGTACCTGGACTTTCGCCACTTCCAGGTACCAGTCGCAATACTCGTCCCACACGAATTTATAGATGGAGGCGGCGATATTGTCGAAACGGAAGTCTTCGAAGCCCTTGGCCACGTCCAGTTCCGCCTTTTGCAACAGGGAAATAATCCACTTGTCCGCTTGCGACAGATCAACATCGTTCGCCGTGCAATCCTTGCCTTCCGTATTCATCATGACGAAACGGGTGGCGTTCCACATCTTGTTGCAGAAGTTGCGGTAGCCTTCGCAGCGGCCCAGGTCGAAATTGATGTTGCGGCCCAAGGATGCATAGCTGGCCATGGTGAAGCGCACGGCGTCCGTGCCGTAGGCCGAAATGCCTTCCGGGAATTCCTTGCGCGTGGCCTTGGTGATCTTTTCCGCGTCGCGCGGGTTCATCAGGCCCGTCGTGCGCTTGACGATCAAGCCTTCCAGGTCGATGCCGTCGATCAGGTCGATCGGGTCCAGGGTGTTGCCCTTGGACTTGGACATCTTCTGTCCCGTCGAATCGCGCACGAGGCCGTGCACGTAGACGGTTTCAAACGGCACCTTGCCCGTGAAGTGCGCCGTCATCATGACCATGCGCGCGACCCAGAAGAAGATGATGTCGAAGCCCGTCACCAGCACGGACGAGGGCAGGAAGGCCTTCATGTCCGGCGTTTCTTCCGGCCAACCCATGGTCGAGAACGGCACGAGAGCCGACGAGAACCACGTGTCGAGCACGTCGTCGTCGCGCTTCAGCGGACCCGTGCTGCCGGCGGCCAGGGCCTTGGCTTCCGCCTCGGCTTGCGTTTTCGCAACAAAGATATTGCCGGCGTCGTCGTACCAGGCCGGGATCTGATGGCCCCACCACAGTTGGCGCGAGATGCACCAGTCCTGGATGTTGTTGAGCCACTGGTTGTAGGTGGTGCTCCAGTTTTCCGGCACGAACTTGATCTCGCCATTGGCGACCTTGTCCAGCGCCGTTTCGGCGATCGACTTGCCTGGGAAGAAAGTGCCTTCCGGGGCCGGCTTGCTCATGGCGACAAACCACTGGTCCGTCAGCATCGGTTCGATGACGACGCCCGTGCGGTCGCCGCGCGGCACCATCAGTTTGTGGGGCTTGACTTGCTCGAGCAAGCCTTGCGCGTCCAGGTCGGCGACGATCTGCTTGCGGGCGGCGAAGCGGTCCATGCCGCGGTAGGCTGCCGGCGCGTCGTCCGTGATCTTCGCGTCCAGGGTCAGGATGACGATCTGCGCCAGTTTATGGCGCTGGCCCACGGCGTAATCGTTCATGTCGTGCGCCGGGGTGATCTTCACGCAGCCCGTGCCGAATTCCTTGTCGACGTATTCGTCGGCGATGATGGGGATTTCGCGGTCCGTCAGGGGCAGCTTGAGCATCTTGCCCACCAGCGCCGTGTAGCGCTCGTCCGTCGGATCGACGGCCACGGCCACGTCGCCCAGCATGGTTTCAGGACGGGTGGTGGCCACCGTCAGGAAACCGCTGCCGTCGGCCAGCGGGTATTTGATGTACCACATGGAGCCGTCTTCTTCCTCGGACACCACTTCCAGGTCGGACACCGCCGTGCCCAGCACGGGGTCCCAGTTGACGAGGCGCTTGCCGCGGTAGATCAGGCCCTGTTCGAACAGGCGCACGAAGACGTCGGTGACGACTTTCGAGCGCGGCTCGTCCATGGTGAAGTATTCGCGCTTCCAGTCGGCCGAGGCGCCCAGGCGGCGCATCTGGCCGGTGATGATGGAACCGGATTTTTCTTTCCATTCCCACACTTTTTCCACGAATTTCTCGCGGCCCAGGTCATGGCGCGAAATCTTTTGCGCGTCCAGCTGGCGCTGCACGACGATCTGCGTGGCGATGCCCGCGTGGTCGGTACCGGGAATCCAGGCCGTGTTGTGGCCCAGCATGCGGTGGTAGCGGGTCAGGCCATCCATGATGGTCTGGTTGAACGCATGGCCCATGTGCAGGGTGCCGGTGACGTTCGGCGGCGGCAACTGGATGCTGAAGGAAGGTTTTCCCGCATCGAGGGTGGCGGTAAAGTAACCGCGCTGTTCCCACTCGGTGCGCCAGAATTGTTCAATGTCGGCGGGCTCGAAAGACTTGGCTAATTCCATGATTTGGCGTGTGATTGGCAAAAGGAACCATTATAGATGACGCGGCATCGCCTGCACTGCGGCAACCGGCCTTTTTCAGTGTTTTCGCGGCTTTGCGGCCCGTTTGGCGGCAAGGGAACGGGGGTAAAAGCGCTGACGATGTTATAATGTCGGCCTCGGCGCCTCCTGCCTCAACTTTGCGGACGGCGCCAGCGGACGCAGTTTTATCCAACTCCCGTCCGCGCCACCCGGCCAGCGCATCTGCGATGCCTGCCATTTCAGTGCGTCCCCTGCGGGCCGGGCGCCTGAGCCACGCGCACCGCCAGCGGTGCACCATTCACGGCGGACCACCGCGCGCCATCGTTCACCGGCCGCGCCGCCACAGCTTAGCCAGGAATGTTGTTATCTGGCCAGTCGTCTTTCGATACGGCATGTCACTACAGCGCGCCTTGCCGCCTGTGGGCTTGCCATGGCCGCGCGCTTTCCCGGTTTTGCCTGCATAAGGAAACCACCATGAAGAAAATCTGTCTCGCACTCGCTACCCTGGGCGCCTTGCCCGCCGTCCACGCCCAGTCGTCCAACGACCCGTCGTCCGTCACCGTGTATGGCTTGATGGATGCGGCCCTGGTGCAGGAACGCGGCATCAGCAAGCTCACCAGTGGCGTCTCGGCCGGCTCGCGCCTCGGTTTTCGGGGCACGGAAGCGCTGGGCGATGGCTGGCAAGCCGTCTTCACCCTGGAAGCGGGCTTGCTCAGCGACACGGGCCGCTCGGACCAGGCGGGGCAATTGTTCGGCCGCCAGGCCTTCGTCGGCCTCAACAGCCCCCTGGGCATGCTGACCGTGGGCCGCCAGTACAACCTGCAAAGCCAGGCGCTGACGGACGTGGCCGACCCGTTCGAGGGCGGCATGGCGGGCGCCTCGACCAACGTGGCCGGCTATTCGGCCACGCGCATCGACAATACCGTGCGCTACACGTCGCCGGAATGGCGCGGCGTCACGGGCACGGTCATGTACGGCTTTGGCGAACACACGGGGATTGCGGCAGATCAACGCTCGCTGGGCCTGGCCCTGGGCTATGTCAACGGTCCGTTGACCCTGCGCCTGGCGCGCCAGAGCCGTGGCGGCGAACCCGGCAAGGCCGACGTCAACAACACGATATTGGCCGGTAACTACAATTTCGGCGTGGCCACGGCCTTTGCCGGCTATGGCCGCAACACGGGCGACGGCAGTTCCATGTTCTTTGCGGAAAATCCGTACGGCGCGGCGCAGGCGCCGGCCCAGTCCACGGACAGCCGCGACGCCATCGTCGGCGTTGCCGTGCCGCTGGGCGCGACCACCCTGCTGGCTTCCTTCATCCACAAGGATGACCGCGATGCGGCCAACCGCGACGCGCAGCAGCTGGCCGTCGGCGCCACGTATGCCTTGTCCAAGCGCAGCAAGGTCTATGTTGCCTACGCGCACATCCGCAACCGTAACGGCGCCGCCTACATGGTGGGCAACGCCACGGAAGTGGGCAGCGGCGACCGGGCCTTGAACATCGGCTTGCGCCACGCCTTCTAGGCGGGCAGCATTTTTCCCTGCATTAACAGTTCCCCGAAGGCGGGCGCGGCCAGCGGACGGCTGAACAGGTAGCCCTGCATCTGGTCGCAGCCGTGCTGGCGCAGGAAGGCCAGCTGCTGCGCCGTTTCCACGCCTTCGGCGATGACTTTCAGGCGCAGGCTGTGCGCCAGCGAAATGATGGCGCGCACGATGGCCGCGTCGTCGTCGCTGTGCGTGATGTCGCTGACGAAGGACTTGTCGATTTTCAAGACGTCGATGGGGAAGTGGCGCAGGTAGGCCAGGCTGGAATAGCCCGTGCCGAAGTCGTCGATGGACAGTTGCACGCCCAGCGCCTTGAGCTTGCCCATGGTGGCCGTGGCTTGTTCCACGTCACGCATGACCATGCTTTCCGTCAACTCCAATTCCAGCAGGGCCGCATCGAGTCCCGTCGCATCCAGCGTCTGCGCCACGGCGTGCAGCAGGTTCTTTTGCTTGAATTGCCGCGCCGACAAATTGACGGCCAGGCGCAGCGGGCCATGGCCGGCCAGCTGCCAGGCGCGCGTCTGGGCGCATGCCGTGCGCAGGACCCAGTCGCCGATGGGGATGATCAAGTCCATTTCCTCGGCCAGGCCGATGAAATCGATGGGGGGAATGCGCCCCAGCTGCGGGTGGGTCCAGCGCAGCAGCGCTTCCATGCCCACCACCTTGCCGCTGGCCAGGTCCAGCTGGGGCTGGTATTCGAGGTGGAACTGGTCCCGCGCCAGCGCGTGGCGCAGCTCGCTTTCCAGTCCCAGCCGCTCCAGGGTGCCCGCATTCATGCTCGCGGCATAGAATTGCCAGTGGCCCCGTCCCTGTTCCTTGGCGCGGTACATGGCGATGTCGGCGTGCTTGACCAGGGTGTCGGCATCCTGGCCATCGGCGGGGTACACGGCCACGCCCATGCAGCAGCTGAGCATGAATTCGTACTCGCCCAGCTGCAGCGGCTGCGCCACGGCGTCGAGGATGCGCTGCAAGGTGGCCGCGCCCGGCTCGCCGCCGCCATGCTGGGGCAGCAGCAGCACGAATTCGTCGCCGCCCAGGCGCGCCACTGTGTCGACTTCGCGCGTGGCGTCGCGCAGGCGCCCGGCCACGTTTTGCAGCACCCGGTCGCCCGCGTCGTGGCCCAGCGTGTCGTTGACGAACTTGAAACGGTCGAGGTCGATGAAGACCACCCACAGGGGCAAATGGTTGCGCCGCGTCACGGCCATCGCCTGGTCCAGCCGCTCGCGCAGCAGGGCCCGGTTGGCCAGGCCCGTGAGGATATCGTGGCGCGACTGGAATTCCATCTCCTGCTCGAAGCGCATGACGGTGCTGATGTCGTATTGCGCGACGACAAAGTGGCTGACGGGACCGTCGCCATCGTCGCGCACGGGGGCCACGAACAGCTCGCTCCAGTAGCAGCTGCCGTCCTTGCGGACATTGCGCACGATGGCCTTGCCTTCGCGCTGTTCGCGCAGCGCGGCCGTGATGGCGTGCATGTCTTGCCGCCCTTGCTCCGGCCCCTGCAAGTCTTCCAGGCGCTGCCCGATGACTTCGCTGCCGGCATAGCCGGTGATGCGCTCGAAGGCGGGATTGACATATTCGATCAGGTAGCCCGGCGCGTCGGCGCTGCACAGGATGATGGCATTGGCCGACACTTCGATGATGCGTTCGCGCAGCCGCAGCGACTTTTCATTGTGCATGCGCGCGGCGATGTCCTCGGACAGGCGCAGGTTGGCAAACTGCAAGGCCGCCGTGCGTTCGCCCGTGATGCGGGCAATCACGCTGTTGCGCGACACGAGCTGGTACACCCAGGCCGTTGCCAGCAGGCTCGACAGCATTCCGCCCAGCAGCACGTACAGCGAACCGCGGCGGTTCGCATCCAGGGTCAGCCCGTGCGCGGGCAGCATGGCCGCGCTCAGCGCATGGCCGCTGGCGTGCTGCTGCCACAGCAGCCTGGCGCTTTCCGCTTCGATCTGCCGCGCCGAGACGTAGCACAGGGCCGTCAGGCACAGGCCGACCGCCAGGGTCAGCAGGGCCGAGGTGGAGACGGAGATGGAGATACGCTTGAAGAATGATTGCATGATGGCGTCCGGTAGGGGGATGCTGCGGCTGCCCTGGCAGTGATGGACTGTAGGGCGGGCGGCGGCGGGGCGTCCGTTCGGTACCGAACGG
>NZ_RFSK01000064.1 GCF_009923995.1 Janthinobacterium sp. | reverse complement strand
ACAGATCATACGAGCTTGGAGTGGTAGTTCAGTTGGTTAGAATACCGGCCTGTCACGTCGGGGGTCGCGGGTTCGAGTCCCGTCCGCTCCGCCAATAAACCTTTGGTTCTCTGAACCGAAGGGCTTTTCCCATTCCGGGCTCAGATTCTCGACACCGCCAACGTCAAGCTCGAAGCTGACTTATCCGGGTGTCTCACCCCGGCTGTTAGAATCAGCTACCCTGACTCCGCCCCTGCCTGCATGCGCCTGCCCCGAAGCACCCATCCCTATCTGGCCCTGCGGCTGCGCCTCGCCCATCATGCTTTGCTGCAATTTGCCGCCAGCCTGACGAGTTCCATGGAAATCGTCCTGTTCCTGGCCGGCCCCGTCCTGCTGGGACTGCTCAGCGTCATCGCCCTGCCCTGCTTTCTCGCCATGAACCTGCCCTGGCCCGCCGCCCTGGGCGTGCTGGGCGGCCAAGCCCTGCTGACCTGCCTGCCCGCCTGGCTGCTGCGCAAGCGCCTCTTGCCCGCCCCTGTCGCCGCCTGGCTGCGCCAGCTGCCCTTGCCGCGCCGCCTGCGCTGGCAAGCCGATGTCGCCGTGGCCGGCCTGCTGATGCTGCCGCTGGGCATGGCCTATGCCATCTCGGCCGCCATCTGGCTGGCGCAGTCGCCGCCCTGGCTGCGCCCCGTTGCCGGGAGCGGCATCGCCGCCACGGCCGGCGCGTGGCTGCTGGCCTGGCTGCTCACGACGCTCATCGTGGCCCTGCGCCTGCGTGCGCCACGGCCAGCACAAGGGGCGCGCCCGCCCACGATGCACACGTATGTGCCCCGGCAACCCCGCTGGCCTACCCTGTTCCTGTGGCGGCGCCTGTTCTGGCTGCCGTTCTGGCGCAATGAAAACGTGATTGGCCTGCAACAGAGCGTGCTGCTGGCCGGCGCCGGCGCCAGCATGCTGGCCTGGCTGCTGCATCTCCCCCTCGTGCCCGCACCGCTGCTGGGCCTGCTGGCCAGCGCCAGCCTCGTCATTGTGACGGACCGGGGCGACAAGGCCGTGCGCGAGCAGATCGGCTTGCTGCGTCCATCGCTCGATGCCTGGCCCCTGGCCAGCCGCCGCCTCCTGCGCCTGGCCTGCGGCGCTAGCCTGCTGCCCGCCCTGGCCGTACTGCTGGGCGCCGGCGTCGTACTGTATGGCACGGACCCGGCCATGCTGCAGCGGCGCGTGACGGGCGTGTATGCCGTCACCGCCAGCCTGGCCCTGCTGGCCATCGTCGGCCTGCCCCGCCTCACGGCGCGGGGCCGCGTGGCCCTCGTCGTCCTGTCCATCCTTGCCTTGAGCGCCATCGGAAGCGAATTATGGAATTGAATGCCCCTTCTCCCGTGCTGCACGTCGAACAGCTCGATTTTCACTTTGCCACGCACAGCGTGTTTCAAGGATTTCAGCAGCGCTTCGGTCCCGGCATCAGCTGGCTGCGCGGCGCGAACGGCGCCGGCAAGACGACCCTGCTGAAACTGGCGGGCGGCGCCCTGCTGCCCGCGCGCGGCACCATCCGCCTGGACGGCATCGACAGCGGCGCCATGCCGCTGGCCTACCGCGCGCTCGCCTTCTATTGCGGCGGCGACGCGCCCGCCCTGCCCTGGCTGCAGGTGCACGAGTTTCTCGACCTGCACCTGGCCCTGTATCCCGGCAGCGACGCGGCCCTGCTGAACGCCGAACTGGATGCATTCGCCCTGACGCCGACCTTGCAGCAAAGCATCACGTCGCTGTCCCTGGGCCAGCACAAGAAACTGCAGCTGGCCCTGGCGCTGGCCTTGCCCGTGCGGCTGCTGCTCGTCGACGAGCCCTTCAACGGCCTCGATGCGGCGGCCATGGCGCACCTGCGCACGCGCCTGTCCGACCCGGCCCGGCTGGCGCGCCAGTGCATCGTGCTGACCAGCCACCTCGAGCCCCAGCTGCCGCTGGCGGCCACGGTGGAAATCTAGAGAGGAAATACCGCTTTGCAGATCGGCCAGGGACAGCTTACGATGCCGTGTTGCAAAAACCGGCGATCCCGGTGCAGCCACGACGACAACACGGCGCGCTGATTCGGCGCACCCGGCCTATTCTTGGAGATGAGTATGTTCAACCCCCCCCGCAGCACCCTGGCCATCCTGGGCGCCATCCTTGCCACCTCGGCCATCGCCGCCGGCCCCACGGGCACGGCCGCCGACTACGGCACGCCCGCCCACCACGGCGCGGCCCAGCGCAGCATCGAACTGCAGCCGGAGACGCGCCACATCAACGTCACGCATGGCGAGACCGTCACCATCGCGCGCGCCGGCCAGCGCTTTACGTGGCACGTGCAAACGTTCAGCAACAAGTCCGTCTTCGCCCTGGCCGAGATCGCGCCGAAGGACATGGCCGTCGACGGGATTCAGGTGTATGTGGCCGGCAATCCCCTGTACGCGGGCAGCTGATTTCCCTGCACGCATAAAAAAACCGGAACCACCTTGCGGCAGTTCCGGTTTTTGTTTGATACGGCTCAATAATTACGCCGTCAGCGCTTCCTTGGCAGCAGACTCGTCGACCACTTCCTCGTCGTCCGAGCGGATCAGGTGGTCAAAGGCGGACAGGGCGGCCTTGGCACCTTCGCCCGTGGCGATGATGATCTGCTTGTACGGCACCGTGGTGACGTCGCCGGCCGCGAACACGCCGGGGATCGAGGTCTGGCCGCGGGCGTCCACTTCGATTTCGCCGTGGCGCGACAAGGCTACCGTGCCCTTCAGCCACTCCGTGTTCGGCACCAGGCCGATCTGCACGAAGACGCCTTCCAGCTCGACCTTCTTCGACTCGCCGCTGACGCGGTCCGTGTAGGAGAGGCCATTGACGATCTTGCCGTCGCCGTGGATCTCCGTCGTTTGCGCCGACGTGATCACGGTCACGTTAGGCAGGCTGTGCAGCTTGCGTTGCAGCACCGCATCGGCGCGCAGTTCCGCGCCGAACTCGATCAGGGTCACGTGTTTCACGAGGCCGGCCAGGTCGATCGCCGCTTCCACGCCCGAGTTGCCGCCGCCGATCACGGCCACGCGCTTGCCCTTGAACAGGGGGCCATCGCAGTGCGGGCAGTAGGCGACACCGTGGTTGCGGTATTCCTTCTCGCCCGGCACGTTGATTTCGCGCCAGCGGGCGCCCGTGGCCAGGATGACGGTCTTGGCTTTCAGGACGGCGCCATTCGCCGTTTCAATCTGCACCAGCTTGCCTGGCGTCAATTTCGTGGCGCGCTGGGTATTCATGATGTCGACTTCGTATTCCTTGACGTGCTGTTCCAGCGCCATGGCGAACTTCGGACCATCCGTTTCCTTGACAGAAATAAAGTTTTCGATGGCCAGGGTATCAAGCACCTGGCCGCCGAAACGCTCGGCCAGCACGCCCGTCTTGATGCCTTTGCGGGCGGCGTAGATGGCCGCTGCCGCGCCGGCGGGGCCGCCGCCGACGATCAGCACGTCAAAGACGTCTTTCTTATTCAGCGCTTCGGCCTGGCGGGCGCCGGCATTGGTGTCGAGCTTGGCGAGGATTTCCTCGACATTCGTGCGGCCCTGGCCAAAGTGTTCGCCATTGAGGAACATCATCGGCACGGCCATGATCTGGCGCGCTTCCACTTCCTGCGGGAACACGCCGCCATCGATGGTGGTGACCTTGATGCGCGGGTTGATCACGGCCATGGCATTCAATGCCTGCACCACTTCCGGGCAGTTATGGCAGGAAAGCGAAATAAACGTTTCAAATTCGTAATCGCCGTCGAGGTTGCGGATCTGCTCGATCACGGCCTCGTCGAACTTGATGGTGTGGCCGCCCACTTGCAGCAGCGCCAGCACCAGCGAGGTAAATTCGTGGCCCAGCGGCACACCGGCGAAACGCACGCCGATGTCGGAGCCTGCACGGTTGATGCTGAACGACGGGGTCCGTACGCCAGCTTCCATGCGCTCGACCAGCGTGATCTTGTCGCTCAACAGGACTATCTCCTGGAGCAATTCCTTCATCTCGCGGGCTTTTGCGCTGTCATCGAGAGAAGCGACCAGCTCAAGCGGATACACCACTTTTTCCAGGTAGGATTTCAGTTGGGTTTTGAGGGTAGCGTCTAACATGATTTTTTCCTTTTCTACAAATATTTAGGCGAATGCCGGGCCGGACACCCGGGCCGGCATCGCGGTAACTACTTGTTTGCTGCTTGCTGCTTCACACCTTAGATCTTGCCGACCAGGTCCAGCGATGGGGTCAGGGTCGCTGCGCCTTCCGTCCATTTGGCTGGGCACACTTCGCCTGGGTGGTTCGCCACGTACTGGGCGGCTTTGACTTTGCGCAGCAGTTCTGCAGCGTCACGGCCGATGCCGTTGTCATGCACTTCCAGCACTTTGATGAAGCCGTCTGGATTGATGACGAAGGTACCGCGCAGTGCCAGGCCTTCTTCTTCGATCATGACTTCGAAGTTGCGCGACAGGGCGCCGGTTGGGTCGCCGATCAGTGCGTATTGCACTTTCTTGATGGCGTCCGACGTGTCGTGCCACGCTTTGTGCGCGAAGTGGGTATCGGTCGAGATGCCGTAGACATCGACGCCCAGCTTCTGGAACTCGGCGTGGTGGTCGGCCAGGTCTTCCAGTTCGGTTGGGCAAACGAAGGTGAAGTCGGCTGGGTAGAACACGAATACCGACCACTTGCCTTTCAGCGACGCTTCCGTCAGGTCGACGAATTTGCCATTGTGGTAAGCGGTTGCCTTGAATGGTTTAACTTGGGTATTGATGAGCGACATAGTCATTTCCTCTCGTGTGGTGAATCAGTAAGACTCTAGTGTAAGGGGTTTTATCCCATATGCAAAATTGATTGTCACAATAGTTTCAATTGGTTTTAGCTATCATGACACCTTGGGAACTCCATGATAGGCAGTTCCCACGGGATTGGATAGCGGTGACAGTGGATACCCCTGCCGCCGCCAGGTGTTTAGTTCTTGAGTTCTTCCGGCACCTTGCCGCCGTTTTCCGCCAGCTTGATCATCACCTGGCGGTGCAGCCAGATATTCATGCTGGCCGAATCGTTGGTGTCGCCCGTGAAATGCAGCTCCTGCGCCAGTTCCTTGCGCGCGGCCAGGCTGCTGTCGAGTTGCAACAGTTTCATCAGGTCGACGATGGACGTGCGCCAATTGAGTTTTTCCGCATTCTTGCTGGCCAGGTCGACCAGCACCACTTCCACGTCCACCACGGGCACGGCGGCCGGTGCGGCAGCCGGCGCAGCAGCAGGAGCGCCCGCTGCCGGTGCTTCCGTCGCGGCGGCCGGCGTGGCAGCCGGGGCGGCATCGGACGAATGGTGGAAGATTTTGTTGTAGATATTGCTGAAAATGCCCATGAGTACACCTCGAGTTGGAGTGAATGGAAGAAAGTTTGCCTGCGCGCCCAGTTCCCATGCAGCGAACCGGTGACAGCTGGAGCCGGGCGCAGGCGCCAGCCCGCCGAGTATAAGCCCGTTCAGGCCGGAGGCCCTGTCCCGCAGGCTTGCGCCAGATCTGGTGGCAGGCCATGCCTGTTTCAAGGGTGCAAGGGCCGCGGCATGGCCGGCACACCGGCATTGATGGATGAAAGAGAGGAGTAGCACGGGACGCCCGGGCAGGCGCGGCAGGACGGAACGGCGGGAACGCCGGCCGTCCCCGGCATGGCAGGGAGCGGCCGGGCGGGCAAGGGCGAGGCGATGGCAGCCGCAGCGCTTGCCGGTGCCGCATGACGTCACTGCGGCCAAGACTGGGAAGGTGGTGGACGGTGGGCGCGTGATCGCGCCATGCCTTGCGCTAGAACACGACCCCGGCGACCAGGATGATGTTGGCATACGGGCTGCATTCCCCCGTGCGCACGATGGCGCGCGCGCCCTTGCTCAATTGCTTGAACTCGTCATGCGTGACCTGGCGCGCATCGGGCAAGCCCAGGGCCGCCACCCGCGCCGCCATGGCCGGGTTGTGTTGCGGCAATTCGCTGGCCAGCAGATGGTATTCCACCTGCATTTCGCTCAGCACGGTGTTCACCGTATCGATGAAGCCGGGAATGCCGCGCGTCAGGGCCAGGTCGATCAGGGGCACGCCCGGCTGCGACGGCAGGCCCGCGTCGCCGATGACGAGCATGTCGCCATGGCCCAGCGAGGCGATCAGTTGCGACAGCGCAATATTAAGCAGCGGAGACTTTTTCATGGCCGTGGCTCAGAACAATTCGTGCAGGAAAGGAATCGAGGTTTGCGCACCGGGCTTGGTCACGCTCCAGGCGGCCGCGCGCTGGCCTTGCTGGATGGATTCCGCCTCGTCCATGCCGGATGCCAGGCCCGCGACGAAGCCGCCGATGAAGGTGTCGCCGGCGGCCGTCGTGTCGACGGCTTGCACCACTTCGGCGGGGAAGGTGAAGTCGCCGCCATACAGGGCCGCGTGCACGCCCTTGGCACCGAGGGTGATGATGACGTTGTCGCTGCCCAGCTTTTGCAGGGCGGCGGCCAGCGCCTTGGCGTCCGCGCCTTCCGGGCTGACGCCGGCCAGCATGGCCGCTTCGATTTCGTTCGGGATCAGGTAGTCGACCAGTTCCAGCACGCCGTCCGGCAGGCTGGCGGCCGGTGCCGGGTTCAGCACCACGGTCTTGCCCAGGGAGCGGGCCAGCTTGATGGCGTGCACAACGGTGTCCATCGGCGTTTCCAGCTGCAGCACGACGATATCGGCCTGTTCGATCAGACCTTGCGCCGCATCAATGTGTGCGGGGCTCAACAGATCGTTGGCGCCGCCGGCGATGACGATGCTGTTCTGGCCGTTGTCGTCGACGAGGATGGAGGCGATGCCGGACGCCACGCCCGGCAAGGTGGTGATGTGGCTGTCGATGATGCCGTCGCCCACCAGCGCCGCGCGCAGGGTGGCGCCGAACGCGTCGTCGCCCACGCAGCCGACCATGGCCACTTGCTGGGCGCCCGCCCCCTTGCCGCTCATGCGCGCGCAAGCGACGGCCTGGTTGGCGCCCTTGCCGCCAGGAATGGTTCTAAAAGCGCCGCCCGTCAGGGTTTCGCCGGGGAGGGGCATGCGCGGCACGCGCAAGACCAGGTCCATATTGATGCTGCCGATAACCACGATCATGATGTCATTCCCATCAGTTCAGTTGCAGGTAAAGTAAAAGGTAGAGGCGCTGCGGCGGCGGCGCTGGAGCCGCGCACGTGCAGTGCGGGGGCGATGCTGCGCTGCTGGCGCGGCAAGGCAGGGTCGGCGATGCGCGCCAGCAGGCAGGCAGCCGTGATATGGCCCAGCTCGCGCGTATTCTGCGCCACGCTGCTCAGGGCGGGATGCACGAAGCTGGCCAGGTCGATATCGTCGAAGCCCACGACGGCCAGCTCCGCTGGCACGGCGATGCCCCGTTCGGCGGCGGCGCGCAAGGCGCCAAAGGCCATCAGGTCATTGCAGCAGAACAAGGCATCGGGACGCTGGCCTGGCGGCAGCGCCAGCAAGTCCAGCGCGGCCGCATAGCCGCCCGCGCTGGTGAAATCCGCATGCCGGCACAAGCGCTCGGCCAGGGCCACGCCCGCGTCCGCCATGGCGTCGCGCGCGCCGTCGATGCGCTCGTTGGAAATGCTCACTTCGCGGGGACCGGCGATGCAGGCGATGCGCCGGCGTCCCAGGCCCAGCAGGTGGCGCGCGGCCAAGGCGCCGCCGGCGCGGTTGTCGACGGCCACGGCATCGATGGCCAGGTCGCTGGGCGCGCGGTCGAGCAGCACGGCCGGCACCTTCATCTTGCGCAGCAGTTCGCCGTCGCTGTCGGCCAGCGCGGACAGGATCAGGCCGTCGCAGCGCTTGGTCAGCAGCACGTTCAGGTACTCGCGCTGCTTGACGGGGTCGTCATCGGAATTGCACAGGATCACGCTGTAGCCGGCCGCGTAGCAGCTGTCCTCGATGCCGCGCGCCACTTCCGAGAAATACGGGTTCGTATTGTTGGGAATGATCAGGCCGATGGTGCCCGTGCTGCGGCTGCGCAAGGAGCGCGCCAGCGCGCTGGGCACGTAATGCAATTGCTCCACGGCCGCCAGCACGGCGCGGCGCGCCTCGTCGCTGACGGGGCGGGTATTGTTGAGCACATGCGAGACGGTGGTAAACGACACCCCCGCCGCCTGCGCCACCTGTTTGATGGTTGCCATGGGCGACGTCGCTTAGGCGCGCTCGCCGCGGCGGCGGTAGGTGTCGAGCACCACGGCGGCGACGATCACCAGGCCCGTGACGATGCGTTTCACGGGTTCGGACACGCCCACCTGCGCCAGGCCCGCTTCCAGCACGGAAATGATCAGCACGCCGATAAAGGTGCTGATGACGGAACCGCGCCCGCCCATCAGGCTCGTGCCGCCGATCACGACGGCCGCGATCACCTGCAATTCCATGCCCACGCCGCCGTTCGGGTCGGCCGCTTCCAGGCGCGACACCTGGAACAGGGCGCCGATGCCGGCCAGCAAGCCCATCAGGGCAAATACCAGCACCTTCGACGGCTTCGTATTGATGCCGGACAGCCGCACGGCTTCCTCGTTCGTGCCGATGCCGATCCAGTGGCGTCCCAGCACCGTGCGCGTGAGCACCAGGTGGCCGATGACGACAATGGCGATCGAGGCGATGAAGGCGGGCGACAGGCCGAAGGCGATCGGCGAGCTGATGCCTTCGACGGCGCTGCCGATGTATTCCGTGCGCGAGTTCGTCACCTGGTAGGCCAGGCCGCGCGCCATTTCCAGCACACCCAAGGACACGATGAACGAGGGAATGCGCCAGCCGACGGAAATGAGGCCCGTCGTCGCGCCGCACAGGGCCGCGACGAACATGCCCAGCAGGGCCGCGCTCCACACGGGCCAGCCCCAGTGCACGACGGCCAGCGACAGCACGGAGGCGGCCAGCGCCATCACGGAACCAACGGACAGGTCGATGCCGCCGATGATCAGCACGAACGTCATGCCGACGGCCATCACGACGAGGGTCGGGATGTTGTTCGACAGGGTGCTGAGGGTGGCCAGGGTGAAGAAGTTTTCGCTGGCAAACGAGAACAGCACGCACATGGCCAAGAGGGCGCCGATCAGGCCCGCATAGTTTTTCAGGTCGGCCAGGCTGCGCTGCAGATACGAAGGAGAGGAAGTGGTGGTCATGGGAGTCTTTCCGGCGGATCAGGCCGCAGCGGGAGTGGAAGTGGGGGTCAAATAGCCGGAAAAGGCGGCCGACAGCAGCGCGTCCTGGCTCCAGGCGCCCCGCTCGAAGGTGTCGACGATGCTGCCGGCGCTCATGACGGCGATGCGGTCGCAGATCAGCATCAGCTCGCGCAAGTCGCTCGAGACGATGACGAGGCCCTTGCCCTGGCGCGCCTGTTCGGCCAGCACCTGATAAATATCAAACTTGGCGCCGATATCGATGCCGCGCGTGGGCTCGTCGAACAGCATCACGGGGCAGTCGCGGTACAGCCAGCGGGCGATCACCACCTTTTGCTGGTTGCCGCCAGAAAGCTCGGCCACCGTTTGCGCGCTGTTGCGCGAGCGGATGCCCAGGCGCTGGATGTAGTCGTCGGCCACCGTCGCTTCGGCCGCGTCGTTGAGCCAGCCCAGTCCAGCGTGGCTGACCGTGTCCAGCGAGGCCAGGGTCGTGTTCACGGCGATGGACTGGCGCAGCAGCAAGCCCTGGCCCTTGCGGTCTTCCGTGATCATGGCGATACCGGCTTGCACGGCGGCCTGCGGCGAGTGCAAGGCGGCGGGGACTTCGCTGTCGCCCAGGAAGACTGCGCCCGCGTCGGCGCGGTCGGCGCCGAAGATCAGGCGCAGCAGTTCCGTGCGGCCCGAGCCGATCAGGCCCGCGATGCCGAGGATTTCACCGGCGCGCAAGTCGAATGAGGTCGGGTTGACCACCTTGCCGCGCGCCAAGCCCCGCACGCGCAGCAGCGGCGCGCCGATGGTGCGTCCGCTCAGGTCGACGGCGTCGTCGGCCGAGCGGCCCACCATCAGGCTGACGAGGTCGGCGGCGGAGTGGCCCGCGATGTCGTCGTCGCAGACGAGCTGGCCGTCGCGCAGCACGGCGATGCGGTCGGCCACGCGCTTGAGTTCTTCCAAGCGGTGGGAAATATAGATGATGCACACGCCGTCCGCCTTCAGACGTTCGATCTGCAGGAACAGCAGTTCCACTTCGCGGTGCGTCAGCATGGCCGTCGGCTCGTCGAGCACCAGCAGGCGGCAGGAACCGATCAGGTTGCGCGCAATCTCGATCATCTGCTGGTGGCCGATGCCCAGCGCGCCCACGAGGGTCCACGGGTCCAGGCCGCCCAGGCCCACTTTCTCCATCTGTTCGCGCGCGTCGCGCTCCAGGCGGGCGCGGTCGATGAAGCCGAAGCGCTGCGGCAGATTCTTGAGGTACAGGTTTTCCGCGATCGACAGGGTGGGAATCAGATTGAGTTCCTGCATCACCATGCGGATGCCCAGCGCCTCGGCTGCGCCGCGCGAGGCGGGCTGGTAGGGCTTGCCGTCGAGCAGCATCGTGCCCGTCGTGGCCTGCTCCAGGCCGCAGATGATCTTCGACAGGGTGCTCTTGCCCGCGCCGTTTTCACCCGTCAGCGCCAGCACCTGGCCGGGGGCGAAGCGCAGGCCCACGCCGCCCAGCACGGGGCCGACATAGGACTTGCCGATGTTATCCAGGGTCAATAGGGGGATGGCGGCCGAGGGCGCCGGGGGGATGTCGGTAGGCATGATAAAACTCCGCGGAAAAAGACGGCGGGGCCGGCGCCCGCACTGCGGCGATGGCGCTGGCCCCGGCGGGATCAGACGATCAGGACTTGGCGTCCTTGGTGACCAGTTCGACCTTGGTTTCGATGACGCCACCCAGATCGGCTTGCTTCTTCTTCTGCGCCAGGGCTTTCAGGACCGTGTCGATGCCGAACACGGCTTGCTGCGAACCGAACTGGTCGGCGGTAGCCAGCACGCGGCCATCGGCCAGCATCGGCTTGATGGCGTTGATGTTGTCGTAGCCGACGACGAGCACCTTGCCCGTCTTGCCGGCCGCCTTGATGGCGGACACGGCGCCGATGGCCATGTTGTCGTTACCGCACAGCAAAGCCTTGATGTTCGGGTTGGCGTTCAGCATGGCGGCCGCCACCGTGTTCGCGGGGGCGATTTCCCACTGGCCCGACTGCACGCTGACGACCTTCGCACCGGCCGCCGTCATGGCGTCCTGGAAGCCCAGGGTGCGCTGCTGCGCGTTATAGGTGGTGGACACGCCTTCGATGATGCCGACGGGGTCGCCCTTCTTGATCTGCTTGGCCAGGAAGTCGCCGACCACCTTGGCGCCCTTGCGGTTGTCCGGGCCGACGAACGGCACAGTGATGCCCTTCTCTTTCAGGGCGCCCGCGTCGAGCTTGTTGTCGATATTGACGACGATGATGCCCGCATCGATGGCTTTTTTCAGCACCGGCACCAGCGCCTTCGAGTCCGCCGGGGCGATCACGAGCGCGTTCACGCGCGAGACGATCATCTGCTCGACCAGCTTGATCTGGCTCGACGTATCCGTTTCATCCTTGATGCCGTTCGACAGCAGGTCGTACTTGGCGGCATTGGCCTTCTGGTGCGCCTTGGCACCGTTTTCCATGGTCAGGAAAAATTCATTGGCGAGCGACTTCATCACCAGTGCGACCTTGGGCTTGGCAGGCGTCTGCGCCATGGCGGGCACGGCGGGCAAGGCACACACCAGGACAGCGGCGGCAATCATTTTCAGGCGAATACGGGATGTCATGAGCGTCTCCAGAGGGGTTGGGCAAGCACGTATACAGCATGCTTTTTAGGAAATTCGTTGTGCGCAAACGTTTGCGCGAAGCGAATAGTGCCTCAATGCCCCATAGCAGTGCAAGCAAAACTGTAGCTGCGGTGCAGCAAAAAGGGGACGCCCAGAGGGAAACGGGCAGGCCGGTACGTGCGGCCTGCCGAGGAGAAAGGCGCAGCCGTCAGCGGTTTGCTGCGGGACGGGCACTGGCCCACTGCACGGCCAGCACGCTGGCCAGCACCAGCAGCAGGCCCAGCATCGACCAGCCCGTCATGGCCTGGCCCAGCAAGGCCCAGCCCAGCACGACGGCCATCAGGGGACTGAGCAGGCCCAGCGAGGACACGGCCACGGGCGACAGGCGGGCAATGCCGCGGAACCACAGGGCATATGCCAGCAGGGCGCCGGCCAGGCACAGGTAGGCGTAGGCCAGCACTTGCTGCCAGGACAGCGCCGGCAAGGGTGCGTCGGCCAGCCAGGCGACGGGCGCCAGCATCAGGCCGCCCAGCAGCAATTGCCAGCCCGTCAGCGCCAGCACGGGCAGGTCCGGCTTCCAGCGCCGCGTCAGGTAGGTGCCGGCCGCCATGCAGGCCGTGCCGCCCAGCGCGGCGGCAATGCCGACGGGCTCCCACACCGTGCGCGGCGACAGCAGCAACACGCCCATGCCGAGCACGCCCAGCACGCTGGCGCCCAGGGCCAGGCGGGCCGGGCGGCGCCCTTCCACGCCCCATGCCAGGCCCATCACCAGCAGCGGCTGGATGGCTCCCACGACGGCCGCCAGGCCGCCCGGCAAGCGGTAGGCGGCCACGAACAGCAAGGCCTGGAAGACGCCGATATTCAGGGCCGACAGGATCAGCACGCGGCCCCAGTCGCGCCGCGCGGGCAGGCGTCGCATGATCAGCAGCAAGAGCAGGCCGGCCGGCAGCACGCGGATCAGCGCGGCCGTGAAGGGACGGTGCGGCGGCAGCAGTTCGGACGTGACGATATACGTGGAACCCCAGATGAGGGGCGCCAGCGCCGTGAGCACGATATCGCCCCAGGCGGGACGGACAGCAGAGGTGACCATAAACTATCTCGACGTTAAGATAATCCCAGTGTGGACGCATACTATCTTGATGTCAAGATAAATACGCCCACCCGGAGGATGCTGCCGGCCATAAAAAAACCCGGCGCACGGGCCGGGTTGCTGCAGCAGCGATACAGCCTTAGCGGCGGCCGCTGCGGGCTGGCGTACCGCCCTTGGCGGCCGGCTTGGCGCCACGGCCCACGGGCGCGGCGGCGGGCTTGGCCTTCGTCTTGATGGTCGACAGGATCGAGGGGCGTACCTTCGACTCGACGGCCGTCGCCTTCGGTGCGGCGGCCGTGCCGCCCAGGGCGATGCGGCTCTTGCCTGGCGCCACCTTGAACTTGTCCGGCGTGCCGGCGCCATGCGTCTGGCGGCTGCGTTCGCCTGCCGCCAGGCCGCCCGACTCGGACGAGGTCCAGGCCGGGATCAGATGCTTGTCGCCATTGCCGATCAGGTCGCCACGGCCCATGTTGACCAGCGCTTCGCGCAGGATGGGCCAGTTGGCCGGGTCCTGATAGCGCAGGAAGGCTTTATGCGTGCGGCGGATCTTGCCGCTGCGCGCCGTTTCCACCACTTCCGAGTCCGCCGTGACCTTGCGCAACGGATTCTTGCGCGTGTGGTACATGGTCGTGGCCATGGCCATCGGCGTGGGCATGAAGGTTTGCACCTGGTCCAGCTTGAAATTGTTTTTCTTCAGCCACAGGGCCAGGTTCAGCATGTCCAGGTCCGTCGTGCCCGGATGGGCGGCGATGAAGTAGGGAATCAAATACTGCTTCTTGCCCGCTTCCAGCGAGAAACGGTCAAACATTTCCTTGAATTCATCGTAGGCGCCGATGCCGGGCTTCATCATCTTCGACAAGGTGCCCTCTTCCGTGTGCTCGGGCGCGATTTTCAGGAGGCCGCCGACGTGGTGCGTCACCAGTTCCTTCACGTACTCGGGCGAACGCACGGCCAGGTCGTAGCGCAGGCCCGAGCTGATCAGCACTTTCTTGATGCCCGGAATGGCGCGCGCCTTGCGGTACAGGGAAATGAGCTTGCTGTGGTCCGTGCCCAAATTCACGCAGATGGACGGGTACACGCAGGACAGCCGGCGGCACGACACTTCGATCTCTTTTTCCTTGCAGGCCAGGCGGTACATATTCGCCGTCGGACCACCCATATCGGAAATGGTGCCCGTAAAGCCTTTGGTTTTATCGCGGATATGCTCGATTTCGCGCAGGATGGACGGTTCCGAACGGCTCTGGATGATGCGCCCTTCGTGCTCCGTGATGGAGCAGAAGGTGCAGCCGCCGAAGCAGCCGCGCATGATGTTGACGGAAAAGCGGATCATTTCCCACGCGGGGATGTGCGCCTTGCCATAGCTCGGGTGCGGGGCGCGCGCATAATTCATGTCGTACACGCCATCCATCTCGTCCATGGCCAGCGGCAGCGGCGGCGGGTTGAGCCACACGTCGCGTTCGCCGTGCGCCTGCACCATGGCGCGCGCATTGCCGGGATTCGATTCCAGGTGGAACACGCGCGAGGCGTGCGCATACATGACGGGGTCATCCTTGACGACGTCGTAGGACGGCAGGCGCACGACGGTCTTGTCGTGCTTTTCCTTGGCCATGGCCAGGCGCTCTTCGCGGCTCATGATGCGGATGGGCTTGATGACTTCGGCCGATTTCGACGCATTCTCGGTGGCGCAGGCGGTCTTGTCTTCCTGCACCATCTCGTACGGGCTGTAGTGCGGATCGATCTTGCCGGGCACGTCCACGCGAGTGGAATTGTGCACGCCCCAGTCGTCGCCGGGCAGCCAGCCGGACGGCACCATGAAGGCCGTGCCGCGCAGGTCGCGGATATCCTTGATCGATTCGCCGGCGGCCAGGCGGTGCGTCAGGTCGACCAGCGCCCGCTCGGCATTGCCGAAGATCAACAAATCAGCCTTGGAATCGGGCAGGACGGAACGGCGGACCTTGTCCGACCAGTAATCGTAATGGGCGATGCGGCGCAAGGACGCTTCGATGCTGCCGATGACGATGGGCACGTCGGGATACGCTTCGCGCGCGCGCTGCGCGTACACGGTGACGGCGCGGTCCGGGCGCTTGTTCGGTTCCGCGTTGGCCGTGTAGGCGTCGTCGGAGCGGATCTTGCGGTCGGCCGTGTACTGGTTGACCATGGAATCCATGTTGCCGGCGGTGACGCCGTAGTACAGGCGCGGCTTGCCGAGGATGCGGAAGGCGTCGGCCGACAGCCAGTCCGGCTGGCTGATGATGCCGACGCGATAACCCTGCGCTTCGAGCAGGCGGCCGACGAGGGCCATGCCGAAACTCGGATGGTCGATGTAGGCGTCGCCCGTGACGAGGATGACGTCGCACTGGTCCCAGCCCAGCGCGTCCATCTCGGCACGCGACATCGGCAGGAAAGGCGCCACGGCAGCGCGGGCAGACCGCTTGGGAACGGTCGCAAATAAATTGGTAGGGGAGCTCATAGGGTACGGATTGTACCGGAATTGGCCATTTCCAACCTGACGGCCTGCTTTTTACTGTTGGATTTCAGTACAAAAAACGTTTATTTTTCAATTACTTGGGGTCAGACCCGTCGGGGCAACGCGCCCCAGTGGGGCGCATTGCGATCGCGTAGCGACGGACCCCGATCAGCGCACAGCGACTGACCCCGGTCAGATCCCCATATTGGCGAGAATCTCACCCAATTCCCGCAGCGCCGGCTCCAGTTTCGGATGCTTGACGGCAAACTTGGCCGACAATTCCTGGCTGCGCTCGGCCAGGCCATAGGTGGTCGATTCTTCTTCCTGTTCCTGCGCGGCGCGCTTTTCCATCAGCAGCTTGATGTCGACATCGAGCTTTTGCAGCAAACCTTGCAGTTCTTCATCGACGGGGCCGCTGGTTGCCAGTGTCGAATGCAGCTGTAGCAGCGATTCCTTGAGTTTGCTATCCATGTTTTTTCCTGTCAGTCAGTAAATTGCGTGTCCAGGAACAATTGCTCCACCTTGCTCCTGGCCCACGGGGTCTTGCGCAAAAACTTCAGGCTCGACTTGATGCTGGGATCGCTGATGAAGCAATTGATATCGATGTGCTTGGCCAGGCCATCCCAGCCGTAGTGGGCTTGCAGGCGCGTCACGATTGCTTCCAGGGTGATGCCGTTCAAATCTTGCTGACTCATATACTCTTTCGACTGCCTTCTTGTTTCCATCTTACTCAATTCTACGCCGCCGGCACATAAAGCTTGCGTGCGCCAGGACGACGCAGCGCAAGCTTCAGATGGGGACGCCTTACTTGGCGTTCAAGCCACGGCGTTCCAGCAGCGGTTCCACGGTGGCATCGCGGCCGCGGAAATCACGGAACAGCTGCAGCGCATCGACGCTGCCGCCGCGCGACAGCAACTTGCTGCGGAACCAGTCGCCATTCTTGCGCGTCAGGCCGCCGTTTTCCTTGAACCAGTTGACCGATTCCGCGTCCAGCTTTTCCGACCACAGGTAAGCGTAATAGGCCGCCGAGTAGCCGCCCGAGAAGCTGTGCGAGAAGTACGTCGTGCGGTAGCGCGGCGGCACGGGCGCGTAATCGACGCCCGCGTCCTTCAAGGATGCCGCTTCAAAGGCCAGCACGTCCGTCGGGATCTGGCTTGGCGCCAGCTGGTGCCAGCGCTGGTCCAGCAGGGCGGCCGACAGGTATTCCGTCGTCATGAAACCCTGGTTGAATTTCTTCGCCGCCGTCACCTTGTCGAGCAGTTCCTGCGGCATGGCCGCGCCGCTCTGGTAGTGCTTGGCGTAGTTTTGCAGCACTTCCGGCCAGATGGCCCACATTTCATTGACTTGCGACGGATATTCGACGAAGTCGCTCGGCACGCTGGTGCCGGCGAAGCGCGGGTATTTCACGTTCGAGAACATGCCGTGCAGTGCATGGCCGAATTCGTGGAACATGGTCGTCACTTCGTCGAAGGTCAGCAGGGTCGGCTGGCCGGCCGGCGGCTTCGGAATGTTCAACTGGTTGGCCACCACCGGATGCGTGCCCAGCAGCGCCGATTGCGACACGTATTCATTCATCCACGCGCCGCCATGCTTGTTGCCACGCGCATAGAAGTCGGCGATGAACAGGGCCAGCGGCTTGCCGTTGGCGTCGATCACGTCGTAGACACGCACGTCCGGGTTGTACACCGGCAAGTCCTTGCGTTCCTTGAAGCTGATGCCATACAACTTGTTGGCGGCAAAGAAGACGCCGTTGTTCAGCACGCTGTTCAATTCCAGGTACGGTTTCAACTCGTTTTCATCGAAATTGAAGCGCTGCTTGCGCAATTTGTCCGTGTAGATGGCCCAGTCGGCTGCCGCCACCTGGAAACCGCCTTTTTCCGCGTCGACCACTTGCTGCAGGTCGGCCGCTTCGCGGCGCGCATTGGCGACGGCCGGCTTGGCCAGTTCCGACAGCAGGGTGTTGACGGCCGTCGTCGTCTTGGCCGTCTGGTCTTCCAGCGAATACGCGGCATAGTTGGCGTAGCCGAGCAGGGTGGCCCGTTCGGCGCGCAGCTTGGCCAGCTTCAGCACGATGGCGCGGTTGTCGAACTCGCCGCCCTGGCTGCCCCGGTTCAGGGAGGCATCCATCAGGCGCTGGCGCGTGGCGCGGTTGGTCAGCACGGCCAGCGGCGGCTGGCCGCTGGTGTTGACGAGGGCGATGACGAACTTGCCCGTCAAGCCCCGTTCCTTGGCGGCCGCGGCGGCCGTATCGATATCGCTGTCCGTCATGCCAGCCAGTTCGGCGCGCGTGTCGACGACGATGCTCTTGGCGTTCGTTTCCTTCAGCACGTTCTGTGCGAAGGCTGTTTCCAGGCCCGCCTGCTCGGCGTTGTAGCTCTTGAGTTTTTCCTTGTCCGCATCGGACAGCTTGGCGCCGGCGCGCACGAAGTCCGTGTGGTAGCGTTCCAGCAGGCGCAGGGATTCGGCGTCGAGGCCCAGCTTGTCGCGCTTGGCGTACAGGGTGTCGATGCGGGTGAACAATTTCGGGTTCAGGGTGATGGCGTCGCCGTGCGCGGCCAGTTTTGGCGACACGTCCACTTCCACCGCTTCCAGCACGCTGTTCGTGTTGGTCGAGGTCATGTTGCTGAAGATGCTCTGCACGCGGTGCAGCAGCTGCCCCGTGCGCTCGAGGGCCACGATGGTGTTCTCGAACGTGGGCGCCTGGCGGTTGTTGGCGATCGCGTTCACTTCAGCCAGCTGGCGTTTCATGCCTTCGGCAAACGCCGGCGCGTAGTGCTCATCCTTGATCAGGCCGAATTGCGGCATCTGGAATGGCAGCGGGCTGGCTTTCAGCAGGGGATTCTGCGCACTGACGGTAGCGGCCGGTGCGGCGGCGGCGGCCAGGGCGGAAGGGGCGGCGTGGGCCAGCATGATGCTGGCGGCGATGACGAGCAGTTGTGGACGGATCATGACATCTTTCAGAAAGCGCGGGGAAGAGCCGCGATCGCGTCGCGGGCCAGTTGCAGATCATAGCAGCCTGTCACACAGGCGTCATCCAACATGGGCAATCCTGTGGTGCATCCCGCCAAATGCGCGGTTTACCACGGTTTATGCGGAAAATCGCCAAATAAAAATGGCCGCCCGTTGCGGGGCGGCCATCGATATTCAGCACCGGCCAAGCCGGTGACGGGGGATTACTTGCCGTTCAAGCCACGGCGTTCCAGCAGCGGCTCGATCTTCGCGTCGCGGCCGCGGAAGTTGCGGTAAATGTCCAGCGCATCGGCGCTGCCGCCGCGCGACAGCAGCTTGGCGCGGAACCAGTCGCCGTTCTTGCGCGTCAGGCCGCCGTTTTCCTTGAACCACTCGACCGTGTCGGCATCCAGCTTTTCCGACCACAGGTAGGCGTAGTAGCCGGCCGAGTAGCCGCCCGCGAACGCGTGCGAGAAATACGTGGTGCGGTAGCGCGGCGGCGCCGGGGCGAAATCGACGCCCGCGTCCGCCAGCGCGGCTTTCTCGAAGGCAACCACGTCGGTCGGGATCTGTGCCGGCGTCAGCTGGTGCCAGCGCTGGTCCAGCAGGGCCGAAGCCAGGTATTCCGTCGTCTTGTAACCCTGGTTGAAATTGTCGGCCGCCGTCACTTTCGCCAGCAGCTCGGCCGGGATGGCCGCGCCCGTCTGGTAGTGCTTGGCGTAGTTTTGCAGCACTTCCGGCCACAGGGCCCACATTTCATTGACTTGCGACGGGTATTCGACGAAGTCGCGCGGCACGCTGGTGCCGGCGAAGCGCGGGTATTTCACGTTCGAGAACATGCCGTGCAGCGCATGGCCGAATTCGTGGAACATGGTGTTGACTTCGTCAAACGTCATCAGGGTCGGCTGGCCCGCTTCCGGTTTCGGAATGTTCAGGTTATTCGCGATGACGGGCTTGCGGTTCAGCAAGCCCGACTGGCCCACGTAGGCATTCGCCCAGGCGCCGCCGCGCTTGTTGCTGCGCGCGTAGGGGTCCAGGGTGAAGATGGCCAGCTGCGTGCCGTCTTCGTTGAAGACGTCGTACACCAGCATGTCGGCGTTGTAGACCGGCAAGTCGGTACGCTGCTTGAAGGTCAGGCCATACAGCTTGCCGGCGGCAAAGAACACGCCCTTGGTCAGCACGCTGTGCATTTCAAAGTACGGCTTGAGTTGATTTTCGTCAAAGCTGTAGCGTTCGGCGCGTACCTTGTCGCTGTAGAAGGCCCAGTCGGCGGCGCCCACCTTGAAGCCGCCTTTGCCCGCATCGATGACCTTCTGGATATCGTCCGCTTCACGGCGCGCATTGACGACGGCCGGCTTGGCCAGCTCGCCCAGCAGCGCGTTCACGGCGGTGGTGTTCTTCGCCGTCTGGTCTTCCAGCGAATACGCGGCGTAGTTCGGGTAGCCCATCAGTGCGGCCCGTTCGGCGCGCAGTTTCGCCAGGTCCAGCACTTCCTGGGTGTTGTCGAACTCGCCGCCACGGCTGCCGCGCGCCTGCGAAGCGGCCATGATGCGTTCGCGCAAGGCGCGGTTGGTCAGCTGCGACAGCGGCGCCTGGCCCGTCGTGTTGACGAGGGCGATCACGTACTTGCCGTCCAGGCCGCGCTTCTTGGCCAGGCCGGCGGCCACTTCGATGGCGGCCGGCGACAGGCCGTCCAGTTCTTCGCGCGTGTCGACGACGACGGCCGAGGCGTTCAATTCCTTCAGCACATTCTGCGCGAACTTGGTCGACAGGGCAGCCAGTTGGCCGTTGTAGGCGCGCAGCTTTTCCTTGTCGGCGGCCGACAGCTTGGCGCCGGCGCGCACGAAGTCCGTGTGGTAGCGTTCCAGCAGGCGTTTCGATTCCGCATCGAGGCCCAGCTTGTCGCGCTTGGCGTACAGCGTATTGATGCGTTGGAACAACTTGTCATTGAGCATGATCGCGTCGCTGTGGGCGGCCATCTTCGGCGCCAGCTCGCGTTCCAGGCCCTGGATCGTCTCATTCGTGTTGGAGCCGGACATCACCGAAAACACGGTGCGCACGCGGCCCAGCAGCTCGCCCGAGCGTTCCATGGCGACGATGGTGTTGTCGAACGTGGCCGGCTTCTTGTTATTCGCAATCGCGTTGATTTCCGCCAGGTGGGCGGCCATGCCTGCCGTAAAGGCCGGCGCATAGTCGGCGTCCTGCACCTTGTCGAACGGAGGATAGTTGAACGGCAGGCTGCTGGCCTGCGCAAACGGATTCGAGGCAGGCAGTGCGGTGGCCTGGACGGCCGCGGTAGCGGTCGGGGCGGCGGTGGCGGCAAAGGCGGCTGGTGCCAGCATCAGGCTGGCGGCGATGACGAGCAGAGTTGGACGGGTCATGTCTTCTTTCAAGAAACGCAAGAGTGCCGCGATTGTGTCGCGGGCCAGCCTGAAATAATAACAGCCAGAAACACTTGCGTCACCCGCAACTACCGATGGTAGCGATACGCCCCTACATGAAAGGTTGTCCTGCCTGATATCCGCACATGCACGCCGCTACGGCAGCGCCCCTGCCCTTCCCGTGAAAAATATCAATGCTCACATGAGCCGTATGGCATATAGTATCCATTCGGCAACAGTAGACGGAGAATCCATGCACTTTGAACATCGCAAGACACGCGCCCTGGAGCTGTTGAGCAGCACGGGCATGGCCCCCAGCCACTATGCGCCACCGCTGCTGCGGCTGCTATGGAAGGCCGGTGTGCAGGTGGCGCCGCCGCATTTCCAGTCCTTCCTGCGCACCACGCTCGGCATGGGACTCTTCTTTGGCACGTTCTGGGGCTTGGCCATGTGGCTCGTCGTGTGGCCGCTGCAGGCGGCCGCCAGGCCACCGTCTCCCATGACCGCCTTCCTGGCGGCCAGCGCGGCCGGCCTCCTGTTCGGCCTCGCCATGTCCACCGTCTACGCCCGCGACCGGCGCAAGCACCAGCTGCCGGCATGGACCGCGCTGGACGGTAAATAAGCCGGCAAGGCCCCGGTATCAATAGTGCGGCGGACGTTCGTTGACCAGCCCGCCATTTGCCTGCTGCGCCCCGTCGCGCACGTGCTCGCCCAGCTTGTGCAGCATCGCTTCCAGCTGGTCGATACGCTTGCCCTGCTGGTACACCATCTGGTTCAGCGACTCGACCAGGTCCTCCTGCTGCGCCAGCTTGATTTCGATATCGACGAAACGTGTTTCCATCTGTTCTGCATTGTCCATGGTGCTCATTCCTGACTGAAAGGGGGCATTCTACCGCCGCAGCGGCGTGCGCCAGGACAAACAAAGGGCATTCTTCCCGCTGCGGCGCCGATTCCTGCCTATTCTCTCCTGATAGCTGGATCAAACCGCTTGACGAATGAGAACAAACGATTACAATGATTGAACCAACACCGACCGAGCCACTGCTGATCGACACGCGCAAGACGGCCGAATACCGGCGCTGGGAAGACTCCCTGCACGACGTGGCGGCCGCCGCCATCGACGCGCGCATCAAGCACTTGCAGCATGGTAAAAAGGGCGACTGGCGGCCAGTGGGCGAAGGCGTGTGCGAACTGCGTTTTTTGCAGACGGGGCCTGGCTGGCGCGTGTATTTTCACGAAACCAATCTGGGCACCCTGATCTTGCTGCTGCTCGGTGGCAATAAATCGAGCCAGCGGCGCGACATCCAGCAGGCGCAGGCGATCCTCAGGGAGCTGAAAGCCCGACAGGCAGCCATCCGCAAAGCGGCGGCGGCATCCACAGGAGCACGAAGAAAATGAAGCAACATACCGACCATGACACCTTCGACCTCGACGACCTCGACGCGCTGGGATTGAGCAAATTTGACCCAACACAACACCTGACCAGCAAGGCCGCCGTGGCCGCCTACATGAGCGAAATCGTCGCCACGGGCAACGCGGAACTGTTCCAGTCCGCCATGAACGACGTGGTGCGCGCCTACGGCATGGGCAAGGTGGCGGCCAGGGCCGACATCACGCGCGAAGGCGCATACAAGGCCTTGCGCGAAGGCAGCAAGCCGCGCTTCGAAACCATCTTGAAAATGCTCGATGCGCTGGGCATGCAGCTGGCCATCGTGCCGAAGACCACGCCGGACGGCGCCGTGGAAGCCTGAGCGTTCTTCAAGCCTTGGGCGCGGCCAGCAAGGCCTTCATGCGCGCCAGGCGTTCCTTGGGCGAAATCACTTCCGCTTCCGTGGGCACGGCGTCGCCCACGTCCAGTTGCATTTCCTTGATGAAACGCGACGGGTCGCAATGGACTTGCTCGCCCGCCCGCTTGCGCTTCTTGCACCACGTGACGTGCAAGGTGCGCTGGGCCCGCGTGATGCCGACATACATCAAGCGGCGCTCCTCCTGGATGCGCGCGGCGATGGTCTCGGCGGGCGCGTCCGCGTCACCCTTGTGCGGCAAAATCCCCTCTTCCACGCCGACGAGGAAGACGTGAGGAAACTCCAGCCCCTTCGACGCGTGCAGGGTGGACATGCGCACGGCGTCCTGCTCCTCGTCCTTGCCTTCCAGCATGGTCATCAGGGCCACCATCTGCGTCAATTCCAGCACGTTCTTTTCTTCGCCGTCGCGGTCCTTGCCGCCCCGGCCCCGTTCCTTCAGCCAGTTGACGAATTCCAGCACGTTCTGCCACTTGCTTTGCGCCTGCCGTTCCTCGAAGGCATCGTACAGATACGATTCGTAGTGGATTTCCTTCATCATGTCGTCCAGCACTTCGGCCGCGTTGTCGCCGCTGCCCGCCGCGCCGGGGCGGCTGGCGCGCGATTCCAGGTCGTTGATGAAGTTGCAGAAGTCGCGCAGCGGCCCCAGCTGGCGGTCCGTCAGCTTGGCCTCGATGCCGCCTTTGAAGACGGCCTGGAACAGCGAGCATTGCCACTGGCCCGAGAACGCGCCCAACACTTCCAGGGTCGACTGTCCCACGCCGCGGCGCGGCGTCGTCACGGCGCGGATGAAGGCCGGGTCGTCGTCCTCGTTGGCCAGCAGGCGCAGGTAGCTGATGATGTCCTTGATCTCGGCCTTGTCGAAGAAACTCTGGCCGCCGGAAATCGTGTACGGGATGCGTTCCTTGCGCAAGCATTGCTCGATGATGCGCGCCTGGTGGTTGCCCCGGTACAGGATCGCGTAATCGGAAAACTTGTTCTTGCGCTCGAAATGGTCGGCCGAGATCATGATGGCGACCTGCTCCGCCTCCTGCTCGTCCGTCTGCATGCCCAGCACCTTGATCGGCTCGCCCAGGCCGTGCTCCGACCACAACGATTTTTCAAACAGCTTCGGATTGTTGCCGATGACGGCATTGGCCGCATTGAGCACGCGCATGGTGGAGCGGTAATTCTGCTCCAGTTTAATGACGCGCAAATCGGGGAAATCCGTCTCCAGCGTTTTCAGGTTTTCCACGGTGGCGCCGCGCCAGGCATAGATCGCCTGGTCGTCGTCGCCCACGGCCGTAAACATCGGTTTCTTGCCGATGCCCGTCACCATCAATTTGACCAGTTCGTACTGGCAGGTGTTCGTGTCCTGGTACTCGTCGACGAGCAGGTAGCGCAAACGGCGCTGCCACTTGTCGCGCACGGGACCGTTGTTGCGGAACAATTCCACGGGCAGGCGGATCAGATCGTCGAAATCGACGGCCTGGTAGGCGGACAGGGTGGCGACATAGCTGCGGTAGATGCGCGCCGCGTTCGCCTCATCCTCATCCTTCGCTTGCGCCAGGGCCATGTCCGGGTCGATCAAGCCATTCTTCCACAGCGACATGGCGTTCTGGATGCCACGGATCACCTGTTTATCGGTGGTAATGGCCAGGTCTTGCACCAGGGAAAAGCAATCGTCGCTATCCATGATGGAAAAGCGGTCCTTCAGCCCCACGCCATTGGCTTCCTGGCGCAGAATCTTCACGCCCAGCGAGTGGAAGGTCGACACCGTCAACTGCTTGGCCTGGCGCGGCTGCTTGAGCAGTTTGGCGATGCGCTCCTGCATCTCCAGCGCAGCCTTGTTGGTGAAGGTCAGGGCGGCGATGGTGCGCGGGTCGTAGCCCCGGTCTTCGATCAGGTGGGCGATCTTTTGCGTGATCACGCGCGTCTTGCCCGAACCGGCGCCCGCCAGCACGAGGCAAGGGCCGTCGAGGTAGGTCACCGCTTCGCTTTGGGGGGCATTCAGACCGAATTGTGGTGCTTTGGACATCAGGGTATTTCCGGAGGGAACAGCAGCCCATTGTAACAGTGTCGCGCCCGCCATTTGCACGGCGGCAGCTGCACGAAAAACAGGCAATGGCATTGATATATCGCCAAATGCCGCCATCTCGGGGCATGCAATGCGTGCGGCGCGGCCACCGCTGGAGTACCATTCCGCCTATATCGCCCGCGCGCGCCCACTTACCGAATGGCAGTCCTATGAAATTTGAACACCTGATTGAAATTAACGATCCGCTCAACCCGCTGATCGACACCCTGACCCTGGAACAGGTGTGGCGCGGCCTCGTCTTGCGCGCCGAGTCGCCCAAGCTGTTCGTGCCGCACCTGGACGAGTGCCAGATCAGCGAACACAGCGATACCGGCTTTTCCCGCAGCCTGCGCTATGGCGAGCTGGTCATCAACGACCGTGTGGTGCTGGTGCCGCAGCTGCAGGTGCGCTACGAAGTGCCGGCGCAGAAGGACATCAGCGCCTCCTCGCTCGTCATGACGATCGAGATGCCCGACGAAGCCAGCCTGTGGGTGCGCTTCCAGTACGACGACGGGCATGACGCGGCCACCGATGCGGCCAACGCCATGTACGACGACTTCCGCCGCTCCGCCTACCAGGAGTCGGACATCGACACCGTGCGCATCATGCGCGAGCTGGCGCTGGAAGGCCGCCTCGATGCGGGTTTGCTGAACTGAACATTCGCCCTACAGGCGCGCGCTGCGGCCCCACAGCTGGTCGGGGCGAAACTGCAGTCCCGCCTGCTCCGCGCTGAGCACTTCACGGATGGCGTGCAAGTCCACGCGCGTGTCGCGCCGCAGGGGCACGTCCAGGCGCGCGCCGCGCGGGCCGACCAGCGACTGCACGTGCGGCGTGGTGGCGTTCAAGCCCTTGCGCGTGACGACGCCGATCTCGCCATTCAACAGCTTGACGAAGGTGCCGACAGGGTAGATGCCCAGTTCGCGCACGAGCAGCGACGCCAGCGGCGCGTCCAGCGTGGCTTTGTCCGCCGACAACATTTCGCGCAGGGCCGCGTTCGGCAACAGGGGCTTGCGGTAGCTGCGCGCGGAAACCCGGGCGCAGTAACGGTCGGCCAGCATGATCAGCCGGGCGCCGACGCCGATCTCCTCACCCGTGATGCCCAGCGGATAGCCACTGCCATCGATGTTTTCGTGGTGCTGCAGCACGGCTTGCAGCCAGACGGCGTCCGTCACGCCGGCCGCGCGCAGCAGCGCCATGCCCGCTTGCGGATGGGCGCGGATGTAGGCGCGCTCATCGGCATCGAGCGGCCCCGCCTTGTGCTGGAAATCCCCGTGGCGTTCCAGCATGCCCACGTTCATGCTCAGCGCGGCGAGCACGATGCTGCGCACGACGGCCGCATCGAGCTTGAGGGCGCGCGCCAGCAGGGCCGTGACGACGGCCGTGTCGACGCTGTGGCGCACGGCAAAGTCGCCCGCGCCCTGGTTGTGCAAAATGCAGGCCAGCGCCACGTCGGCATCCAGCACGACGGCCTCTTCCAGCAGTTGCGCCAGCGGCGTCAGTTGCTCCTGCGCCACAACTTGCCCGGCCGCGATGGCCGGCAAGACCAGGGCCAGGCCCGCGGTGACGAGGTTCAGCATGCGCAGGGACGAGGGCGCTTCCGTGGCCGCGCGCGGCGCCTCCTCGCGCATGTCGGCGATGACGCCGCGCGCCAGCAGCAGTTCGATCTGCGCCTCGCTGCTGATCACGTGGCCCATCCTGGCCAGCAAGCTGCCCGTTTCGCCATGCACGTCCCAAGGCAGGGCCAGGCCCACGGCCAGTTCCCCCGCATATATGCGCCGAATCTTCACATCGTCTCCGTGTCATCGCCAGCCACGACTGATGTTTACCATCCCGACATCGTGGATATGAACCATTTGAAATGTTTTTTGCTTTTAATCAATATTTCAATGTGGCAGCGATGATCGCGCAATCATGTGAGCTTGTCTACAAAATTGTTTAATTCTTAAAGTTGCATCACACGCCAGGGGAGCAGTCGGCGCAGCCGGGCGCATGTTCCGGGTCTTTTTCCAGGTGCAGCGCCAGCTCGCGCAAGGCCGTGCGCACGCCTTCCTCGATGACGGGATGGTAGAAGGGCATGTCCAGCATGGCCGGCACCGTCAGCTGCGCCTGGCAAGCCCAGGCCAGCAGATGGCCCAGGTGTTCCGCCCGCGGGCCGATCAGCTCGGCACCGAGGAAGCGCTTGCTGCCGAACTCCGCGTACACGCGCAGCAAGCCCTGGTTCTGCAGCATGACGCGGCTGCGGCCCTGGTTGCCGAACGACACGGCGCCGACGGCGAAGCGGCCCGCATGGCTCACGCACAGTTGCTGGTAGGTGGCGCCCAGGGTGGCGACCTGCGGCTCCGTGAAGGCGATGGTCAAGGGCGTGCGGCGCAGGCCCGGCTGGACGTGGGGGAAGCGCGCCGCATTGTCGCCGGCGATGCGGCCCTCGTCGGCCGCCTCGGGCAGCAGCGGCAGGGCGTTGTCCGCGTCGCCCGCGATGAAGATGCTGCTCTTGCCGCACTGCATGGTGTGCGGGTCGTGCAGGGGAATGCCATGGCGGTCCAGTTCGATCTGCGCCGTGTCCAGGCCGATCCGGTCCACGTTCGGGCGGCGGCCGATGGCGGCCAGCACGTACTCGAACTGCTCGGTCTTTTCTTCCCCGGCGCCGTCGCGGCTGGTCAGCATGATCGCGCTGCCGTCCGGCGTTTTTTCCAGGTGCGCCACGCTCGTCTGGAAGCGGATGTCGAGTTCGCGCGCCAGCACGGCGCCCGCCTCCTGCAAGACCAGCGGGTCCGTCAGCTGCGCGATCTTATTGCCGCGCGCAAACACCGTCACGCGCACGCCGAGGCGCGCCAGCGCCTGGCCCAGTTCCAGCCCGATGACGCCGCTGCCGACCACGGCCACGGAGGCGGGCAAGTCCGTCCACTCGAACACGGCGTCGCTCGTGATGACGCGCTCGCCCGCCGCCTGCCACTCGGGCGGCATGATGGGCGTGGAGCCGGTGGCGATCACGACGCTGGCCGCTTCGACGATGGTGTGTGCATCCACCTGCAATTTTCCGGGGGAAATAAAACGCGCATGGCCGCGCAATTTTTCCTCGTCGGGGATGGCGTTGACGCCGTCGAGCACGAAGCCGACAAAACGGTCGCGCTCGCTGCGCACCCGCGCCATCACTTGCCGGCCATCGATGCGCACGGGGCCGGGATGCACGCCAAAGCCGGGCGCGGCCGCCACGGCATGGGCCGCCTCGGCCGCCGCGATCAGGAGCTTGCTGGGCATGCAGCCGACCCTGGCGCAAGTCGTGCCGTAGGGCCCGCTTTCGATCATCAGCACGCGCTTGCCCTGCATGCTCGCCGCCTTGCGCGCCGTCATGCCGGCCGTGCCGCTGCCGATCACGGCCACATCCACTCGTATCGTCTTCATGCTGCGCTTACTCCCCGTTCAGGTTGCTGACAGCCTTCGATACTACCCGTTTGCCGAAAATAAGGTTTTACTTTGCTGCAATATATGCATTAGTATAACTAATTGTTTTTCAAATTTATAAGCTGAGCTAATGGGATCACTCGATTATCGCGCGCTGGCCGTGCTGGACGCCGTGGCCAGCCATGGCAGTTTCGACAAGGCCGCCCTGGCCCTGGGCATCACCCAGTCGGCCGTCTCGCAGCGCATCAAGGCGCTGGAAGACGCCAGCGGGCGCTTGCTGATCATCCGCGGCCAGCCGGCCGTGCCGACGGGGCTGGGCCAGCGCCTGATCGTGCACCACCGCAACGTCAAGCTGATGGAAGCGTCGCTCGACATCGACCTGGGCAACAGCGTCAGCATGCCGGAGCTGGCCATCGCCCTCGATGCCGACAGCCTGGCCACCTGGTTCCCCGCCACCTTGCCAGCCCTGCTGGCGCCGCCCCGCTGCCAGCTCGACGTACGCCTGGCCGACAGCGACAGCGCCCTGCAGATGGTGCGCGACGGCACGGTGTTCGGTTGCGTGGCGGGCGCTTCCGGCACGGCCATCGACGCGGCGGCCGCCACCAGCGTGACGCCGCTGGGCACCTTGCGCTATGTCTGCGTGGCCACGCCCGTGTTTGCGGGGCACTGGTTCGGCGATGGCTTCAGCCCCGAAGCGGTGCAGCTGGCGCCGGCCGTGGTGGGCCAGCATGGCTTGCTGGCGCGTTTCCTCGCGGAACAATTGCAAATGCGCGAGCCGTTTCCGCACCACACGTTACCGGTGGAGACGGCGCGCCGCGCCTGCGTGCAGGATGGCCTGGCCTACGGCCTGATGCCGCAGCGCCTGGCCGCCCCCGCGCTGGCGACGGAGACGCTGGTGGACTTGCTGCCGGGCCGCACCCTGGACGTGCCTCTGAGCTGGCACGCCTGGACCCTGGACACGCCCTTCACCAAGCTGCTGTCCGAGCAGATCGTCAAGGCCGGGCGCGACTACCTGGCTTAAATGTCCAGCGGGTCCACTTCCAGCGACCATTTCACGCGCGTCTTCATGGCGCGCAGTTCCATCAGCCACTCCTTCAAAAACGCCTGCAGGGCGGGGCGCGAGGGGGACTCGAGCAGCAGCTGGGCGCGGTCCACGTTGTAGACGCGCGTCATGCTCATGGGAATCGGGTCATTGATGGTCACTTGCGGGTGTGCCATGCACTCCTTGGCCGCCTGCAGGAACTCGATGGCCGTGGCCAGCTCCGGCGCTTCCGCGCGCAGCAGGGCCTGGAACAGATACGGCGGCAGCGCCGCCTGGGCCCGCTCTTCCAGCAAGGTGGTGGCGAAGTGGTCGTAGTCGTGGTTGACGACGGCGTCGTACAGCGGATGGCGCGCATAGCGCGTCTGGATCAGCACCTCCGACACGCTGCCGCCCTCCGTCTGCGCGGCCCGCCCGGCCCGGCCCGCCACCTGCATCAGCTGGGCGAACAGGCGCTCGCTGGCGCGGTAATCCTGGGAAAACAGGGCCGTGTCCGGGTTCAGGATGCCCACCAGGGTCAGCTTCTTGAAGTCGTGGCCCTTGGCCACCATCTGCGTGCCGATCAAGATGTCCACTTCACCCCGGTGCACGGTGTCGAAGGCTTCCTGCGCGCTGCCCTTCTTGCGCGTGGAATCGGCATCGATGCGCAGGATGCGCGCCTCGGGAAAGAGTTGCTGCAAGCCTTCTTCCACCCGCTGCGTGCCCCGTCCCAACGGCTGCAGATCGACGTTGCCGCACGTGGGGCAATGGCGAGGAATGCGCAATTCCAGGCTGCAATGGTGGCAGCGCAGCCGGTGTTCCGGCTTGTGCAGCACCATGAACGAGGTGCAGCGCGTGCAGTTGCTGATCCAGCCGCACGATTCGCAGCAGATGACGGGGGAATAGCCGCGCCGGTTCAGGAACAGCAGCGACTGCTCGCCCCGCTCCATGCGCAGCCTTAATGCCGCCACCAGGTGCGACGTCAGGCCATCCTTCGGCTTGTCGCGCTCCATGTCGAGGATCTTCACGCGCGGCAAGACGGCATTTTTCACGGCCCGTTCGCGCAATTCCAGCTTGCGGTAGCGCCCCGTCTGCGCATGGTGCCAGCTTTCCAGCGACGGCGTGGCCGAACCGAGCACGATGGGTATCTGCAATTGCCAGGCGCGCCACACGGCCAGGTCGCGCGCGGAATAGCGCAAGCCTTCCTGCTGCTTGTAGGACGGGTCGTGCTCCTCGTCGATGACGATCAATTTCAGTTTCGGCAACGACGCCAGGATGGCCAGCCGCGTGCCGAGGATGATGCGCGCCTGGCCCTGGTGGGCAGCCAGCCAGTGCAGCATGCGCTCGCCTTCGGACAGGCTGCTGTGCAGGGTGGCCAGCATGACGCCGGGAAAGCGCGCGCGGATATTGCCTTCCAGCTGGGGCGTGAGGTTAATTTCCGGCACCAGGATGAGGATTTGCGCATCGTCCTCGCGCGCCAGCACCTGGGCGCAGGCTTGCAGATACACTTCCGTCTTGCCGCTGCCCGTCACGCCGTACAGCAGGGTCGGTTGAAAGCCCCGGGCGCCGCCGATGGCGTCCGCCGCTTCCTGCTGGGCGCCATTGAGCGCCGGCATGTTCAGCGGCGTGCCGTCGTGCGCATCGGCCAGCTTGCCCAGCTTCTTGATGGCGCGGTCCAGCGCCACGGTGGTCAGCACGCGCAGGTTCTTTGGCAAGCCCGGCAAGGCCACTTCCCCGAGCGGGCGCTGGTAGTAATCGGCGGCAAAGGCGGCCAGCGCCAGCCATTGCGGCGACAGGGGCGCCAGCTGGCTGCGCACGGCCAGCGCATCCTTCAACTTCGCGGCCGGCACGTCCGTGCTGTCGGACACGCCGACGATCAGCCCCATCACTTCGCGCCGGCCGAACGGCACCAGCGCCAGCTGTCCCACCTGCGGCAACGGCATGGCGGCATCCGCCTGCTCCGCGCCGGCGGGCGGGTTCCAGCGGTAGTCGAACAGGGCGTTCAGGGGCGTGTCGAGCGCGATCTTCAGGATGCACGGCGTCGGGATGCACTGCGGCATGGGTGGGGGGCCTATCTCTATAAACGGCAGACAAAAACGCGCGGCGCGGCGTCAGCTAGCGGCGCGTGCGCCAGCCGGCCATGATACTAGCTCTGCCCGGCAAACGCCTAACGCCACGCGCGCGGCCGGCACGCCGCCTGTCTCGACCAGCAGCAAAAATAACCGTGTTATGGCAAAGCCAGCGGGGCTGCGGCCCCTGGTACAAATGTCCTGCGCAGGGGCGTGCAAAAGGGGCCGATTGTACCAAGCGGAAAGTGACCTTTGTGGGATGCCCGGCGCGCTGCGGCCGCCTATAGTTAGCGCTTCGGCAATTTCTGGCAGCGACGCCAGGCTGCCGGAGCAGGCCATGTCCGGCCCGCGGCACGGCGGGAGCCGGCGCTGCGCAACGACCAACCACATCCACACTCACAAGGGAAATAACATGCAAGCAATTCACAACTTCCTGCAGGACGAAGACGGCGTCACGGCCATCGAGTACGCCCTGATGGCCGCACTGATCGCCACGGCGCTGATCGCCGCCGTCACCATCCTCGGCGATGGCATCAAGGCCGGCTTCACCGCCGTCGTCAACAAGATGACCGTTGCCTGAGTCTCCCCTTCCCGGGCGCGCAGCGCGCCCGGGTCTTGCGCCGCTACCGCCCATCGCCCCCGTCATGTCTCTCCTGTTCGCCATTTCCCTGCCCACCTTGCTGTTGTGCATCTTGCTTGCCGGCGCCGTCTGGCATGACGTGCGCCGCCGCCGCATCCCGAATGTCCTGGCGGGGGGCGGCGCGCTGGCGGCCCTGCTGCTGCATGCCGTACTGACGCCGGCCGGAGGCGGCCTGGGCATGCCCGCCGCGCTGGGCGGCATGGCGCTGGGCCTGGCTCTGCTGCTGCCCATGTATATGCTGCGCGCACTGGGCGCCGGCGACGTCAAGCTGATGGCCATGGTGGGCGCCTTCGTCGGCCCCCAACAGGTGCTGGCGGCCACCTTGCTCACCCTGCTGGCCGGCGGCCTGCTGGCGCTCGCCGTGGCCGCCTGCACGGGCATGCTGCGCCAGGTGCTGGGCAATGGCTACCGCATGCTGTTGCACAGCATGGCGCGCGGCCTCGGTGGCGGCGACGTCCGCCTCGATGCGCCGTGCGCCGCCAGCGGCAAGCTGCCGTATGCGATCGCCATCGCCAGCGGCACCCTGTTGTCCTTTTTCTGGAGCATGGCATGAAACATAGCCGCGCCATCGCGCTGATCGTGCTGGCCCTCGTGGTGGCCCTGGGCGCCACCCTCGTGGCCTTGCGCTGGATCCATGCGCAGGCCGCCCCCGCCAGCAGCAAGGTGGCCGTCGCCAACGCCGACCTGCCCCTGGGCACGCGCCTGGCGCCCGGCATGATCAGCCTCGTCGACTGGCCCGCCCACGCCCTGCCGCCCGGCGCCACCGGCGACGCGGCGCGACTCGAGGCCAGGGTCACGCGCCACGCCATCGGGCGCGGCGAACCATTGCTCGACAGCAAACTGGCGCCGGAAGGCACGCTCGGCGGCCTGTCTGCCGCACTCGGCGACGGCAAGCGCGCCATGACGGTCAGGGTCAACGACGTGGTGGGCGTGGCCGGTTTCGCCCTGCCCGGCAACTTCGTCGACGTGCTGGTGAATACCCAGGGCGAGCCGCTCAGGAATGCCACCATGCAAGGGCCGGCCATCTCGAAAATCGTGCTCGAACGCATACGCGTGCTGGCCATCGCGCAGGAAGCGACGCGCGACGATACCCAGCCCAAGGTCGTCAATGCCGTGACCCTGGAGCTGACACCCGGGCAGACGGAAAAACTGGACCTGGCGCGCAGCGTGGGCACGCTGTCGCTGGTGCTGCGCAACCAGGT
>NZ_RFSK01000063.1 GCF_009923995.1 Janthinobacterium sp. | reverse complement strand
GCCGGCCGGCGCGCCGGCCGCGCCATTGCGCTTGAGCGTGCAATCCTGCACGGCGAAATAGCCGGCCTGGCGCAGGTCGTCGAGCAGGTTCAGCAAATCCAGCTCATGCAGCAGGTCCAGGCGCAGCTGCATGCGGCTGCCGCGCAGCCGGTACTGCCCCATGACCATGGGCGTGGGCACGGGCAAGACCTGCTGCGCGCTGATGTCATAGCCGATGGGCAACAGTTTGCGCTGTTCCTGGCTGCGGCGGATGGCGTCGATCCAGGCCAGGCGGTTCTCCTCGCCGATCAGGCCGCGCTGGCGCAGGGCGAGAAACTGCGGTTCGTAGGCGCGGATTTCCTGCTTTTCCCCTTCCACGTGGTTGAACAGGCTGGCCGCCGCCGCGCGCGCATGGCGCATGAAGTCGAGCTGCTGCGCCTCGCGCTGGCGGTAGGCGGCGCTCAGGCTCAGCAGCACCACGCTGGCCAGCAGGGTCAGGGCAAAGCACAGCAGGGCGCGGCGTATCAGCGGCAGTTCGCCCAGCCAGGCGGGCAGGGCGCGCACGGGCGCGGCGGCTTTCTTCATGCCGGGCAGGGGCGGCTGTTTCATGGGGCCGCTCATGGCTGCCACACGAGCAGGAGGGTGAAGCGGGCCTGGCTGTCCGGCGCCGGCGCGGCGCTCTTGCCGGACAGGGCCACGCTGGAACGCAGGTCCAGCGGCGTTTCCTCGATGGCCACCTGCATGCCCGGCTGGCGCGCCAGGGTCTGCGCGAAGGCCGTGATGGCGCCCAGCGCGGCGCGGTAGTCATTGTTCGGCATGGCCACGTCCGCTTCCAGGCGCAGCGCCTGCGGCGGCGCGACGGGAATGCCGGCCAGGCTGCTGGCAGGCGGCGCGCTGGCGCCCGCCTGCGCCGCCGCCGGCTGGCCGTCGGCCGTGCGCGCGGGGGCCGGCCCCGCATTCCAGTGCAGCTGGCCCAGCTGGACTTGCGGCGCCTGGTCCAGCGCGGCGCTCAGCATGGCCAGCAGGGGACCGGGCGCGGGCGCCTGGGTGGCGATCATGTGCCCCAGGGTCACGGCCACTTTCATGTTCTGCGTCTTGGCCGGCGCCGGCGGCAGGCCGGCCATGACGCTGCGGTAGCGTTCCTCATAGGAAGCCGTTTCCTGCCGCAGCCGCGCGGTGGCGGCGCCATCGTTGATGCCACCCAGCAAGTTAATCACGCACCACAGGGCCGCGGAGGCGCCGATGAGGGCGCTGGCGCCGTACAGCGCCTTGCGCGCGCGCTGGAAGTGGTAGTAGCGGGCCAGCGGGCCGGGCGGGTAATGGCTGGGCGGCGGATGCTTGCCGAGCAAGGTCAGCAGCAATTCGTCGGCCAGCGCCGGCGTCTGCCGCAGGCCCACGCGCTCGCCGGCGGCCTGCAGGTCGATGAAGTGGTAAGCCACTTCCAGGTCGTTGTCGCACAGCAATTCGAGCTTGGCGATCTGCGCGGCGGAGGCGAGGATCACGGTATTGAGCACTTCGCCGCGCGCCAGCATGCGCGTGCTGGTGAGAAATTGCCGCGTCTTTTCCGTTTCCAGCGCGATATTCACGGCCACGCCGTCGAGCGCGATGGCCACCGTCTGGCGCGAAAAGCGCAGCTGGCCCTTCTCGTAGTAGCTTTGCCGCAAGCCGCCCGACTGCTGCGTCACCAGCAGCAGGTGTTCGTGCGCGAGGGCCAGCTTTTTCACCAGCGCAATGCTCATCAGGCTGGTCGAATAAATGCCGGCCACGGGCACGCGCAAATGCTCCAGCGCTTCCGTCCACGGCTGCAGCAGCGAAGGGTTGGTCAGCGCGAAGAACAGCACCTGGTCGTCGTGGCGGCCCGTGCTTTCGCGGCCCAGCAGGGCGCTGCCCCGGTAGGGCGTGTCGCGGTGCAGCTGCTGGCGGCGGCGCTCCAGCAGGGCGCGGCCCGCCTTGCCGCGCACGTGGGGCACGAGCTGGTGCTGGAAGTCTTCCTCGATGAGGTCCGTCAGCAGGTAGGCGGGCACGTCCAGCCGCTGCGCCTGCGGGTCTTCCAGCCACGCGGCGAAGCCGTCCAGCCCCGCCGCGCTGGCGGGAAAGACGTGGCCCGGGCCCAGCGTGCCGTGGTGCCAGTCGTAGGCGCACAGGGCGTCGCTGGTGAGATAGAGCAATTGTTTGCGGAACACGGCGGCCTCAGGTCTTGATGGTACTGATGGTGTCGTAGATGGGACCGAGCACCGAGAGCATGATCCAGCCCAGCAGCAGGCCCAGGATCACCGTCATGGCCGGCTCTATCATGGCCTGCACTTTTTCGATTAATTCCTTCACTTCGCGGTTGTAAAAGTAGCTGACATTGCGCAAGGCCGTGTCCAGCGAGCCCGTCGCCTCGCCCACCTTCAGCATGCGGATCACCAGGGGCGGGAAGATGCCCGTGTGCTGGAAGGCGGCCGTGACGCCGTGGCCCTCGCTGATCAGCTGGGCGGCGCGGCGCAGGCCGGCGGCCACCACCTGGTTGCCGGCGATGCCCTCGGACAGGCGGATGCACTCGAGGATGCTGATGCCGGACGCATACATGAGGGCAAAGAAGGTGGCGAAGCGGGCCAGGATGATCTTGTGCAGGACGGGGCCGAGCAGCCACAGGCGCAGCTTCAAGCCGTCCCACGCGTAGCGGGCGTTGCTGCTGCGGCGCACCCACGCGCGCAAGCCGAAAAACAGCAGCACGGGCAGGGCCAGCAGCAGGTACCAGTAGGCGATGAAGATATTCGACACGAAGATGAGCACGCGCGTATGCAGCGGCAGTTCGCCGCCCATGTTGCGGATGAAGGCCGTCAGCTGGGGTACGAGGTAGATCATCAGGAAGAACGTGACGGCGGCCACGACGATGGCCACGACGATGGGGTACATGACGATCTTGCGCGTCTGCGAGGCCAGTTCGTCCTGCCATTTCAGGCTTTCCGACAGGTTCTTGAAGACTTCGGCGATCTTGCCGCTCTGTTCGCCGGCCAGGATCAGGCTGGTAAACGTGGCGTCGAAGATGTCGCCATGCTGGGCCAGCGCGCCCGACAGGGGCAGGCCGCCCTCGATGCTTTCGATCAGGTCCGTGACGACTTCGCGCAGGCGCGGGTGGTCCGTGCTTTCGCGCAAGTCGTTCAAGCCTTCCAGGATGGGCACGCCCGCGCCCGTCAATTGCTCCATGTGGAAGCAGAAATTGATCAGGTCGCGGCGGTGGATGACGCGCTTGCCCAGCAGCACCAGATACTGCCCCGTGATGCGGCAGTCGATCAGGTCCAGCTGCATGCGGTGCAGGCGCGCCTCCAGGTCCGGCACATTGGCCGCCTCCATGCTGCCGGGAATCATCGCCCCGGCGGCATCCATGGCGCGGTAGACATATTGCGCCATCAGGCCAGCCTGTCCGTCAGGTCGACCACGCGCGCCACTTCTTCCAGCGTCGTCACGCCTTCCTTCACGCGGCGCATGCCGTCGTCGACGAGGGGCTTGAAGCCGGCCGCGCGCGCGGCGGCCTTGAGTTCGCGCAAACTGGCGCGGCGCGCCGTCAGTTCGTCCAGCTCGGCCGTCATCTTGAGGATTTCCATGATGGCCAGGCGGCCCTTGTAGCCCTGGTGCGCGCAGCGCTCGCAGCCGACGGCGCGGCACAGGCTGACGGGAGCGTCTTCCGTGGCCAGGCCCAGCAGGCGGCGCTCGACGTCGTCGGCGAGCACCGTTTCCTTGCAATGCGGACACAGCCGGCGCACGAGGCGCTGCGCCACGATGCCGATGATGTTGCCGGCCATGATGTCGGGCAGGATGCCGATGTCGAGCAGGCGCGAGACGGAACCGATGGCCGAGCTCGTGTGCAGGGTGGAATACACCTGGTGGCCCGTCATGGCGGCGGCAAAGGCCATTTCCGCCGTTTCGCGGTCGCGGATCTCGCCCACGAGGATGATGTCCGGGTCTTGCCGCATCATGGAGCGGATGCCGTCGGCAAAGCCCAGCTTGACGGATTCGTTGACGGAGGTCTGGCGTATCATGTTCATGGGATACTCGACGGGGTCTTCCAGGGTCATGATGTTGACGCTTTCCGTATTGATATGGTTGAGTATCGAATACAGGGTGGTGGTCTTGCCGCTGCCCGTCGGGCCCGTCACGAGGATGACGCCATCGGGGCGGGCGATCATCAGTTTCAGCAGGTTCAGTTCCGTCTCGGCCAGGCCCAGCGCGTCCAGCGGCACGATGCCTTTCTGCCGGTCCAGCACGCGCAGCACGAAGTTTTCGCCATGCGTGGTGGGCTGCGCCGAGGCGCGGAAATCAATTTGCCGGCCGGAAAACTTGATGCTGATGCGGCCATCCTGGGGCGCGCGCGCCTCGGCGATATTCATGCCCGACATCACCTTCAGGCGCACGGCCATGGCCGGCCAGTACGACTTGTGCAGGCTGCGGATCTGCCGCAGGATGCCGTCGATGCGGTAGCGGATGCGCAGGAAGGACTGTTCCGGCTCGAAATGCAGGTCCGAGGCGCCATGCTGCACGGCATCGGCCAGCAGCGCATCGATCAGGCGAACCATGGGCTGGCTGTATTCGTCCGACGGCGAGGCCATGCTTTGATAGCTGACTTCGCCCGTTTCAATTTCGTGCAGGATGCCGTCGATCGACAGTTCGAAGCCATAGTACTGGTCGATGGCGCGCGAAATGTCCGATTCATTGACCAGTACGGTGGAAATCGTGATGCCCTTGACCAACATGGCGCTGATTTGATCGAGCGCAACGATGTTGCTGGTGTCGGCCATGGCGAGGATCAGGTTGTCCGCCTGCCGCTCGTAGACGATGGGAAAGACGCGGTAGCGCTTGGCCACATCCTTCGGGATGAGTTTCAGGGCGATGGCGTCGACCACCAGGCTCGACAGGTCCGCGCTGACCTGTTTCAGGTTTTCGCTGAGCGCCTCGCGCACTGTTGCTTCCGTGACGAAGCCCAGGGTGATGAGCAGCTTGCCCAGCGGCTCGCTGCTGCGCTTCTGCTCGATGAGGGCGATGCGCAGCTGGTCTTCGCTGATCACGCCTTTCTGGATCAGCAGCTTGCCAAGGGGAAGTTTTGCCTGTTCTGCCATGTAGTGCTTATTCCTGACGGGTAATGATGATGGCCGGGTCGCTGCCGGGCGGCGCCGCCGCCGGCATGCCCAGTTCGCGCAGGCGCGCCTGCACCACGGCGCGGTCGAAGGCGGCCGGCGCCGTCTGCGCCAGGGCCAGGGCGCGCTGGTAATAGGTGGCGGCCAGTTTCGGCTGGTTCAGCCGGTCCAGGCCCACGGCCAGGTTGAAGGCATAGTCGGGATTGCCGGGCACGGCGCTGTAGGCGCGGAAGAATTGCTGCTGCGCCTCGTTCCAGCGGCGCTGCTTGGCGTACACATTGCCCAGGGCGAACAGCACGGGGCCGCTGTCGGGCGACCGGGCCAGGATGGCTTTCAATTTCGCTTCGCTCTGCACCACGTCGCCCTGGCGCAGGCCGATCAGGCCGGCCAGCGCTTCGCCATCGTCCGGGTTGATTTCGAGCAAGCGCACGTACAGCGACGCGGCCTGCGCGCCCTGCTGCTCGCGCTGGGCCACGGCCGCCAGGCCCAGCAGGGCGTCGCGGTTGGCGGGGTCCTGCTGCAGCACGGCTTCATACTGCTGGCGCGCCGTGCCCAGCTGGCCGCCGTTCAGGGCCTGGTAGGCTTGCTGCACGCCGGGCGCGATCTGCGGCGCGGGTGCGCTGCGCTGCACCTGGATCTGGCTATTGTCGGGCGCCATCACCGGCGGCAGGCTGGGGGGCGCCGGCGGCGGCAGCTGCGCCAGCTGGGCAGCCACGGCCGCTTGCGCGGCCGCCTGCAGCATCGCCTGCTGCTCCGCCGCAGCCGCCTGCTGGCGCTGCGCGGCGGGCACCTCGGGCGGCAAGGCTGGCGGCAGCGGTTCGGCCGGTGCCGCCGCGCCCGGTGCCGCCAGGACGAGGACGGGGCCGGTGCTGCCGGCCGTGCCGGGCGCGTCCGTCAGCGGCATGGGCACGCCGGGCAGGTTGGCGCCCGCGCCGGGGCTGGTGCTGGCGCGCCAGTACCACCACGCCATCGACCCCGCCACCAGCAGCAGGATGGCCAGCAGCACGGCCAGGCGCACGGTGGCCGGATCGACGCTGATGGGGCCAGTCGGGCCTTTCGGCGGCGTGCTGCTGCGGCTGGCGCGGGGCCGGGCCGGCGGCGGCTCCGCGCGCGCGCGTGGCGGCTCGGGACGCGGGCCCGGCTGCGGCCCCGCCGCCTGTGCCGCCGCCGGCTGGGCCGCGCCCGCGCCGGGCGCCGGCGTCGGGGCCGGGGCGGGCGGCGGCGCGAGCGGCTCGCCCAGCGGCTCCAGGCTCAGCGTGCTGGCCGCCTGCACGGGCGGCACGGCCGCTGGCGCCGGGCGGGGCGGCATGGCGTCGGCCGGCGCCAGTGCCAGCACCTGGTCGTAGGCCTCGGACGGCTTTTCCAGCTCTTCGTCCGGCAGGCTGTTCTGCTTGGCGCGCTCGGCTTTCTTGAGCGCCTGCATCAGCAAGCTCATGGGAAATCTCCCTGCACGCGGGCCTGCGGCTGCACGGCGGCAGGCGCGCCTTCCGTGTAGGGCTGGCTGTTGAGCGGCGCCTGGCCGGGCAGCAGGTAGCGGTAGTCGCGGTAGTCGCCGTCGATGCTGGCATCCTTGACCACCACGGGGCGCATGAAGATCACCAGTTCCGTCTTGCTGTTGGTTTCGTTGCGATAAGTAAATAAATTCCCCACCAGAGGCAGGCTGGACAGGCCAGGCACGCCATCCTTGGCATTGTCGATGGAGTCTTGCATGAGGCCGCCCATCACGGCGATCTGGCCATTGCCCACCTTCATGATCGACTCCAGCTCGCGCGCCTGGATCACGGGCACGCGGCTGACCACGCTGGCCGTGGCGAGGGCGGGATTCGGGTCCTGCACGTAGCCGACGATGCGCGTGATGGTGGGGCGCACGTTGAGCGTGACTTCGTCGCTGTCGGAAATCTGCGGCGTGACGCTCATGACGAAGCCGACGGGCACCGTTTCCAGCTTCGACTCGTAGGTGGCGGGCGTGGTGATGGTGCCCGTCGAGCTGATCACGGCGGGCGTGACCTTGATGGTAAAGAAGACATTGTTGTCGACCACCTTCAGCATGGCCGTCTGATTGTTGAGCACGCTGATTTTCGGGCTGGACAGCACTTTCACCTTGCCGAACGATTCGAGCAACTGGATGGTGGTGCTGAAACTGTCCTTGAGGTAATTGAGCACGAAGATGCCGGGCGTGGCGCCGGGCGTGACGCCGCTGCTGAGCGGTGACGTGCCTACCTGCTTCTGCGTCAGGCTCAGGCTGCCCGTCAGGCGCGACCAGTTGATGCCCTGCTGGTATTCGTTGCTCAGGCGCACTTCGATGATGGTCGCCTCGATCAGCACCTGCCGCTTGGCGCTGTGCAGCACGACATCGAGGAATTCGGCGATCTTTTCATGCTGGCGCCCCGTGGCGCGCACGGCGATCAGGCCGCCTTCGACGTTGACCACCACCGAGGAGGGACTGCCCTTGTTGGCCAGTTTCAGCAGCGGCATGCCGTTCGCGTCCAGCGGCTGGGCCGGTGCCGCGCCGCCTTGCTGCTGGCCCGGCGCGTACTGGCCGCCGGCCTGGGCGCCCGTCTGCATGGGCGGCTGGCTGCCGTATTGGCTGCCGTACGGGCTGTTCTGGCCGCCATATTGCCCCGCGCCGGATGGCGCCGGCGCATAGCCGCCCGGGTTCTGCGCCTGTCCCGGCTGGCCCGGCTGTCCCTGCGCATTGCCCTGCGCATTGCCCTGCGCGTTCGTCAGCTGCTGGTTCAGCTGCGCCAGCGGGTCCACCTGGGCATCGTTGAGCGTCGTTTCGCGCAGCAGGTCGCGGATATTCTTTTCCAGGCTGTACCAGAAATTATTTTCCGAACGATTCACCACCAGGGTGGTCGAATTGTTATTGCCATTGCTGCCGCTGCCCTGGCTGCCCCCGTTCGGGTTGATGGCGTTGCTGCCGCCGCCCGCCGTGGAAATCTGCGTGGCGATATTGACGCTGCTGTTGGTGCTGCGCGCCATGTTGACGTAATCGACCTTGTAGTTGCGCCACACGGGCGCATCCGGCAGCACGAGCAGGTTCTTGCCATCGATTTCGTAGCGCATATCGACTTGCTTGCTGATACGCGCCAGCAGTTGCGGCAGGGTCTGGTTCAGCGCATTCAGGGTCACGCTGCCTTCGATCTGCGGGTGGATGTCCACGTTCATGCCCGCGTCGCGGGCCAGCGCGAACAGCAGCGACTGCACGGGCACCTTGTGCACGGTGACGCTATAGGTTTCGGCCTTGGCGGCGGGTACAGGCGCGGCCAGCACGCTGCTTTGCTGCACCGGCTCGGGGATGGCGCCGGCCGGGCGCGGCGCTTCATTCAGGTGGCCGGGCGACAGGGGCATTTGATGCGAAGCACAGCCCGCGAGCAGGGCGCCGCAGGCAAGGGTGACGCAAGAGGCCAGCACAGGAATAGGGTGTTGAGTCATGAAAAGTTCGCCCTTGGAGTCGTGTTGTGCTTTTGCAATTTTAACCACCATGATCCTCTAAAAGCAATCGTCTGTGCAGGCCCGGAAGGGAATAAGGAGAAATAAAATCGGGGCTGGCCACGTCAGGGTTTTTCCCCGACGAGGGATTTTATTTCCGTGCGGATATTGTCTATGTTGCTCAGCAATATTTTCTGCGGCGACGCGCTGGTCAGCCGCGCCTGCACGGCTTCGGCACTGGCCCGGTCGGCAAAGCTGCCATACACGAAGACGAGGTAGCTGGGCGCGCCCGTGCTGGCCGCCTCTGGCCGCGTTGCGCCGGGCGCAGCGGCAGCCAGGCCGGCGGGCACGGCGCCGGGCAGGCGAAAGACGTGCAGCTCGCGCAGGCCGATGGCTTGCCGCGCCTGCTGCAGGAATGCTTCGGCGGCGGCCGTTTCGCTGGCCGGCAGGCTGGCGACGTGCAGGGTCAGCTGGCGTGCTCCTTGCCGCGCCAGCCAGCTGCGCGAGGCGGCCAGGCTGCTGTCGAGCAGCGGCGTGGGCGCGGCGGGCCGTGGCTTGGGCGGCGCCTGCACGGCCGCCGCACCGGCGGAGATGGCGCCGGTCCGCATGGCCGTTGCGGGGGATGCCGGGGCCGGCCTTGCGGCAGGCGCCGCCGTGCCGACGGAGGGTGGCGGCGTCGCGGCGGTCCGCCCCGGCGCCAGCCATTGCCACAGCAGGGCGGCCGCCAGGAGCAGCATCAGCGCGACGAGGGCGGCGGCCAGCGGCTTGCCCGCATGCCATGGCGCAGGGTGGAAGGGGCTGTCGGCGATGGCCAGGCGCAGGTGGCGCGCCGCGACCTGCCCGGCGTCGTCCGCGTAGGCGGCCAGCAGGGCCTTGTCGGCGAGGATATTGATCCTGCGCACGATACCCTGCGATGCGTGTGCCAGCAGCCGCAGCGCCGCCGGCGTGAAGACGAGGGGCGTCGCGCGGCCTGCCGCGGCCAGGCGGCACGCCAGGTAGTCGTTCAGCAATGCCGGCGGCAGGCGCGGCACCGTCAGGCTGTGCGTGATGCGCTCCTTCAGTTGCCGCAGCCGGGGCAGGTCCAGCGTGTGCTGCAGTTCCGGCTGGCCGAACAGCACGATCTGCAGCAGCTTGTGGCGGGCCGTTTCCAGGTTCGTCAGCAGGCGCAGCGCTTCCAGGGTTTCCACCGGCATGGCTTGCGCTTCCTCGGCCAGCAGCAGCACCTGGCGGCCCGCCGCATGCCGGTTGATGAGTTCGGCATGCACGGCGCGCAGCACGGCGTCGGCGCGCAACCCGTCGGCCTGCAGGCCCAGTTCGGCCGCGATGGCATATGGCACGTCTTCCGGCGCCAGGGCGGGATTGAGCAGGTACAGCACGTCGACGCGGGGCGGCAGCCGCTCGGCCAGCATGCGGCACAGCATGGTCTTGCCGCTGCCTACTTCGCCCGTCAGCTTGACGATGCCTTCGCCCTCGGTGACGGCGTACAGCAGCGCGTCGAGCAAGTCGCCGCGCGTGTTGCCGGGATAGAAGAAGGCCGGGTCCGGCGTGATGCCGAAAGGCGCCGTGCGCAAGCCGAAATGGCGCAGATACATGCCGTGCGGGGAGGGCGCATGGGGCCTGTCCGGTGCGCGGCGCGCGCGGGCCTGGGTGGCGCTGTTCATGTCGCGATGCAATTCAAGAATGCCTGCTCCAGGCTGGCATCGGCCGCGCCGCCGTGGCGCGCGCGGCATTCGGCGGGCGTGCCCGTAAACAGCAGGCGGCCCTGGTGCAGGATGGCCATGCGGTCGCACAGCTCGTCCACGTCGGCCAGCGCATGCGAGGTGAACAGGGCGCCGCGGCCCTGCACCTGCGCCTGGCGCAGCACCTGCTTGAATTGCGCGCGCGCCTTCGGGTCGAGTCCGCTCATCGGTTCGTCCAGCACCAGCTGGCGCTTGCCCGACAGCCAGCAGGCCGCCAGGCCCAGTTTCTGCATCATGCCCTTGGAATACGTGCGCGCGGGACGGCGCAGGGCAGCCGGTGCCAGTTCCAGCGCCGCCAGGATGTGCTGCACGGCCTGGTCATCGTGGCGCACATTGTGCAAGCTCAACAGATAGCGCAGGAAATCATCGCCCGTCAGGTAGTACGGCGCCTGGAAGCGTTCCGGCAGGAAGGACAGGGGCTCGCGCGCCCCGGCGTGCCGGTGCGGCTGGCCGAAGATGGCGATGCCGCCCTGTTCCGGCATGCAGAAATCGAACAGGCACTTGAGCAGGGTGGTCTTGCCCGCGCCATTCACGCCCACCAGGCCGAACAGTTCCCCCGCCCGCACCTGCAGGTCGACGCCGCGCAGCACGGCGATGCCGTCCAGCTGTTTGTGCACGTTGTGAAACTCGATGGCGCAGGCGTTCATGGTGGCAGGCAGGGGCGAAATGGGCGGTGGACGACTGCCATTATTGCCATGCGTACTGGTGCGCGGCAAGTGTTTCCTTGTACAGTGTTGAAATGCACAAAAATCAAGCAATGGAATATATTTTCTTTAAGAAACAACAGGTTCTGGAATAAAATACTCACGCGCGCCGCTGGCGTGCGTCGTCTGTCGAATTTGTCGAGGAGTAAGCATGGCAAGGCCAGAGAAAGTCCGGCTCGGTGAAATTTTGGTGCAGCAGAAACTGCTGACGGAAGAACAGTTGGGCCAGGCCTTGACGGAGCAGAAGCGTTCGGGACGCAAGCTGGGACGGGTTTTCGTCGAGCACGGTTTTGTCACGGAAGAGCAGATTTCGGGCGCGCTGGCGCGCCAGCTCGACATTCCCTACATCAACCTGAAGTTTTTCAACATCAATCCCGAGCTGGTGCGGCTGCTGCCGGAAACCCAGGCGCGGCGCTTCCGCGCGCTGGTGCTGGAAGACCGGCGCGAAGGCTTGCTGGTCGGCATGTCCGATCCCACCGACCTGTTCGCGTACGATGAAATCTCGCGCCTCGTCAAGCGCCATATCGAGCTGGCCGTCGTCAACGAGACGGAAGTGCTGGCCGCCATCGACCGCATCTACCGCCGCACGGAAGACATTTCCACCCTGACGCGCGAGCTGGAGCAGGACCTGGGCGACGTCTCCGTCGATTTCGGCGCGCTGGCCGTCAATCCGGGCCTGGAAGAGGCGCCCATCGTCAAGCTGCTGCAATCCGTGTTCGAGGATGCCACGCAGGTGCGCGCTTCGGACATCCACATCGAGCCGCAGGAAGGCCGGCTGCAGATCCGCTTCCGCATCGACGGCGTGCTGCACCTGCAGACCGAGGCCGACATCAAGATCGCCAGCTCGCTGGCGCTGCGGCTGAAACTGATGTCGGACCTGGATATTTCCGAGAAGCGCCTGCCGCAGGACGGCCGCTTCGCCATCCGCGTGAAAAACCAGCGCATCGACGTGCGTATCTCCACCATGCCGACGCAGTACGGCGAATCCGTCGTCATGCGTCTGCTGAACCAGGGCGGCACGACCCTGCGCCTGGACGCCATCGGCATGCCGCCCGCGCTGGTGGCGCAGTTCCGCGCCATCGTCAGCCGGCCGAACGGCCTCGTGCTGGTGACGGGGCCGACGGGCAGCGGCAAGACGACGACCCTGTACTGCGCCTTGTCCGAACTCAATTCCGTGGAAAAAAAGCTCATCACGGTGGAAGACCCCGTCGAATACCGCTTGCCCGGCATTAACCAGGTGCAAGTGAACGACAAGATCGAGCTGAACTTTGCCAGGGTGCTGCGCTCGGCCCTGCGGCAAGACCCGGACATCGTGCTCGTCGGCGAGATGCGCGACCAGGAAACGGCGCAGATCGGCCTGCGCGCCGCCATGACGGGCCATCTGGTGCTGTCGACCCTGCACACGAACGACGCCATCAGCACGCCGCTGCGCCTGATGGACATGGGCGTGCCCCGCTACATGGTGGGCAGCTCGCTGCAGGCCGTGCTGGCGCAGCGCCTCGTGCGCGTCATCTGCGAAAGCTGCAGCACGCCGTACGCGCCCACGCCGAACGAATATGAATGGCTGCGCCTGGAACTGGGCGAGCTGGTCGAGCGCAACCAGTATTTCCACGGCAAGGGTTGCTCGCACTGCAACGGCATGGGCTACCGGGGCCGCACGGGTGTGTACGAATTGCTGGAAATCACGCGCGCCGTGGCGGACGCGGCCAACCATGCCGATCCGTCCCACTTCATGAAGGTGGCGTCGGCGCAGATGGCGGGCGAAACCCTGCGGCGCCACGCCGTGCAGCTGGTGGTCCAGGGCCGCACGACGGTGATGGAAGCGATGCGCATCAGCAACCAGAGCGAGGATTGAGGTGCCGTTCTTCGCTTACAAGGCGCGCAACGCCAATGGCGAGCTGCTGACCGGCGTGATGGAAGGGGCCGACAGCGGCGCCGTGGCCGACCAGCTGATGGCGGGCGGCATCACGCCCGTCGACATCAGCGCCACCCGGCAGACGGTGACGGGCGCCGGCGCCAGCCAGCTGAGCTGGTGGGACAAGCTGACGGAGAAGAAGGTCACGCCCATGGACGTGCAGCTGTTCAGCCGCCAGCTGTACACCCTGCTCAAGGCGGGCGTGCCCATCATGCGCGGCCTGGCGGGCCTGCAGGAGTCCGCCATCAGCCCCGCCTTTGGCCGCATCATCAAGGACGTGCGCGAGTCGCTCGACGCGGGGCGCGAACTGTCGGCCGCCATGGCGCGCCATCCCACGGTGTTTACGCCGTTCTACCTGTCGATGGTGCGCGTGGGCGAGATGACGGGGCGCCTCGACGACGTCTTCCTGCGCCTGTTCGACCACCTGGAATTCGACCGCGACATGCGCGCCCGCGTGAAATCGGCCACGCGCTACCCCACCTTCGTCCTGTTCGCCATGATCGCGGCCATGGTGGTCGTCAATATCTTCGTCATTCCCCAGTTCGAGAAGGTGTTTGCCAGCTTCCGCGCCGAACTGCCCCTGATGACGCGCATCCTGATCGGCACGTCGCGCTTCACCATCGACTACTGGCCGCTGATGCTGATGCTGGCCGCGGGCGCCTTCTTCGGCTGGCGCGCCTGGCTGGGCACGAAGGATGGCCGCTTCAAGTGGGACCGCGCCAAGCTGCGCATGCCCATCGCCGGCAAGATCGTCCTGAAGGGCACGATGGCCCGTTTCGCGCGCAGCTTCGCCCTGTCGAGCAGCAGCGGCGTGCCCATCGTGCAGGCGCTGACGGTGGTGTCGCAGACGGTCGACAACACTTACCTGTGCTCGCGCGTGGAACAGATGCGCGACGGCGTCGAGCGGGGCGAGAGCATCTTGCGCACCTCGGTGGCGGCGAACGTGTTTACTCCCGTGGTGCTGCAGATGATCGCCGTGGGCGAGGAATCGGGCTCGCTCGACGACCTGATGGACGAGATCGCGCAGATGTACGAGCGCGAAGTCGATTATGAGCTGAAGACGCTGTCGGCGCAGATCGAGCCGATACTCATCGTCTTCCTCGGCGCCATGGTGCTGGTGCTGGCGCTGGGTATCTTCCTGCCGATCTGGGACCTGGGCAAGGCGGCCCTGCATTGATGCCGCCCCGCCGCCGCCAGCACGGCTATACCCTGTTCGAGCTGGCGGTGGTGGCGTGCGTGTTCGCCATCCTGGTGACGGTGTTCCTCAGCCGGGTTGCGTATTATCAGCACGAGGCGGAGCGCGTGACCGTGGCGCAGACCCTGGGCAGCCTGCGCACGGGATTGCGCGTCAAGGCCCTGCAGCTGCACCTGGAAGGCCGGCGCGCGCAACTGCCCGCGCTGGCGCGGCAAAACCCCTTCGGCTGGCTGGCGGAAACACCGCCCAATTACCTGGGAGAATTTTACGGCCCGGAGCTGGAAAAACTCCCGGCAGGCAATTGGCTGTACGACAGAAAAGAACAAAAAGTCATCTATTTGTTAAGTAATGGCAATATTTTTTCCAGGACGAGGGTTGATGCAGTGAAATTTAAGGTAATCTTGCCGGGTGCAGACGCCGATGTGGAAAAGCTCGCCCAGGAACCAGATATTGTGGTGTGGAAAATGCCGGACTCGGTCGCCAACTGAGTGCCGCGCAGCGATGGTTTCATGTGTTGGTTTCATGTTTTTATATTGATTTTGGAGAGCTGGTATGAACAAATCCTTACGTAATCTGAAGAGCGGCGCGCAGGGCGGTTTCACCCTGATCGAACTGGTGGTCGTCATCGTCATCCTGGGTATTCTGGCGGCAACGGCGATCCCGCGTTTTACCGATCTGTCGGCTGACGCGCGCGTCGCCAAGATGCAGGCCGCTGCCGGTGCCGTGCGTGCCGGCTCGGCCATGTACCACGCGCAGTGGCTGGTCAGCGGCTCGCCCGCCGACGGCACCACCGTGGCGATGGAAGGCAAGGGCGTGCGCGGCGTGGCCGGCTATCCGGCCGGTACGGACGACGGCATCGTCGTGGCCGCTGGCGGCCTGAGCGACTATATCTTCGTTTCAAACGGCGGCGTCGTGACGATCACCCCGGACACCAGTCATACGGCCTGCGTGCTGACCTACACCCAGGCCGTGGCCGCCGTTGCGCCAGCTACGGCCGCCACGCCGCCCGATATCAATCCAAATGCCTTGACGCAGGCAAACTGCCGCTGATGCCGACATCGCCTGCGGCGCGCCGGCAGCATGGCGCGCTCCAGGCCGGATGGCAGATGCGTCAATCCAGCCCAACGCCAGGCATGCGCCGGTTGGGCTTTTTTACGGGCCTTCCATTGCTGCGACCATCGTTCTCCATCGTGTCTCCCGAATTGCGCCGCCCCGCCGCCCTGCGCAGGCGGGCGCGCGGCTTTACCATCATCGAACTGATTACCGTGCTGGTGCTGGCCGCCATCCTTGCCGCGGTGGCAGGCGCGCGGTTTTTCCAACGCGAAACATTTGACGCGCGCAGCCTGGCCGACCAGGCCGTCGGCATGCTGCGCTATGCGCAAAAGCTGGCCATCGCGCAAAACCGCCCCGTGTACGTGCGCCTCGATGGCAACAGCGTCGCCGTGTGCTTCACGGCCGCCTGCGACACGCCCGCCAGCCGCGTCGTGCCGCCGGCCGGCGGCAACGGGGGCGGCAAGTACACGCTGCAGTATTGCGCCGGGCAGAGCAACTGGCTGTGCGTGGGGCGTGCCGATGCGCTCAAGCTGAGCAGCGGGGCGGCGGGGTTTTTCTTCGACCCGCTGGGCCGGCCCTATTACACGGCCTTTGGCGACTTTGCCGCCGCGCTGGCCCTCGCCGTGGGCGGCGGCGGCCAGCAATACACGATCCTTGTCGAAGCGGAGACCGGCTATGTGCACCGCTAGGCGCCTTGCGGCCCGGCGCGCGCAGGCCGGCGTGACCCTGGTCGAGGTGGTGATCTTCATCGTCATCGTCTCCGTGGCCGTGATCGGCATCCTGGGCGTGCTGTCCTGGACCAGCAACAACAGCGCCGACCCGCAATTGCGCAAGCAGGCGCTGGTCATCGCCGAAGGCATGCTCGATGAAATCGAGGCGGCCCGCTTCACCTTTTGCGCGCTGAACGACCCGGCGGCGGCCACGGCAGCGAGCCCGGCCGACTGCACGACGGGGCCGGCGGCGCGCGGCACGCGGCCCTACGACCAGGTCAGCGATTATGCCCAGGCGGCCGCCTACACGACGGACGCGGCGGGCAATGCCTTCCCGGCCGGCTATGGCGCCGTCGTGACGGTCACGCCGGCCGCCCTGAATGGCATCGCCGCCAGCGAATCGCTGCAGATCCGCGTCGCCGTCGCCTTCCGCGGCCAGCCGCAGGTGGTGCTCGACGGCTACCGCACGCGCTACGCGCCGAACAGCATTCCATGATGACGACGCTTTCCCGGCGCCGCGCGCGCGGCTTTACCCTCGTCGAACTGGTGATCGTGATCGTCATCACGGGCATCGTCGGTGCCATGGTGGCCATGTTCATCCGCCTGCCCGTGCAGGGCTATATCGACGCGAATGCGCGCGCCGCGCTGGCCGACTTGGCGGACACGGCCACGCGCCGCATGGCGCGCGACATCCGCCTGGCCCTGCCCAACAGCGTGCGCGTGACGGGCAACGGCCGCTACCTGGAACTGCTGCTGACCAAGTCGGGCGGCCGCTACCTGGCCGAGGACGATCCGCCGGGCCTGGGGCCCGTGCTGGCCTTCGATGCCGGCACGCCGGTGCCCAATCCGCTGCAATTTACCATCGTCGGCGCGCCGCCGGCGAACAGCGGCGGCACCGTGCAAGCCGTCGCGGCGGGCGACTTCATCGCCGTCTACAACCTGGGCATCAACCTGCCCGACGCCTACAGCTGCGCCAGCGGTCCGCAAGGCTGCAACCTGGCCAGGGTCGCGGCCGTGAATGGCAGCACGGTCACCCTGGAGAGCAATCCCTTCCTGGCGCAGGCGGTGCCCCAGCCTTCTCCGACGCGCCGCTTCCAGGTCGTCACCACGCCCGTCACCTATGTCTGCGACCCGGCCAGCCGCACCTTGCGCCGCTATTCCCGCTATGCGATCGCGGCCCTGCAGCCGGCCGATACGGCTGCCACGCCCCTGTCGGGCGCCGGCGTGCAAGCCCTGCTGGCGGACCAGGTGCAGTCCTGCCTGTTCAGCTACAGCGCGCTGGCGAACCAGCAGCGGGGACTGGTCTCCGTCATGCTGCAGCTGGGGGCGACGGGCAGCAATACGGGCGCCGTGACCCTGGTGCAACAAGTACAGGTGAATAACACGCCATGAAGCCATCGCCTCCGTTCCCGCGCCGCGCGCGCGGCTTCAGCCTGGTCACGGCCATCTTCCTGCTGGTGGTGCTGGCGGGCCTCGGCGTGGCCATGACCAGCGTGTTTACCATGCAGCAGGTGGAATCGGCGCTCGACGTGCAGGGCGCGCGGGCCGACCAGGCCGCGCGCGCGGGCATCGAGTGGGCCGTCTACCGGCGCCTGATCAACGGGCAATGCGCCGCCGCCCAGTCGTTTGCCTTGCCTGCAGGCACTTCACTGTCACCGTTTACCGTCACCGTGCAATGCCAGCTGGCCACCGGGCCGGGCAGCCTGCGGACCTGGACCCTGACGGCCACTGCCTGCAACCAGCCGGGCGGCGGCGCCTGCCCGAATCCGCAGAATAACGCGGACTATGTGCAGCGGCGCATACAGGCGGTGTTGTCGGATTGAACGCAGCCGGTCAAGCGGCGCAAAAATAAATCGGCAAACCGCTGTTTTTACACGGAAAAGTTGACGTGATGAATTAAAATTGGTCTGATGCATTATCTGCGCGACAAGATCGTGACAGGCACTTACATGGATTGGTCGCATGGGTTTATTCGCTAGAGCAAAAAAATACGATGGATGGCTGGCGACGGCATTTGCCAGCGACGGCGTGAGCGCGGCCACCGTCACGCGCGTGGCCGGCGGCAAGCCGGTCGTCCGTGGCGTGGCTTTCCAGCCCGCGCCGCGGCCCGCGGGCGCCGACGTGCTGGAAAAGCTGGGCAAGCAGCTGCAGGCTCCGTCCTGGCGCTGCACCAGCCTGCTGGCGGCGGGCGAATACCAGCTGCTGGCGCTGGAAGCGCCGGCCGTGCCGCCCGAGGAGCGCAAGACGGCCGTGGGCTGGCGCCTGAAGGACATGCTGGACTTTCCCCTGGCCGAAGCCACCATAGACGTGATCGATATCCCCGGCGACCCGAACGGCGTGGCGCGCGGCGGCAGCGTCTTCGCCGTCGCCGCGCGCGACAGCGCCGTGTCGCGGCGCCAGGCGCTGTATGCCGACTGCAAGATCGCCCTGGCGGCCATCGATATACCGGAGATGGCACAGCGCAATATCGCCACCTTGCTGGAAACCCCGGGACGTGGCCTGGCCATGCTCAGCTTTGACGCCGACGGCGGCTTGCTGACGATGAGCCATAACCGCGAGCTGTACCAGGCACGCCGCATCGACGTCACCCTGGCGCAGCTGCGCGAAGCGGACGCCAGCGCCTTCCATGACCGCATCACCCTGGAACTGCAGCGCTCGTTCGACCACTTCGACCGCCAGTTCCACTATATTTCCGTGGCCCGCCTGCTGCTGGCGGCCGGCGGCGCCGACGGCTTGCACGGCTACCTGGCCGACAATCTGTACATGCCAGTGGAATTGCTGGACCTGGCCAGCGTCTTCGATTTCTCGGCCGTGCCGGAATTGCTGGACGCGGGCGCGCAGGCGCGCTACTTCCAGGTGCTGGGCGCCGCCTTGCGCGAGGAAGGGAAGGGCGCATGAGCCAGCAAATCAATCTGTTCAATCCCAAGTTTGAAAAGAAGGCGCACCGCGTCTCCGCCGCCACCTCGGCCCAGGCGCTGGGCCTGCTGGCCGTGGGCCTGGCGGCCCTCGCCTGGTACGGCCAGCGCCAGGTCGCCGGCCTGCAGGGCGAAGAGGCGGCCGTGAAGGCGCAGCTGAAGCAGCGCGAAGCGCGCCGCGACAAGGTGCTGCAGAATTTTCCGCCGCGCCGCAAGGACCCCGCGCTGGAAGGCCAGCTGGCCGGCGCCGAGGCGGACCGCGCCTCGCTGCGCCATGCGGCCGACGTGCTGGCCAGCGGCAACCTGGGCAATACGCGCGGCTATGCCGCCTATTTCCGCGCCTTTGCGCAAGCGAAGGTCGATGGCGTGTGGCTGACGGGCGTCAGCATCGTCGGTGCCGGCAATGAGATGGGCTTGCAGGGCAATGCCCTGCACCCGTCCCAGGTACCCGCCTACATCGCCAGCCTGGGACGGCAGGAGGTACTCAAGGGCAAGACTTTCGCCAGCCTCGATATCGGCCAGCCCGACACGCCCCCGGCCGAGCCCGGTAAGGCGGCCGCGCCGCCCCCGTACGTGCGCTTCAGCCTGCAGTCCTCGGCCGTCGCGGCAGCCGCGGCAGCGGCACCGGCCGCAGCGGAAGGAGCGCGTCGATGAAACAGCAGTGGAAGCAATGGGCCGACAAGTTCGACGCCCTGACCCTGCGCGAGCGCGTCATGGTGTTTGCCGCCTGCGCGCTGGCGCTCGTGTTCTGCGGCTATTTCATGGTGCTCGAACCGCTGTTCAGCCGGCATGCCCTGCTGACGGCCAGCATTGCGCAAAACCGGGGCCTGGCGACCGGCGTGGACAAGGAAATCGTCCTGCTCGTCGAAGCGAGCCAGAACGACCCGGACCAGGCCGCCCGCGCCCGCCTGCAGGTGCTGCTGGCGGAAACGGCAAAGCTGAAGGACGGGCTGCGGCACATGCAAAGCGGCCTGGTGGCGCCCGAGCGCATGCTGCAGCTGCTGGAAAGCCTGCTGCGCCAGCATGCGCGCCTGCGCCTGGTGTCGATGAAGACCCTGCCTGCCGGCGTGGTGGGCGAGGCGCCTGCCGCCGCACCCGCACCCGCACCTGTGTCGCCCGCAACGGCGGCCGGCGCGCCCGCCGCCAAGCCCCAGCCTGCCGCCCAGGTCCTGCACCGCCATGGCGTGGAGGTGGTGGTGGAAGGTTCTTATCCCGATATGGTGAACTATATGCAAGCGCTGCAAACGATGCCGACCCAGGTGTTCTGGGGCAAGGCGCGGCTGGAGGCCGATGCCTATCCCGTGGCGCGCCTGACCCTGACCCTGTACACCCTGGGCCTGGACGACACATGGATGGCCCTGTGATGCCCGCGCTGCGCCATGCCGCCGCGCTGCTCCTGCTGGGCTTGACGGTGGGCGGCGCCCGGGCGCAAGCTCTCGACGATCCCACGCGCCCGCCGGCCGCGCTGCACGCGCCGCAGGCCGGCGTGCCGGCGGCGCCGGCGCGGCCCCGGCTGGAGTCGGTCTTGATTTCCCGCAAGCCGGGCGGGCGCCGCATCGCCGTCATCGACGGGCAGATCGTGCGTCCCGGCAGCAAGGTGGGCAATGCCGTCGTGGTGGAGATCCAGGACACGGCCGTGATATTGCGAAAAGGTAAGTCGCTGGAAACAGTCAAGCTCTATCCGAGCAGCAAGACGGAACGGAAATGAAAACATGCTTATGAACAAAGACAAGTCGAACGGCGGAGCTGCAATGATTCGTATCAGCAAGATGGCGGCCATCATCGGCGTCAGCGTGGGCCTGGGCGCCTGCAACGTCGCCCCCGTCAAGCGCGATACCTACAATGCGATCACCGATGCCGTCAAGGGCGCGGCGGCCACCACCACGCCGGCGTCCCAGCCCGATGCCGTGGAAGCGGCCCTGCTGCCGCCCGTGGCGGCCCTGGCGCAGCAGTTGCCGAAGGCCCGCGCCGCGCTCGACGAACGCTTCAACGTGGCCTTCAACAACGTGCCGGCGCGCCAGTTCTTCACCTCCATCGTGGCCGGCACGCGCTACAACATGCTCGTCCACCCCGACATCGGCGGCACGATTTCGGCCAATCTGAAGGATGTCACCCTGTTCCAGGCGCTCGACGCCGTGCGCGAACTGTATGGCTACGACTACAAGGTCGAGGGCACGCAGATCTACATCAAGCCCCTGACCATGCAGACGCGCTTGTTCCACGTCAACTACCTGACGGGCGCGCGCAAGGGCAGCTCCAACCTGCGCGTGTCGTCGACCTCGGTCGCGTCCGTGGGACCGACCGTGTCGGGCGGCACGGGCAACAACGGCAGCAACGGCAGCAATGGCAACAGCACGCAGAACGCGGGCGGCCTCGTGCCGGGCGAAGACAGCAGCAACCTCACCACCACCTCGAACGCGGATTTCTGGCGCGAACTGAAGCTGTCGCTCGAAGCCATCGTCGGCAGCACGGAAGGCGGGCGGCAGGTGGTGCTCAGCCCGCAGTCGGGCGTGATCGTCATCCGCGCCATGCCGGAAGAGCTGCGCAATGTCGACATGTACCTGAAGGCAACGCAATTGTCCGTCGACCGGCAAGTCATCCTGGAAGCGAAAATCCTCGAAGTGCAGCTCAACGACAACTTCCAGACGGGCATCAACTGGGCTTCGTTCGCCTCCATCAAGAGCGGCCACACGAACCGCATCTCGACGGGTTTCATCCAGCCGGGCGGCACCCTGGCGCCGCTGCCCTTCAACGGCGGCCAGCCGCCCAACATGACGAACGGCAGCGGCCTGACGGCCAGCAGCGGCTTTGGCCTTAGTTCGGCGGCCACGTCGGCCGGCTCCATGTTCGGCCTGGCTTTCCAGACGGCCAACTTCGCCGCCATGATTTCCTTCCTGGAATCGCAGGGCACCGTGCACGTGCTGTCGAGTCCGCGCATCGCCACCATGAACAACCAGAAGGCCGTGCTGAAGATCGGCACTGACGAGTTTTACGTGACGGGCGTGTCGACCACCACCAACACCACGTCCAGCGGCGCCACCACCAGCCCCAACGTGACCCTGCAGCCCTTCTTTTCCGGTGTGGTGCTGGACGTGACGCCGCAGATCGATGCCGACGGCAACATCATCCTGCACGTGCATCCTTCCGTCAGCCAGGTCACCACCGTCAACAAGGAAGTCGACCTGGGCAGCGCCGGTTCGCTCAAGCTGCCGCTGGCCGCCTCCAGCACTTCCGAGATGGACAGCATGGTGCGCAGCCAGGACGGGCGCATCGTCGCCATCGGCGGCCTGATGCGCCAGGCGACGACGTCGGACCGCTCGCAGGTGCCGGGCGCGGGCGACATCCCCGTGCTGGGCGCGCTGTTCCGCAACACGGGGCAGGTGATCCAGAAGCGCGAGCTGGTGGTGCTGATCAAGCCCACCATCGTCGATGGCGCCAACAGCTGGAACGAGGACTTGCTCGATTCGGGCAAGCGCATCGAGGCGCTCGACCCGCGCCGTCCGTCGGAGCGGCGCTAAATGTACCAGGCCCATTTCGGCTTGCGCGAGGCGCCGTTCGGCCTCACGCCCGATACCAGTTTCTTCTTCAACGGCCCGCAGTCGCAGAAGGCGCTCAACACCCTGCTGGTGGCGGCGCGCAATGGCGAGGGCTTCATCAAGATCACCGGCGAAGTGGGCACCGGGAAAACTTTTCTTTGCCGCAAGTTCATGCAGTCGCTGGGGCCGGATTTCGTCACGGCCTACATCCCGAATCCGAACCTGTCGCCCCGTTCGCTGATCCTCGCCCTGGCCGAGGATCTCGATGTGCTGCTGGAAAAGGATATTGAGCAGCATCAATTGCTCAAGTCCCTCAACCTGCGCCTGCTCAACCTGGCGGCGCAGGGCAAGCGCGTGCTGCTGTGCCTGGACGAAGCCCAGGCCATGCCCGTCGAGAGCCTCGAAGCGCTGCGCCTGCTGACGAACCTGGAAACGGAAAAGCGCAAGCTGCTGCAGATCGTGCTGTTCGGCCAGCCGGAGCTGGACGTCAAGCTGGCCCTGCCGGAAATCCGCCAGCTGGCGCAGCGCATCACCTTTCACTATCACCTGGGGCCGCTTTCGCGCGACGACGTGGATTTCTATGTGGCCCACCGCCTGCGCGTGGCCGGCTTCGACGGTGCGCGCCTGTTCAGCCGCGGCGGCGTGGCCCGCCTGTACACGGCTTCCGGCGGCATCCCCCGCCTGATCAACATCATGGCGCACAAGGCGCTGATGGTGGCGTACGGCGAAGGCCGGCAGCAGGTCAGCGCCCGCCACGTGGCCCTGGCGGCCAGCGATACCGTGGCCAGCCAGGCCGGCTTCTGGCGCCGCCCCTGGCCGTGGCTGGCGGGCGCCGGCGTGCTGGCCGCCGCCTGCGGCGCAGGCTGGACTTTATTGAACCGATGACGAATGATGAGCCTGTAGATGAGCCTGATTAACAAGATGTTGCAAGACCTCGATGCGCGCGGCACCCCCGAGGGGCGCGCGGACGCGGAGGGCATCCGCTCCGTGCCCGAGCGCGAGCGGGGCGTGTCCCGCGCGCTCGTCTTCGGCGGCGCGGCCGGCCTGACGGCGGCGGCCATCGCCCTGGGCTGGGTCTACCTGAAGCGTCCGGCTGTGCCGCCCGTGCTCGTCAGCGTGGCCAGCACGCCGGCGTTGCCTGTTCCCGCTGCGCCACCTGCTGCGGCGCCAGTCGTCGTTGCGGAGCCTGCGCCCGTACCTGTGCCTGCGCCAGCGGAGCCACGCGGCATGCCCGTAGTAGCGGCCGCGGAACAGGCTGAACCGGCAGTCAAGGTGAAATCCAAGGCCAAGGCGCCGGCCGATATTGGCGACATGGAATTGCATCGCGTTACCGGCAGAGCCTCCCAGCCAGCCGCCGCCCCCGTGCCGAAGACGGCGCCCGCCACCAGCGAACGCATTGTCGACGGCAAGCAGGTCACGCCGCAGCAGCGCGTGGAAAATACCTACCGGCGCGCGCTGGGCCAGCTGGAAGACGGCCGCGTGTCCGAAGCCCTGGCCGGCTTGCAGCAGACCCTGCAGCTCGACCCGCGCCACCAGGGCGCGCGCGAAACCCTGGTGCGCCTGCTGCTGGAAGCGCAGCGCCCGGACGAGGCGGCCCGCCAGTTGCAGCTGAGCCTGGCACTGGACCCGAAACAGCCGGCGCAGGCCATGATGCTGGCCCGCTTGCAGCTGGACAAGACCAACGGCGGCCCGGCGGCGCTCGACACCCTGATGCGCAGCCTGCCGTATGCCGCCGACAATGGCGACTACCGCGCCTTCCTGGCCGGCGTGCTGCAGCGCGAACAGCGCTACCGCGAAGCGGCCGAGCAATACCAGCTAGCCCTGCAGACGGCGCCCGACAACAGCGTCTGGTGGATGGGCCTGGGCATCGCCTTGCAGGCCGACAACCACCCGGCCCAGGCGCGCCAGGCGTTCGAGCGGGCCAAGGGCTTGCAGACCTTGTCGCCCCAATTGCAGGCATTTGTCGAGCGCAAGCTGGTGCAGCTGGCGGCGGTCAAGTAAGCGGCGGCCGGGTGCGGACGCTCCATCCTGACAGGGGACGATGATGAAACTTCAACTGCTGGGTGCCACGCTGCTGGCATCCGCCTGTGCCGCCGCGGCGGCGAATGGCGTGGCGCCGGTGCATTTTTCCGGCAAGATCGTCAGTGCGGCAAACGCGCGGCCGCAGAAGCTGGCCGTCTTTGCCGACTGCCAGGATGGGCGCGCGCGCATCCAGGGCAGCACGGATGGCGGCGCCTACCGCATCGACCTGCCGCCCGGCATCACTTGCGTCATGATGCTGGGCGAGCAGACGTGGGATTCCGACCCGCAAGTGGTGTTCGACGCCCGCACGGCGCTGCCGCTGCCCATGCGGGTCTACCCGCGGCAGGTGCCGGAGCCTGCCCTGGCGCGCGAGCTGTTCGAGATGGGCGAGCAGGACAGCGCGATGCGCCATGCCGTCGCTGCGGCGCCGGGCGATGCGGCCCTGCAGCAGCGCCTGGCAAGGGACGATGGCGCGCGTTCGCGGCGCCTGGCGCAGATCATCGCGGACAAGGGCTGGCCCACGCATAGCATGGTGGGCGCGCCCGCGGCCCGCGGCGCCTGGCTGGTGGCCCAGCATGCACCGGCGCAAGACTTGAAGCGCTGGCTGGCGCTGATGCAGGATGCCGCGCGCCGGCACGAGATGAATCTGCCCAACCTGGCCACGTCGGTCGACCGCGTCCTCGTCAACGACGGCAAGCCGCAGCGCTACGGCACCCAGTTCCACGCGCGCGCCGATGGCACGATAGTGCTCCGGCCGATCGAGGACGCGGCCCATGTCGATGCGCGCCGCTACGGCATGGGGCTGTCTTCGCTTGCGCAGAACCTGGCCGTCATGGCGCCCGCGCCGCAGCGGGAAGCGGCCCGCCCTGCGGCCAATTGACGCGTTTGACTTGCCGCAAGGCCGCACGCGCGCCAGCCCTCCCGGCGTGCTGCAGCGCGCGTGCGTGAACCGTTCGGCGGCAGGGGGCGCCGCGCCTGCAACCACGGGCGCTGAAGTGCTACAGTGGACATTCACTCTTGGAGGCGGAGCATGGCGAAATGGCAGCGGTTGTGGGTAGGGTGTGTCGCGGGGCTGGCGTGCGCCGGACCGGCGGGGTTTACCGAGCTCAACAAGAACGCGCGGGAGGGAAGCAAGGGGGCGGTCAAGTCGATCACCGAGCTGATGCGCGACAAGACGGCGCTGTCGGACCAGGGCGGCTTGTTCAGTGACGGCTGCGTGATCCGCTCCGGCGTGCCGTCCAGGCGCTTCGTGATCGGTGCCGTCAGCAACGGCGAAGCCATCGTGGCCATCGAGCACGGCGGCCGCGCCAGAGGCATCGACACGGTGGCGTTTCGCCAGGAGGAGCAGCACTGGAAACCCGTGGAGCAGGGCAGGGTGGCGTATGGCGTGACCCTGTTGACGACGAAGATCCTGGTGCAGCAGCACCGGCAATCGGCGGCCCCCGTGCAGTCCTACTGAGCAACGGCCTGGCGTCAGAACAGCTCGTCGAGCAGCAAGTGGAAGCGCTGCCTGTGCTGGTCCGGCGCGGGCAAGCCGTAGCGCGCGAAAAGCCTGTCCTGCAGCTCGGCGCCAAACTCGCCCAGGCAGTTCCACAGGATGGCCAGGTCCTGGTAGCGGTCGGCCACGCCGGCGCGGCCGACATCGATGCAGCCGACGACCTGGCCTTCATGCATGAGCAGGTTATCCAGCGAAAAATCCCCATGCGTCACCACGGGGTCGGGCGCGAGGGGCAGGCAGTCCTGTATCGCCTGCCATACCTGTTCCGCCGTCCAGCCCGCGCGTTCCGCATCAAAATCATCGGTATCGACGAGGCCCGCATCGATGCGCTGGCGGGCCAGGCGCAGCCTGGCGCCATGCCCGCTGTCGAAGGGGCAGGCGCTCGCGGGGATGGCATGCAGGCGGCGCAAGAAGGCCGCGAGCGCGTCGACGACGGCAGGACCTTGTCCCGGGTCCGCTTGCAGCAGCTGGTATGCCGTTTTTCCCGGCATGGCCGTCATCAGCAGCCATGCCTGGTCCGTTGTCCAGGTGAACTGTTCGACGGCGGGCACGGGCAGGTGCTGCCGCAGCCACCGCAGCCGCGCCATTTCGTCCGCCAGCATGCCGGCGACGTCATTCCGGCCATGTTTCAGGAACAGCTCCGGCGCGCCGGGCCGGCCATGCAGGCGGTAGACGGCCGCGCCCGATTCGCCGACGGTGTCGCGCGCCCATTGATATCCGTCAAGGCGCAGGGACAGGTCGGGTGGCAAGGGCGCCGGCGCAGTGCGGCGTTCGCGTCTGGAGGTTGTCATGTGATTTTCCCGGCAGGAAGACGCGCTTGCGCGTCTTCGAGAATGAAGAGCACGCGAGCGTGTTTCCTTTCGTGCTCACGCATGGACTGCGGCGTAGTTGACGCCTGTAAAAAGCATGGCTTCACGGGCGCATCAATGCCGGCAGGATCAGCTTGGTTAGCAATTTTTCGCTGAGTCCATGGGCGTCGCGCACCTGGAAGTTGGTCGTGGTGATGACGACCACGGCATCGAGTTCCGGCAGGACCAGCACCTTATTGCCGCCGGAGCCCGCCATCCCATAGCTTTGCACCGTGCGGCCGTTGGCCGTGAACGGTTGCAGCCACCACAGGTAGCCATAGTCCATGCCTTCGCGCGCGTTCGCGTGGGGCGCGATCGAGCGCTTGACCCATTCGGCCGGCATCACCTGCCTGCCATGCCAGCGCCCGCCGTCGAGGTAGAGCTGGCCTAGCTTCATCAGATCGACGCTGCGCAGCTGCAAGCCGCCGCCCGTCATGGCGCTGCCCTTGGGCTGGAATTGCCATTTCACCTTGTCGATGCCCAGCGGCTGGAACAGGTTGGCGGCGGCGAAGTCCGGCACGCCCTGGCCGCTCACCTTTTCGAGCAGCGGCCCCAGCAGCGTTACGCCGGCCGTGCAATAGCTCCAGGCGCGGCCATACGGCGATTGCTCGGGACGGGGCTGCCATTCGGGAAAGCCGCGGATCGGCAGGTCCGCCACGAAGCGGCTCCAGTCTTCCACGAGATACATGCGTTCTTCGTTGCCGCGCGAATGCTGGTTGTCGTCGTCGCATTCAAGCAGCGAGCTCATGGTCAGGAAATCCTCGACCGTGATCTTGTCCTTGCGCGGGTCGGCATGGGCCAGCGGGCGCAGTTCCGGAAAGTAGGGCAGGACGGGCGTGTCGGCACGCAAGAGCTTGCGCTCGATGGCCAGGCCGACCAGCATGCCGGCCACCGTCTTGCCAACCGAGCGCGTGTTGCGCAGGCTTTCGGCGCCATCCTTGTCGAAGTAGTGTTCGTAGAGCAGCTTACCATGCTGCGCCACGACGACGCTGGTGATCTGCTTGTAGTCGCCCGCTTCGATGGCGGTGGTGACGCCGTCCAGTTCGCCCGCGTGGACGCTGCCGCCGAAGGCCAGAAGAAGGGGAAGGTATCGTAACATGGGTGTGCTCCAGGGTTGGAAAAGGGCAGTCTAGTCTTGCAGTCTGGGCATTGTCTTGGACGTTTGAAACATTTGGCGACGATAGTTGCTCGGCGTCATGCCGTAGCGGGCCTGGAAGGCGCGGCTCATGTGGCTCTGGTCGGCAAAGCCCACGCTCAGCGCCACGTCGGCCATGCTCAGTTCCGGGCGGCCCAGCAGGCCGCAGGCCTGGTCGACGCGGCGCCAGCGCAGCAGGTCGCCCGGCGAACAGCCCCAGGCCTGGCGGAACACTCGGGCCAGGTGCACGGGATGCACGCCCAGGGCGGCGGCCACGTCGGCGATGCGCAGATGCGTGTCATTGGCCAGGTCCATCACGGCTTCATAGGCCTGGTGCGCCCAGCCGGGCAGGGCGGGGCGCGCCTGCCGGGGCGCCTTGTGCAGGCTGGCCAGCATCTCCCACGCGCCCGCTTCGAGCAAGGCACCGTCGCCGCCGCGGCTCACTTCGCACGCGAGCCGGAACGCGGCCGCCGCGCTGGCCGTATCGCGCAACACGGTGGCGCATTCCTGGGCCGCATGCACTTCCTCGGCGCCCGACAGCAGGGCGGGGTCGAGCGATACCGTCATGAAACTGCCCTTGCCATCGACGAAGCGGTCGCGGTGCGTCGTGCCGGCCGGATTGAAGACGAGGGTGGGCGAAGGCGCGCGCGGCGGGGCGTGCAGGGCGCTGGAAATATACGTGCCGGACAGGACGAAGACGAAATGGGCATCGTCATGCCGGTGCGTTTCGACTTCATCCTCTTCACGCGTGGCCTTCAGGCGGCGGATATCGAAAATGCTGCCGCGCGCGCCGTGATGCACGTCGCCATAGAATTGGCCGGACTTGAACTGGAGTGGAGTGGTCATATCGGCATGGTATGCGCGGCCGCCCTGGCGGGCGAGCGCGGGACGACGAATGGCGCCACGCGCGGGATGAACGGTCGATTCCGGGGAATGCACGGCATGCCGGACGGCGGCGTCAGGCCGGCTTTGCGTGGCCGGTGGCAGGCGTGCAGGCATGTGGCTGTGTAAAATCTGCGGCGCGTCCAGATGCCGCCAGCGACACTGGACGCCGGCAGCGGTCATCGATAAGGTCATAAGGTCATAAGGTCATAAGGTAAGGTGCAATGCGTACATTGAATGAATTATTGGATAGGGACGATCCGGCGTTTCCGCTGATCCGGCAATGGGCCGGCGAGGCCGACATCCCGGTGGAATTGCTGCCACCCTCGGCCGGCAGGGACGATGTGCTGCTGAGTCTGCAGGTCACCACGCGCTCGCCCCTGGGCGCGATCGCCTATGAAACGGGGGGCATCCTGGTGGATGACGGCTGGCTCCGGATACTGGGCTCGGGACATGGCAAGCTCGGCCGGAACATTGCTACGTGGAATGAAGGAAGGGCCGAGGGTTTTCTGCTGGTGGCCGACGACGTGCTGGGCGGCTTCTTTGCCATCAACGGCGGTGCGCTCGGGCCGGACCAGGGCAAGATGTATTACTTTGCACCCGAGACACTGGCGTGGGAAGCGCTGGAGATCGGTTTCACGGCGTTTGTCGCATGGGCCTTTACCCGCCAGCTGCGGCAGTTTTACGGCCGGCAGCCCGGCGCGGCGGCGGACTTTGACGAATTGCCCTTGTCCGGCGAACTGTGTCTGACTTTTTATCCCTTTCTGTGGACGCAGGAAGGTTCCCTCAAGACCAGTTCGCGGCGCGCCATTCCGGTGGCGGAGCAGTGGGCGCTCAACCTTGATCTGCAACAGACCTTGCCGGATGCGCGGGCGGGCAAGCGCTGAGGCTGATTTACAGCCGCGCTTCGTCGCCCCACACGTGCCGCATGCTGAAATGCAGGCCCGCGTCGTCCTCGTGCAGCGAGGACACGATGGCAAAGCGGCTGTCGGCCGTGTCGCGCGGGGCCAGCTGGGCCAGTTCGGCGGCGGCCAGGGGCGCGCCCAGCGGGTCGCTCAGCGGGTGCACGTGGGCGGCACCCCGTTGCGTGACGACGCCCAGTTCGCCGCTGCGCAGGCGGACCAGGGTGCCGGGTGGATACTTGCCCAGCAGCTTGACGAACTGTTCGCCCAGCAGCGGATCGATGGGCACGCCCTGGTCGAGGAAGATGTGCTGCAGCGCCTGGTCCGGCAGGATGGAGCGGCGGTAGTTGCGCGCCGAGACGCGGGCGCAATAGCGGTCGGCCAGGCCGATCAGCTTGGCGTTCTGCAGGATTTCATCGGCCGTGCGCCCCTGCGGATAGCCGCTGCCGTCGTCGTTTTCATGGTGCAGCAGCACGCAGCTGAGCCATTCCTCGTCGTCGACGCCGGCGCAGCGCAGCAGTTCCTCGCTTTCCTGCGGATGCTGGCGCACGATGCGCATTTCCTCGTCGTTCAGGGGGCCGCGGCGGTCCTGGAAGCTGTCGTGGTGGCGCAGCATGCCCACGTTCATGGTCAGGGCGGCGGCGCCGATCAGCAGCAGCTCGTCGTGGGACTTGTGCATGCTGCGGCCCACGAGCATGGCCAGCAGCGCTGTTTCGATGCAGTGGCGCACGGCATAGCTGCCGGCGATCTGGTTGAGCAGGATGCTGGCCAGGGCGATGTCTGCATCGTGTTCGAGCGCGCGCAGCAGTTCGCGGGCGATGTCGCGCACGTCGCGCTCGGCATTGTTTTCGCTGCGCAAGTCCAGCAGCAGCCGTTCCAGGCGCTGCGCCGCTTCGTTCAGCAGGCGCAGGACGGAAGGCTGGTCCGGCGCGCCCACGTACAGGCCCAGCTGCAATAGCCGCCCCAGCTGGGTGCCATCCGTAATGATCTGGCCCTTGCGTAGTTGCGGGCCGGCACTATGGTCCGCCAGGAACAGATCCCAGGGCAGGGGTTCGCCGGGAACCAGGTCGGCCGGGCCGATGCGACGCTGTACCATGCTGTCATCCTTTGCCCCGCCGCAGCGGAGCCATGCTCAATGCTCGGTTATATGCTGCGCAGGCGCTCCAGCGCCAGGCGCAAGGTATCGTCCTGCTTGGCGAAGCAGAAGCGCACGATGCCCGATTCCTTGCCCTGCGCATAGAACGCGGAGACGGGAATGGCGGCCACCTTGATTTCCGCCGTCAGCCATTCGGCGAACTGCGCTTCGCTCTCTTGCGAAATGGCATCGTAACGCACGCACTGGAAATACGTGCCGTCGGCCGGCAGCAGGGTAAAACGGCTGCCCGCCAGGCCGTCGCGGAACAGATCGCGCTTGCGCTGGTAAAACGCGGGCAAGTCCAGGTAGGGCTGCGGCGCGGCCATGTAGCCGGCGATGCCGTGCTGCATGGGCGTGTTGACGGTAAACACGTTGTACTGGTGCACCTTGCGAAATTCCGCCGTCAGGGCCGCTGGTGCCGCCACGTAGCCCACTTTCCAGCCCGTCACGTGGTACGTCTTGCCGAAGCTGGAGGCGATGAAGCTGCGCGCGGCCAGTTCCGGGTGGCGGCTCAGCGATTCATGGCGCACGCCGTCGTAGACCATGTGTTCGTAGACTTCATCGGACAGGATGAGGATTTGCGTGCCGCGCACGATGTCGGTCAGCGCGGCGATGTCGGCCGGGCGCAGGATGGTGCCCGTCGGATTGTGGGGCGTATTGATGATGATCAAGCGCGTCTTGGGGCTGACGGCGGCGGCCAGCTTGTCCCACGGCACGCTGTAGCCTTGCTCGCCCACTTCCATGGACACCAGCACGGGCACGCCGCCGGCCAGGGCGATGGCGGGCAGGTAGCTGTCGTAGGCCGGTTCGATGACGATGACTTCGTCGCCCGGGTGCACGCAGCATAAAATCGCCGTGGTCAGCGCCTGCGTGGCGCCGGCCGTGACGGTGATTTCCGTGCCCGCATCGTAGGTGTGGCCGTACAGGCTGGCGATCTTCGCGGCGATGGCCTCGCGCAGGGGGGCGGCGCCCGTCATCATGGGATACTGGTTGTGGCCGGCGCGCATGGCGCCGCTGACCAGCTCGACCAGGGCCGGGTCGCAATCGAAATCGGGAAAGCCCTGGCCCAGGTTGACGGCGCCGTGCTGGACCGCCAGGCTGGACATGCGGGTAAACACGGTGGTGCCCACGAGAGGCAAGCGGGTGGTCAGGGCGGGAGTCGTGTAGGGCAGGGACGGGCTGTTCATGAACGGTAGGGTCGCGGTGCGGAAAGTGGAATCGTTTCCCATTCTAGCGCAGCGCGTGGCGTTCCGTGCAGCCCTCGCTGGCTCAGCCCGGCAAGGCCCAGCCTTCCGGCACCATGATCTTGAACATGCCGGCCTTGGCCGTCTTGCGGGCCAGTTTCAGCAGGGCCTTGTCCTTGGTGATGAGGATGTCGGCATTGGCGTCGCGCGCCAGTTCGAGGAATTTCTGGTCATCCTTGTCCGTGCAGACGGGCAGGCGCACGCCGGAGACGGGCGGCGCCACGACCGTGATGTGGGCGTCGAAGCGGGCGGCGGCGACGGCGCGGCTGGCTTCATCGAGGGGCAGATGCTTGTAATGCAGGACGACCAGATATTCCGCGCGGCAATCTTCGCGCGTGATGGCGTGCACGGCGCCGCTTTCCATGGCCGCCAGCAGGGGCGCCCAGCGGGGGTCGTTGAAGACGAACAGGTCGAGGCAGACGTTGGTGTCGAGGACGAGTTTTTGTGGAGCAGGTATCATGTCGGCAATTCTATTCTGTAGTGATAATTTATGTTGATCGTGCTTTCGCCCGCCAAGAGTCTCGACCTGGAGACGCCGCCAACAACCACGTTGCACAGCACCCCCGATTTTCTCGACCATTCCGCCCAGCTCATAGCCCGCATGCGCCAGTTTTCGCCCGCCGAAGTGGGCAGCCTGATGGGTATTTCCGACGCCTTGTCCGCCCTCAACGTGGCCCGCTATGCGTCCTGGACGCCCAGGCTCGATGATGCGCGCCAGGCCATCATGGCCTTCAATGGCGACGTGTACGCCGGTTTCGAGGCGCGCAGCCTGCAGCCTGCCCAGCTCGACTACGCCCAGTCGCAGGTGCGCATCCTGTCGGGCCTGTATGGCCTGCTGCGTCCGCTCGACCTGATCCACCCGCACCGCCTGGAAATGGGCACGCGCTTGTCGACGGCGCGCGGCAAGGATCTATACGCGTTCTGGGGCGACACCATTACCGAAGGTTTGAACCGCACGGCCAGGGAGCAGGGCGCCAAGGTGCTGGTCAATCTTGCTTCCGAGGAATATTTCAAATCCGTCAAGCCGCGCCAGCTGGACGTGCCCGTCATCGCGCCCGTGTTCGAGGACTGGAAGAACGGCAAGTATAAAATCATTTCCTTCTACGCCAAGCGCGCGCGCGGCATGCTGGCCCGCTACGCGGCCGTCAACGCCATCCGCGATCCGGAACAGCTGAAGCAGTTCGACGTCGATGGCTATGGTTTCGTGCCGGAAGCGTCGAACGACACCAGCTGGGTATTTAGACGCAAGGTGGGCGAATAGGCGCGCATGAATCGGTAAAGCCCCCCAGCTGCAAAAGCTGGGGTCGTACCCTGAGGGTACGACCCCGGTTCTTGCTTTTGGGGTTGAAGCAAGAAAAAAAACCGGGCTAGCCCGGTT